>JAZUIF010000145.1:0-20433 GCA_045642085.1 Paludibacteraceae bacterium | reverse complement strand
CTGTTGGTTGTAGCCATACAGATATTAGTAGCAATCAACAAATTCATTAACGAAAATTCAACAGAAGAGTACAAAAGAATTTCCACTTTCTTGAAGTCGGATCGTAGCCATGTCGTTCTGTGGGCCAAGGAGTTGCAAAGCTGTATTGTCTTCCTAAGACCGCTTGGCCTCCGACTTTTATATGTCTGTTGGTTGTAGCCATACAGATATTAGTAGCAATCAACAAATTCATTAACGAAAATTCAACAGAAGAGTACAAAAGAATTTCCACTTTCTTGATATTCAAAACATCAGATGGAGTCAAATCCACTTTTGAAGTATATCGCACAATTCAATGTAAAAGACTATTTTTGACTGAGATACCATATAATTTCAAATGGACAGGTTCCGTTCCGCCAAAAATCGAATCTATTTCACATGAAATCAGTCCGCTCATTCACAATTCCGATAAAAACGAATGGGATGTAGCCAAGATAATTTTCAATCATCCATTGAAATATAATGAATGTACAGTCATCAATATCAAAACCACAAACGAAGACAACGACAATACGGCAAAACCGTGGATAAGCTCACGTTTAGACTCACCCATTGACGTGCTTGTATTTAGAGTATTGCTATCATATAAAGATTCTAATTATTCCAAGCCAGCTTATTTTGAGAGAAAAAAGATTGTGTCTCAAATAGACGGAGATTTTGAATTTATAGAATCAGTTGCCTTCGACAAAGATCATAAACTATACTATCATACAAAAATTAATCCAGAACCAGGCTATATTTATAGATTAAGGTGGGAAAAATGATTATCTCTTAATAACATCAAAAAAGCAGCAATCATGGAAATGGTTGCTGCTTTTTGTTAGGTTCAAGTTTCAGAATTCAAATATTTGAAACTTAAAGCATATTTTCAAAAGAACGAATTGTATTTCAATCGAAATTAATTGCACGTAAAACTATCAATTCAATTTTCAGAAAACACAATCCGCTATATATAGTTGATGCGAAATTTATTTTTTTCTTGCTTGAGCCAAAGACAGTTGAGCACGGGCTATTGATTCTTTCAAATTAGCAATGGCTCGGTCATGACTCGCAGCTTTATCTATCTTATTCTTTTTGTAGGAAGCTTTTGAAGAAGACAAAGTAGCAGATTTTATCAATCTTGCATAACTCTCATTATCTCGTTTCTTCGCTTCTTGCTCTCTTTTAACTCTTTCACGCAAGTCGATTATTTGCTTTTTATAGTATTCTACATTTCCCATAATCAAAATATTATAAGTTATAAATCAAAATTACTAGTGGTGCGATAAATTTCGCAAGACCACATTTATATATTTAATATTCAATTATTTATAAGTGTTCTTTGTTTTTTTGATTTGAAATGGTTTGGGTAATTTTGCAGGTCAACCCTGTGAAATTATGAATATCGGCAAATATATCTTCGCTCAAGTCATTGACTTCCTTCCTCGTTATCAGTTTGATAAACTCGTTAAGAAGTACAAGGGAGACTTTCATACAAAGGATCTCAACTGTTACAATCAGCTCCTTCATCTACTCTTTGGTCAGATTACAGGATGTGATTCATTGCGAGACATCTGTATGTGTCTTGATGCACATCGCGGAATCCTTTATCATCTGGGCATACGTAAAAGTGTCACCCACACATCCTTGTCCCGTGCTAATGAAAACCGTGACTACCGCATCTATGAAGAACTAGGAATGCATCTCATCAGCATAGTCCGCCCCATGTATTCCAATGCTAAAATCGCAGAGATAACGATAGACAATGTTCTCTATGCTCTGGACTCTACCACTATTTCGACAAGCATCGTACTTGCTGCATGGGCCTTGGGGAAATACAGTAAGGGTGCAGTCAAGATGCACACATTACTTGATTTACGTGGCAGCATACCAGCAAGCATTCATATAACCGATGGCAAATGGCATGATAGTAACGAGCTGGACAAGATTGAACCTGAGGCACTTGCGTTCTATATGATGGATAAAGCATATGTTGATTTTCTGGCTTTGTATCGTTTCCATGTCGCCGGAGCATATTGGGTAAGTCGCCCCAAGGATAACATGAAATATGATGTCATTGAGCATCGTTATGATTTTGATCCAAACTCAGGAATCAATGGCGACTTTACCATAAAACTTACCACCTACAAGTCTAAGAAACTCTATCCAGAGCCTATCCGTATGGTGACATATCATGATTCGGAAACCGGCGACGATGTGGAGTTTATAACCAATAACTTTGAGATAAGTGCTTTAGAGGTTGCAAACCTATATCGTCACAGATGGGATATTGAAGTGTTCTTCAAGTGGATCAAGCAGAACATCGTTGTAAAGACCTTATGGGGATATTCCGAGAACGCAGTAAAGACTCATCTTTGGGTGGCAATTATTGCATACCTTATTATAGCAAGAATCAAAGCCGACTACAAAAGCCCCTATTCAATTACCGAAGTGGCTACGTTGATAAGGATCTCTGCACTCGAAAGAGTAGATTTAAAAGACCTAATCACCAAGCCCAAAGGGCCAACCTTTCAAAAACAAAATATCAAAGAACTCACTTTATTTGATGATTTTTAATAACAGTGCGATTTTATCGCACCAGTACTAAATCAAAATCAACTAGAGCAACATGTCACTCTTCATTTTCAATAACAATATCTCCGTATGTCTCTATTGTTTCATCTAGCAACTGGTCTGCTTCATCTTCAGTAACACCTAAAATTGAAGCAAGTGAATAATAATTACTTACCTCATTAACAGAAAGAACACCATCTGAAATGATGAATTGCAAAACAATATCAAGAATCATCATTCTCTCTGAAGGATCAACATTCTTCGCCGCTTCAATCAAAGAATCAGAAACTTGTTCTTCACTTAAAGAATTATACTCTGCAAGAATGTATTCAACATCAGCAATAGGCAAATCAAAACCAAGCTGAATCTCTCTTAACATACATTTCTCTGTTTCCTGGAAATCTCCATCAGCCCAAATTGCAGCTGCAATAAATTGTGCAAAATACTTTACATCTGTTTTCATACAAAACTTTTTAAAATAATTAATTCAATATTTTAACTGAAACAAAGTTAAACAAATCTAGGACAAGGCAAATTTATGGAATAATGTTTCGCAGCAGAATAGATATTATAAGGTAAAAAACTTAATTAAAGAATGTATTTTGGGCATAGCTTTTATCATTTTGTATATCTTTGTATAAAGAATGGATAGCATTCTAAATAAAAATGATTACGAACACTTAAATAATAAAAAATGGAGAAGTTCAGATTCGTCATTCTCGGAGCAGGAAACATTGCTGAGAAGTTTGTAGATGCTGTAAGCCACATCAATGGTTGCGAAATCGCAGCAGTTGGTAGTCGAAGTGCAGAAAGAGCAGAAGCTTTTGCTAAAAAATTAGGCATTGAAAAATCGTTTGGCAACTACGAAGAGATGCTTGACACAATCAAGCCAGACGCAGCATATATCGCCACTACACACAACACACATGCTCAGTTGATAAAACTCTGCATCGGAAAGCAGATTCCAGTGCTTTGCGAAAAAACAATGTGTATGAACGCAAAAGAAGCCGAGGAGGTTTTCGCTCTTGCCAAAGAGAAAAAAACATTCTTAATGGAAGCTATGTGGAGCCGATTCCTACCTGCAGTATTGAAGGCTAAAGAGTGGATTGCAGAAGGCAAGATAGGCAAACCAGTCATGGCTCAGCTTCAGATTGGAAATAGATATCAGTTTGCAGCAGACAACCGTTTCTTTAGCAAGGAGTTAGGAGGTGGTGCAGCACTTGACCTTGGTGTCTATGGCTATCAGATCACCACATTCTTAGTAGGCGAAAACGTAACTGACATAAATTGCCAGGCTAGATATTCGCACACCGGAGTCGACACAACCGACCATATCTCTATGCGAGCTGGAGATTGTTTGATTGACATTACAGCAACGATAGAGACAAAGATAGATGAGAATCTCATCGTCTATGGAGAAAAAGGAAAAATCATATTGCCACATTCTCAATGGGCCGACGAATGTATTTTTGAAAGTATCGAAGGCACAAGAGAAAGATTCGCCGACACTGTGACTAAAAATGGTTTCTGTGGAGAAATAGAGGAAGCTATGAAATGTGTAAAAGATGGCAAGCTAGAGAGCAGCGTCGTACCTAGTTCTTTGACTATCAATTGTTCAAAGACATTGGATATGATCACTCAGAAATAAAAAGAATAGAAAGACGACATTCTTGGCAAAACCATTGTCCGCCAAAAAATAATATTATGATTTTTCAAAAAGCCGTGAGTAAAATCTCAACGGCTTTTTCTTTTACACATTAATCAGCACAAATCATATAATTCCCTATAATTAAGTGTCATAAACCAAAAATTTATTAATTTTGCATAGTTAAATTTCAATTGAAATGAAAAAGGCACTAAAAATTTTCGGTGGAGTCATAGCAGCACTAGCAGGTCTATTGCTCATATCTCCTATCTTGTTGAAAGACAAAGCAAAAGACATTGCAGTCGTAACAATCAACGACATGTTGAATGCAGAGGTATATCTTGACGATGTATCGATTTCTTTCTTTAAGAATTTCCCCAATGCAAGTGTAACTGCTGAGAAATTCGGCATTATAGGCAAAGATCATTTTGCAGGCGACACTTTAGCAAACGTAGGAGAGCTAACTGTAGTGGTAAACGTCTCTAGTTTGCTTTCTGAGAGCTACCAAATCAACAAAGTACAGTTGAAAGATGCTTACCTTAATGCTATTGTCGACACACTTGGCCGAGCAAACTGGGATATCATGGTGTCTGATTCTACAGAGGTCGCTGAGGAAGACACATCGTCTTCTAACATTAAGCTAGCTCTTGAAAAAATCACAGTTGAAAATCTAAATGTGAAGTATAACGATATGCCTTCACGTATGGTAGCCAATATTGAAAAGGCTGACATCAACATGAAAGGAGACCTTGACCTTAGTCTTTCTACTCTAGCTAATATCGATGAGTTAAGTCTAAATGTAGGAAAGGTTGCATACGCAGACTCTTCTAATCTTGGAGCAAACGTTGAGAATTTCAACATGACAATGAATGGCAAAGTAAGTGATGCTGTTTCCAAAATCAAGTCTGCTCTTGGAATTGAAAAAGTTACAGTTCGTCAAAGTGGTGTACCATACTTATCAGAAGCCAACATCAAGGCTGATGTCAATGTCGAAGCTGACCTAGAAAATAACAAATATACATTCGGTCAGAACAATATTTCATTGAATGAGATTAGTGCCTCATTCGATGGATTCGTTCAGCTTGTTGATACTATTATCGATATGGATGTCAAATTGTCGACTCCAAACATCGAATTTAAGCATATCCTTTCACTTATCCCAGCTATGTACAAGGAGGATTTCCAAAGCATACAGACTTCAGGAAAGGTAAATCTAAGTGCAGAAGCTAAAGGAAAGATGTATGGCGACATTTTACCTTCATTCAATGTTGATTTGGGTATTTCAGAAGCAATGTTCAAATATCCTGATCTTCCAAGTGCATTGAAGGATATCAACGTAGCCATCAACGCTAAAAACACTCAGGGTACTGCCGACAATGTCACTGTCGACATAAACAAATTCGGATTCAATCTTGCTGGCAATCCATTCAGCGTCACTGCCAAGTTGAAGAAATTGATTTCAGATCCTGATTTTGCATTCACAGCAAAAGGTTTGATTGATTTGCAAAAAATTAGCGAGGTTGTTCATATCGACGACGCAAGACTACAGGGTAAACTATCTGCAGATTTGGACGCAGCAGGTTTGATGTCATACGTTGAGAAAGAGCAATATGACAAGTTCAAAGTCGACGGTTCACTTGGTCTTAGCGATTTCATTTTGACTCAGAAAGGCGTAGATTACAATATCGAGATTGGGAAAGCAAACCTTGATTTCACAACTCAGAATGTTGGTCTTAACGCAGATTTGAAACTTGGCAAGAGCGATATCTCTGTAAATGGTAAGCTAACACACTTCCTTCAGTACGTGCTACGTAATGAGGAGATTCATGGAGAGTTGGGAATCAACTCATCTTACATGAACGTAAACGAGATTATTGGAGCTCCAGAGGAGAAAGAACTTGATGAAGCTCCTGTTGCAGAATCAGAAGAGCCACTTGTCATCCCTAACAACATTGATTTCAAGATGAACGTGGGAATGAACAAGATCATTTATGACAAGATTGAAATTGACAATTTCAAGGGTAATATTTCATTGAAGGATGCAGTAGCAAAACTCAATTCATTGTCAGCAAACACAATGGGTGGTTCATTTACTGCAAGCGGAGAGTTTGATGGAAGAGACTCATTGAAGCCAAAAGCAGCAGCTGATGTAAATGTCAGTGACATGAACTTGAGCGAAGTGTTCACAAAGGTAAGAACAGCACACCGTCTTGTTCCTCTATTCTCTGACGCATCTGGCAAATTCAGCATGTCTGGAAAATTCTCTACTGCAATCAACGGTAAAGACCTATCCCCTATCATGCCGACGATCAACGCTAAGGGCACATTCAAGACAGCCAACATGGGCTTGACTAACGTACCAGCATTCACTAAAGTCGCAGATAAGGTTGGTCTTGCAGCGTTGAAAGATCCACAATTCAAGGATTTGAACATCTCGTTCATAATCACAGATGGAAAACTAGAGATAGATCCATTCGAGACATTAGTCAACCATGCTTCAGTAAACGTATCTGGTTGGTCTGGTTTGGATAGAACTTTAGGATATGTGGCAAAAATCATCCTTCCAAAAGAGGTGCCAGGCAAGGCTGGAAAGATAATCGATAAGATTGGTTTCGACGTCAACGTAGGTGGTACTTTTGACAAGCCAGAAGTTAAAATTTCTACAGCCGACATGCTTGCTAATGCTAAAGAAAAAGTCACTGAAAAAGTAACAGAGAAAGTAGAAGAGGCTAAGGCTAAAGTAGAAGAGGTTAAAACAAAAGTCAACGAAGCAGTTGAAAAGCAGAAAGCAAAAATGATTGCTGATGCGGAGAGCCAGCGTACTAAATTAATTGAGACAGCTCAGAAGAGTGGAGACAAATTAGTATCTGAAGCTGAAGCACAATCTGCAAAATTGCAGAGTGATGCGGGAAATAATCCAGCCAAGAAAGCTATTGCTAAAAAGACAGGTGATGGCCTTGTAAAGAAAGCAAAAGAGCAACAAGCTAAACTTGTGCAGGAAGCTACAGCAAATGGTGATAAGATAGTTGAAAATGCTAAAGCTCAGGCTGCTAAACTTGATGCTAACAACAAATAACAAATGAATAGAGACGTGGCTATGCTGCGTCTCTATGAAGTTTTATAAATAAGAATGGCAATATCGGTATTATTAAAAAAAGAGTTTTCTTGCTTTTTCGCGTCAGCTACTGGTTATATCGTAGTTGGAGTGTTCTTGTTGATGACAGGACTATTCCTATGGGTATTTCCAGGAGAATACAACGTGCTTGACAGTGGATACGCCAACATCGATGGATTATTCGTGATGGCACCATGGTTGTATCTATTCCTTGTACCAGCAGTGACAATGCGTCTTTTCTCTGATGAGAAACGCACCGGCACTATCGAATTGTTGATGACACATCCAGTAAGTAAACTAGAAATCGTATTGTCGAAATATTTTGCTGGAATATTACTTGTGATATTCTCACTTGTACCAACATTAGTCTATTTCTTCTCAATTTGGGCAATGGCAGACCCTGTCGGAAATATAGACACCGGTGGTATTTGGGGGTCATTTATCGGATTATTCTTCCTAGCTACAATATACGTAGCGATCGGTTTATTCACATCATCCCTTACAGATAATCAAATCGTTGCATTCATCTGTGCAGCATTGCTATCTTTTGCATTCTTCTATGGTTTCGACCTTATCTCTTCACTACTTATTAGCGGAGAAGAGCAGACATTAGTAAGTTCACTCGGTATCAGCTCACACTACGACGGAATGAGCCGTGGAGTGATTGATAGCCGAGACCTACTTTATTTCATTTTAGTGGATGCAGCTTTCGTTTATCTTACAAAACTAATCCTTAGCAAGAAGAAATAATGATATTCTGGCGACTCGAAGACAACGTTGAGATTCTAATCTGGAAATCAGAAGAGAGCATTGAAGAGACACTTCTTTTTTTTGCTCCCGGAGTGCAAGATGTGCACAAAGAAAGAATGGAATCTATCAAATACGAGAAACGCAAAAAAGAGTATCTATGTGCGCGTCTGCTTATCGACATCATAGCAGGAGCAGGTCAACGTGTGGAATATCTTGAGAGCGGCAGACCATATCTTCTCGACAGCAATAAAGAGATCAGCATATCACACACCAGAGATTATATAGCTGTTATCGCTGATGAAAACCAACGTGTAGCTATCGACATTGAGGTGTTTGGTAAAACAGTTGAGAGAGTAAAGCATAAATATTGCACTCAATCTGAATTAGATTATCTTTCAGAAGACGCAGAAATCCGTTCTGTTCAGTTGCATCTGTTATGGTCGGCAAAGGAGACTGCCTACAAACTACTTGATGAAAAAGGCATCTATTTTGATGAACATCTTTGTGTTTTGCCATTTCTATTAGACAAGGAAGGTGAAATGCACTGCAACGTCATCAAAGACAACACAGTCAGAGATATCAAAATGGAATACAAAGTGTTCGATGACTTTGTAATGGTTTGGGCTGTAGGAGCAGTCCCTTGTGGCTTGGAACAAAGATAAATAATGGCAACCAAATTCCACATTTTCAATCCAGAACACGATTCCGCACTTGCACTTGAAAATGGAATCTATACGCCCAAGCCACAGATTCAACAGTTTGGCAAGGACCTAAGTACCCTACCCTTATGGTATTCCGCCAATGAAGACAAAGTCATCCTACCTGAGATTACAGACAAAGATTGGTTGTCTGTCGTCGACAAGATAAATCCAAATATAAAATCCAAAATCACATCAATCGACGATTATAAGCATCTGAAGGAAGAAAAATGTCTGACTCCATGGGGAATAGACAACACCATTTGCAGAGTCACCAATACGACAAAAATCGACGGAGAAGATATTGCATCTATCATACAACGTACAAAAATATTCTCAAGCAGAGAGCAAACACAAGACGCTCTAAGTCGACTTAAAACAGAAGGTTTATATTCCGGTTTTGTTTCTCAAAAGGTTGATTCAATTGAAGAGATACGTAAAATCAATACTGAGTTTGGGAAAATAGTTGTCAAAGCCCCATGGTCGAGCTCTGGAAGAGGAGTATTTTTCATTGATAATCTTGACTCAAAAGAGGAAAAGCGAATTCTGAAAATTATCGATAGTCAAGGATTTGTGATGGTGGAATCTTTCTTCGAAAAAGAGATTGACTTTGCAATCGAGTTTGAATTCATTGAAGACAAATGGCAGTTTGCCGGATATTCCATCTTCACGACCGACGAACACGGAGCCTATAAGCAAAATATATTGGCTTCAGATGAAATTCTAAGAAACGAGATATGCAAATATGCTGACTACAAGCAATTAGATAAAATCATTGATTTCTATTGCCACTACTTGCAAGAAAGAAAAGACGAGATAAAAGGCAATAATGTGATTGGAGTCGACATGATGGCAGGCAAAGGTAAAATCCATCCGTGTGTGGAGATCAACGTCCGTCATACAATGGGAATTGTAGCCAGAAAACTGTTCGACAAATACGTAGAGTCCGGCAAAACCGGGTATTATGCCATCACACGATTGAACAATGCAGATGAGTTAAGGAAATGGCGTTTGGAACAAGCTAATACTTTCCCGTCGGCAATAACCAACGGCAGGATATCAAAAGGTTTTATTCCACTAACTCCTATTGAAGAGAAGACGGTATTTGAGGCGTATATTGTAATTTAGCAGTTTTATAATTTCTCTAACTGCTGAGACTAACAAATCAGTAATAAAAACAAAAAATCAGCTTTGAGAGCTGATTTTTTGTTTTTTAATTTTCAATTAAACACATTGATTAGTATCTGATGATCTCTACTCTGTCTGGCATAAGAAATGCTTTAGATGACACCTCACAATCCTCAGAGACAGAGATTCGCTTCAAATCAAAACAAAATCTAAATGCATTGTCAGGAATAGATTTCAATGTTGCAGGGAACACGATCGTCTCTAGAGCACTACAATATTCAAACATATCTTCCGAAATCTCAGTAACAGAACTTGGCAGCGTCAAATTAACTATTTTAGATCTATTAAACACATCCTTTCCTAACTCAGTGGCTCCCTCAAAAACAAGATTCTTGATTGAAGCAGAAACGAATACATCATCACCAATAGTCTTTACTGTTGCAGGAATGCTAAGGGCATCAATAGAAGCCTCAAAAAATGCACTTGAACCGATCTTGGTAACTGAACTAGGAATAGTTAGACTTTTCAATTTAAAGCCCTCGAACAAGTTATCAGAAATCTCTATAATTGTCTCAGGAATAACAACACTATCTAATCCAGCAGGACAAATGACAATGGATGTCATATCCTTATCATAGACAATGCCGCCAACTGATTTGTAGTTAGGATTATCATCCTCGACTACAATACTCTTCAATGATCTACAATCCGCAAAAGCAGAACCATCAATTGATGTAACAGATGACGGAATCACAACCGATTCCAAAGCACTACATCCTGCAAATACTCTGTATGGCAATGTCTTGATTGAAGAAGGGATTTCAATACGTTTAACATTACTGCATCCGCTAAACGCACTCTTACCGATTGATGTAACCGAGTTCGGAATGATAATTACCGTATCAGCACATGATCCAAACGCACTCTCTCCAATTGTAGTAACTGTATTTGGAATTTCAATCTTAGTTAGGCTTTGACATGTCTGAAATGCATGAGTATCAATCTTTTTAACTTTCTTAGGCATCACAACAGTCTCCAATTTCTTGCAAGGGAAGAATGTATTGGCAGGTATTGTCTCAAGTTCTTCTGGAAGTACGACATAACGCAAAGAAGGACAATTGCTAAACACTGCAACACCAAGTGATTTAACCGAGTTAGGGATAATCACACTATCCAACTTTTCACAATACTTAAATACATTATCACCGATCTTCTCAACTGTATTCGGAATCGTAATCGTAATCATATTGTCACAATCTACAAACGCATCATCATTGATGACTTTCAACTTTGACGGCAATGTGACATCTTTCAATCTATAACATGAAGAGAATGCTCTTGTTGGCAATTCAGTTAATGATTCAGGCAAAACAACCGACTCCAAGCCATAGCATATACCAAAAACATAATCACCCATTTTTGTGATTGTATTCGGCAACACAATTGACTTCAATGAATCATTTGCTGCAAATCCATATTTTGCAACTTCTGTGACTGTACTTGGGAATTTAACAGACGACTTACCTCCAGGACAGAAGACAAGCACCGTCTGATCCTTATTATACAAGCAATTGTCATAATTGCTATAATTTGGATCATCAGGGTCAACAACGATTTTCAACAAATTTCTACATCCATAAAAAGAATTACTCTCTACGACACATCCCTTAGGAATAGTTATCTCCTCATAACCGGTTGAACCAAATGAAGTCTCTCCTATTTTCTCTACAGTTGAAGGAAGTACTAATTTCCTTGCTTTTCCATAAACATTGATATCTTGAAAGCAACCATTTTCAAGTACCCTTAGATTTTTTGGGAATGTAATATCATAAAGATTGTTAGTTTGAAGAAACGCATGATATGGTATCACTTCAAGATTAGTTGGGAAAACAATCTTCTCCAATTTCTTCATGTATGAGAAAGAATACGTTCCGATAGAAGTAACGGTGTTTCCAATAGTCAAATTGACAACCTCTGCTTGCTGAAGTGCCGCCGATGCAATAGACGTCACCTTGTATTCCTTACCCTCCTTCTCCACAAAACAAGGAATCACAAGATCAGCTCCGATTTTTGATTTATCAAAACCGGAAACAACTGCTGTCATAGAATTCTCATCAAAATTAAACTTTAGTTCAGACTCTTCTAGTTTTACAGTCTGACAGCTGTCCAAGTTTTCTTCAGGAACAACAAGTTCAGGCGACTCTTCAAAAACCACATTTTTAACTTTGTCGACATCAACCTCATATGTTGTACCATCATAATTGTATACAACCATCTTTGTTTGAGATGCCGTCGCAATCAACCCTGCGGCAACCATACCAGCCAAAACAAATTTCTTTTTCATTTACAAACGTATAAAATTAATCTTAGATTATTTTTCTCATCGGTAAATTTACATTGTTTTCATCATATACACAAAAGTCATTAGAAATATATCATGAATATTTTGGTAGATTATATAGAAGTTATCCAAAATGAGGATTGTTAAGGGCGGAAAGACCCAACACATTCTTCAAAACAAAAACGGGGGGGCGAACGTATAAAGAAAAACTGATTTTATCATATCAAGCACCAAACAGTCGTGTCATAAGGACATCAATGAGATTTCTTTGGATATCGAGACTTTGTTAACACCCAAAAGCGTCATATCTGAACGTATATACAATCCGGGATTCGAAACCAACCTACGGTTTCATCTTCTCGCCTCAAATCCTTTCTTCAAGAATGCAGAAAGCAAATCTTTCTTCTTAGCAATTTCTAAAGCGAACTCACCACGTATATATGGCAACTCCATACCTTTCAATGCACTTTGCAATACCAAAGCAGCAAGCGTTGTATCCACAACATCTATACTTCCATCAGCAATACCCTCTTCTAACAAAGAACGAAGATAATTACGTTCACTAAAATCCAAGCGGCGTCTTACTCGCTCAACAAGATTCTGATTCTGGAAAAATTCAGCAGACAATCCACCATTGCGATTTACAACATCTCGAATAGCACTTAAACGGACATAGATATAATCCATAAGTCTATCCAAAGGTGGTTTAGACGGATTACTCAAAAACTGTTTGAAATAATCACGTAAAGTAAGAGTTTCAGCACGGATAACTGCATAGAACACCTCATCCTTATTCTTGAAATAAGTATAAAGTGTACGTCGACCTTTATTAGCCGCATTAGCAATATCATTCATAGATGTATTGGCATAACCTTTTGTCGCAAACAATGTGCGAGCCACATCAATCAAAACATCTTTTGTTTCCATACTTTTCTCTTTTGGGTTTGTTTATTTTTCGCATTATTTGGACATATCGTTTAGCAAAACAACGGTATGAACCGCCACTACTCCTGCTGTCTCTGTACGTAGTCTACTCTGCCCCATTACGACTGGCACAAATCCATGGCTCAACGATTCTTTAAGCTCCGCTGGACTAAAATCTCCTTCCGGACCAATTAGTACAACAGCATCACAACCTGGTGTATAGGCTGCTGACAAATCAGTTCTTTCAGAGTCTGACATACAGTGAGCTATAAATTTCTGCGTCTCTTTACATTTAGAGACGAATTCTAACATACTTACCGGTTCGTTGATGACTGGCAGATATGCCTTTTTTGACTGCTTCATCGCCGATACCGCAATCTTATCCAATCGGTCAATCTTTACGATTTTACGTTCAGAATGCTCACAGATAATCGGTGTGATTTCATTTATACCAATCTCTGTTGCCTTTTCCACAAACCACTCCAATCTCTCAATGTTTTTTGTCGGAGCAATTGCAATATGCAAATGATAGGGACGTTTCTCAAACTCAGAGATTGACTCGACAATCTCTACCCCACAATGCTTATGATGAGCATCAGAAATTTTAGCTTCATAGTATCCACCCTTACCGTCGACAATCTGCAAAGAATCGCCTACTTTCATTCTCAATACTTTAATAGCATGATTCGATTCCTCCTCATCAAGCTTATGAGTTGAAAGAATATCGGGTGCGTAAAACAAAGCCATAGTATATTTATTAAAAATGTTAAGGGCAGGTCCTTAAATCCCTGCCCTATATTATGATTTGTGCAATTATTTGTAAATTGCTTTCTTTCCTGCAAGAAGAGTATTCTTCATCAAAGAGCAGATTGTCATCGGACCAACACCTCCTGGCACTGGAGTGATGAAGCTACACTTAGGAGCTACGTTTTCGAAATCAACATCACCTGTCAACTTGAAGCCAGACTTAGTAGCAGTGCTTGGAACACGAGTTGTACCGACGTCAACGATAACTGCGCCATCTTTTACCATATCAGCAGTCAAGAACTTAGGTGAACCTAGAGCTGCGATGATGATGTCAGCCTGAAGTGTAATCTCCTTAAGATTCTTAGTGCGGCTGTGGCAAACTGTAACTGTAGCGTCACCAGGGAATGCCTTCTGCATCATCAATGAAGCGACAGGCTTACCTACGATATTACTACGTCCAATTACAACACAGTGCTTTCCACTAGTCTCGATATTGTAACGCTTCAAAAGCTCCATGATACCTGCTGGAGTTGCAGAAACGAATGCTGGCAAACCGATGCTTGTACGGCCAACGTTGATTGGATGGAATCCGTCTACATCCTTATGATAATCGATAGCCTCGATTACCTTCTGCTCAGAAATATGCTTTGGCAAAGGTAGCTGAACAATGAATCCGTCTACATCTGGATCCTCGTTTAGCATCTTGATCTGGTCAAGAAGCTGCTCCTCTGTAATATCACTCTCAAAACTTAGTCTTGTAGACTTGAAACCACACTGCTCACAAGCCTTTACCTTGCTAGCAACGTATGTCTCGCTACCACCGTCGTGACCAACAATAATCACAGCCAAATGAGGTGTCTTACCACCTTTGCTCTTGATCTCTGCGACCTCGGCTGCAATCTCCTGCTTAATCTGGTCAGCAACTGCTTTTCCGTCAATTAACTGCATAGTATTATGTGTCTAATTATCTTCATTAATATTTTGAGACGCGGCACGCATTCCAGCGTAAACGTCGTTATTTTGTGACGCGGCACGCGACGTCTCTACGGTTTTATCTTCCAAATGGGAATTTACCTCTCTGCTGAGTCACCATTCTCATCATCTTCTTAGTGTCCTCAAACTGCTTTAGCAATCTGTTGACATCCTGCAAAGACGACCCACTACCCTTAGCGATTCTCTGTCTGCGTGAACCATCGATGATGCTTGGATTAGATCTCTCTTTTGGAGTCATTGAATAGATGATTGCCTCAATACCTTTGAATGCGTCATCCTTGATATCAATATCTTTGATTGCCTTACCAACACCAGGAATCATTGATGCCAACTCCTTCAAGTTACCCATCTTCTTGATCTGGTTGATCTGGCTCAAGAAATCGTTGAAGTCGAAGTTGTTCTTCTTGATCTTCTCCTGAAGTTTCAATGCCTCTTTCTCATCGATTGCCTTCTGTGCTCTGTCGACAAGGGAAACGATATCTCCCATTCCCAAGATACGACCAGCCATACGGTTTGGATGGAAAACATCGATAGCATCAAGTTTTTCACCTGTACCGATAAACTTGATTGGTTTGTCGACAACCTGACGGATTGACAAAGCAGCACCACCACGTGTATCACCATCCAACTTAGTCAAAACAACACCATCGAAATCCAAACGATCGTTGAACTCCTTAGCTGTATTTACAGCGTCCTGACCTGTCATTGAGTCGACAACGAACAAAGTCTCCTGAGGATTGATTGCAGCCTTGATTGCTGCAATCTCTGTCATCATCTGCTCATCGATCGCCAAACGACCTGCTGTATCGACGATAACGACATCACAGCTATTTGCTTTTGCCTGAGCTATCGCATGCTCAGCAATCTCTACTGCATTCTTATTTTCTGGCTCACTATATACAGGAACTCCGATCTGCTCACCAAGAACCTTCAACTGGTCGATAGCGGCTGGACGGTAGATATCACATGCTACAAGCAATGGATGCTTATGCTTCTCATTCTTTAGCATGTTAGCAAGTTTTCCAGAGAATGTTGTCTTACCAGAACCCTGCAAACCTGACATCAAGATGATTGCAGGATTACCTTTGATGTTGATATCTGTAGCGACACTACCCATCAACTCAACCAACTCATCGTGGACAATCTTGACCATCATCTCTCCTGGTTTTACCGCTGTCAACACGTTCTGACCAAGAGCTTTCTCCTTCACTGTATCAGTGAAATTTTTTGCAATCTTATAGTTTACATCGGCCTCCAACAATGCCTTGCGGACATCCTTTAGAGTCTCTGCAACGTTGATCTCGGTGATCTTACCTTCACCCTTTAGTATCTTGAATGACCTTTCGAGTCTTTCGCCTAAACTTTCGAACATAATATATAAATCAGTTTACTTGATTTCTATTTGATTACTTAGCAAAACTTACCGCACGTGTCTCACGGATAACTGTGATCTTAACCTGACCTGGATAAGTCATCTCATCCTGAATCTTCTTAGCGATTTCAGCTGACAATGTCTCTGTCTGCTTGTCGTCGATCTTATCAGCGCCTACGATTACACGCAACTCACGTCCTGCCTGAATAGCATATGTCTTAATAACACCAGGGTAAGACAATGGAAGTTTCTCCAAATCATTCAATCTCTTGATGTAAGCCTCTACAATCTCACGACGTGCACCTGGACGTGCACCTGAGATGGCGTCACAAGCCTGTACAATTGGAGCAAGCAATGTCTCCATCTCGATCTCATCATGGTGAGCACCGATAGCATTGCAGATTTCTGGTTTCTCCTTGTATTTCTCTGCAATCTTCATACCAAGGATTGCGTGTGGCAATTCTGGTTCCTCATCTGAAACCTTACCAATATCGTGAAGCAAACCTGCACGTTTTGCCTTCTTTGTATTCAAACCAAGTTCAGATGCCATCACAGCACATAGGTTGGCAGTCTCACGCGCATGCTGCAACAAATTCTGTCCATATGAAGAACGGTATTTCATCTTACCGATCAAACGAATCAAATCAGCGTGTAGACCGTGAACACCTAGGTCGATAGTTGTACGGCGACCTGTCTCAACGATCTCCTCCTCAACCTGCTTCTTTACCTTAGCGACAACCTCCTCGATACGAGCTGGATGGATACGACCATCAGTAACCAACTGATGCAAAGCAAGACGAGCAACCTCACGTCTTACTGGGTCGAATGAAGAAAGGACGATTGCCTCTGGAGTATCATCAACGATAATTTCAACACCAGTAGCAGCCTCTAGAGCACGGATATTTCTACCCTCACGACCGATGATTCTACCCTTAACCTCGTCACTGTCAATATTAAATACTGTAACTGAATTTTCGATGGCAGCCTCAGAAGCAACTCTTTGGATTGTCTGAATAACAATCTTCTTAGCCTCCTTATTAGCGTTCATCTTAGCCTCTTCCATGATGTCGTTGACATAGCTCATAGCGTTTGTACGAGCTTCATCCTTCAACGAATTGATCAACTGTTCTTTGGCCTCAGCTGCAGACAAACCAGAGATTGTTTCCAACTGTTCCTGCTGACGAAGGATAACCTTATCCAACTCTTTCGACTGCTCTTCCAAAGCCTGTTTCTGCTTGTCCAAAGCCTCACGCGACTGATCAGCACTCTGCTTAGCACGCTGCAACTCACTCTGCTGACGAGCCAACTGCTCCTCACGCTGCTTTGCACGCTGCTCTGCCTGCATAAGCTTTTGGTTGCGCTGGTTTACCTGAGTCTCGAACTCGGTCTTGTACTTGTTGTACTTCTCACGACCTTCCAAAGCAGTCTTCTCTGCCTTTACATTAGCTTCGTCCTCGATTACTTTAGCCTTGTCTTCAGCTTTCTTTAAGATACCCTCTGTACGGGATTTTAATAGCGTATTGTTGATTAGGAATGCTATGGCAAATCCTATTACCATTGCCAAAAACGCCACAAATACTACAATCAATATATTATCCATTATTCTAAATTAAATTCATTTCTCTTACCAAAATTCACATTTTGAGTCTGGACGAAATGATCTTTTAAGGATGGTAATTAGCTGTGTTTCAATAACACAGCATCTAAGTCAGAGTGGAGTCTATCTAAATTATCCTCCAAATCACTATCTGTGCCGACCTTCATCAGCTTAGACACAGTTGCATCAACTACAGCGTATCTTAATGCCGTTTCTATCGACATATGTTTTCTTTTTGACTGATACGCCATCAATTTCTGTTCTATTTCCTCTGCAGCCTCACGAAAATATTTTTCATTGACCGGATCAACATTAAGGTCAATACTTTCGTTAGCAACTTTTAAAGTAATTTTCTGAACTGCCATTACTTAATCAAGGAAATACATTTATCTATTTTTTTTACCATTAGCCTTAAACGATCTCTCTCAGCTTTAGCTTGCTCTTCGTTGAAATTCAAGGATTTGACTAACTTTAAGTTGTCGTATTGTGCTTGCAACTTATCTTTCTCAACTGTCAAATCACGCAATTTCTTTTCTGCCTCGCTAATCTTTGCATTCAACTCCTCGTTTTTCTTGACCTCCGCCTCGAATTTTTCAATCAAGACTCTCACTTTGGCCTCCAAGGATACAAATTTATCTTGCTGATTCTCCGTCATAACACCAAAATTGATGCGAATTTAATCATTTTATTTGACATTTCATAGACATTGTCAAAATAAATATTCTGAAAATATGCAAAAACTGGATATAATTGCTGGTATTTATCATCATACAATTCTTATACCAACGCAAAAATCAGAAAGATTTTGAATATTATAAGTCAAGTTGCATATTTGGAAAATATCTGTCAATCATTGAATGAGGTACACCACATTCTTTTGCGATATCAGGCCACGTCGCACACACATCACATACTTCATCTATAATTTGAGAAGCATTACGGATATTGTTTCGAGACGCTAATTCAAGCAAATCCGTTCGTGTAATACCATCGTATTTGCCATTCACAGACATTTGATGTGTTGAAGTCCATGTGCCATTGGGTTTATACGAGTAGCACATATCATACGCAGGAGACAATTTCCACTTACCATACTTGTCCATCAAAAAAGATATGTTTTTAGTATGATCATCCTGATTTCTAATTACAATATTGAACACTATCCTACGAAACATTTCTTGTGCTTCCGCATATGTCAGTCTTAATCCTCTCATAACGTTGAAGGCTTGCTCATAGGAATATCCCCTCAACAATCTATAATCGTAATGTGCAATACCACAGAGTGTCTGCATGTGAATTTTCTCTCCGTCAATTCGATCAAAACGTTTAGTTAGGAAATGAGCACGTCCATTTTCTTCAATCAGCGAACATTCTGTCATCTCAATACCACATTTTTTCACCAGTTGTGAAAATGAGTATTCAAGTCGACCATAATTACCAGTTTCTTTAAATCCTATAGTTGAAGATACCCCATCAAGTTTTATCAGATAATAATCAAAACCGTCTGGTGCGTCAATCTGTCCTGATCGGATCTCTCCTGTTTTTTTGTTATATGCGATAATCGCCTTTGCTCTCTGTCCTCCAGCAGATGTTCCTAAACGTAAAATG
Organism: Paludibacteraceae bacterium; assembly: GCA_045642085.1. GTDB lineage: Bacteria > Bacteroidota > Bacteroidia > Bacteroidales > Paludibacteraceae > UBA1723. The sequence goes on along the minus strand of JAZUIF010000145.1, from coordinate 923 downwards.
TCAGCTATAGCATTCTTCTTGTCAACACTGAGATTGGTTTGAAAACTCTCTTTTTCAGCGAGGGCTTCACGAGCAACGTCGACTAAGGACTCAATTTCAATATTATTAGTTTCTTTAAATGTGGGCTCAATAGCAGGCTCAAATTCAAGAGCTCCCATACATCTTTTCCCCATAAAGCAAAGAGTTTCAATTGTATTGCTAGATGTCCTTCCTGTAAGTGTAAGCCATTTGTCAAACAAAGCACGGCCATAGGTGTCTGGCAATGAGTCTGCCAACATTCCTGGCAAGCCTTTGAAAGTTTCGCTGTTAAGATCTCCAAAACTATAAACTCTTCCTTCTCTTGCTGGCATAAGAATTGGTGATGGTTGGATTCCGCTTTTCACAAAATCAGGATCATACTCAAATCTTGCTATGCCATATTTCTCGTTCCAGTTCACAAAACCTACTGTGAGACCGAACATTTTTACTTGTGCCACATCTACCATTCTAAATCCTCCTGTTTATTTGTCAAATTACTTTTTGACGCACGTTTGCGTATTTTCTTTTTTGTCGATTGTAGCATCTTAAAATATTCGTTTGGACTTATTTCCTCTTCCTCTACAAGAGGAATGAAGATGTCAATTTTTCCCAATGTCCTTAATATTCGCAATAAAGAATCGAAAGATTTAATCTCTCCTTCCTCCATACGTACAATAGAAGAAACAGATACACCAGAGCTTATTGATAAATCCTGACGTGAAATATTTTGTTTCAGTCTAAGCTCTCTAAGCTTTGCAGATATTTTATTGACAATATCTGTATCTGAGAGCATGTAAATATTATCCATATTATCAAATTTGACATTTTGCGATACAAATATATATATAATTTACCAAATTTGACATTTTTAAAGCGATTAAAGAAATAAGATTAGAAGATTATAT
>JAZUIF010000144.1:0-31981 GCA_045642085.1 Paludibacteraceae bacterium | reverse complement strand
CAATAAATACATTAGAATTTTAATATTTTTCATTCTGGATAGTTTTTTAATCCCAATTTATCATTAAGATCTCTCATTCCTAAATCAACATCAAAAGATACATTCTCTCCAAATTCCCCAAAAAAACTTCATATCGAGATTCTGAAATAATAGCGATTATATATGTCGACAGAAATAGCTTTTTCATATTTCTAATTTTTGTTTAATATTTTATTACAAAGATAAGTGCTTATTTATAAGCTAGCACCACCGTTAAAATAAACTTCAAATATCTCATGATTATATTATTTATAGATGCTTAGACTTAATTCTTTTGTTCTCTTTTCACATCAACCAAATCCCAACCTTTATATTCCAATCTCATACGGATATCGATTTCTCCGTTGATTAGAGGTATTAGGAAATGTCTGTCACCTTCCCATAGATTTAGGTTTAGAATTTCATTTTTCGAAATCCATTTGAGTACTCCTTCATTGCATTCTCCAAAATTAGGAGAGTCGACACTTGCTGAATAGAGATACATACGTTCATTCTCAGCTGTGTCAGAGATGAAATCAATTACACCTCTTTGGGTAAAATTGGTTAGGATAATACCAGTTTCTTCTCGAACTTCTCTCACAAAGCATTCATCTGGCGACTCACCATCTTCGAGATGTCCGCCGATACCGATCCATTTCCCTTCGTTTGGATCGTTCTCCTTCTTATTTCGGTAGAGCATGAGGTAACACCCATTCCACTCGATATATCCTAATGTTGTCTCTGTAAAATTCATAGTCTGAAACCTGAAACTTGAAACTAATTAGCATTCAATTCATCAAGCAATTCCTTCATTGTCCTTTTAAGAACAGGATGTACAAAATCCGGAGCCAAATCACACATCGGTTCAAGAGTGAATCTGCGCTCGTGCATACGAGGGTGGGGGACAACCAGATTCTCTTTTTCTATAATTGCATCATCGTAGAAAAGGATGTCAAGATCTATAGGACGATCTTCATAGCCGGCGCCGGGAGTCCTCACTCTTCCTAATTCTCTTTCAATAGCCATACAACGAGCGAGAATATCTTCTGGTTCAAGAGTGGTTTCAAACAAGAATACTCCATTAAGATATTCGTGGTCAGAATCATAACCAACTGGTTTAGATGAACGGATTTCAGACAAGCCAATAGCTTTACCTATAAGATCGGAGCAAAGAATAAGGGCATATTCCACCATACGTCGACGGTCGCCCATATTAGAACCAAATGCGATGAAAACTTTATGCAATTTCGATTAGATTTAAATAAAACAAAAAAGGCAGGCTAAAAGGCCTGCCGATATTAAGAATCTGAAAATTAGAACTCAAACTTTTCTGTCTTGAAAGTACCAAGAGTGTGGATCTTAGGCATGATTCTCTTGTAGTGCTCGCTCTGAGTATGAGCAACCAAAGTCTCATTGTCCTGCCAAGTCTCGCAGATCATCATGACGTCAAAACGAGTAGAGCTTTCAAACACATCGTATGCAACACATCCGTTCTCGGCCTGAGAAAGTTCAACCAACTCCTTTACCATTCCTAACAACTCAGACTGGTTCTTCTCTTCAACCTGAATAAATACATTTAGTCTTATCATCTTCTATGAAATTAAATTCTTGTTTCTAGTACAAAAATAATCTTTTCTTTTTTGTTTATGCAAGAAAACATTGTAATTTTTTGTGAGTTGATAAAATTAATTAATTATTAAAAATAAAGAAGCCATTTCAATAATTTATTTGATGCGATTTTATTGTAATAATAAAATAATATACATAATTTTGCATTGATTTTCAGCTAGATATGATTATTGTAATGTTATATGTCCTTTGGATATTAAGAAAAACCACTACTTATCAAGCTAATAATCAAATATTAATGTGAAATATTGAAAATCTGTCATATCCTTTCGGGTATGGTTTGTAGATTATGGAAAGGATTAAATTAATTATTTTGAATAAATGGATAGTGTGGAAATCTTTATTTCATAGGTTTTCATACATATTTTTTATCTTATTTTTCCCCCTAATCAATACACCAAGTGCTTATTGCGGTAGTTGGAATATTCTATGGCAAGAAGATTTCGGAGTTGTTGAAGATTCTGTATGTAGGGATTTTGCTGACCCTAATATGAGTGTGCCAGGTCATAAAGTAGCTGATGTTGATCATTTGCAGGATGGTTATTATGGTATAACTAATAGTACCTATTGGGCATTTATTCATAAAAAAAGTGTAAATCCAAATAAAGCATATCATTTTGTGCCTGGACGTGACCATACTGGCAATATGAATGGAGGAATGTTGGTAGTAAATGTTGGAGGAAGCGGATTAGGAGAGAATATATATGAAAACAAACTAAAACTAAATATTTGTGGTGATCATAAATATCGTTTGATTATGTATGTGGCTAATGTGTCGGATGCTCCACTTAGTCCAAGTTTGACACTTAAAGTTTTTAATGAAAAAGATCCCGATAATCCGATTTTGCTTGAAAGTGAAAGTCTATCAGGTTCACAAGTAGTAGCTTGGCCTGGTTCAGAAAAAAATTCTGAAGGTCTTTACATTCATAAAGAACGAGAATGGTCGGAAGCGTCGGTAGAGTTTGAAGCTCAAGAAGGAGATGAATTAAAAATTGTCATTACAAATAACTGTTCATGGGGTAATGGTAATGATTTTGCACTTGATGATATCATTCTTCAGCGTTACGATGAAGATGAATTGCCGCAACCTCAAATTGATGTCAACAATGATCTGACTAAATTGTCTTGTATTCCGACTTACTCTATCAACAATGTTTCTTTATTAGATTCGTGGAAATCATTATATGATAATGTCTACTTTTTATGGCAATACTCTACAGATGATGGCTATACATGGACTATTATCCCAGAAGAAAGCGGTATTGATAAAACAGATCTTCATCGTGAATTTCCATCAGAGAATAATGAAGTATACAGATTGATTATTACCGGAGGTTCTTCTGAACAGGTTGCAAAAGAAAAAGCAGAAGAGATTTCTCAAAATGGCTCTCTTACAGATGGTTGTGATTATTTTTCAATTTCAAATATCATATCACAAGTAGTTCAGCACAAAATTCCACATGCATTTTTGGGAATTGATGGTGATAAAAACAAAACAATTCAGTCTGCTTATGATTGTGGGTTGGAGTCTCACTATATCAATTTATTTTCATCTGAATGGTCGGATAAATTTAGCGACTTCAGTATGCTTTGGCAATATTCTTATGATGAACAGACCTGGATATCTTTGAATAACTCCAATACTGATCTATTGTTTACTGATGAATTTGATGGCTTAACATATTTTCGAGTAGTCTTGTCAGATAAAATGGAAACAATTGAAGAATTTATTGCAAATGGAAGTATAGACGACTGTAGTAAAGATTTTGTTATAACAAATAAAGTCTCTATTGAGTGTAAGACTCCATGTAAAACACCTGAATGTGAAGGCTTGTCAGACACGATTGAAATTTGTGATGATAGCAATATTAAAGTTGAATGGAAAGTGCGTAAAACAAATGATGCGGATGTTTCAGATATAAAATGGTACAAAAAAACATCTGCTGATGCTGAATGGATTTTGATAGATGATGAAACAGGTGAAAGTATTCTTGTCGACAATCCACAAACTTCAACTTCGTATCTATTTTTAGCAAGTGATAGAGAATGTATCTCTGATTCTATCAAGTTTGAATTGATTGTCCATGAATCTATTCTTATTGCTCCTTTATTGGATACAATTGTATGTGATGGTCAGTCAATTAATTATGAAATTAAAGTGGTGAAAGGTTCTCCACATACGGCTATTTGGAATGGTGTTCCGAACAAGCAATTTACACTAAGTTACAATTCTTACAATACAAAACCTATAGTCACTTTATCTGTTACGGATAGCGTCTGTACTTCTAATGAAGTATCAAGTAGAATCACTGTCGAAACACCAGTGACAGTAACGCTTAATGTAGATCCGGCGATTGTTTGTGAAGGAGAAAGTGTCGAGTTGACAGCTAATGCTATTCTAAGTGAATTCAATTCATTAAAATGGAAAAAAGATGGTAATGATATTAACGAAACCGGTAAATCATTTATTGCAAATCCGACAGAAGATGCAACATATAGTTTTATTGTTTCTGGAAAGAAATGTGAAAATGTAGAAAAGAGTGTAAATATAAAGGTGGAAAAGAAGGTCGATATAGAACTATTACCACTGCCAGATACAATATGTGAAGGACAATCAGTAGATTTGTCGGCTAATGTATCTTTGGCTTCTGTTAATACCTTTAAATGGACAAAGGATAATCATCAAACACTTTCAGAAAGAGACTTGAGCATCCGTGATATAGTAGACAATAATGCTGAATATAAATTTACTGTTTATGGGAATAAGTGTCAACCTACTGAGGTTTTCAAAAAAATAAATGTTTTAAGAAAACCTATTTTGACATTAAGTGTAGATAAAGATGTCGTTTGTGAAAATGAGAGTGTTGAGTTAACATTGAAGTCAAATAGACCACTTGTAGGTGATTTGATGATAAAATCTGAATCTGATAACCAGTACAAAAAAACAAATGAAATGTCGATTTCAGATAATGATGTGACTATTAATGAAGTGTTAAAATCTTCATCTACTTTTAAGTTTGTTACGACTGATGAACAAATATGTGATAATGTAGAATCCAATGAAATAAAGTCGACAGTAATAACACCTGTTGAAGTTAGTCTGGATTCTGTCCCATCTTTAATTTGTGAAGGTAGTAAGATGAATTTGAAGGCGACTATTAATTCAACAGTTTCCGACTATGGTTGGAAGAAAAATGCCGATGACTCTTTTGCTAGAAACAAGCTGGAAGCAGAAGATACACCATCAAGTCTTACTGCTTATGAATTTTGGGCTTCGAATACAGTTTGCCCTGATTTCTCCCAACAGTTTGTAGTCGACATTTTGCCAACCAAAAATGTTGATTTAGAAGTTTCGCAAACTAGAATCTGTAAAGATAGTAGTGTGTTATTAAAGACTTCCTATTCAAAAGCAGACGAAATTGTTTGGGAAAAGAAATTGGCAAATAATTCTCAATTTGAAAAAATCGATTCCGGACGTACAGAAATAACTGTAACACCAAAGGAAAATACTATTTTCCGTGTGTCAGCAATTTCAGATCATGGATGTACAAATAATGGATCTGAGATAGAAGTATCTGTGTCTGAACATATTGGTTTGAGCATAGATGATGTTATAGTTTGTGAGGGTGAAATAGTACACATTCAAGCTGACTCTAAAACAAAAGTTGATAGATTTTTGTGGAATATATCAGGTGATATAATATCAAGCAATGAAAGAAACTATGATATTACTCCAGATTCTAGTATTCTCGTAAAAGTAACTGCTTTTAATGATGTTTGTGAAGAAACTGTAATCGCTAATGTAGAAGTTGTGAGAGCACCTCAAATCACATCACATGAAGAGATTACAGATCGAATATATCAGATGTTGACCGATGTCAATTATGAGATCCTATATTACGATTATCATAATGGAGTAGGGAAGACGACTTCAAATATAATAGAGAATGTCAAACAAGGTAAAATTTATAATGTAGAGGTCTCCAATGAACAAGGATGTGCTTCAACGTATAAATTCACTGTTCCAATAGCAGACTTAGAGTTCCCAAGATATTTCTATCAAGGAGAAGAGAATTGGAAGATTAAAAATCTAGATGTTTATTCGACTTCAACTTTGAGAATATATGACAGATATAGTAAATTAATATTCAGCGCAGATAATGCCATCGAAGGTTGGGATGGAAATTATAATGGTCATGCAATGCCGTCGACTGATTATTGGTTTGTGCTTGATTTACCAGAGATTGATAAACAATATACAGGACATTTCACATTGATGAGGAAATAGAAAAAATCATCCAATTCACATTCAGTATTGAAAAGCAAATTGGATGATTTTATTTGGTTTTATTTATTCTTGTTTTTGAAGTACTTCTTATATAGGTAATAACCTCCACCTCCAAAAATAAAGAAAGGCCACAAACGTAATAAGAACAAAACTATAAACTTGATAATTTCCCATCCGTCAGACAACGAGTCTAACAATTCTGAACCAAATGATGGTGTGTTATCATCATCGTCGTCCTTGACAACTTCTTTCTTTACAATGATAAGATCAATGTTGACTTCGCTATACGCCACTTTGCGATCGATATTCACACGTCGACCATTCATTCTATCTAAGTCTTGCTGGATGTAGTCGATTTTTGTCTGAATTTCAATGATCTCAGAAATCTTATTAGCACGTTTTAGCAAAACTCTGTACTGCTCAAGCGCAGCCTCTTTACTTTTGATCTCTGATACAAGATCCGTATATTGGTCTGTTACGTCTTGTACATTGATGTTTTTTTCCGACATCTTACCTCCAACCTTGCTTAAGGCATCTGTGAAAACTTCAAATGAGGCAGACGGAATAGAAGCCGATACTGTATAGCGATATTCATTCTGTTTTTCAGAACTCTTATAACCATTGTACTTTCTGATGAGAGCATTGATGTTGTCGTAAATAGAATCAACATTCTCTGGTTTTACCTTTATGTCGACATTGCCTCTTGCAATCAATTTACGTGGATCTGGAGCTGGTGGCACAGTCCTATCGGATGTCGAGACTTCCATCATTTCTTCTTCAGCGTATTCAACTGCTGGAGCTTCAGCGATTGCGCGTTCTGATTGTCTTGCATTGCCGCTGCATGCTGATATCGAAAATGCTGTTAAGACAGCGATAAATAGTTTTTTCATAAGCTAATATTAAATACACTTATTTTATACGCTCGTCCTACGGACTCGCGTGTTGAGAGGGGCAAGGGCTATCGCCCTTTGCAAACCTCATTTTAATTACTAATCTTAATTAATGGAAAAGACGATTTAATAATCTATTCCACCAAGATGATTTCTTTTCTTCCGTTGCGACGGGAGTGTAATTTATAAGAAAGTCAATCACTTCACGAGCCGGTTTCTTTAGTTTGATAATCGGATCGATGAAGTATAGCTCACCGTTGTCGCCCTTCAAAACATTGTCTGAGGCTGTGCCGATGTCGGTTACAGAGACATATTCATTGCCATAGAAGTAGTATCCGTCTGGCTCCAATCCCAACGTCTTCAAATGAGCTATAATCTCATCATCAGTAGGGTGGGCATTGGTAGACGCGATGAATGGTTGAGTCAAAACGAGTCTTAGATTTCCCTCGTCTTCAGCAATACCGATAAATTTATAGCGAGTATTAGGGAAAAGAAGGTTATGTACAATATGTTCGTAGATCAAATCTTCTGCGTGAAGTTCCTTGATCACCCATTTAGCGAACGGATCCTTTACCTTATAAACGACATTCTCTTTCTCGTTGTAGAAAATCTCGCATTCACCAGTTTTTGTGCAAAGCTTATCGCCATATTTATTGATTGTCTCTCTGTCAATAAACAGACCATTTGCTTTGGCTAATTCAAACAATCGGGCAATCTCTACCTGCTCAGCTCTGGTTTGCTCAAGAGTAGTCTGGCCATCCTCTGAATCTCCATACGATTGATTGTGAACCTCTTTCTCAAGCACTCGTATGTCGCTTCTGTCAGAATCTGCCATTTCTCTTTTGGCTGAGTTCTGATATAAGTTTCCACAGGTATGTTGGTTTGACTCATTATTATTTTGCTCAAGTCTTCCTTCATCGTTCATAATGGTTGTTTTTCGTTGTTCGAAATTTCTTGCATTTCTAGATATTCTCTCCAAATTTCTTCAGCTAAATATTTGTCGCTTCTGCAATGTAAATCAGCGACTCCTTCTTCTATTAAAGGAAGTAATTCTGATTTATAAAAAATATCAAGTGCAGTGTCAATCGACACATTATGCATCTCACTGATTTCTGCAATTATACGAGCATATTTAGCTTCAAGTATTGCATGAAAGGCTTCATCTTTTACTTGTGTCATAGCTCAATACTGTATTTGAATGTAATACAATCATCTAGCACTTTCTGATTACGAATGCATAATATACAATCATTACAATACTCCTTTCTCCTTCATGAAATCGGTTAAATCTTCCATCAAATATTCTTTGCTGAAAGTATGTAGGACATCGTAGCTTGGCACAATATAGTCGTAGAGTATACCAGATGATTTTAATCTCTGATATACATCACTCGCACTAAGTCCAAGACGTCGTGAAAGATTACCTACGCAATATGTGATGAAATCCAAATTGTATTCCATAATCCAAATTATTCCCCTAACAAATCAGGACGAAGTCTTTTTGTTCTCTCCAAACTCTGCTCGTACTCCCACTCACGGATAAGTTTTTCATTACCAGATAGAAGAACATCTGGCACTTTCCATCCTTTGTAGTCGGCAGGACGAGTGTAGACTGGGGGAGCCAAAAGGTCATCTTGGAAACAGTCTGTCAACGCACTCTCCAAATCACTCATTGCTCCTGGCAACAAACGAACCACTGCATCTGTCATTATCAATGAAGCCAATTCACCACCAGTGAGTACAAAGTCGCCGACAGAGATCTCACGAGTGATAAGATGTTCACGAATACGGTGGTCGATACCTTTGTAGTGTCCACAAAGAATGATGATATTATTGTAGAGAGACATTTCATTTGCTATCTTTTGGTTGAAAGTCTCACCATCCGGACTTGTATAGATCACCTCATCGTATTCTCTCTGCTCCTTAAGATGCGTGATAAGTCTGTCGATAGGCTCAATCTGCATCACCATACCAGCCGAGTAACCGTAAGCCTCATCGTCGACTTTAAGATGCTTATTCAACGTATAGTCACGGATATTGTGGATTTGGATATCCACCAAACCCTTTTCTCTTGCTCTCTTTATAATTGAATGCTGCAACGGACTCTCAAGAAGTTCAGGCACGCATGACAAGATATCTATTCTCATTTTATAGAATTATTATGACAATCAATACAAAAATTGCCTAACTCATTTTCATATCGTTCGCCCTACGGGCTCGCTTTGGTGGTGTGGGTTAGGACGTTCCGTCCTTAACAATCCTCAAAATTGAATTCTCCACAATATATGAGTCTTATTTTGGACTTAAATATACTGCGAAGATACGACTTTATTTACTTTTTAGCGAACTTTAATGCTCTACAATACATTTTTTTTGTAATTTTGTAACGTCCATACTTTAAAATAGTTGGATAAATTTTCATGAAAATAAGAAAACATTATAAATAATGGGTAAGAAATTTACTGAGTATTCGAATTTTAACCTCTCGGATGTAAACAAGGAGGTGCTAAAGGATTGGGATGCTAAAGACCTTTTCCATAAGAGTATCTCTGAGAGAGAGGGCAATCCAACATTTGTATTCTTTGAAGGTCCGCCTTCAGCAAACGGTATGCCAGGTATTCACCACGTAATGGCTCGTTCAATCAAGGATATTTTCTGCAGATACAAGACTATGAAGGGATTCCATGTTAAGCGTAAGGCTGGATGGGATACTCACGGACTTCCTGTGGAGCTTGGTGTTGAGAAGGAACTTGGTATCACTAAGGAGGATATTGGTAAGAAGATCTCAGTAGACGATTACAACAATGCTTGCCGTACTAATGTGATGAAGTTCACTAAGGAGTGGACTGACCTAACTCATAAGATGGGTTACTGGGTGGATCTTGAGAATCCATACATCACTTACGACAACAAGTATATCGAGACTCTTTGGTGTCTTTTGAAGGACCTTTACAAGAAGGGTTATCTTTACAAGGGATACACAATCCAGCCATACTCACCAGCAGCAGGTACTGGACTTTCATCTCACGAGTTGAATCAACCTGGTTGCTATCGTGACGTTAAGGATACAACTGTTGTGGCTCAGTTTAAGATGGTTGATCCAAAACCTGAGATGACTCAGCATGGTACTCCTTACTTCTTGGCTTGGACAACTACTCCTTGGACTCTTTCTTCTAACACTGCTCTTTGTGTTGGTCCAAAGATTGAGTACGTTGCAGTACAGAGTTTCAATCCATACACTGGTGAGCCTGCAACTTACGTTTGTGCTAAGGCATTGCTTAACGCTCACTTTAATCCTAAGGCTGCAGAGGTAGCGTTTGAGGAATACAAGGCTGGTGATAAGCTTGTTCCATTCAAGGTTGTTGCTGAATATAAGGGAACTGACCTTGTAGGTATGAAGTATGAGCAGCTTCTTCCTTGGATCACACCAGAGAACGCTGATCAGGCATTCCGTGTAATCCCTGGTGATTATGTTACAACTGAAGACGGTACTGGTATCGTACATATCGCTCCTACATTCGGTGCTGACGATGCTAAGGTGGCTAAGGCTGCAGGTATTCCGCCACTACAGTTGCTTGACAAGAATGGAAATCTTCGTCCATCTGTCGACTTGACAGGTAAGTTCTACTTGCTTGCTGACCTTGACGATGAGTACGTTAAGACACATATTAATATTGACGAGTACAAGCAGTTCGAAGGTCGTTTCGTAAAGAACGCTTACGACAAGAATTTGACTGATAAGGATGAGAGCCTCGACGTCGCTATTTGTATGCTTATGAAGGCTACAAACAAGGCATTTAAGATCGAGAAGCACGTCCACAACTATCCTCACTGCTGGAGAACAGACAAACCAGTGCTTTACTATCCACTTGATAGCTGGTTCATCAAGTCGACTGCAGCAAGAGAGAGAATGATCGAGCTTAACAAGACTATCCTTTGGAAGCCAGAATCAACTGGTACAGGTCGTTTTGGTAAGTGGCTTGAGAATTTGAACGACTGGAACCTATCTCGTTCAAGATATTGGGGTACTCCACTTCCAATCTGGAGAACAGAAGACGGTGCTGAGGAGAAATGTATCGGTTCACTTGAGGAGTTGATGGCTGAGATTGAGAAATCAGTTAAGGCTGGATTCATGAAGTCTAACCCTTGGCCAAACTTCAAGGTAGGTGATTACTCAAAGGAGAACTACGATCCAAAGAATATCGATCTTCACCGTCCATACGTTGACAATATTATCCTTGTCAGCGAGAGCGGTAAGCCAATGAAGAGAGAGACAGACCTAATCGACGTATGGTTCGATTCAGGAGCTATGCCATTCGCTCAGATGCACTATCCATTCGAGAACAAGGATGTTGTAGACAACGGTGAGTTCTACCCAGCTAACTTCATCGCTGAGGGTGTTGACCAGACTCGTGGATGGTTCTTTACACTTCACGCAATCTCTACAATGGTTAAGGATAGCGTAGCATTTAAGGCTGTTATCTCTAACGGACTTGTACTTGATAAGAACGGAAATAAGATGAGTAAGCGTTTGGGTAACGCAGTTGATCCATTCGGAGCTATCGAGAAATACGGTTCAGATCCACTACGTTGGTATATGATCACAAACGCGTCGCCTTGGGATAACCTAAGATTCGACGAGGAGGGTGTTGACGAGGTAAGAAGAAAATTCTTCGGTACACTTTACAACACTTACTCATTCTTTGCACTATATGCTAATGTCGACGGATTCGACTACTCACAGGCAGAGGTTCCGATGAATGAGCGTCAGGAGATCGACCGTTGGATCATCTCACTTTTGAATACATTGGTTAAGGATGTAGACGCTGCATATTCAGACTACGAGCCAACTAAGGCTGGTCGTGCAATCTCTACATTCGTTTGCGATAACTTGTCTAACTGGTATGTTCGTCTTTGCCGCAAGAGATTCTGGGGTGGAGAGATGACAAAGGACAAACTTTCTGCATACCAGACACTTTACACATGTCTTGAGACAGTGTCAAGATTGATGGCTCCTATTTCGCCATTCTACGCAGACCGTGTATTCCTTGATCTAAACGCTGCAACAGGTAAGGACAAGTGCGAGAGCGTTCACTTGGCTAAGTTCCCAACTGCAGATGATTCATTGATCAACAAGACTCTTGAGGAGAGAATGCAGCTTGCTCAGGATATCTCTTCAATGACTCTTGCTCTACGTAAGAAGGAGAACATCAAGGTACGTCAGCCACTTACACAGATCATGGTTCCAATCCTTGCTGCAAACGAGCAGGAGAACATCGAGGCTGTTAAGGATTTGATTATGAACGAGGTTAACGTAAAAGCAATCAACTTCGTAACAGATGCTTCAGGAATCCTTGTTAAGAGAATCAAGCCAGACTTCAAGAAACTTGGACCTAAGTGTGGTAAGAACATGAAGACTGTCGCTCAGATGTTGACAGAGTTCACTCAGGAGCAGATTGGTGAGCTTGAGAAGAACGGACAGTATTCACTTGATGTTGCTGGAGCTTCAGTATTGGTTGAGAAGAGCGACGTTGAGATCCTATCTGAGGATATCCCAGGATGGTTGGTTGCAAACAACGGACAGATCACAATTGCTCTTGACGTAACAATCACAGATGAGTTGAAGGAAGAGGGTATTGCACGTGAGTTCGTCAACAGAATTCAGAACATCCGTAAGTCTTCAGGATTCGAGATCACAGACAAGATCCTTGTTGAGATTGAGAAGAAGGCAGAGATCAACGTTGCTGTTGAGCACTTCGCACAGTACATCGCATCACAGGTATTGGCTAACGAGGTTAAACTTGTTGATTCAATCAGCGGTGCAACAGAGCTTGATTTTGATGATTACAAGGTCAATGTCAAGGTTGTGAAGGCATAAGCTAAACGCAACTACAAATATTAAGAGGCGAGTCATTGTAATGATGGTTCGCCTCTTTTCCAATAATTACATCTATTCATTAATATGGAAGGACAAGCAAGAACACCCGAAGGCGATCAAATGCGATTTATTGTATTTGTAGTTGAAGCAGCAGCACGCAAACTCGGCATCTCTCCATCTGAATTTGTGGAGCGATTGGAGAAACAGAATCTTATTGATGATAGATTGATCCGTTTCTACGACACCTTGCATACACAAAGTGTGGATTATGTGGTTGATGACATTTTAGAAACTTTGCAAAATTACGAAGCTGATGGAGAACAATGATATTTTGTATCATGGTGGAGTGACAGTTGTAAAAGAACCACTTACACATGTAGGTCGTCCGGAATTAGATTTCGGACAAGGTTTTTATTTAACCAATAATTATGAACAAGCAGAAAAATGGGCCATTACCAAAGCATCTAGAAAACGTAATGCGAAAGCGATCATTAACGTGTACCATTTTGATTTTGACCGTTTTATGATTTGTGACTATTCAAAGAGGATATTTTCACACTATGATAAAGAGTGGCTGGATTTTATTACTGACAGTCGCAGAGGAAAATCTCCGTGGGATAAATATGATTGGATAGAAGGAGGAATTGCAAATGATAGCGTGATCACTACTGTAGATGCTTATGTGGATGGATTTATCACTGCAGAACAAGCTATTGATCAACTTGTCAAACAAGAATTGAAACACCAGATATGTATTCGTAATCAAGAGATAATCAATAAATATCTGAAATTCATAGAATCTATAGAAAAATGAAAGATTATATTCTTTATAGAAAAATTGCTCGTATTATCATACAATTGGCTGATGAATTACAAATTACTCCCAAACGAGCGATGTTATTATTCTATCGTTCACAAGTAGGACAGCAATTGCATGATCCTCAATATGGTTTCCAACTAATGTCTGATACTTACATTGTTAACGATATAAAGGCTGAGATTAGAGGCAATTAAAATGAAGCGTTATTGATAAAATATCATATTATTTTACTATTGTTAAAGAAAATCACCAAATCTTAAATAAAGGTTAAAAGTGCGACGTCGGATATTATTGATTAAATTTAGTTGTATCTTTACAATATCAAACTAAAAATTAAATGCTATGAATAATCAGGAACTACAAGAGAACAACAGAAAGTTGTTTGAGGATTTGAACAACAAGAATCCAGAGTTGTTGAACAAGATTTTGGCTAATGTCGGCAATCTTATGTCATTTAAGGATCTTGCCGACTCAAGCATCGGAGCATTCAACAATCTTATCAATGAACTTATAAAGAATACTTCAGGTAAGACTCAGGAGAGACCTGTAAATGAAGATAATAAAGATGTTGTGTTGAAGAAGGATAACTCGTCTCGATTCACAAGTAGAGTGACAAGTGAGATGGCTTCGTCGGATTCCAAAACTAATTTCGCTGGATTGACATGCTACAATTATCCTTCGTCGAAGATTGATTTATTTGAGATTTCAGATAAAAACTATTTCTTCGCATCTCAGTCGTTCTCATATCTTTGTTCTTATGATGAATACGACAAGGTTGATCCAAACTCATCATTTAAAGATGCGTATGTGTTATCAGTTTTGAAAAGATATTGTGTAGTTCGTGATGGTAAGATAATCTTCTTTAATGATAATTTCAACGACGGACACTCTCCATTCTATTGCCAGAAAGAGGGATTCCAGATCATCACAAATAAAACTGTAGAAGGTGGTGATTCTGCTTGGGATTATTACGTTAGAGAGGAAAACTCAGTTGCTATTTACAATAGGGCAGAGTCGGCAGTGAATAAGGCAATTGAACTTTCTACTCAGAATCCAGGTCAACTATATTTGGTGGCTCAGACATTTGAGGAAATTGAGAGAAGATAAAAAGAATAAAAAAGAAGATAAAATAAATGAGGTCGCAAATATTTTGCGACCTCATTTATTTTTATTTCAAAGCCTCAATAATCTCCGGCTCGATTACATCTCTTTTTTGGTCAGTCTCAAAACGACAAATAACCTGACCATCTTTTCCAATTAAGAATTTTGTGAAATTCCAATGAATGTTGATGTCTGCTTCCGGATCTGCCACATTTGCATGCTTAAGAAAATCGTAAAGAGCAATAGTGCTGTCTCCATTCACGTTGATCTTATGAAAACGAGGAAAAGTAGTGCGATAGTTTAGAGTACAGAAATTCTGGATTTCCTCATCTGATTCAGGAGCCTGTTCTGCAAACTGGTTACATGGGAAATCTAAAATCTCAAATCCATGATGGTTGTATTTGTAGTACAAATCCTGCAACTCTTTATACTGTGGAGTGTGACCACAACGAGTGGCAGTGTTTACTATCAAAAGCACTTTGCCTTTATAGTCAGACAATGACACATCATTTCCCTTATTGTCCACTACTGTGTAATCATAGACTGTAGGCATATTTTCAGTTTCAGGAACTTTAACGCCTTTGAAAATCACCATTGCCGCCAAACAAAGCAATACAACTGCCAATAGAATCAAATGTCTTATTTTCATATTGTGTTTGATTTAATATTTTTACAAAATTAATGAATTTCATTCATCAAAGGCAAATTCTGCTAATCTTTTTCTATATAAGTCGTTTATAATCATAAATTTCTTATATTTGCGATGAATAACATAAACACATAATGCCATGAAAAGACGTTACTTTTCATTATTTACTCTTTCTACATTGTCGTCCTTCGCTTGGGCAGACATAGATGTTACAGATCTTTATTTGCAAAACGCTGGTTTTGATGATGATTCCCATTTCGACTACCGCATCTCCGATCAAGGTAATGTGGCTCAGGAGATTTTGCCTATCTACGGTTGGAATAAGGATTTCGGTGTGGATTACACAGTGTGCGGTATATATGAATATGGTACTGCTAAGACTTTTAACACTTCTGGTAAAGTTCCTTCTGCAGGGTATCAGAATTCCAAAGGTGGATGCTTGGCTTTGAGTACAGGTTGGGATCAGGCGATGAAGTTCTATCAGACTGTTACATTGCCTGCAGGTTCATATAAACTTCAAACTGCCTATTATAATGGCAGCAATTCCAATGATGGCTATAGTTTGCTTGGCTGGATTCCTGATAAGGGCGACGCAAAAGTGTCGTCGATGTCATCGTTTCCTTCTAATCAATGGAAGGTAGACGAGGTGACGTTTACTCTTTCTCAGGAGACTTCTGGTCGCATACAGATTGGTTTTAAGGCAGTTGCAAATGGATCGGCTAATTCAGCCAAGATTGTGTCGGATTTTGTAAAACTATATTTTGCATCCGATGACGCCAGTTATCTTGCTAATGAGGTATCAAAGCAAGTGGAGGTGGCAAACAATTTGTTGGCTGAGAAAATGAATGGCACTCACCGCAACAATTTGAAATCAGCTACAGAAGCGGCAGAGGAGTGGATTGCATCACCATCTTCGCAGAGTCTTTCTTCGATAGTTTCAAATCTTCGTAAGGCTACGGACGCTGCGCAGTCGTCTGTCGAGCTATATTCTGATCTTGCCGACTTGATAGCTGAGGCAGAAGATGCTTCGAAAAATGATGCTGAGATTGCTAATGAATTAAACAAGGCTAAGAAGGTATATGATAGTGAGTCTAAATCTATCGCAGATGTTAATGAGTCGATAAAGGCGTTGGATGAGTTGATGATTGTCTACAGATCTAATCATACTAATGGACCGATTCCTAAAGTCACTACTGATCCTCGTCATGCACGTGGAGCCACTTTCGCTTTTGGTCGTGCATCATTTGATGGTAATGGATTGAAAATTAAGGAGAAAGGTTTCTGCTATGGATTAAAAAACAATCCAACGATACGTGACAAACGCTCGACTCTTTCATATAGCAATAATGGCGACATCTACGTTATCGAGAAACTTACGCCTGCAACATTTTATTATATCCGTCCGTATGCGATTTCTGATAATGATGTCGTAGGTTATGGCAAAACGATTAAGATTTGCACGTTGCCAATGGGACAGGTTGGATGGAGCTACGACAATGGTGGCTCATCAGAGGAGAACGGACGTATCAATTCTGCAGTTAAAGATGCGGTGGATGTTTGGAATAATATCACGAGCATTAAGGGTTTGTCCATCTCGGTACATTATGGAGCACAAACACCGACTGCCGACTGTAGCTACGGTGGTTGGATGCGTGTCGGACCAAACGCAAGTTATCAGCGAACAGGTACTATCCAGCATGAGATGGCCCACGCTATAGGTGTCGGCACAATCGATCAATGGTACAATAGCAGTGTCTACCGACAGAATACAAGTTCTGGTTTCTGGCTTGGTGAGCGTACAGATCAGGTGTTGGCATTCTTAGAAAATGATAATGATGCTCATTTGAAAGGCGACAAGACACATTTCTGGCCATACGGAATCAATGGAGCCCACGAGGATAACGGTACTCGTATGCTTTACTACGCTAATGCACTAATCGTTCAGTCGCTTGGAGAGGATAATCTTCCTCCAGTGCAGGGTGCTTTTGCGTCGCCAGCATACACATTCATCCAGGATGACAATGATTATTATTATGTACTTTCTGCTGATGATTTCTCTATGCTTAAGTCAAATGAAAGCAATTTGCAATTGCAGAAGAGTGATTGGAAGACTATTCTAAAAGATGATTCATATGCATGGCAAGTAAGATTTGAGCCATCTACTCAATACTATGAGTTTAAGAATATTGAATCAGGTAAGGATTTATCATTCAGTAATTCAGTGAATTTGTCCGACAATGATAATTTTGGTATTCAGATGCTTGGATCACGTCAGAATGTAGTGACAAATGATTTCAATCTTAAATCATATTGGTTGGTTTTTGCAAATGGCACTAACACACCAAACACATTGACATCATCATCTAACAATGTCACTGCTTCTCGTTTTGATCATCAGAATTCAGCATCAAAACAGAGATGGATTCTTTTATCGAGACAGGAGGTTAAGGCTTTGGCTGGAGATTTGTCTGAAGTAAAAAATATCAGTCAAGACAATTCTTCCTTAATCATTTATACTAATGAGAATGGAATCGTAGTGGAGAGCACAGATAATGGAGAGTGGATCAATGTTTACGACATCAACGGACGTATGATTAAGCATTTATATATGCAGGCATCGATGAAGGTTGAGATTCCGGTGACGAGAGGTGTCTATGTGGTGAATGGAAAGAGTGTTTTGGTTAAATTATAAAAGGAAATACAGTGTTAATTTAAGAATTTGTGCTTTCAATTTGTATCGACAATTAGCATGTCGAATTATGTATTATGAATTGAAAATCGTATATTTGCGACGTCGATTAAATTAAAAGCAATAGTATGAAATATCCTATAGGTATACAGACATTTGAGAAAATAATAGAGGGAGGTTACCAGTATGTAGACAAAACTGAGTTGGTCTATAGTTTGGTGACATCTGGAGAATACTATTTCCTCAGCCGCCCTCGTCGTTTCGGAAAAAGTCTGCTTACCACCACCCTTGAGTCTTATTTCCAAGGCAAGAAGGAACTTTTCAAAGGTCTTGCCATGGAGACACTTGAGAAGGATTGGGTGAAATATCCGGTGTTTCATATTGATTTTACGGGTGCCGACTACACTGATCCAACCGCAGTATATGATCGAATGAATATATATCTAACGGCATGGGAAAAGGAGTATGGGAAAAGTGACGATGAAATTTCGTTGGGCGACCGCTTTCATGGAGTTGTAAGCAGAGCAAAAGAGCAAACTGGAAAACAGGTTGTGATCCTTATTGATGAATACGACAAACCATTGACGGACACAATTGGGGTACAAGAGGTTCAAGATAAGAATAGGGCTGCACTTCAAGGAATTTACGGCATTATGAAAAGAGCCGACCAACATATCCGTTTCGCATTTCTTACTGGCGTCACCCGTTATGGCAAACTTGGCATTTTCAGTGCGGCAAATAATCCCGACGATATTTCAATGAGTAAGAAGTATTCGTCGATATGTGGAATTTCAGAAAATGAGCTTCACAAATATTTCGACATCGAAATCAAGGAATTTGCTGAAGAGGAGAATATCAGCAAAGAAATGATGTACGAGAGACTAAAGAAAAAATACGATGGCTATCATTTCTGTGCCAACAGCGAAGATATTTACAATCCATTCAGTTTACTCGGTGCGTTAAAATCAAGAGCTCTGGAAAACAAGTGGTTTGCAACTGGCACTCCTACTTATCTGACTTCAATACTAAAACGCAATTCGTATGATTTATCAAAATTCAGCAGTGGAATAGACGCAACGGCTGAAACAATGGCGTCGTTTGGAAACGGAGAGGAGAACATGATTGCCGCACTTTATCAAAGTGGATATCTTACTATCAAAAACTATGATGGACGTAGATATTATTCATTGGGATTTCCAAACGAAGAGGTTGAGGACGGGTTCATCCAATGTTTGATGAACGAGTATTCTAAGCATAACAATATCGAGGGAGATTATAATCTCCGTTTGCTAAGAGATGCACTTGAAGCGGACGATGTCGAAGCCTTCATGTCTCAAATTCAGTTGATAATGGGACAAGTTCCGTTTGAGAGCAACGAGGTAAAGCAGATAGAGGCAAACTTCCGCAACATGATCTACCTGATGATAAGATTCTCAGGATTCGATGTCTTCGTCGAACTTCCTATATTAGGTGGACGTATCGACGTCTTCTTCGAGACCGACAATCGCGTCTACGTGATCGAATGCAAAAGAGACAAGTCTGCCGACGAGGCATTGGATCAAATAGATATGAATAAGTATGCCCAGAAGGTTTCTTCTAAAGATAAACCAGTTGTGAAGATTGGAGCCAACTTCAGCTCGGAGGAGAGGAATATCGTGGAGTGGAAAGTGGAGGAGAATAAGTGTAAATGAGGATTACAAACCAAAAATACGAATATTTTGACATACCTCTAAACAAAGTTGTGCTTCCATGGTTGGCAAACAATCCAGGAAAACTAAAGAATATCAAGGCACGTACTAAATAAAATTTTAAGAATCATGAGTAACCATTGGAATTTGACACTTAAATTGACATTTGGAGAGATTCTTGTCATTCTTATGGTTTCATATCTGTTTTTTTCCAATCCCCAAATAGAATCGTCGGGAATTATAGACATTTTTGTTTTTCCACAAACTATTGTCGGGCTTCTTATTCAATTTATGTTTATATCCTCTACTTTTTTAGCTATTGCCTTTTTATCACACTTATTGGAAATCATAAAGAATAAGTATATCCAACGAGCATTCTTGATAATTGTTTTGCTTTTGTTGTTTTACAGTTTTTTTATAGATCCATTAAATATTATTCGTATTTCTGATTCGATATTGGATTTTGGATGCTTTAATTATTTTTGGCAGATATATTATTATGAATTTCAAGCGATTGTGACTGTAGGTTTTATTGTTTCATTCATACAAACAATTAAAAAGTGGCGATTTTTTATTGTTGTTGTGCTATCATCTTTATGTATGTTTGATTTGTGGCCTTTATACTTTAATTATTTAATGTCCAATATAAGATCCCACACCGATAGGGTTTTATACAATAATATTTCTCTTATTGTATTTGTGATTATCACAAAAATTATATGGATTTATATGTTTTGGAAGATGTCGTCAAATCAAATGATTAAGAGGACACTTTGAGGAACTCATCCATTATCTGATTGTTATAAACTTGTCCTGCTGGGTATGCTTTTATTCGCTGTGGTGGCGGCTCACGCTGACATCGCAAAAGATTGATGGTTGATGATTGAAGATAGATGGACGACAAGATAGTGATATATGAGACGTCGGATGGAGATACAACCATCGTCGTGAAGTTGGAAGGTGAGACGGTGTGGCTTTCCGCCAATCAGATGGCTTTGCTATTTGATAGGGATGCCAAGACTATCAGAAAACATGTTAATAATGTTTTTTCTGAAGGAGAATTGGAGTTTGAAAGCAACACGCAAAAAATGCGTGCGTGTATCGGACAGCGTGTGTCGTCATGTTCGCAGAACCTGTATTGATGAAGTCAAGGCCATATTTGATTTCTTGGCGATTCCTACGAAGCAGGTGTTGGAATCAGGAAATGATCATAAAATCCCTCAATGAGGGAGGGATGTATACATATATGTCCCTCATTGAGGTAAAATATGTATATTTGCACTGTGTTAAAGAAAAAAGAGTATGATAGATTTGGAATTATATACATAAATTATATACATATATGGATTTGATGCTTAAGCAGACTCCGCTTGAGCATAAACGCTATATGTATTCGGAAGTGTTGTGGAATGCAAGAATGGTGGGTATCGTCGGCCCTCGTGGAGTCGGTAAATCTACTATGATGCAGCAATACATATCTGAAAACAAAAATCTGGAAAACATGCTCTATGTGTCGGCGGACAGTCTATATTTTTCTTCTCATTCTTTGCTCGAATTGGCTGATGATTTTGCTAAAGAGGGAGGAACGCATCTCTTTATTGATGAGGTTCACAAATACAAGGGATGGAGCAAGAAACTAAAACAAATTTATGATGTCCATTCTGATATGAATGTCACTTTCACAGGATCTTCTGTGTTGGATATACAAAAAGAGAGAATTAATAATGGAACGAAGGCGTCTCTTGCTTTGTATAAACCAAAGGGAGACGAAATTGTTGTTGTTCTAAAAGAATTTCTTATTGAAAAATTAACCGACGAATTGAATTCAGAGTCTAATTTGTCGATAAAGGATTCTCTGTTTTATTAGTGAAATTAGGAGATTTATTAGATGATTTTGTAGAAGAGAAAAACGAAGAATAAATTATGAGAAAAACGAAAGTATACAAAATTGCAGACTGGTTAGTTGAATATAGATTTATGATATCGATAGTTGTTTCGATGTTGTTAGTTGGTTTTGTTGATTATTATTATGCGTACTATTCTTTGATTGTCCTAGGAGAACGACCTGTTGTTGGAATTAGTGGGGCTCTATTATTTGTGATGTTGTATATTTTGGGCATAAGTCTTTTTGATAAACTGTTAAAAAATAAGTTAGGAAGAAAATTTGATTTGATGTCAATATTGCTCTGCTTAGTTTTTCCTATAGTATCAATAGTGATGTATTGTGATTTTTATTCTTTATACGGTGCTCATTTAGAACAAAAGTTCTTAGAAAAATCAAATATATCAATTGGTGAAGTTTATGCAGTAAAAAGAAGTAGTGGTCGAAGTTCTTCTTATATAAAAGTAGGTGTGGAGAAAGAACATATAAGAAAAATCAAGGTTTCTAATGAGGATTTCAATAAGATAAGTTATTATGGTATACAAAAAGGAAGTAAGGTAATTCTCCGTGTTTCTGACGAATATCCACGTGTGAATGAAATTATTGAATGGGAAGTGACAAGTGATAATATAAAAAAGTATTTCCATTCTAATGAAAAATGAATTTGCTGGTTATGGATTTTATGACGGAAAACATTCAAAATCATGTTCGTTTTTCGAATAAGTCGATACAACTTTCTATGATATCAATCATTGAGAGAAATAAAAGGAAAGGTTATTGATGAATGACGCTTTGTCCCCGAGGTGGACACATTGAAGAATTCAACTATATCCGATTGTTGTAAAACTTGTTGTGCGACTGTCGGGGGAGAGACGCAGAGCTCGCGATGCACACTGTTGTGTAAACGTTGGATGGATAAATAAAGATGATTAAATAAAACTATAATATATATTAAGAATTTATACTTTGAATAAAAGAAAATGATACGAAAAAAACTCTATGTCTTGCTGGGCATCCTTTTCTTCTCTATGGTGGCGGCTCACGCTGACATCACAATCACTTCTCAGAATCTGGATGAGTTCAGTTTCAAAAAGGGGGGAGGCGAATGGTGGATGGCGTTTGTAAATCACGTTAGCTTAAGGTTTGGCGTAAATGGTCTAAGTTATAGAGATGTTTGGTTATAAACCAAACATCTCTTTTGCATTTTTAGATGTCGCGTCAGCAACTGCGTCGACTGGCATCTCTTTGATTTCCGCTACTTTGGCACATGTATATGTGATGAAGGCAGTCTCGTTTCGTTGTCCTCGTTTTGGCACTGGAGCAAGATATGGAGCATCTGTCTCCAATACTATTCTATCCAACGGAATGTCTTTAACTGCGGCTGCTACTCCTGCATTCTTAAATGTCACAACTCCACCGATTCCTAATACGAAATCTCCAAGCTTCATCATCTGTTGTGCCTCGTGGATATTGCCTGTGAAACAGTGGAATACTCCATGCAGTTTTGATTTGTCGAATTTTTTCAACGATGCAGTACATTCGTCGAGAGCCTTACGCTGGTGGATGATTATCGGAAGATCGTTTTGAATTGCGACGTCGACCTGCTGCTCAAATGCTTTAATCTGAATATCACGGAAATCATCTTCCCAATATAGGTCAATTCCGATTTCTCCCAAAGCACAATATTTGCGTTGTGGAAGATATGCAAACATTTCATCAAGCACTTTCTGCCAGTCTTCTTTCACTTCAGTAGGGTGGAGTCCCATCGCACATGAGAACAACTCTGAATCAGTGTCGGCTAACGCGTGCATCTGGGGAATTGTGCTCAAATCAACATTCGGAAGAATCACTTTGCCGACTCCAGCCTCTTTCAATCTCTCAACTACCTCAGCTTTGTCGTCGGCATAATCTTCATCCATATAAATATGGGAGTGTGTATCTATAATCATATTCAATTCAAACCTAAAAATTCAAATATTTTATCTTTCTCAAATGGCGAAAACCAGTTGATTTCCTGATCTCGTTTCCACCATGTCATCTGCTTTTTTGCGTAGCGACGCGTATTCTTCTGAATCTCCTCAATGGCTCTATCCAACGAATATTCTCCACCTATATAGGCAAACAACTCTTTGAATCCTACGGTGTTAAGACTATTCAGATGACGGTGTTCGTAGACGCTACGAGCTTCGGCTTCAGCACCGTCTTCCATCATAACCAATGTGCGACGATTGATTCTGTCGTACATCTCTTCACGTGGAAGAGTAAGGCCAATCTTCACAATGTCAAACGGACGTTGTTTCTTCTCCTGTTTGCGGATGTCGGAGTATGGGTTCCCGGTTTCCAAACAGATTTCCACCGCATGGATTATTCTTTTATAATTATGCGGATCAACCTCATTGTAGTATTCCGGATCAAGAATTTTCAATTCGCCAAGAAGATTGTCAATTCCTTCTGTTTCGTAACGTTTCCAAAGTTCATCACGCAATTTTTCATCTACATTTGGGCGATCGTCGATACCATTGCAAAGAGCATCAATATAAAGCATTGATCCACCTACCATCACCACATCGTCGTGAGTTTTGAATAATTCATCAAGTTTAGCTAATGCCTCAATCTCAAATCTTCCACAACTGTAATAATCTTCAAGATTAAGCATGCCAATGAAATGATGATTGGCTCGACTTAATTCTTCTGCTGATGGAGCTGCGGTAATTATCGGAATATCCTTATAAAACTGACGAGAGTCGCACGAGATTATATCCGTGTGAAGACGTTCAGCCACTTGGATGCTAAGTTCAGTTTTGCCGATGGCGGTCGGTCCGAGTATGACAATTAGTCGTTTGCTCATTAAAAAATTGCTTTGATATCTGTTTTTTTTGACAATTTGCATACAAATATAGCCATTTTTATGCTATTTGTAGGTTTTGTTTGTTTGATATTTGTAATTTTGCAGAAGAGACGTTGTGCACAACGTCTCTACAAGAGAATAACAAACACTAAATAGTAATGAATTAATTGACGTAAAATGAAAATTGGCTTAAATCTCTACGGCCCTTGCTCAAAACAGGCTATGAAAGAAGAAGATCTGTTGATTGCAGTAAGAGCATTAGAAATTGATTTTGTAGAACCATGTGTCCTGATGGGAGGTCTTACTCACGACAACCCGTCATTCTGGACTATGATGAAATTCCAGCATCTTTACAAACAGATGGAGAGCATTGGATTGGGTGTTGAATCTATCCATGTGGTGACTGAATCTATTGAGAATTCAGTAGATGAGATGATCATATTGGCTAATGAATATGGCATCAAGCAGTTTGTGGTCGGAATGCCAAATCCTTTGGATGAAAATACCCTTAGGGAAAGATCGTTGGTTTTGTATGAGGTAGCCGAAAGATTGAAATCATGTGGAGCACGAATCTTAATCCACAACAATAAGCCTGATACAGCAGTTAAGATTAACGGAGTCACAGCATTGGAGAAATTGGTAGATATGTGCGACGGTAAGGTTGGCTTCCAACTAGATTTAGGATGGTGTGCTGCTGGTGGAGAAGATCCGATTGATTTCTTCAAGCGTAATGAGGGTAGAGTAGAGTCGGTTCATTTCAAGGATTTTGTGAAACCAGGAATTTCTGATACCGACGTCGCTATAGGAAGCGGAAGCATTGATTCTGTTTCTGCAATCAAGTTGGCTCAGCAACGTGGACTTCCAATGTTGATTGATCAAGATGCTTATAATGATATTCGCGTCGACTTGAAGAAATCATTAGATTTCATAAAGCAGAATGCATAATTGAAATATAATCATATAATCATTTGAAAAGACGGAGTTTTTCCGTCTTTTTTGTTTTAAAATTCTCATAAATATGGATTATCTTTTCAAAAAATGTACAGATAGCCTAGTTTTTTGTTGTATTTCTAAAAAAATGTTAAATTTGCCATAGATAATTTAGTGCAATAGGGTTTAATTTGATTACTATGAAGAACTTTATAAGACGTTGTGTAGCGGCAACGATAATTTCACAACTAGCGATTTCAGCATTTGCTCAATCATGGAATTTGGTTTGGCAGGAAGACTTTGGTGTCGTTCCTGACTCTGTTTTTGGAGATTTTGCTGATCCAAGCAAAACAATGCCTGGACATAAATTATCTGAACAATGGGGAGTAGTTGAGGATGGTTATTATACAATTGTCAGCAAAGTTTATAGAGGTGATCCTGGAATCAATAACTTAAAGGAGACAGGTGCTTGGGGACATGGATCATGGTGGTATCCGCTTAAACAAGACCATACAGGAAATAAAAATGGTGGCATGTTACTTTGCAACACCGATGGAACATTGGAAGGTGAAATCATATATAGACAATCAATCGATTTTCCAATTTGTTCTACCAACAAATATAAATTTGTTATGTATGCTGGAGGAAGTACAAATTTTGGTGGTATTCTTCCTAGCTTTGAGATGATGGTTGTTGGCATTAATGGAAATGACAGTACATTACTTGCCAATAAACTTACTGGTGGTGTTCCAATGTTATATGAAGGTTATGATTGGTCTGGAGATCCAAATTGGTCTAAATACGAAGTAGAATTCGATCCTTCTAATTATTCTTCTGTGGAGTTCCAACTGATAAATCGAGCAAAATGTACAGCTGATGGATCAGAACCACAAACAGAATGGAATACTGATTGTCAATGTAATAAGATAAAATGTGGCTCTGGTAACGACTTTGTTCTTGATGATATACAATTATTTCGTCAAGATGCTGAAACTGTTCCTGATCCAGATATCACAAACAGTTCGCTCGTAGAAGAGACCAGTCTTAATGGTTGTTTGTATTCATCTTCCTATTCGATTCCTACAAAAGTTTTGGAGGAATGGCACAATCTTTATAGACATATTTATTTCTTATGGCAAGAGAGTGAAGATGGTTATAAATGGACTGATTTGCCAGAGCCAATGAGTGGAATTGATAAAACTAAAGCCATTCTTGAAGTAGATATCACAAAATCAATGCAGTATCGTGTTATTATAACAGGTGCTGATGAAAGTGAAGCAAAAGCCAAAGAGATTGCTGGTCAGATTAGCGAAAATGGAGGTCCAGATGATGGTTGTTATTTATTCTCAATATCTAATACTCTTTCTGCAGCTCTTCCAAAGCCTGATTGTCAATATAGAGACGATTTAAAAGTAGTGTGGAGTGAAGATTTTGGAGTTTGTGATTCATTAGAGTCAAGAGAATCTGAATGCATTCCTTTTACATTTAATAAGAAATGTACTACTTATGGTGAGTATGCAGTCGTTGCTCATCCTGATAAGGCTTTAGATTTCCAGATGTGTCAGTGGGAAGCTGGTTTCTTGAAGAATTTTAAGCAAAAGAGTGGTGATGCTTTTGCTTTAATTAGAATGAAGAAAGAGGATCAGGCTGCTAATCCTGTATTCTTTAAAAAGACAATTGAAATACCTGTTTGCGCATGTAAGGCTTACATGTTCAATATGACACTTATGGCAGATAGAGGATCATATGAAACTAATATGATGGTTAAACTATCTGTTTTAGATAAGTCTAACAATGAAGTTGGTGTAAATTCAACTCATCTTCAGTTTAAGTCGGCTAAAGCTACTAAAGGTATTGCTTCTGTACCATTTGATTTACCAAAAGGATATACAGGACCAATTACCCTTGTCGCAGAGGTTGATTTTGATGCTAAAGTCGGATCTAATAATGCAACAAGTGATTGGTTAAATTTTGGTATTGATGACATAAATATCACAGTATGTGGAGAGACAATGCCTGAGGCATCAATCAATATCGATGGTACGGATGTCGTTTTGTTAAGTGGATTTGATTGCTCTGATGAAACACCACATCTAATTAATATAGTTGGTATTGAAAATTGGAAAGACCAATATCCTAACGCCGCATTCATTTGGCAAACATCTATTGATGGAGGAGGCACATGGGAGAATCTTTCAGCCACTACCACATCTATTGCCTATGAAGGTGAGCCTGAAATCCTTTATAGAGTTGTAATAGGCGAATCATCGGCTGTTGCTGAAGAGGTTGCAAGAAATGGAAAACCTGCTGATGGATGCTCTATTTTCTATATTACTAATAAGGTAGGATTCAAATGTAAGGAGAGTGGTTGTCGTGCTCCTAAATTCTCATTGGATTCAGAAGAGAAAGTTATGACTATTGATTCTGTTTTCTGTGATACTCCTGATGCGATAGATATTGAAGTCTTCCAGACTAACAGAGTCAACGTGGATGATTTCTATATTGCGAAAAAAGGTACAGACAATAGCTATGGAGTGGCAAGCGTTTTGACTCCAGCCCCTACGTCGACTGATGGAAAATGGATTTTATCTCTTGAAAAGAAATCTGGTGAGTATATGATCTACGCTATGAATGACACTTGCAAAAGTGATACATTCTATGTGAATATTGATTTGAGAGAAAAACTTGAATTGAAGCCAATTGATGATCAGATGTTCTGTGCTACAGAAAAACCTAAGATTGAAATTAAGAGTATAAATGATGCGGCAAAGGCTGTGTATATGAAATCAGGACCTCTTGAAGGTTATGCTGAATTCATTTTGATGGCGACTACGGTTGAATTTACAGATGATGCCAAAACCATTGGAAATAAAGAATTTACAGCCTGGGCAGTTGATGCTGATGAAAAATGTAAGTCTGAGGAAATAACATTTAAATTAGATTACGAAGATATTCCTGTTTTCACTTTATCATCAGATGCCCCAAAAGTATGTAAAGGAGAAAAGGCGGAATTGAAATTGAATATCACGCCAACTCATAATTCAGAGAACCATACATATGAGATTCTTGGTAGTGATGACAATACTGTCGACGTGGATGATCTTGTCGTTTTCCCAACTCAGTTGACCACATATACTGCTACTGCGACAAGTGAGGTTTGTAATACAAATAAGACGGAAACTGTAACTATAGACGTGGATCTTCCTCAGACTATTGATTTGACGACAGTGCCTTCTCCTGAATTACAGACATCTCTTGAAGGAAATATCGTTTGTGCTCCTGCAAATGTTTCATTTACTGTTTCTGGTGATAATCTAACGTCTTGGGATTGGGAGTATAGAAAGAAAGGTGAATCTGATTTCTCTAAGTGGGAGGCAGGAAGCACGTCTACTTCAAATAGCATAGAAATCACAGAAGAAACTTCATTCCGAGTTTCATCTCCTGTGGCAAGTGCCAACATTTGCAATAGGGCATTTTCAGAGATTATCACTATTAAGGCTGAGAAGAAACCTGATTTCACATTGGCATTGGATAATGAGAGAGTCTGTGAAAGCGGTGCCGTTGAATTGTCTCTTGTGACTAGTGAAACTTACGATGCTTCACAAATTACAGCGACTGCTAATGGTTCTCCAATCAGTCTGATAAACAACAAATATTCTACAATAATCTCTGAGGATACAAAGTTTGAAGTTATTGTGGCTGGTCTAGTTTGTGGACAAACACCATTTGACACTACAGCTTATGTAGATCATTCTCTTTCATTTACAATGATACCAGACAAAACAAAGATTTGTGAGGGTGAAAGTGTTGAATTTACAATCACTGGATCTTCTGATGGAATCGTTTGGTATAAGAGTACAGATGACAGAAACTATTCAGAATTCACACCTACAAGTGGCAATAAGATAACTCCAGATGAGACAATCTACGTTTATGCCGGAACTCCAAGTGATGGAGCTTGTGAAGCATTTAAGGTTGAGCCTGTTAAGATTGAGGTTGAGAAAGCATTGTCGTTTGATTTGGTGAGCGATGTGACTGGAAAGATTTGTGCTGGATCACCGGTTAATCTTTCGGTTAAGAATTTGCTAGGAACACCAAAAACTTCAAAGTGGGAGAAAAATGGAATAGAAGTCACAGCATCGTCTTCATACAATGATTCTCCAGTAAGCACATCTTTATATAAGTTGACTTTGAACGCAGACGTTTGTCCTTCCGTCGACCATGAGGTTAAAATTGAGGTTGAGAGCGCAGACGCATTAAGCTTGACTGCTGATAAGAATCTAATTTGTGAGGGTGAAAGTGTGACATTGACAAAAGATTATGGCACAAATGATCCTAGTTTAGTGACATGGTGGGCTGAAGTCGACGGAATAAAGACAAAGATTACAGAGTCGACTACAGTAACTCCTGTAAAATCAACATCTTATTATTTGAGTGTCAAGGGAATTGTTTGTAATGAGGTTTATTCCCTACCTGCTATTGTCGACGTCGAGCCAAAGATTGATTTCGAATTGACAACTGATGTAAACGGTATTATTTGTGAAGGAAAAGAGGCTAATATATCATTAAATTTAATAAGTGGTCGACCTAATAATGTCATATTTACTGCAAATGGAAATCCTGATCCATTTGATATAGTAAAGAAAAATATTTATAATGTCAAGCCATCTGAAGATACTAAATATGAATTGACTTTGGCTGGAATAGCTTGTACTTCAAGTGTAACAAAAAATGTAGAAGTAAATATCCAAAAACAACCAAAGTTATCTGTCTCTATTGACAAGACTGCAGTTTGTGAGGGTGACGACGTTACTGTCACACCTACAGCTGAAAATGTTGATGATCTAGAATGGAAAGTCAGTCTTGACGGTGAAAATTATACTGATTTAATCAAATCTACTTCATCTCAGGTGTTTAATCCAAGTCAGTCTGTCATGTACATGATAAAAACATTGTCTGATGATGCGTGTGAAGGTATGACATGGAAGCAAAAAGTTGAGGTAGAGCCAGCATTTAGTGTCTCTTTCGACGCCAATTCAGCAATTGTTTGTCCAGGAGTAGATGTTGAAGTAAAGGCGAATGTTGTAGGAATGAGCAACAATTTAAAGTTTGAGTGGAAGAAGACTACAGATGGAACAAATTTCAAAACTGTTAGTTCTACCACTGATCCAACTATAGTAAAAACAAAATTGGATGCCACAACAGATTTCTTATTGACTGTTTCTGGTGAATATTGTCCAGAACAACCAGCTTCGACTACTGTTTCTATAGATGCGGTCCCAACTATGACTCTAGAAGCTACAAACGACAGTTTGTGTGAAGGTGATGAAATAACGTTGACATCAAAATATACTTCAAATAATTTTGATGAGTCATCGATTGTGATGAAAAATGGAGATGATGAATTGGTTTCAGGTCAGCAAGCCGCAATACTTTCTCCTACTGAATCAATGGAGGTAAATGTCACAGCAATGACACCTGCAGGATGTGTGATCAAACCATCATCTATCAAGTTGTTTGTGGATCCTGCTATTTCAGTGGAAGTCCCTGATGATACGACTTTATGTGAAGGTGGCGAAGTCAAGCTATCTGTTAATGGAAATAATGGCTATACATATGCTTGGTCTATCGATGGTGATGTAAAGTCTCAGATTTATAAGTTTGCCTACGATGGTGACGAATCTGTAAATGTCAAACTTGATGTTAAAAGTAAAGTGTGTGTTGAGACATATAATATCGGTATTAATGTAGTGCCGACGCCGCGCATTGTATCGGTAGAGGAGAGTGGCGCGAACACATTTGAATTTGTCGCTGAAGGAGGAAGTGGAATATATCAGTTTGATTTTGGCAACGGCTTCCAATCATCGTCAATATTAAATCCTGCCACTTATGGCAGAACATACAAAATCAAAGTAAAGGATGAATTAGGATGTACATCAGATACATCTATTGTTACACCTACTTATGAATTGGAAGTGCCTACAAGTTTCACTCCAAATGGAGATGGAATTGATGATGTTTGGCATGTCAAGAATCTGGACAAGTATCCAAGCGCGTCTATCAGACTATATGATAGATACGGTAAAAAACTTTGTGATATGACATCAGCTGAGATGGAAGCTTGGGATGGCTCATATCGTGGCAAAGAATTACCGTCGACAGATTATTGGTATGAGATAGAAATCGATGAGATTGATAAAACCTACGTCGGACACTTTACTTTAATTAGAGGTAAAGATTAAGATCGATATAATCGAATAGTAAGCAAACCGAATCACATTTTTTGTGGTTCGGTTTGCTTTTTTTCTACAAAGTGATAATTTTGTATTTGAAATTAAAACTCAAAATAATTAGTCCAAAAAAAATTAATGCGTATGAAAAAAACTATGCTATTATCAATGTTGATGGTGTTACTTTCAACATTATCAACATTCGGAAAGACTGGTGAAGATCCGAACGTCGACAACAGAGAATCTTTCAATATTGTTTTTTTGTCTACCGACACATCGGTATGTCAATCTAAAACTGTAGAGGTCAAAGAAGGTTCTTCATTAAATATACACCAGGTATTGTATCTTAAGAATGGATATGAATTGGAACGTTGGGAGTCAAAAAAAGGCTTGACATTGGATGACATATCTCAAAATGATACAATCATCGCTTACTTTAAA
>JAZUIF010000143.1:0-23127 GCA_045642085.1 Paludibacteraceae bacterium | reverse complement strand
GACCTAGGAAAACGATGGTTTTCTGTAGATATAATTACAGAACATTCAGCTGATGAGTTATTGTCTCGGTTGGTATGATTGAGGATTATGGGATTTTTAGGCTATCTGCTTACGAATGGCTTTTAATGTCTCACATGTATGCTTTCCTTTGTACATAGGCTTAATTAGAATTCGATTAGTAGATGCAAATAAAAAAATGAGGAATCAATTATTTAATTTGAATTTGATTGGCAATATCTGTTTGGTACGAATAGGTCTATCCCCCATCTTAGCCGGGATCCAATGGTGCATTGTTCTGATAATACGAACTGCTTCTTTATCTAAAATCGGATGAACAGATTGTACCACTTCAATATCAATTATGGATCCATCCTTATTTACAACAAACTTAACAATGACAGTTCCTTCAATTCCTTCTTCCTGTGCTGCTCTTGGATAAACCAATTTTTTTGTAAGATAATTAGTCATAGCTTTATCTCCGCCAATAAATTTGGCTTTTGTCTCAGACAATGGCTCATATGGGATGTAGATGTCCCCCTCAACATCTTCAATATCTATTATTGGAGGCATCAGAGTAGTATCTTTTTTTATAGATATATCTCCTTGTTCGACGTTACTGAGCACTAGGGTTTCTTTTTTAGAATTTACAGAATTACAATTTGAATTAATCTTAGGGTTTAATGAAATATTTAATGTGATTTTTGCACGTGCATCTCCACCATTGTATGTTGCAGGAGTCCACTTAGGCATCATCTTGATAACACGAATTATTTCTTTGTCGACGGTAGAATCTACAGACGCTCTTATCTTTATATTAGATGTGGATCCGTCTCTCTCAACAAAAAATTCGACAATAGCCAAGTCTCTCGTTGATTTTGAATATTTGATGTTTTTTTCCAAGAAATCAAACATAGCACCATCACCTCCAGGAAATTCCGCGTATGTACCTTCGTCATCAGAATCCTCCCCCTCTGAATATATAACTTGACTCACTGAAGGAGTCTCTGTAAATGGTGGTGGGGGTGGTACGCCAAGTTCAGAATCATCAATATAAATATCCCCTTCTTCATAACTTGGATGATTGTCTACCCTATGTGAAGATGTGCATGCAGCCAACGACACCATCGAAGCCAAACCGATGATCTTCACTGCCTTACCTGCCATCTTTCGTATATTCAGTTGATCCTCAATATATCTCACCTCAAATTCGCACACAGGACATGTACCCAGACAATCACCCTGGTGTGTGCATTGTCTTGGCTCGTATGGAATATCATTCGCGTCGGCTATCTGCTTACGAATGGCTTTTAATGTCTCACATGTATGCTTTCCTTTATACATAGGCTATTCATTATTTATCTTTCTGGTCCGAATAGATGCATTTATGCAACGAGCATCTAGGATTAAAATTTGCGCCACAATTTTTGCACGATCCTCCCATCTGTTCATATTCTGAATAGGAGAATTGAAGACCACATACACCGCACATTACAGCTGATGCTTCTTCTGGTGGTATCGATCCAAATGAATGAGTCTCTTTTTCGTTGTGACACTTATAACAAGAGTAGAATTTTCTACAGACAGAACATTTATTGGCTATAACATCCAAAACTGAATGATAGTGCGTGCAACGTCCTTGAGAATCAGTCAAATTACCATATATAATAGATTGGTTAGACGCTTCATTGCAAGTCTCTACATAAACCTGTTGTATCTTATACTGACGGTATTTAACCTCTGCCTTGTCCATTATAGCAACAATTGTTTCCACTGACTTTCTTATGTTTATGCGTTTACATTAAAGTAAACAAATATAGATTATTTATCTATCATTTGCAACACATAATTCATTCATAAAAAAAGAGGTGTATCAAAATGATACACCTCTAGTTATAATTATTAACCCTTAATTATTAATTAAGAATTACTGCTGTGTCTCTTTCAAGATAACATCGTGAGCACCACCCTCGATGATTGAAGTTGAAGATACAAGAGTGATCTTAGCGTTCTTCTGTAGCTCAGGGATTGAGATTGCTCCACATGAACACATTGTTGCGATCATCTTACCTAGAGTGACACGCAAATTGTCCTTCATCTTACCTGCGTAAGGAACGTAGCTATCAACACCTTCCTCAAACTTAAGTGCTGCTGCACCACCCATATCGTAACGCTGCCAGTTCTTAGCTCTGTTAGAACCCTCACCCCAGTACTCCTTAACGATGCGGTTACCGATTGTAAGCTTCTTAGTTGGCGACTCATCGAAACGTGCGAAGTAACGACCCATCATCAAGAAGTCAGCTCCCATTGCAAGTGCAAGAACCATGTGGTAATCCTGTACTAGACCACCGTCCGAGCAAACTGGAACATAGATACCAGTCTCCTTGAAATATTCGTCACGAGCGCGACAAACATCGATAAGTGCTGTTGCCTGGCCACGACCAATACCCTTCTGCTCACGTGTGATACAGATTGAACCACCACCGATACCAACTTTGATGAAGTCTGCACCAGCCTCTACCAAATATCTGAAACCTTCTGCGTCTACAACGTTTCCAGCTCCAACCTTAACTGACTCTCCGTACTGTGAACGGATCCATGCGATTGTATCCTTCTGCCACTCAGAGAAACCGTCTGATGAGTCGATACACAATACATCAGCTCCGGCCTCTACCAATGCAGGCACTCTCTCTTTATAGTCGCGTGAGTTGATTCCAGCACCTACAAGAAGCTTCTTGTCTGAGTCTGACAACTCATTTGGATTCTCACGATGTGAATCGTAATCCTTTCTGAACACGAAATACATCAACTTCTGGTTCTCATCGATGATTGGCAATGTGTTCAACTTCTGATCCCAGATGATCTTGTTTGCCTCAGA
This sequence comes from Paludibacteraceae bacterium, assembly GCA_045642085.1. Classification (GTDB taxonomy): domain Bacteria; phylum Bacteroidota; class Bacteroidia; order Bacteroidales; family Paludibacteraceae; genus UBA1723. The sequence goes on along the minus strand of JAZUIF010000143.1, from coordinate 20,252 downwards.
AAGAGTCATTCCGATCTTTCCTACTACCAACTTCTCAAATGGAGTCATATAATTCTTTACAGGATTTGAAAGATCCTCCTTATCAGCACGATAGTCACGGCTTGTCAAGATACCAAGCAACTGTCCGTTTGGTGTACCATCGCTAGTGATACCGATTGTAGAGTGACCTGTTGTCTCGATCAATGCCAAAGCGTCTGCAAGTGTGCTCTCTGGCTTTAGGTTAGAATCCGAAACTACAAATCCAGCCTTGAAATTCTTTACCTTTCTTACCATATCAGCCTGAGAAGCGATTGGCTGTGAACCAAATATAAACGATAGTCCACCATTGTGTGCCAATTCAATAGCCAATCCAGAATCTGAAACGGCCTGCATAATCGCTGACACGAAAGGAATGTTAAGAGTGATCTTAGACTGCTCTCCCTTCTTGAATTTTACTAATGGTGTCTTCAAAGACACATTTGTAGGCAGACACTCCTTTGTTGTAAGACCTGGGATCAACAAGTACTCACCAAATGTTCTGCTGACTTCATTTACAAATATTGCCATCGTTATATATTTTTACCTTATTTTCTATAAAATTTCGGCAAAGATAATGCTTTTTAACAACTTTTAAGCATTTTTTCGCCATTAATTGCTGTGAAAATGTAGCACTGGCACCATAAATTTCAAAACCACTGCTAAATTCTGTGTGCTTGCTCTTTGGAACAACTCCATTTTTCCAACTTCAAACAAATCATGTGTGCCGTAGTTCCAACGTACTTCCAACATTGGATGAACTTTCGACAAATGCAGATCAAAACCAACTGCCGCACATAAAGAAAGGTCATATTTGCTGGTTTCTATATCTGGATTGACACGTGGATCTCTCTTAGTCAATGTCTCTCTCTGTAGGTCTGTAACTACAGTTTTATCTTTCTCGCTGGTCAGAATGCTGAACTCAGGTCCAAAGTCGACATATGCTCTGGCTTTTCTTCCAAAATATATATGTGCAAGCAACGGAATATCGATATAGGTCAAATCTCTTTTTAGATCAACACCGTTGAAATCAACCTCATCTCTTCCTACCAATCTTTCAGTTTGTCCGTTTCTAGCTCTAAACTGCTCACACCATCCTTTTTTTGTAAGGTTGCACTCTAGAAATACTCCGAAATGATTCTGAGCAATGTAAAGCGCATTCACTCCTGCAGTCATACCTCGTTGATTGAATAACGATTGGTCTCCAATCATACTTGTGAATGATGTGTTGTTGTGCAAGAATCTGACCTGCGACATGTTAACTCCGCCAGACACTCCTACTGCAATCTCCTGCTCGAAATTGCGTCTTTCCTGTGCCAACGATGAACCTACACAAATCGCGGAAAGCAAAACTGAAAATATGGTCTTAGCAGCTCTCATGTTTGATGTCAATTTTACTTGGCAAACATTTTGCAGCCGTTAGTTTCGCTGTTCTCAATGATGAAGTGGCGTGTGTTGATGAATCCTCCACTCTCTCCTACTCTATTGAACTTGAAATCAGACTGCAATGTAGAAGGCTTGATCTTATCCAATGCCCACTCGAAATCGTGTCCATACTTCTGCATCGACTCACAGAAATACATCATCATATCATATCCAAGTATAGCATACATTGGATGTGAATTGCTTGGCTCTGCATTAAAATATGTACGATATTTTCTCAAGAATTTGATTGCCTCCTCATTTTTGAAGTCAACAAAGAATGGAGAAGTGAAATATGTATCGTATTGGAACAACTCTTTGCTGATACTGTTATAGTTCTGCCACTCATTGAATCCGAACACTGCAATTTCTGTGTCTTTCGCCTTCAACATATTGATAATAGGCAAAATCTGATTCAACGCTACCTGATTTGTTGTGACAGGGAATATCAAGTTTTTCTTCTTCTTATCTACTGTCTTCTTCAACTCAGTGAAGTTAGAGAACACAACATCTTTGTGCTTAACTCCCATTGTGTTAAGGGTAAACGACAAAGTGTCTGCCCAAACTGCCTTGTCATTGTATTTTGGATCAGAGAACGACACGACTACAATGTTATAGTCTTTGAAGTTCTGCGCAATCTGCAAAGCTACATCGGCAGCACTCTCGTTCTGTGGTGCGTTAACCTGGAAAATGTTTGAATTGTTCTTTACCTCATCCGACTTTGATGTGAATGGAATTACAAGCTTCACATTATATGCCAAAGCGAAATCAGCCATAGTCTTTATCTGCGACTGGTAGGCTGGTCCGATGATGAAGTCCATGTTTTTCAACTCGTTATATGAAACAAGTGTTTGAGCCTCTGCATCTGTCTTGCCTGAATCATAAACGTGTAGGTTGATATTTAATCCTGTCTTACGCAATGTATCGGTAGCAAGTAGCATACCGTTGTAAAACTCGATAAACTTCTCTGTGTTTGCATCTATCTTGCTGGTTTCAGTCACCTTAGCAAAATTCCATGGTAATGCAAGTGCACACTCTATAGATGTCTTTGGTTCTGAATTGAAGACTTTTCCAATTGATGTGCTGATTGAATCTGCAGTATTGTCTTCTGCAATCACTGCTGTGCTTACAGGAATTCTCAAGATTTTGCCAGCCATCAAACCGTTAGCGATGTCTGGATTAGCTTTTGTCAACTCTTCCTGTGTGATATTATATAGCTTGCAGATACCGAAGATTGTCTCTTCTTGCTTCACAATATGCATTTTATGAGACGGAGCCTGGTTCTGCTCTGGCTCTACAAAAGAGTTGCTCTGGAAAACAGGAGGAACGATAAGCATTTTGCCTTCCTGAAGCTCTTGGTCGATTCCTGGATTTCTTGAGATCAACGCATCTTGGCTGATACCATATTGTTTTGAGATGCTGTATATAGTCTCACCCTTCTTTACTACATGTGTCTTTAGCTCACTCTTCTTTGTAGTGCTTTCTACAGGAGCAGTAGTGTTAGCGTATGTAGGCGGAATAATAAGAATCTGACCGATCTTAACACCCTCTTTAGCATCAGGATTAAGTTTGACGATCTCATCCGCAGCTACATTATGCTGTTTTGAAATGCTGTAAAGAGTCTCTCCTTTTTTTACCTCATGTGCTGTAAAATTAGGACGAGCTGGATTCTGAGCAGGCTGAGCTGGTGCGGCAGTCTGTGCAGGAGCAGCAGGTTTAGCACTATCAGCAGGTTTTGTTACAACTGGGGCTGGAGCATTCTTGACTGGTTCAGAAGCCTCTTTTTCAGCCTTGTTGCGACGAGCGACTAATTCCTTCTTCTGTGGAATACGAATATCTGTACCCTCGATCAATCCTTTAGTCTTCAAAGAAGGGTTGGCCTCATATAGATCATCGTAAGTTAGACCATATTTCTGCTTTAGTGAGAATAATGTCTCACTTTTCTGCACCTTATGCATCACTCCCTGAGTATTCTTCTTAGGAATAAGCAGATGCTCCCCTTCCTTCAAACCATTCTTAGTCTGAGGGTTAGCCTCTTGTATTTCAGCCTGAGTGACACCGAACTTCTTGGAAATCGAATAGAAACCTTCGCTCTTAGCCACTGAATATTCATAGTATGGTTTGCCTCCTACGATCTTAGTCGGATATTCTCCAGCCAACATCATAGAGACAGACAATGATGCAAGTATGCTCGCAAAAATTCTTCCAGTCATATAAAAAGAAGTTTATATTTTCGCAAAATTAGCAAAAAAATTTGATTCTGCGAAAAGGAAAACGGAAAATGCGAATTATGAATTTTTATATAAACCTAAATTTTTTTTTGATTTCACACAATAATATCAAACAAGTCTCGTTATATGTGATGAAGGAAACAAAAAATAATTAATCTATGGAGAATTTTTACACTTTTATTTGAAAGTGTTGTGTAAGTTAGTTTTTTTTAGATATCAAAACGAAAGATGCAATTCTAAGACGCGTCGACATCTGTTTGTTTTTATATTAGGGTAAATGTTTCGAGCACAGGCAATCCACACTTTCTGATTGTTAATCAAAAAAATAATGTCTGCATCGGATTGCAACGGACAGCGAAATAACTATGAAAAAAAATCTTTTTTTATTAGGCATACTTGCAATGGGAGCAGGTATGTTCACGTCGTGCGACGATATTGATGATGTCGACATCAATGACAGCAAGACAGAAGTTCCGACACTGAAAAAGAAACGCCTTGTATCCATAACAGAATATAAAGGAGAGGATTCGACTACCTCAACATTCGAATACGACATGAATGGGATGTTGACAGATGTTGTGAGTTCTGACCCTGATCCTTATATCAAAGGAACTGTCTTCAACTATACACGAATGCGCAATCGCTCATCGAGTGGAATAAATGGGGGTACGAAATCCATTAGAATAATCATACATACTACAGAATTCAATTCCAACGGTTTCATAGCCAATATAATAGACAAGCATATCGACACGACAGATTATGCTAACGACACTACCCTAATCGGAGAATCCATAGTGTCAAAAAAATACAATTATGACGGCTATGGACATCTAACGTCTCTTGACTATATAGATGTTCTTGGAATTGAACATACCTATATCTGGACTTGGGAGGATGGAAATATCAAAAAGTACGAAGATATAACAGTTCACGCAGACAGTCTATCCCCAAAAGAGTTTAATTGGGTTTACGAATACACAAACAACGATTCGCCTACTCTTATTGAAAACAAGACGGATCTTCTATTCAATTGCGGATTACCGTATTACAACTTATTTGGTTTATCGTCAAAATATCTTCCAGTATCTATAATCAATGGAGATAATGGTATCGAACATCGAATCGAGTGGACTTTAGACAATGACGGTTATCCTGTCAAAGCCGTGATGTATTGGGCAGACAACAACAAGAAGAATCAATATATCGAACAAACTATTAAAACCATAAATTTCGTTTGGGAATAATTCTTTTTAATTCGTAAAACTATGAAAAAAATTCTTTTTTTATTAGGCATACTTGCAATGGGAGCAGGTATGTTCTCATCTTGTGAGAATGAGGATGAAGGCGACAATAACACAGTTGACAATGTCACTAAGCAGAGGAAGCTTCTTGTGGCAACCCAACAAGTTTTGTGTTATGATAACAACCGAATTGTAGAATATAGGTGTAAATATGACTCCAATGGCAAATTGATCGACAGATATTCTCCAGAGTCAGACACTATTGAAGGTACGTTGTTCGACCATAAATATTCATTATCATCAGGTGAAATTATTTCTTCAGCTACTGAATTCAATCCTGATGGTTCTATAGGAAGCACCACCACAACATCCACTAAAGATACATTTACGAGTGTTTCCAAAAAGGTTTTCAAATATGACGAAAATCGTCATCTTGTTTCTGAATCTGAGTACAATGTACTAACGGGTGAACCTAATGAGAATTATATGTACCAATGGGTTTGGGAAAATGGAAACATCATTAAGTTTATTCAACCTATATCTCAAGGAAGAAAAGGAGAATGGTTGTATGAATACACAAATGATGAGGTCACTACACCTTTGGAAAACAAGACAGATGTTCTATTTTTTGGTTACGGCGGCAATTTGACTTACATTAACAGATATGGTGTTGCAGGCAAAAATCTTCCTGTCGCAATGATCAATGGTGCGTCTGGCGGTCGACAAAGGATTGATTGGACTCTAGACAAAGATGGCTATCCAATTAGAGTGGAATTCTGTTGGGCTGACAAAGATGGAAAACCTAGTTATGATAAAAGCAATAACAAAGATATGATTGCTACAATGGATTTCTTTTGGGAATAATCCAATTCATAAATTTAATAGTGGCGACGGGAATGATTTCCGTCGCCATTTTTTTTATCACAAAAAAGACAAATTACAAAATAAATTATATATTTGTTGAGGATGTGAAAGCGAAACGCATCAATGTAATTATCAAAAGTGTTGTACGATCAGATTTACTAAAAAAATCGAAGCAAACTGTACAAATCTATTTTTAGAGTAGTCCGTGTGTTGTTGAGTTTGTTTATTGTTTTTACAAGTAAGAATTCTAGTACTTGCAGTCCACACTTTCATTTCAAATTATTAGCCTGAAGGATTGCGTCAGGCATGAAAAACACCATGAAAAAATTCATTTATCCTTTCTGCATCTTAGCTATGTGTGCAGGAGCGTTATCATCATGCGACAAAGATGATGACGAAGAGAACAACGGTTCTAACGAGAATGTAACACAGCCTCAAAAGCAAGTTGCGACTATGGCTTACGACAAAGGCCCATCATTCACTTTTGAATTCGACTCGAATGGCAGAATCAAAAGTCTTATCGGAGCAAACATATTCGGTGGACCAAGTAAAGAAGAGTACGACTACAGCAATCTTGTTGTCACAGGAAAATACGGCAGCGAAATCATTGATGGTGCATTAAACGCTGACGGCACATTAGCTAGTGTTTTAAGCAAAAGCCAAACAATGAAATACACCTATGATAACAAGCAGCTCGTTCATTTTACACACACTCAGATCATCGACGAAAGCAACAGCTCTGATTTGATATTAACCTACACATGGGAGAATGGAAATATCGTAAGCACAGAAGTAATATCAGGTGGTCAATACAACGGAACATCTATGGAGCTTGATGTAAAAAAGCTACAATTCAAGTATACAAACGATAAATATACAACTCCGATTGAAAACAAAGGAGGATTGATGCTTAGCTTTTATCATAACAGTTCATTCTACGCATTTGTTAATGGAACAGGCGTCGCTTGCAAGAATTTACCTGTTTCTATCGACTGGGGCACAGGATCATTTGACAACTTAGAGTATGATCTTGACGAGAATGGATATCCTGTAAAGATCTCATTCAAAGATCAATATATAACATACACTTGGAAATAATTCCAATAAATAAATGGCGACGGGAATGATTTCCGTCGCCATTTTTTATGAAAAATTAATCATCTGCGTATCAATTTCAAAAATCCACCCAAAATCAATGAAATGAACGACACAAATCCAGATAAGAAATTTGTGGCTATTGCTGTTGGGAATAAAGCAATTAGAGCAAAAATAACACACATACTAAAATCTTCACCATCTTTTATGACGGATCTAAGTATCATTGATTCCATAAAAAATAAAATAATTGGAGTTGCCAAAACAACCAATGTGATTAGCGTTCCATAAATTGGATTACTCTTAAATAAATATTTTACAAGTCCCTTAAAAGATGATGGCAATTCCTCATTTTCTATTTCGATATTAAGAAAGAAAAGCATCATAAATAAGGCAAACCCGTAAAAAATCACCATAGGGATTGCCAATAAAATATGTCTTTTGAATAAGTCAATCAAACAATCCCCAAACGACGAGAATGCTTTTTTACTATTTTGCAATTTTTCAAGCTGCTCCGGACTATCATAAGTGGGTGTGAATATAGAATCTTTAATTCCATATTTTTGATTAATCTTATATATTCTGAATACACTAAATGCCACACACAACCAACCGATAGGCATCACACCAGATGGAATTATGTCTGTAAATATCCCACAGATATGTATAATGAAACCTATAATTAAAAGCACAATCCATTTTGTCTTTCCATGGTCTGAGCCATCATCATTATTATTATCATAGTTAGAATCCCCTGTCTCATTTTTTACGGAAAGAGATTCATTTTCTTTTAGTTTAAGTTTATTATCCATAATTCTAAGTCATAAGAATTTATTTGGAGATTATATAGCAGTTGTCCAAAATGAGGATTGTTAAGGGCTCAGGGTCCTACCCTCCTTCCCCAACGCGAGAACGTTAGGGCGAGCGTATCAAAAAAGAGTTTTTGGACAGCTTGTATATAATTGCCATTTATTTTCCAAATATACGTGATTCATAGTTATAATCCAAAATTTGAACGATGCCAAATTATTGAAAATTTTAATGAATTGTCAATCAATGTTTTTTGCACTTTTTCAAAAAAAATATCGTTTTCTTATTGCTACATCAAAAAATAGCACTACCTTTGCATTGCAATTGAAAAATAAAACAATCAATTAGAAAACGAGATGAAGCGCAGTCCGGTTAGCGCATCTGGTTTGGGACAAGAGGGTCGGGGGTTCGAATCCCTTCATCTCGACCAAAGGAGAATCGAAAGGTTCTCCTTTTTTTGTTTTGTGCGATTAGTTATAACTAATCGCACAAAACAAAAAAGGGGTAATCGCACAAAACAAAAAAAGAGGCAAGGATTAATCCCTGCCTCTCTCTTTAAGCTAAAAGCTTATATTTCAAACCTAAATTATAGGTTGCTGATCTCTTTCTGGATTGCGTCAGCCTTAGCTCCCTGGTTTAGCTGCATGTAAACGCTACGAAGCATCTGCAAGTTGCTGAAGTTCTTTGCGTCGATTGAATGAGCCTTCTCTAGTGGCTCAACAGCCTTCTGGAACTCTGCCTTAGCAGTCTTAACAGCAGCGTCGTACTTAGCCTTCTGCTTTACTGGAATTTTACCTGCCTCGTTGTATAGGTCCTGTCCCTTCATAACATATACAGCTCCAATACCTGAATATGCTTCGAAGTTGTTTGGATCGTTAGCGATAACAGCATTGAATGCGCTGATTGACTTATCAAACTCCTTAGCCTGCATCAAAGTGTTACCCTTAACCAACTGAAGCTGAACATCCTTAGGGTTCTTTGCGATAGCCTCATCAAGATACTTGATAGCCTCATCAATCTTCTTTGCTCTGATGTAGTAGTTGATAAGATTACCCATCAAACCTTCATTGTTAGGATACTTAGCGACACCTTCCTTCAAAGTAGCTACGGCTTTTACTGTGTCAGCAGACTCCATATATGACTGATACAACCATTCGTACATCTTAAAAGCGTCCTTGTGGTTGACATTCTTGAAGTCCTCCATCATCACAATAGCCTCTTTCTTCTTCAAATCCTCATCAAGCAATGCTGCGTTGATAGTGAAGAAGTAGATGTCGTTGTAGATAGAATCCTTTGGTGTTCCTTCCATTGCTGGTGAATTAGGAATCTCCATATACTTTGACCACAATGCAACAGCTCCCTTGTAATCCTGTGAAGTGTAGCAGTTGTTACCCTCTCCTATCAAGAACTCCTGAAGCTGAGTAAGCTTGCTCTTAATCTCCTTTGAATAAGCTGGCTTAACTTTTCCCTTCTCGTTTGGAGCCTGATCCAACTTCCAAGCTGAGAAATAAGAATCTGTAGACTTTAGCAAGTAGTCTTTAACAATTGGATTGTTCTGACCTGCGATCTCCTTATAAGACAAGAAATATGTCTTACCTGCCAAGTTTAATGTCTTTGCTAGATTTGCAGTCTCAGGGTTTGTCATTGCAGGCTCGATGTTCTTTCTTGCCTCTGCCAAATCCATTGGCTCGTACAAAGCGTTCTCTGTCGCTTTTAGGTTTGCCTTCTGTGCGAATGAACCCATTGAAAGAGCGATCATCGCTGCAGCAACTGAATATTTTTTCATGTTTATTAAATTTTATTCGTTTTGATTTTGCAAAAATATCTCAATTTTACGATTTTGCAAAGTTTTTATGCGGTTTACTATATAATGCGAAGATGCAACAATTAATATAAAGACGGGGGACATGCCCCGTCTCTACATTATTTATTCCTCTGTTGTAGGCTCGACGTTGTTGTTCTCAACTACCTCTGCACCTTCTACATTTGTAACTTCGCCTTCTACCTCAGGATTCTCCTCTTCCTCCTCTTCAGCAGACACCTTACATACAGAAGCGATCATATCGTTCTTCTTTGTCAAGTTGATTAGGCGAACTCCCTGAGCTGCACGGCCAAGAACTCTTGTATCTGAAATCTTCAATCTGATTGCGATTCCAGACTGGTTGATGATCATCAAGTCGTTGTCGTCTGTAACAGCCTGGATTGCAACAAGTTTACCTGTCTTCTCTGTTACGTTCAATGTACGTACTCCCTTAGCGCCACGCTTAGTGATACGGTATAGAGTTGCTGGATTACCATCCTCATCCAAAACAATATTGCCGTTCTCATCACGGTCGTCAAGGTATGAACGCTTACCGAATCCGTTCTCTGATACTACAAGCAATGTCTCTGGTGAGTTCTTCTCGACACAAACCATACCCACTACTCTATCTGTTGGATCCTCCTCGTCAAGTGTCATACCGCGTACACCAGTAGCTGTTCTGCCAAGTGGACGAAGGTCGCCTGAATCCTCACGGAAACGAACGGCGCGTCCGTTGCGGCTTGCGATGATAACGTCGCTCTTACCGTCTGTCAACGATACGTTGATTACCTCGTCGTCCTCACGGATTGTGATTGCGTTCACACCGTTTGTACGTGGACGTGAATACTGCTCAAGCAATGTTCTCTTTACAACACCCTGCTTTGTACAGAAGATCAAGTAGTGTGAGTTGACATAATCACTGTCGTTCAAGCCACGTACCTTAACGAAGGCGTTGATTCTATCGTCGGAATCAAGCTGGATAAGGTTCTGCAATGCTCTACCCTTCGAGTTCTTAGCTCCTGGCTGGATTTCGTATACACGTAGCCAGTAGCAACGTCCTTTCTGAGAGAACAATAGCAATGTGTCGTGCATTGAAGCCTGATAGATATATTCGATGAAGTCCTCATCTCTTGAGTTGCTGGCCTTAGATCCAACACCACCTCTACCCTGTGTCTTGTACTCTGCAAGCGGAGTCGACTTAACATATCCAAGGTGAGAGATTGTGATGACCATCTCGTCGTCAGCATAGAAATCCTCTGGATTGAATGAAGCACCGGCGTAGTCGATCTCAGTACGTCTCTCGTCGCCATACTTCTCCTTGATCTCAAGAAGCTCTGTTTTGATGATGTCACGACGCATCTCTTCGCTAGCCAAGATTGCCTCCAAGTGAGCGATCAATGCCATTACCTCATCAAACTCAGCTTTCAACTTGTCGATTTCCAATCCTGTCAACGCTCTCAAACGCATCTCGACGATATCCTTTGCCTGGATCTCATCAAGTGGCTCAGGAAGCTCTACCTGCAATCTCTGGATTGCGATAGCTGTTGTCTCACTGCTACGGATGATGCTGATTACCTGATCGATATTGTCGACTGCAATGATACGGCCCTTCAAGATATGTGCTCTCTTCTGTGCCTCTCTTAGCTCAAATTGAGTACGACGAGTAACGACCTCCATTCTGAATTTAGCGAACTCAGAAATCTGATCCTTCAATGTAAGTAGACGTGGACGACCGTTGACCAATGCGATACTGTTTACGCTGAATGAGCTCTGAAGCTGGCTCATCTTCATCAACTTGTTAAGCACCACATTTGAGTTGGCGTCTCTCTTAATGTCGATAACGATACGTGTTCCGACCTCACCATCCGACTCATCATTGATATTTGAGATACCCTCAACCTTACCATCTTTAACCAAGTCGGCGATCTGCTCAATTAGCTCACGCTTATTTACCTGGTAAGGAATCTCAGTTACGACGATCTTCTCACGGTTGTCCTCTGTCTCAATCTCAGTACGAGACTTGATGATGATACGTCCACGACCTGTCAAATATGCATCCTTGACACCATCATAACCACAGATGATACCACCAGTTGGGAAATCTGGAGCCTTGATGATCTTAATCAAATCCTCAGCATCGATGTCTGGATTCTCTACGTAAGCCACCACAGCGTCAAGTGTATCACTTAAGTTGTGAGTCGGCATGTTTGTCGCCATACCTACAGCGATACCAGAAGCACCATTGATGATCAAATTAGGAATACGAGTAGGAAGAACAGTTGGCTCCTGATACTCACCGTCGAAATTGTCTACAAAATCAACAGTTTCCTTTTCGATATCCTCAAGCATTGTGTCTGAGATCTTGTCCAAACGAGCCTCAGTGTAACGCATTGCGGCTGGACCATCACCATCGACACTACCAAAGTTACCCTGCTTGTCGACAAGAGTGTAACGCATGTTCCACTCCTGAGCCATTCTTACTAGGGCTCCATACACAGAGCTATCGCCATGAGGGTGGTACTTACCCATTACCTCACCGACAATACGTGCACACTTCTTTGTTGGTTTGTCATGTGTGATACCTAGCTCGTTCATACCGAACATCACACGGCGGTGAACTGGTTTGAAACCGTCACGCACGTCTGGCAAGGCACGAGCCACAATAACGGACATAGCATAGTCAATATACGACGTACGCATTTCGTCGTCAATATTGACTGGGATTATTCTACCGTCTGCCATAATTCTTTGTTATATATTTTTATTGTTTCTTTCGTTCTCAAAAACGAGGATTGCAAAGGGCTGAAAGCCCTTGCCCCACCATTTATGCGAGCCCGCAAGGGCGAGCATCACAAGTAAGGACCACGTCATCTATTTTCCAACGTAATTTATCAGCGGAAAATCTTCGTAAAATTAGCATATTTTGGGGATATATGCAATTTTTCGCACAAAAATACGTCTATTTTCGACGCAACGATTAAAATCCACCCCCTGTCGGTGGAGAATGGAGAATTAAATAGAGGGTATTTATGAGGATTTTGGGTAAAAAAAGAGACGCACATCCGATTGTGCGTCTCTCTACTAAATTACCATATCTTTACTCGTTTCTCTTTTGGAATATACATCTTATCTCCAGGTTTTATTCCAAACGCTTCATACCATTCGTCTACATGGGCCAATGGACCGTTGACACGAAGATAATTTACTGCATGTTCATCACTTATCGCCTGATTTCTTATCATAGCTTCATTTGAATTAAAAAGAAACAAATTTGCATAATAGATGAAGAAACGTTGTTCTGAAGTATAGCCATACATATCTGGAATTTTCTTGTCGGCATTAGCCAACTGCATCGCTCTGAAAGCTGCCTTTACTCCGCCTAGATCTGCAACGTTTTCACTCAATGTCAGTTTGCCATTACAATTCAAATCCGGTAAGACTTTCAAAGTATCAAAATATGCTACGTATTGATCGCATAACACCTTGAAGTTCTCACTGTCCTTGGCTGTCCACCAATCGGTATTATTGCCATTCTTATCATAATAACGTCCGTTACTATCAAAACCATGAGACATCTCATGTCCTATACAATCACCTAATATTGCATAGTTGTAAGGATCCTCAGCATTCTCATCGAAACGTGGGTTTCTCAAAAAAGCAGCCAGAATATTAATTGTAGATGTTTCAGATCTATAAAAAGCATTCACGGCATGAGAATAAACACCTTCCCATAACCCTTTATCTACTGGCTTATTATACTTTTTCTCCTTTTGCCAGTCCCAGACAAACTTCCTCATGTTTCTTACATTTGAGAACAATGAGGAATCTCTATTAAATGACAAACCAGAATAGTCGATGAAACAACTACCATAACCAACATAAGATTCCATGTCATTCACTTTATCAATAGCCAATTGCTTGGTTTCTTCGGATAACCACTCCTGCTCCCCTATTCTTTCATTGTATGCCATTTTCAAATATTTGATCATCTCCAATACTTTCTCACGTTTCTTATCGGAAAAGAATTTATTTACGTAAAAATGTCCTAAAGCTTCTGGCATAATTTCATTTGCTTGGGTATATACTTTTTTCCAACGTGGTGTCTTATCCTCATTGTTGGATAGAACATTCATAAACGATTGTTCAATCCTCTCCATTTCTGGACCTAACACCAATTTGTTGTCCTCAATAAATTGCCAGATAAACAATGCCTTTAGGTCTTCAAGAGGTGTATTCATTAATAGTTCACAACTCTTTTTTAATGGTTCAACGTGATGAATGTTGACTATCTCTGTCTGATCATAACCGTAGTCTTTTAGATACTGAGACAAATCAAAACCACCAAGAGCAGTTTCCGCCTCCTTGACACTCATTTTGTGATAATTGTTGGAAGGATCTCTAAATTCTTGGTATTCTAAAGTATACGAAGACAATTGTGTTTTGAGATCCATTGCCTTTGTTCTTATGCTTAATGCCTTTTCTTTGTCGTAACCACAAAGTACCAAAGCATCATCCATAACCTTCTCGTAAGCAGTTTTAATTTGTCTTGTATAATCATCTAATCCTAAACACATATAATCAAAGAACGTACGAGGATAACGTAATACATGAATTATGTTATTCTTACTATCTTTGTCATCGCCCGAACATTGCACTGCAATTGCAAAATATGTATGTTCCTCAGCTGACCACTTTAGCAATTCTTTTCTATCTGTGAAACTGGCAATCTTTTGCAAATAAGGTTGAATAGGTTTTGTGCCATACTCTTTCAAACGGACTGTGTCCATATACAACGCATAGAAATCTCCAATGATTTTCTCTACCGACCCATCTGGATTTGTAGCGACGGATGTATTTTTCATCTCCTCACAAATACGTTCCATCTGCTTGTCGTCTTCAATAACAGAAGGACTCCAACATGGCCAAAACTCAGGTATTGGATTTTTCTTTGTCCAAGTGCCTGTCGCATAGGTATAAAAATCATCACCGGGATTTATACTCTTGTCGACATTATCAAGCGTAGACTGCTCAATCGACAAACTAACATTCTCTTCTTTCTGGGTGCCGCACGAGGTCAGCAAAGCAATCGATCCCAGAACGCAAATCTTAAATTGTGCTTTCATGGACTTTTGTTTAAGTGTTTATAAATAAGCTAATATCAGCAAAAAAAGAGGTCTTAAACAATACGCTTCATAATTATATTAAAAAGAACCTCCAACAACATCATCAACATTTACAAATATATGACATTAATTTAATTTGCAATAATTTTTATTTCCCAAAATCGATATTTCCAATTCGAAATCCCCCAAATTAATAAGCCACGTTGCTTTTGTTTACAACGTGGCTTATATTTTCTATTGAGATGCACAAGACCTTTGGGAACAGGCACAAGACTCTGGGCAGGGCAGGTACGAGACTTGCCCCTACGAGCGTTTCTTGACAATGTCTATGATCTCCTGGAATTCCTTATGAAATCTTGCTTGTTCGTCGGCTGACAATTTTGCCTTTGTCTTCTCAAACTCATCTTTAAGGTTGGAAAGGTCTGAAATCACTTTGGCTGCACTGACTCCAGGCACTGCATTGGCATCTTTTCTGATTTTATTCATCTTCTCCATAATTGGAGCAAACGCGGCACTCTCCTTCTCTATTGTTGAGACTTTATCAGTTTTCTTCCCTACATTCTCGACTTTTGGCTTAACCGTAATGTCAGTCTTTGGTGCTGAATTAGGTCTTGTTAGGAAAAATGCACATGCTCCTAATGCCACAACAACAATAAGAGGCCATTTCAGTTTGCTTATCAATGATGGCTTCTTTGACTCATTCTTATTTGGTTGGGAATCATTTACGATTTCAAGAGCTCCCTCGCCTTCATATTTTACGTAGTATACAGTGTTGTTCTCTTCGAAAACTTCAAGGATTCCGTGATTTACTCTATCCATTGCGTCGCTCTTGAATCTGTCTCTCATCGTTACGACGTCGTCAGAATCATAAGTCACATTATTCTTTTCATCACGTCCACAGATATCTTTCATGAAGAATTCTGTTATCTCCACGTTTCTTTCACTGCCGAATTTGTCGGAAAGATAGACGATTTCAAAATCTGTTCGGTTTAGAATCTTTTCGATTCTATAAGCACCTCCTTTTAGAAGTGTATCTTGCTGTAGAGCTTGCATAATTACGTTCTTATATTATGAATATACCAATACTATAACCTAAAAAACACAGGGAGTGTGAATTTATTAGAATCGTTAAAATCTTTTCCCATATACTTATTTTAGTAAAAGCAAAGACGGGGACAATGCCCCGTCTCTACAATATTTGTCAATGTAAAATCAATACTCTATTTTATTTAGCATTTTCCTTTCAGCAATTGCTCGTACTGCTCTTTCAATGTCTTGACCTCAGCCTCGATTGTGAACAGCGTCAAAACTCGGCTTCTTGCGTTCTCCGACAACTGCTTTCTCAACTCGTCATCCTGAAGCAACTTGTCTATCGCTGCTGCGTAAGCCTCAACATCACGGTTTGGAACCTCAAGACCTGTCTCGCCATTAGGACATACCCAGTTAACACCACTTCCTTCGATTGTATATGTCACCGCTGGTGTGCCACAGTACATAGCCTCAGCAAGCGTCAAACCAAAACCTTCTGCTTTAGTGTACGACGGGAATGCGAAGATATCTGCGGCATGATAATAGCAACGCAAATCTGAATCATTCAATCTACCCAAGAATCGTATTCTGTCTGAGTATCTTGCCAACTGCATCATCTCATCAGTCGTCGGACCATCGCCTCCTACGTAGATAACACAATCTGACTTGATCAATTTCTCTGCCTCAATCAAATCCTCCAAACCCTTGTGGCGGACGTGTCTTCCTGCGTGGAATACTATCTTTTTACCACATGCAGCAAGTTTGATTTTCTCAACCTTCTCAGCTTCACCTGGTTGCAAATCGTACTTAGTGACGTCGATTGCACTTGAAAGCACCACCGTTTTGTCTTGGAAATCCTTCAATACCGGAGATGATTTCTTATAGTTTTCAGATGTAGTGGCAATCATATCAGCTCTCTCAAGCATCTTTCTTTCAATGCCTTTGATAAACTGGTACATGATTTTTTGAGCTGTAACGTCGAGATGATAATGGACATAGAGTTTTACATCATCGGGTATAAGCTTCAGCATCATCGCCATCACAAATGGATTGGGATGATGAAAATGGATGATGTCTGGTTTCCACTCTACGATATACTTCTTGAGTAATTTATAGTATGAAAATGATAAACTCTGACGAAGCAACATCAAAAACACTCCGGCTTTGCTTACCTTTACCCCATTATGTTCTTCTTCTTTATCTTCCTTATCTTCGCTGAATGCTACTACATGCACGTCATAGTCGTCTTTGATACCTTCCGACAAATATTGGCATGTGGCTTGTGTGCCTCCAACCAAAGGAAAATAGTAATTAGATATTTGCAGAACTTTCATTTATATTCTAATAGTGTTGGCTGTTCGTTTCAACAAGTTGTGCCAACAAATTCACACAAAAGTAGACATATTTTTCATCTACACAAAAAATAAATCCACTAAATCGCTAGTTTATTCTATTATTTTTAGATTGTCCACCCACAGTCTATCACCTATGGCTCCACAGAATGCTCCGCCGTAGCCACTTGAGAATCGAATTATGATATGTGTAGGCATTTCATCAGGGTCGGCATACTCCTTCTCTGTGATTTGCATTTTGACTCCGTTGCTATTGATTCCCCAATATGGATAGTTTGGATAGTCGACGCCCATATAATCTTGGTAGTCTGGTTCTTCTGTGATGTCACCATATTGGATTGGCAATTCAAAACCGTTTTGCCATTCAGACACACTCTCCTTGATTCTCATATAGGCGGTGCCTACTCTTTTGGCATATAGTTTGCCATTTGCGTCTTCCCATCGTCTTTGAAGGACAACGGATATTTCAGCCTCGTTCTTGCCTTCAAGGTCCATTGATTTTGACACAGACTTATATTGTCTTTTTCCTCCTACCTTTGCCTTGTAATCAAATTGTATCGCTTTAGGCTTGGCTGTATATGGCACTCCTTGCATCATATATTGCATCGGATTGTCGGAACTCTCAATCGGTTCAAGAAGGAATCCCGTGAAGACGCTACCTGAAGCCATACATGACAAGTTGACCATTCCCAATACTTTGACTTTCTCTAATTTGCTCTCGATTCTGATGCAATAACCGTTTCCTCTCTTCTCTGGGTAGACGGTGGTGCTTGCCTTATCCACACTTGCAGCATGAATCAAACTGCTCGATGTTTCCCAAGGTGAATCAGTTCTTTTACGGGGACCGGTTTCGTCAATAGTGTCAGGCTTTCCGATTTCGTAGATCTGCTTTACATTTCCACCAATCAGAAAACTTTCTTTGATATTTCTAACTTGCCAACTGTCAAAATCAGAATATTTCAGCTGAGTCACATTCAGCTGAGCCATTCCTATCAACGTCGGAGTCAATAATAATGTCGAAAAAAGTCGTTTAACCATATAATTATAGACGATACGTCCGCTAAATTATACAAATTATCCGATTTTTCGCATTTTTTGTCCAATTTCTACTAAAAACATTATGATTTCTTGATTATTTGGGGACCTAATAAGGTATAATTATTACCATACAGATAGAATATCGAAAATAAAAAGAGACGTTGCTTGATTGCAACGCCTCCTCACAAATAGAAGTCCTAATAATTAATTAACATCTATTTTATAAAGCCATCAACACTAGGAACTGTGCGCTCATAACTCGCAAGAACATTGTCAATGGATATACTGTAGCATACGATAATGATGCCTTACCTGTTGTGTCGGCTGTGTTAGAGAATGCCAATGCTGGTGGGTTGGTTGTCGAACCACTTGCGAATCCCATCAACTGCGCAGCACTTAGTTTCAATCCAAATCGTCCAATCAAAAGGATGATTATCATCGGCACCATTGTGATGATGATACCATAGACAAACCAAGACAAACCGACCTTTTGGAATGTGTCAACAAAGCCCTCTCCTGCTCCTAAACCAACTGCAGCCAAGAACAACATGATTCCGATCTCCTGTAGCATCTTCTTCGCTGAGAATCGTGTATATGTGACCAAATTGAATTTGATACCAAACTTTGCAATCAAGATTGACACGATTAGCGGACCTCCTGCCAAACCAAGTTTCACTGGCTGTGGAATTCCTGGAATATCAAACGGTATTGAACCAAGAAGTACACCAAGTGTGATTCCCAAGAACACCTGAATCAAGTGTGGATGGTCAAGCTGTGTATTTGAGTTTCCTACGAACAATCCTAGTTTATTTACTGAAGTCTCATCACCTACAGCTACGATTGAGTCACCAACCTGAAGCTGCAATGTTGGGCTTGGCACAAGGTCGATACCAGTACGGATGACACGTGAGATATTTACACCGAAAATCTCCTGAATCTTAAGTTGTGCGAATGTCTTACCATTCATCTCCGACTTAGTGACCACAAGTCTCTTGCTTACCAACTGTCCGCCATCCAACTTGTCCCAAAGAGCCATATCCATCTCCAAACGAGTTCCGACACATAGCTTGATTGCCTCGCTGTCGTTCTGGTTGGAAATCACATACATCTTATCATTGAAAGATAGAACTGTATCATCATTTGGCACTTTCACCACATCAATAGCAGCCTTATGTAGACGAGTAACAACGAAGTTCTTTCCAATTGTCTGCTTCAACTTACCAAGAGTGATACCATCAAGCGCTGCATTTGTGATTTGCACTGTGTAGATCTCAACTGTACTCTTATCCTGAGCCTCAACCTGATCATTCTTCTCTTTACCCCATAGGAAATTAACTACAGCAAGAATAATAATGATTCCGACAACACCCATAGGATAAGCGATTGCGTAACCAGCAGCTAAGAAGTTGCTTGCGTTTCCTGTCGCATCAGAATAAGCTTGTTGTGCTGCTCCTAGTCCAGGAGTATTTGTTACGGCTCCAGAAAGGATACCGACCATGTTCTTCAAATCCTCACCTGTAATACAATAGATAAGGTAGGCAGCCAATACATTCAAACATACAAGTCCGACTGCCATAAGATTCAAATGAATACCTCCACTGCGGAACGACGAGAAGAAACTTGGTCCTACTTGCATACCGATTGAGTAGACAAACAGAATCAATCCGAACTCTTTGACGAAATGCAGGATGTGTGAGTCTACCTGATAGAAATTACCTACGAAGATACCTACGAAAAGTATCCATGTTACGCCTAGTGTAAAACCTTTGATCTTAACATTTCCGATTGCCAAACCTGCAACAATCGTGAATGAAAGTAGCAACAACGAATATGCTACCGAACCACTTGAAAGTAATTTAAAAAACCACTCCATGAATGTGAATAATTAACCTTTTGATTTCAGTTCGCAAAGATACACAATTAAATTTATATGTTGTATAACATATATGCAATTTTTTCGTGTATATACAAAAAATTATTTCGATACCCAAACACGAATTTCCTCATTATCTTCTTTAATTCGCTCATAGATAGCTGTTTTGATGGAATCGTTTGAGTTTTCAATTACGATGTCGAGATTTTTACATCCTTTGAAGGCATAATAACCTACATTTGAGACGCTTGTTGGGATAACCACTTTTTTCAAACCATCACAATCTAAAAATGCCTCTCCTTTTATCTCCTTTACACTTGTAGGAATCACGATGCTAGTCAAGTTTTTACACTTT
>JAZUIF010000142.1:0-19403 GCA_045642085.1 Paludibacteraceae bacterium | reverse complement strand
TTTGAAACTTGCAAACAGCACATACTACACAATCTCAGGAAACAAGGGTGTTGATGCAGGACGCTACACAGTGACATTGTCATTGACTGATCCAACTAAGACAATCTGGTCAGACGGTTCGGTTGACGATATTAAGATGAGTTTCACTATCGACAAGGCAAAGATTGAAATCCCTTATGCTGACGACCATAAGTTTGTTTATGACAAGCATGAGAAGTTCTACGAGTTGAGAGTAAATGATATGTTTGTTTTCTCTCATTATGTTTATGTCAAGAATAACATCCAGATAAATGCAGGACGTTATGATGTGACTGCCTCTTTGCTTGACCCAAGAAACTATGAGTGGAGCGACGGTTCTATCGATGATTTGCACTACAACTTCACAATCGATAAGGCTCAGGTAGAAGCTCCAGTTGCAGACAACTCTAAGTTCGTCTACACAGGTAAGGAGCAGACATACAAGCTTGCTTATAGCTATGATGAATTTGGAGATGTTCTATACACAATCGAAGGCAACAAGCAGACAATGCCTGGCAAGTATGAGGTTCTAGTCTCATTGAAAGACTCTAAGAATTACGAGTGGACAAACGGAACAACTGATGTTCTTTCATACAACTTCGTGATTCGTGCTGAGGAGACAGAGTTGAAACCAGTTGCAATACCAAGTGTCGCAACTAAGAACTTTATCTACGACGGTTATGTTAAGGCGTTGACTCTTGCAGGAACTCATTATACAGATACTCTTAGAAGCTGTAAGGAATATGAGGTTTCTGGTAATAAGGGAGTAGATGCAGGACGCTATACAGTGATTCTTTCATTGACTGATCCAACTAAGACAGTTTGGTCGGACGGTTCGGTTGACGATATCAAGATGACATTCTCAATCGACAAGGCTCAGGTGGAGATTCCTGTTGCAGACAAGAGCAAGTTCGTCTACACTGGTAAAGAGCAGATGTACATGATTGAGGAGAGTGGTCTATATGAGGTAGAGGGCAATATTCAGACTCTTCCAGGAAAGTATACAGTTTATGTATCATTGGTTGATCCTAGAAACTATGAGTGGACAGATGGTTCTGTAGAGGCTCAGACATATAGCTTCGAAATCAGAATGGAGGAGACTCAGTTGACTCCGGTTGCAATCCCTTATGTTTCAGATAATGATTTCATCTACGACGGAGATGTCAAGTCTTTGAAGATCGCTGAGAGCAGATACTACACAGTGTCTGGCAACGAGGGAGTTGATGCAGGACGTTACACAGTGACATTGTCGTTGGTTGATCCAAGCAAGACAGTATGGAGTGACGGAACTTCAGACGATATCAAGATGAGCTTCACAATCGCCAAGGCAAAGGTTGAGATTCCTGCCGCAGACGAAAGAAAGTATGTCTACAACCGTATGTCACAGACATATAAGATTGCTTCTAACGATGTCTATACAGTATCAGGCAACTCACGTACAAACGCAGGATACTACATTGTTAGTGTCGCTTTGAATGACACTAAGAACTATATGTGGAGCGACGGTACAGTTGAGACACAGAAGTATAACTTCGTGATTGGCAAGGCTTCGGTAGCAATTCCGAAGGCTGACAATACAACTTATGTCTACGATGGTATGCAAAAGACATACAAGATGGCAGAGAGCACTTACTATACTATCTCTGGCAACAAGCAGACATTGCCTGGCAAGTACGAAGTTCGCGTCGCACTTTCAGATATGATTAATTATGAGTGGAGCGACGGTACAACAACTGAATTGACATATAATTTCGTTATCAGATATAACGAGCCAGTCAAGAAGTCTATCGAGATTCCAACAGTATTGACTAGATCGTTTATTTATGACGGTACTGCTAAATCGCTTGAAATAAACGAGACTGCATACTTCTCAGTTTCAGGTAACGAGGGAGTTGATGCAGGACGTTACACAGTGACATTGTCGTTGAATGATCCAGACTACACAGTTTGGAGCGACGGTTCTACTGAAGATGTGAAGATGTCATTCACAATCAAGAAAGCTCAGGTTGAGATTCCTGCCGCTGACGAGAGCAAGTTCGTCTACACAGGCAAGGAGCATATATACTTGCTTGCTTATAGCTTCGATGAAAAAGGTAACGCTCTATACTCAGTCGATGGCAATGTTCAGACAATGCCTGGCAAGTATGAGGTTCTTGTTTCATTGAATGACACTAAGAATTATGAGTGGAGCAACGGAACAACAGACGTTTTGTCTTACAATTTCGTTATCCGTTACAATGAGCCAGAGCTTCTTCCTGTAGCGATCCCTACAGCGTCTGTTAAGAAGTTTATCTACGACGGAAAGAGCAAGTCTCTTGCGATCGCAGCTAATTCTGCTTATAAGGTGTCTGGCAACAGTGGAGTAGATGCCGGTCGTTATGTTGTCACATTGTCGTTGACTGATCCAGACAAGACAGTTTGGAGCGACGGTTCTTCTGATGACATCAAGATGACATTCACAATTGAGAAGGCTCAGGTGATGATTCCTTATGCTGATTCAAGCAAGTTCGTCTACAACGGTGATTATCAGAGATACATGATCGCTTCTGATTCTTGTTACTCTGTATTCAATGATATGCAGGCAGTAGTTGGTAAATATGCTGTTAAGGTATCGTTGAAGGATTCTAAGAATTATGAGTGGAGCGACGGTACTATTGATGATTTGAGCTATAGCTTCGTAATCAATAAGGCTCAGGTTGAGATTCCTGCTGCTGATACTAGAAAATTCTTCTTCACTGGAGATTATCAGGTTTACAATATTGCAGAGAGTGGTCTTTACTCTGTTGCTGGAAATTATCAGATGAATGTCGGCAACCATGATGTTGTCGTTTCATTGAACGATACTAAGAATTATGAGTGGAGCGACGGTACTATTGGTGAGGTCGTTTACAGCTTCTTGATCGTTAAGCAGGAGATTGACATCACTACAGTCAAGATCCCAACTGTTGAGATCACTAAGTTCACATATAACTCAAATGCTCACTCTTTGGCTCTTCAGGAGACAAATTACTATACAGTGACTGGTACAACTAAGACATTGGCTGGCAAGTACGTCGCTACAGTTTCTTTGAGAGACAAGGAGACAATGGTTTGGGAGGATGGAACAACTGATGACATCACAATCCCTTACGTAATCACTAAGGCAATCGTCAAGACTCCTGCAGCTGACACAACAGCGTTCGAGTATGATGGTAAGGAGCATGTCTACGGAATCGAGGCTAATCCATTGTATAAGATTAGTGGAAATGTCCAGACTTTGGTCGGCAGACATATCGTTAAGGTTTCTCTTGTAGATTATGCAAACTATATGTGGTCGGACGGTACAAGCAACGATTTGCAGTACGAGTTCGTAATCAAGTTGAAGGAGACAAATATCCTACCAGTTGCAATCCCAGTTGTTAGCAAGTCTAACTTCATCTACAACGGATTGGTTCAGGGCTTGGATATCAAGAAGAGCCAGTACTACTCAGTCTCTGGAGATTCAGCAGTAGTCGCAGGTTCTTACACAGCAACAGTATCGTTGCTTGACAGAGTAAACACATCTTGGGAGGACGGCACAACAGCAGACTTGGTAATCCCATTCGCTATTGCCAAGGCTAAGGTTGCAATACCTTCTGCAGATACTGCAAGATTCGTCTACAACAGAGACACAATCGTATGTC
Source organism: Paludibacteraceae bacterium (assembly GCA_045642085.1). Taxonomy (GTDB): domain Bacteria; phylum Bacteroidota; class Bacteroidia; order Bacteroidales; family Paludibacteraceae; genus UBA1723. The sequence continues at coordinate 15,723 of JAZUIF010000142.1, read as the reverse complement.
CAGTTGTGGCAAATCCAAACTATGTGGTATCTGGCAACGCAAACGCAGAGGCTGGAAACTATCAGGCTGTGGTTTCATTGATTGATAAGGTCAATACAGTTTGGGAGAATGGTTCATCTGAGAATGTTCTAATCCCTTACACAATCGACAAGATCAGATTGGAGAAACCAGTTGCAGATTCTACTGAATTCGTTTACAATGGAGACACAATGGAGATTGTAGTTCCAGCAAACGAGTGGTACAGTATCACTGGCAATACAGGAGTTAAGGCTGGTAAGTATGCTGCTAATATCGCATTGCTTGACAAGGCAAATACAGTTTGGAGTGACGGCACTACAGATGATGTAGTCGTTCCGTTCACAATTGCTAAGTCTCAGGTTGTGATCCCTGCCGTCGACACTACATTGTTCGTCTTCACTGGAGACACATTGGTTTACACAATTGCTGATAATGAGTATTACACAGTCAAGGGCAACGCTCAGTCAATGGTTGGTAAGTATTCAGTTGTGGTATCGTTGAAGGATAACGAGAACTACAACTGGAGCGATGGTTCAACACTTGATTTGATCTATCCATTCGTCGTAAATGAGCGAGAGATTTTGATGACTTCTGTTTCATATCCAGTAGCTGACACAACAGAGTTGGTTTACAACGGTGAGATGCAGACATTCAATATCATTGCTGATTCAGGATGTGTGGTAAGCGGAAATGTAAGAAAAGATGCAGGTAAGTATTACGCTACAGTTTCTCTATCTGATAGAAACGCAATGGCTTGGGAGGATGGCACAACAGAGGATATCATCATACCGTTCACAATCGCTAAGGCTCAGGTTGAGATTCCTGCTGTAGACTCTTCTGTATTTGAGTTCAATGGAGAGGCTCAGACATACTTCATCCCTGAGGATTCACTATACGTGATCGAGGGTAATGTTCATACAAACGTCGGAAGATATGACGTGTTCGTTTCTCTTGTTGATATCAACAACTATGAGTGGAGCAACGGAACAACTGGAGATTTGGCTTATAGATTTGCAATCATCCACACTGTTGAGAATGACACAATCAATCCTCAGGATATCAAACTTCCTAACCAGACAATAGTATCTGGTGACACAGTCACTCTATACGATAAGGTTGGCGACTACAAGTTCGACATCACATTCGACAGCCTAGCCAAGGAGCAGGGCTTTGAGGATATCAAGGCAGTTATGGGAGACAGCGGAATTAAGGTTGTTGTTCCAGAGGATGCTAAACCAGGCAAGTATGAGGCTGAGGTTAAGATTAAGGATGTCAATGGTAATGTGATTGACACTACACTTCAGATTGAGGTCTCTTATCCAAGTGCTTTGATCATAAGATTGTATAGCGACGTGATTGCTGTCGACAACAGAGACGATGAGTTCGTTTCATACCAGTGGTATAAGAACGGCAAGAAGATCGACGGTGCAAACAAGCAGTTCTATTGTGATCTTGACGGAGTGAAGGGAGTTTATAAGGTTCAGGTAGTCACAGTTTTAGGTGACACATTGTTCATTGCGGAGCGTGAGTTCAAGGCAATCATTCCTTCATTCAACGTGACATTGAGCAAGAATCCAGTTAACATAGGAGAGACATTCACAGTCACAGTTGAGGGAATCACAAATACTAAGAGTCTTGATTCATCTATGTTGATTGTCTACGACATGAAGGGAGTTGCAGTAATAAGCAAACTTGGAATCGAGAAGCAGAACACATTGTCAATCGGCAATGTAGGAGAGTATATCGTATTGGTAAGATCGGCAGAGGGCCAGACAATCAGTAAGCATCTGTTGGTAAAGTAAAATTATGGAGATAATTAAAATGAAGACAAGTTTCAAAATAGTTTTGGCCTGCATGTGTGCTGCTGGCTCAATGAATTGCTTTTCACAGCAGAGTTTTAGAGCGTGTGCTCACGGTGGAATTTCCACTATCCAGTACACATCCGATGATATTGCTCCAAAGTTGATGGCACCATCAAGTTTAGGTGGGGGAGTGTCAGCTGAGTATATCAGATACATCAACAGTTTCTTGGGAGTGTCGGCTGGATTAGGATTCTCGATGTCGCAGAGCAAGTACGAGTTGAACGGCACTTTGAGCGAGAACATGGCATATTACATCCCAGAGGATGAGTCAGAAAAGAGTTTTGTCTACAACGCTAAGTTTGAGAACTGGGAGGAGAAGCAGATGATACATACCATCGACATCCCAGTAGGAGCGGTAGGAAAACTAACACTTTTTGATGGCTTCACAGTGATGGCAGGAGCAGGAGTGAAAATCCAGTTGCCAATCATCGCGACTTATAAAGTGGCAGACGAAGCAACACGTTCGACGTCGGGTTACTTCAAGGATGCCAATCTAGAGGTCACTCCAGATGTGCTACACCACGGTTTCTATACATTGAGAAGTGAAGATGGCAAATGGCAGACAGTAGAGGACAAGGTGACATGCGACATGGATGCAGAGACAAAAGGTGATTTGAACACCAAGTCGATAGCATTCTCCGCTTACGTGGATTTGGGAGTCGCTCATAAGCTTTTCGGACAGCAGTTCTATTATGGAGTCTATGGCCAGTACGGATTCACACCACTCAACAAAGAGGCAAGCACTCCGTTCTTATCTCAGTATGGAGCATACGACTCACCGTTTAATACAAAAGCCATCGACAAGTACCGTCTGCTTTCATTCGGAATCAAGATTGGCTATGTGTTGCCAATCGGAGGAACTGAGTACACAGAGTAGAAAACTTTTTATATTAGCCATACCAGCCCACTGTTGACGCGATGCCGTAAGGCATTGTCGTCAACTATTGGAATTTTAGGTGAAATGTCGCCCACGGTAGACGCAATGCCTAGTGGCATTGGTCAACCATGGGCGATTTAGGTGAACCGTTGCCACGGTTCGTTCCTCATAGGCTATGGTTGCTGCGAAGACGAAGCCTTCCCGCTACCGTGGCCGTTGTTCGAAAAAATCCATTATCGATTTTGATAATGGATTTTTATTTGTAATTTTGTAAAAAATAAAGTTTAGTCAAGAATTAGTAACAAAAAAGAGGAAATGGGATCATTGTATTCAGTTTATTTACATGTTGTCTTTTCGACGAAAAACAGAGCTTTGATATTAACGGAAAATCTAAAAGAAATTGTTTTTGGAATATTCAAATCTGTTGCAGGAAATCATCATTCTTACATATTGGCATGTAATGGCATGGAAGATCATGTCCATATTTTGATTAAGGTCAAATTGAATGAAAATGTGTCAGAGATTGTAAAGGAGATGAAACGTTTGTCGTCGAGTTATATCAATAAGCAGAGTGATGTCAAATATTTTTATTGGCAGCATCATTATGCAGTATTTTCTGTTTCTAAATCAATATGTCCGAATGTTATTAGGTATATTGACAATCAACAAATACACCATAATGGCAAATCTTATCTAAATGAAATGGAACAATTTGCTAACAAAAGCAATGAATCTCTAGATTTTGATTTTTATGAATGATATGATGGGGCTCGATTGGCAAAAATTGAATCCTCGTTGCCCGGTAGACGCAATGCCTAGCGGCATTGTTGTCAACTATTGGAATTTTAGGTGAAATGTCGCCCGGTAGACACAATGCCTAGCGGCATTGGTCAACCATGGGCGATTTAGGTGAACCGTTGCCACGGTTCGTGTCCAACCGTGGTAACGGTTGTCCTCATAGGCCATGGTTGCCGCGAAGGCGAAGCCTTCCGGCTACCGTGGCCGATTGATTAACGATGAATGATTAACGATGATTTTTGCCCAAAATCCATTTCACATTTTTTAACACTTGTTGATAACTCTTTTGAATATTTTTGAAAAAAATTAATATATGTTAATATTTTTGCTGCAATTTGGATTTTTAGGTGATTAAACTTCAATGCGAAAATTGGTTGTATGTTGCTTGAAAATCAGGATTTAATGTTGATATTGAAAAGGATTTTAGGTCTTGTTTTGTAAACTTTACTGACACTTATCTTTTTGATTATCTACTGTTTGTGATGGGGTGGGGATGTAGACCTATGTCATCGAAAAAATTAAATTAGTATCGTTTAAATTGCAATGATTTGGAGAAGAAGCGATGGGAAAATTGCCTTTTTTGAATCATGAAAATTATGACGATGCTTTAGTTAATTGGATTTTTTAATTAGAATAATAACTACATTTTTATAAAATTTTATGAGAAATTTTTTACTGTTAGTGATGATGCTCGTCACCACGGTAGCAAACGCCGCCAATCTGCTCTCGAAGCAGTATATAGGCAGTGTTTACTACAATATCTACGATGATGGGCACGCGGAGGCGACCTACGGTACTCTGCAAAGTCCGGAAAACTATTCCGGCGATATCCAGATTAGGTCTAAAGTCGAATTGAACGGGAAATCCTATACCGTTACGGCTATTGGAGAAGATGCATTCTATGCATGTATCAAAATGACCTCTGTTAATATTCCGAATACAGTAAAATCTATCGGAAATTCAGCTTTTTATGGTACTGGTATAACTGAAATCGATATTCCTAATTCAGTTACAACAATAGATGATAATGCATTCAAGGAGTGTGGATCTTTGAAGTCGGTTTCGATGACAAATTCGGTTACATCTATTGGTTCATACGCCTTTTATAATTGTAGACTTCTTGAATTTATAAATTTATCTGAGAATATCACAGAAATCAAGGACTATACGTTTTATAATTGTGAAAAATTGCAAACAATAGAGATTCCAGGTAAGGTGACTTCTATTGGAAACGATGCGTTCTGTTATTGTAAGGTATTAAAAACAATAGAAGTTCCTAATTCAGTGATTTCAATTGGAAGTTCTGCGTTCAGTAATTGTTATGATCTCGAGTCGATAAAATTATCAGAGAATCTAAAAACAATAGGAGATAGAGCTTTTTATTATTGTCGTTATAATTTGAAGTATATAGAGATCCCAAATACAGTGACATCTATTGGTGAACAAGTGTTTTATGAATGTAATGCTCTAGAAAATGTAAAGATCTCCAATTCAATCAAAACAATACCTTCTCATTGTTTTTGTTATTGTTACAATTTGTTATCAGTCACAATTCCCAATTCTGTGACTTCTATTAATAATTATGCGTTCCTGTCCTGTTCAAAACTAGGGTCTATAACTATTCCTGGTTCGGTAACGTCGATTAATTCACAAGCATTTCAAGGTTGCTCACAATGTATTGTTTATTTGTGTAATAATTATATTTCTCCTTCTAATTCTGCATTTAGTAATGTGAAGAAAGTTGTATCGTGCGACAATGTGCCGATGCCAGTGGAAATCAATTATGCATTCTTCTATACAGGAAAGGAACAACTTTATAACATCCCTGAACACTCGGCTTATTCTGTGACTGGAAACAGAAGAACTGAAGAGGGTACACAGAAGGTTACAATTTCTTTGAATGATGGCTTTTCTTGGACAAATGGTACAAATAAAGATCTTGTATTTGATTTCACAATCTATCCAGCTAAGTTTACTCCTGAGCAGACTTTGATCAATGCTTACTTGGGTCAGAAACTAAAGGATCTTACTTTGCCTAAGGGTTGCAAGTGGATTGATTCGCCTGAGACTGTGCTTGAATACACAGGTGAAAATAAATTCAGCGTTTATTATACTCCTGACGGATGGACTAAGGCTCCGCTTATCATCGAGATGACTGTGATGGTGGCTAAGATCGCCGTCGAAAATCCATTAAAGGATACATCTACTTATGTTTATGATGGTAAGTCGCATACTTATCAGTTTACTGAGACTGATTTCTATAAGGTCACTAATCCTGATTATTTGACAAGAACGGATGCTGGTACATCTTATATCTACATCACACTTAAGAATAAAGCTAAGTATATGTGGAGTAATGGTACAACATCTGATCTTTCTTATCCTTTCGTGATCAAGAAGCAGACAGTCAAGAGACCAGAGAAAGATGCTACTGAGTTTGTCTACACAGGAAAAGAGTTGACATATACACTTGATGAAAATCCTCTATATACTATTTCGAATAATGTTCAGACAAATATCGGATCTTACTCAGTGTTGGTTTCTCTAAACGACCAAACCAACTATATGTGGGATAACGGTTCGTCTAGCAACCAGACTTATTCATTTATCATCAACAAGAATGGAGTGAAGATTCCTGAGGCTGATACAAGAATGTTTATGTACACTGGTGAGCCTCAGACTTACAACATCCCAGAGAATGATCTTTATACTGTAAAGAATAATGTTCAGACTAACGTCGGCAATTATACTGTTACAGTCTCTTTGAAGGATAAGGATTATTATCGTTGGAGCGACGGTACTTCAACAGATAAGACTTATAAGTTCAACATCGAAAAGTTGAAGGTTGTTGTTCCTCCAGTTTATAATGGATCTTTCACTTACACTGGTAAGCCTCAGACTTATCCAATCGCTTCTAACGATGCATTTGTTACTGTAATCGGTTACGATAGCAATACTGGTAGAACAGGTGCTGATTCTACTCAAACTAACGCTGGTACTTATTATGTGGTGCTTTCGTTGAAGGACAAGACAAACTCAATGTGGGTTAAGAATCTTTCTGATACTTATGGTAATTCAGGAAACCAGACTTACACATTCACAATCAATCCTGCTGATGTGACTTCTTATCCTGCAGGAATGTCTCCAGATGAGTTGACACTTGAGACAACATACGGAAAGACTTTGAAAGACATCACTCTTCCTTCTGGATATGTTTGGGTTTCACCAACTACTTCAGTAGGTAATGTCGGAGAAAAGACATTTGCAGCTGATTATACTCCAAAGGATTCTAAGAATTATTTGAAGACAAGAGTTGATCTTACTGTCAATGTAAAACCACAGCTTGTGGCAGAGCCTAAAGAGGATCAGACTCCATACTACTATATTGCGAAAGCTCAGAAGTATGGTTTGTCTACAAGTGATCTTTACACTGTATCGAATAATGTACAGACAAATGTAGGTTCTTATGATGTTATTGTTTCGTTGAAGGATAAGGTCAACTACGCTTGGAAGACATCTGAGTCGGCTGATGACCTTACATACAAGTTCACAATCTCGAAGTCAAGAGAGGCTATCTTTGAATCTGGATATAATCCAAATCAGATTAACCCTAAGGTTCAGTATGGTCAGAAACTAGGAGAAGTGACTCTTCCAACTCGTTTCTCATGGAAGAATCCTGAAACAGTTGCCACTAAGATTGGCGACAACAAATATGTAGTTATTTATACTCCTTCTGATCCTGACAACTATGATTCAGTTGAGACTGAAATTGTGGTTAATGTGACTAAGAGAAAGGTTGCGTTCCCTGCTAAGGATTCTCGTATGTTCGTCTACAACGGTGAGGCTCAGACTTACGAGGTTGGTTCGGATGATCAGTTTAAGGTTTCTAATAATGTTCAGACAAACGCTGGTCGCTACGATGTGATCGTCGCTTTGAAAGATAAGGAGCATTATGAGTGGCAGGACGGTACTACTGATGATATCTACCAGGATTTCATCATCCGCACTAAGAGCGTGGAGATGCCATTGGTTGATTCTAAGTCGTTCGTTTATGATGGTAAGAGTCATTCGTTGACTATCCCAGCTAGCTCTGATTACACAGTGTCTGGCAACAAGGGTACTGACGCTGGTCGTTATGAGGTCTCTATCTCTCTTGCAGACAAGAAGAATTATGTATGGGAGAACAACACTTCTGCTGATATCGTGGCTTCATTCTCAATCTCGAAGATTAAGGTTGAGATGCCTGCAGCAGACAACTCATCGTTCTCTTACACTGGTGAGCCTCAGACTTATAAGATTGAGGCAAGTGATCTTTACACTGTATCTGGAAATGTCCAGACAATGGCAGGTAGCTACAGCGTTAAGGTGGCTCTAAATAATCCTCGCAATTATGAGTGGGTCGACGGTTCTACTGACAACCTTGTGTACAACTTCTATATCAAGGGCCTTGTCAACCAGTCTACTCTTGATATCGTTAATATTCCTAGCGTCGCTAAGAGAACATTCGTATACGACGAGAATATCCACACATTGTCTCTTGAAAATACAGAGAAGTATACAGTAGTAGACGAGGGTGGTATCAACGTCGGAAGATATTCTGCTACTCTTTCTTTGACAGATAAGAGCAAGTACGTTTGGGAGAACGGTTCAAGCGATGATGTCACAATCTCGTACGTGATTACTAAGGCTCCTGTCGCTATCCCAGCAAAGGATGCCAGAACATATACTTATAATAAGAGAAATCAGACATACACAATCTTGAAGGATGCACGTTACACTATTTCTAATAATGTGCAGATGAATGCAGGAAGATATGAGGTTAAGGTTTCTCTTGCGGATTCTAAGAATTATGAGTGGGAGGACGGTTCGTCTGACGATATCACATATATCTTCAAGATCGGTAAGGCAACAGTCGCTGCTCCTACTGCAGATGGCACTAAGTTCACATTCAATGGTAAGCCTCAAACTTACACAATTGTGAAGAACGCTCTTTACACAGTCTCAAATAATGTTCAGACAAATGTCGGAACTTACGATGTGATTGTCTCTTTGGCAGATCCAAAGAATTATATGTGGAGCGACGGTTCATCAAATGATTTGTCGTACAACTTCGTGATTCGTGCTGAGCAGTCGAACATCACTATCGTTTCGATCCCTACAGTCACAACAAGAAGCTTCGTCTACAATGGTTCGACTCAGACATTGGCAATTCCTGAGAGTGAGAATTACATCATCACAAACAACAAGCGTGTCAATGCCGGAAGATATGTGGCAACAGTCACTCTTCGCGATCCAATCAATACAGTTTGGAGCGACGGTACTAAGGAGGATATTCAGTATGTATTCAACATCACAAAGGCAGTTGTTGATATTCCTGAGATCGATCATACTCGATTCGTCTACACTGGTAAGGAGCAGACATATCAGATTCCTTCAAGTGAGTACTACACAATTTCAGGACAGTCTCAGACAAAGGTCGGACAGCATGAGGTTGTAGTCTCTTTGAATGATGTCAAGAACTATATGTGGAGCGACGGTACAGTCGACGATTTGTCTTACAGCTTTGTCATCCGTCCTGTGGAGGCAGAGAAGACAGAGATCGCAATTCCTACAATCGCAGCTAATAAGTTTGAATATAGCGGAAAGGTTCACACTCTTGACATCAAGCAGAGTGAATATTACAATGTATTCAACAACAAGGGTGTTGAGGTAGGTAGATACACAGTGACATTGTCGTTGGTTGATCCAGAGACTACAGTTTGGTCTAACGGTTCTGCTGATGATGTATTGCTTACATTCGTTATCACTAAGGCAAAGGTAGATTTCCCAGCTGCTGATTACACTCAGTACACTTATAATGGAGACTACCAGACTTACGATATCAAGTCTACTTCGCTTTACACTGTTTATAATGAGGAGCAGATTGAGGCTGGCAGATACGAAGTCGGTGTCGCTCTTAATGATCCTAAGAATTATGAGTGGGAGGATGGTACATTCGCAGACCTTTCTTATAGCTTCTTGATCGGTAAGGCTCAGATCGACGAGCCAAAGGCTGATCAGACTAAGTTCATCTATGATGGAAAGGTTAAGACTTATAATATTGCTGCAAGCCCACTATATACTACATACGGAACAACTCAGACATTGCCTGGCAAGTATGAGGTGATTGTAGCGTTGAATGATTCACGCAACTATGAGTGGAGCAACGGAACAATCGATGATTTGATTTACAATTTCGTAATCAGATCTGCTGAGAATTCAAAGAAGGCAATCGAGATTCCAACTGTTTTGACTAATAATTTTGTATACGACGGTACAGCTAAATCGCTTGCAATTGCAGCAAACACTGCATACAAGGTGACTGGTAATTCTGGTGTTGCTGCCGGACGCTACACAGTGACATTGTCGTTGACAGATCCAAAAGCAACTGTTTGGAGCGACGGTTCTACAGAAGACATCAAGATGTACTTCAATATCAACCGTGCTCAGGTTGAAATTCCTGCAGCTGACAACAGCAAGTTCATCTATGATGGAAAGACTCAGGTTTATTCTATTAAGGAATCTACTGCATACGCAATCAGCAACAACAAGCAGGTTAATGCTGGACGTTATGAGGTAGCGGTTTCTTTGAAGGACGCTAAGAATTATGAGTGGGCAGACGGTTCAATCGATGATTTGAAATACAACTTCGTCATCGGTAAGTCTCAGGTAGAGGTTCCTGCCGCAGACCAGAGCAAGTTCGTCTACAACGGAAAGATCCAGACATATAATATTGCTTCAAGCTTGCTTTACACAGTAGAGGGCAACAAGCAGCAGATGTCTGGCAAGTATGAGGTTCTTGTATCATTGGTTGACACTAAGAATTATGAGTGGAGCAACGGAACAACAGAAGTGTTGTCATACAACTTCGTTATCCGTGCTGAGGAGACAGAGTTGACACCAGTTGAGATTCCAACTGTTACAACTAAGAACTTCATCTACGATGGAACTGTTAAGTCGCTTGAGATTGCAAGCAATAAGAACTACACAATCTCTGGTAATAAGGGAGTAGATGCAGGTCGCTACACAGTGACATTGTCGTTGGTTGATCCAAAGACAACTGTTTGGAGCGATGGTTCTAAAGATGATGTCAAGATGACAATGTCGATTGCAAAGGCTCAGGTAGTAATACCTTCAGCTGATAATCGCAAGTTCATCTATGATAATACAGATAAGATTTACGATTTGAAGGTAAATGATAAGTTGGTTTCTGTCGACAATAACATCCAGGTTAATGCCGGACGTTACGAGGTGACAGCATCTTTGAATGATCCTAGAAATTATGAGTGGGAAGACGGTTCTGTTGATGACTTGACATACAACTTCGTCATTGGCAAGTCACAGGTTGAGATTCCTGCTGCAGATGAGAGCAAGTTCGTCTACAATGGAAAGATTCAGACATATAATATTGCTTCAAGTTTGCTTTACACAGTAGATGGCAACAAGAAGCAGATGCCTGGCAAGTATGAGGTTCTTGTATCATTGGTTGACTCTAAGAATTACGAGTGGAGCAACGGAACAACAGAGCCGTTGTCGTACATCTTTGTGATTCGTGCTGAGGAGTTTGAGAAGACATTGGTTGATATCCCTACAGTGTCGACAAAGAACTTCATCTACGACGGAGATGTTAAGTCGCTTAAGATTGCAAGTGATAAGAATTACACAATCTCTGGCAATGAGGGTGTTGACGCAGGACGTTACACAGTGACATTGTCGTTGGTTGATCCAACAAAGACAATCTGGAGCGACGGTTCAATTGAGGATGTTAAGATCGTATTCACAATTGCTAAGGCACAGGTTGAAAAACCAGTCGCTAATAACAGCAAGTTCATCTACGATGGTCTATATAAAGTATATACTCTAAAAGACTCATCTGTATACGCAATCAGCAACAACAAGCAGATTAACGCTGGACGTTATGATGTTACAGTTGCATTGAACGATGCTAAGAACTATGAGTGGAGTGACGGTTCGGTAGATGATTTGAAGTACAACTTCACAATCTCTAAGGCACAGGTTGAGATTCCTGCCGCAGACCAGAGCAAGTTCATCTACAATGGTAAGGAGCAGACATATAAGATTGCAACAAGTGATCAATACACAGTTGCTGGCAATAAGCAGACATTGGCTGGCAGATATGAGGTTTTGGTTTCATTGAATGACACTAAGAACTATGAGTGGGAGAATGGAACAGTTAATGATTTGGTTTACAACTTTACAATCAGAGCTGAGGAACTAAACAAGACAGTCATTTCAATTCCTACAGTATCTACTAAGAACTTCATCTACAATGGAGATGTTAAGTCTCTTGCAATTGCAAGCAACAAGAATTACACAATCTCTGGCAACAAGGGTGTAAATGCCGGACGTTACACAGTGACATTGTCATTGGTTGATCCAGCAAAGACAGTTTGGAGCGACGGTTCTACAGAAGATGTCAATATCGTCTTCACAATCGCTAAGGCTAAGGTTGAGATTCCTGCAGCAGATGGAAGCAAGTTCATTTACAATGGTAAGGATCTGATCTATTCTCTAAGAAATTCTTCAATCTACACAATCAGCAATAACAAGCAGGTAAATGCCGGACGTTATGAAGTAAGTGTGGCATTGAACGATGTTAAGAACTATGAGTGGGAGAATGGAACAATTGATGATTTGAATTACAACTTCGTCATCGGTAAGTCTCAGGTAGAGATTCCTACTGCAGATGAGAGCAAGTTCGTCTACAACGGAAAGGTTCAGACATATAAGATTGCAGAAAGCACACTTTACACAGTGGATGGCAACAAGCAGACAATGCCTGGCAAGTACGAGGTTCTAGTTTCATTGGCTGACACTAAGAATTATGAGTGGAGCAATGGAACAGCAGAGACATTGACATACAACTTCGTGATTCGTGCTGAGGAAACAGAGTTGACACCAGTTGTTATTCCAACTGTAACTACTAAGAACTTCATCTACAATGGAGAGGTTAAGTCGTTGGAGATTGCAAGTAGTAAGGATTACACAATCTCAGGCAACAAGGCAATCAACGCAGGACGTTACACAGTGACATTGTCATTGGTTGATCCAACAAAGACAGTTTGGAGCGACGGTACAACAGATGATGTTAAGGTTGTCTTCACAATTGCAAAGGCTCAGATAAAGATTCCTGCTGCTGACAATAGCAAGTTCACTTACAATGGTAAGGAGCAGATCTATTCTCTAAGAGAATCATCAGTTTACTCAATCAGCAATAACAATCAGATTAATGCTGGACGTTACGATGTGACAGTAGCATTGAATGATGCTAAGAACTATGAGTGGGAGAATGGAACAATCGATGATTTGGTTTACAACTTCACAATCTCTAAGGCACAGGTAGAGATTCCTGCTGCAGATGACAGCAAGTTCGTCTACAATGAGAAAGAGCAGACATATAAGATTGTCGCTGATGATCGTTACACTGTAGATGGTAACAAGCAGACTAAGCCAGGAAGATATGAGGTTTTGGTTTCATTGAATGACACTAAGAATTATGAGTGGAGCAATGGAACCGTAGATGATTTGATCTACAACTTCACAATCCGTGCTGAGGAACTTAACAAGGATATCGTTACAATTCCAAGTGTATTGGCTAAGAACTTCATTTACGATGGTACAGCTAAGTCGCTTAAGATTGCAAGTGATAAGAATTACACAATCACTGGCAATAAGGGAATTGATGCAGGACGTTACACAGTAACATTGTCGTTGACTGATCCAACAAAGACTATTTGGAGCGACGGTACTACAGATGATGTTAAGATTGTAATGACAATTGCTAAGGCTCAGGTAGCAATTCCTGCTGTTGATAACACTAAGTTTATCTACAATGGTGAAGAGCAGACATACAAGATTGTTGCAAGCACTCTATATACAATCGAGGGCAACAAGCAGACTAAGCCAGGAAGATATGATGTGATAGTTTCTTTGAAAGATGTTAAGAACTATGAGTGGGAGAATGGAACAATCGATGAATTGATCTATAATTTCACAATCCGCACTGAGGTAATCAATAAGGAGGTTATTACAATACCAACTGTATTGGCAAAGAACTTCACTTATGATGGAGATGTTAAGAAACTTGATATTGCAAGTAGCAAGTATTACAGTGTTACTGGCAATGAGGGTGTTGATGCCGGACGCTACACAGTAGTATTGTCGTTGGTTGATCCAACAAAGACAGTTTGGAACGACGGTACTTCTGATGATGTTAAGATTACATTCTCAATCAACAAGGCACAGGTATCGGCTCCAGCAGCAGATAACACTAAGTTCATCTACACTGGCAAGGAGTTGACATACAAGCTTGCAACAAGCACTCTATACACAATCGAGGGCAACAAGCAGACAATGCCTGGCAAGTACGAGGTTTTGGTTTCATTGGTTGACACTAAGAATTATGAGTGGACTAACGGAACAACAGAGCCGTTGTCATACAACTTCGTTATCCGCGCTCAGGAGGCTGAGTTGACACCAGTAGCAATCCCAAGTGTTGCAACTAAGAACTTCATCTACGACGGAGAGGTTAAGTCTTTGAAGATCGCAGAGAGCAAGTACTACACAATCTCTGGCAACAAGGGTGTTGATGCAGGACGCTACACAGTGACACTTGCGTTGACAGATCCAACAAAGGCAATCTGGTCAGACGGTTCAGTTGACGATATCAAGATGAGCTTCACAATCGCTAAGGCACAGGTTGAAAAACCAGCAACTAACGATGACGTGTTTGTCTACAATGGAAAATATCAGACATACGATGTCGTAATTGAAGGCGATACTCTTTACACATTGTCAAACAATGTGAAGATGAACGCTGGCAAGTACGCAGTCAAGATTGCGTTGAACGATGCTAAGAATTATGAGTGGTCTGACGGTTCGGTAGATGATTTGAGCTACAACTTCACAATCAACAAGGCACAGGTATCAGCTCCTGCAGCAGATAACACTAAGTTCATCTACACTGGCAAGGAGTTGACATACAAGCTTGCTTATAGCTACGATGAAAATGGAAATTCTCTATACACAAGCGAGGGCAACAAGCAGACAATGCCTGGCAAGTACGAGGTTCTAGTATCATTGAAGGATGTTAAGAACTACGAGTGGACAAACGGAACAACAGAGGCGTTGTCATACAACTTCGTGATCCATGCTCAGGAGGCTGAGTTGACACCGGTAGCAATACCAAGCGTGGCAACTAAGAACTTCATCTACGACGGAGAGGTTAAGTCTTTGAAGATCGCAGAGAGCAAGTATTACACAATCTCTGGCAACAAGGGAATTGATGCAGGACGCTACACAGTGACACTTGCTTTGACAGATCCAACAAAGGCAATCTGGTCAGACGGATCGGTTGACGATATCAAGATGAACTTCACAATCGCTAAGGCACAGGTAGAGAAGCCTGCAACTAACGATGACGTGTTTGTCTACAATGGAAAATATCAGACATACGATGTTGTAATTGAAGGTGATACTCTTTACACATTGTCAAACAATGTTAAGATGAACGCCGGCAAGTACGCAGTCAAGATCGCGTTGAAGGATGCTAAGAACTATGAGTGGGCTGACGGTTCAATCGACGATTTGAGCTACAACTTTACAATCAACAAGGCACAGGTATCGGCTCCAGCAGCAGATAACACTAAGTTCATCTACACAGGTAAGGAGCAGACATACAAGCTTGCGACAAGCACTCTATACACAATCGAGGGCAACAAGCAGACAATGCCTGGTAAGTACGAGGTTCTAGTATCATTGAAGGATGTTAAGAACTATGAGTGGACAAACGGAACAACAGAACCGTTGTCATACAACTTCGTTATCCGTGCAGTTGAGACAGAGTTGACACCGGTAGCAATACCAAGCGTGGCAACTAAGAACTTCATCTACGACGGAGAGGTTAAGTCGTTGAAGATTGCAGAGAGCAAGTTCTATACAATCTCTGGCAACAAGGGTATTGATGCAGGACGCTACACAGTGACTCTTGCATTGACAGATCCAACAAAGGCAATCTGGTCAGACGGATCGGTTGACGATATCAAGATGAACTTCACAATCGCTAAGGCACAGGTAGAGAAGCCTGCAACTAACGATGACGTGTTTGTC
>JAZUIF010000141.1:0-9050 GCA_045642085.1 Paludibacteraceae bacterium | reverse complement strand
GGATTGTCCAATGTTCCACCACGCAAAATGACCTATAGAGACATTCTAATATTCAATTTGTTGTTTCAAAACTTTGAATTGCCCCTCTGCCCTTATGCCATAAGGGATTATGGGCATTCATACCACGCAATTTGACCTATAAGTCGATAATTAGCATGGATTAAGGAATATTTCCTCCAGACGCACTTTCGTGCGTCTTTTTTTTATATTTTGTTTAATAGATTAAATAAAAATATGCCGATTTTGTTTAATGGAAAGAATAAAAATAATTCTAGAGTCAGGATTCTCGTTTGATAAAAATCCATTTCGATGGACCTCTAGATCTTTTTTGAGAGATTTTTCATAAATTTGCAAAGCATAGTTTATCCACTTTTGCAACTGCAAGTATGAAAAGATTCAATACAGCGGGTACTTGTCGCCCCAACGAACATTATATGGTGGACATC
This sequence comes from Paludibacteraceae bacterium, assembly GCA_045642085.1. GTDB lineage: Bacteria > Bacteroidota > Bacteroidia > Bacteroidales > Paludibacteraceae > UBA1723. Next base: position 8,604 of record JAZUIF010000141.1, on the reverse strand, counting down.
ACCGACCGTTTGGAAATCATCCGTAAGATGGTTGCCAATGGTGACTATTTTTGTATTAATCGAGGTCGACAGTATGGCAAGACTACAACTCTGGAAGGTTTGTCGAATTATCTGAGAAATGACTACAGTGTATTTAGTATAAGTTTCGAAGGTTTGGATGATGAGACTTTTGACACAGCATCTACGGTAGCTGCAGAATTCCTAAATTCACTTTTGCTGGAATCCTCAGTGAATGGAGCCTCTGAAGAAGTACGACAGTTATTAGAAGAAGCGACAATATCTGCAGAAGGAAAAATATCGACAACGAATTTTACGATAATAATAAATCGCTTGTGCAGTATCTCAGAGAAACCTGTTGTTGTACTGATTGACGAGGTCGATCAGGCAAGCAATAACGAAGGGTTTGTCAAATTTCTCGGAGTGCTGAGAAAGATGTTCTTATCGCGTAATAGATACAAGACTTTCCAATCGGTTATCCTTGCAGGTGTCTATGATATTAAGAACCTTAAACTGAAGATTCGTCCAGAAGAGTTGCATCAGTACAATAGTCCTTGGAACATTGCCGTTCCTTTTGATGTCGATATGAGCCTGTCGACGACGGGAATTGCCGATATGCTTGCAGAATACAAGGCGGATCATGGATTAGACTTCGATGAGGCTTTTGTTGCTCAAATGATTCGTGACTATACTTCAGGCTATCCGTTCCTCGTTAGCCGTATATGTCAGATTATTGATACGGAACAGTGGACATGGAATAAAGATGGTATATTGAAGGCCGTAAACAAAATTCTGACTGAAGGAAGTACTCTGTTTGATGATATTGCCAAAAAACTGGATGAGTTTCCAGAATTGGAGCGTACCATTAGAGGAATTCTCTTCAATGGTTACCGATACTCTTTCAATTATTACGACAAGGCTACTAACCTTGCCTTGATGTTTAACTTCGTAAAAAAGCAAGACGGTGCATTTGCAGTTGCATCGAGAATGTTCGAAATATGGTTTTACGAATACTTCATCTCTCAGGATAAGAATTCGGCAGATTTTATTCAGGGTATGTCTGACAAAAGCCAGTTTATCCATGATGGTATTCTGGATATCCCTCTTCTTATGGAACGTTTCGTCGTCCACATGAACCAAACCTACAAAATGGATCATGATAATGAATTCATAGAGAACGATGCACGCAAAGTGTTCCTTACTTACCTGCGTCCTGTCATCAATGGTATAGGAAGTTACCATATCGAGGAGCAGACACGCGACCATGATCGCATGGATGTGGTCATTGATTATTTAGGCAAACAGTACGTTGTCGAGCTAAAGATATGGCGAGGCAATGCTTACAACGAACGAGGTGAGGAACAACTCTGCCGCTATCTTGAATATTTCGATTTGCAAGAAGGTTACCTCCTCAGTTTCTGCTTCAACAAGACGAAGACATCGGGTTTGCTGCCTCCAGTAGAGTTGAAAGGACGTACTTTGATTGAGGCAATTGTATGATGAAAATTATAAATGCAGAATGCGAAATGCAGAATGTCCCGACTTGACAGTTGGGAAACGGAAACTGATAAAATTCACTCATCCAGACGCACTTCCGTGCGTCTTTTTTTACATTTTGTTTAATGGATTGGATAAAAACGACCATATTTTGTTTAATTGATTGAATAAAAGTGTATTTTTGTCTCTTGAAAATACATTTATGAACATGGATAAACAGATTCTAAAACAAATAATACGGGATAATCAATCGGAAGTAGAACGATATGAGATAATGCCAAGGAAGGTGATGTTGGATGATTTTCCTTGTATTGTGATAGTTGGTGTTCGTCGTTCAGGAAAATCGTATATGTTGTTCCAAAAGATGCAGGAGCTATTGGCTGAAGGACGAAAATGGGATGAGATGCTGTATGTGAATTTTGAGGATGAACGATTGTCTGATTTTACGACGTCGGATTTTAATAAACTTTTGGAATGTCATGGAGAGATGTATGGCAAACGTCCAATGTTGTTTCTTGATGAAATTCAAAATGTCGATCATTGGGAGAAATTTGCTAGACGAATGGCGGATACAGGATACACTGTCTATTTGACTGGATCAAACGCAAAAATGTTGTCGGGAGAGATAAATACAACGTTAGGAGGCAGATTTCTTGTGAAAGAGGTTTATCCTTACGACTTGACTGAATTTCTAAAAATTCATCATGTTTCTGTAGACAAAAATGATATAATTTCGACTCAGGGACATATATCTCTGATCCGTAAATATGAAGAATATTTGCACGACGGTGGGCTCCCAGGAGGTGTTTTATTGCCTGTGCGCACAAACTATTTGAATAGTGTTTATCAGAAAATATATTTGGGTGATATAATTGCAAGGAATAAGGTGTCCAATGTTGCTGGAATAAGAGTTCTTGTCAGAAAAATGGCGGAAAGTGTATGCCGACCAATCAGTTATAATCGAATAAATAGTATTATGTCCAGCGTCGGCGGAAAATTAAGCCTTGCCACAACGATCAAATATATTGAGTATTGTGAAGACGCATGGCTTTTGTTGCGATTAAAAAACTATGTGAGTTGTCTGGCTGATAAAGAAAGCAATTGCAAATATTATTTTATCGACAACGGAATCTTGCGACTTTTCCTTATCGACAAGGATTCAATGTTGCTGGAAAATATGGTGGCTCTGCATCTATTCAGAATGTATGGTCACGATACGGATAATGAGCAGGTATATTTTTATAATGATGGATTTGAGGTAGACTTTTATGTGCCGAATGAGGAATTGGCAATCCAAGTTAGCTATTCTCTAAATGATCAAGACACAAGAAAGAGGGAGATTGACGCATTAAAAAAACTACCTAAACGTCTGTCTTGCAAACGTCGACTTATACTGACGTATGACGAGGAAGAACAAATTGAGGATTCACATGGAATGATAGAGGTTATGCCATGCTGGAAATATCTATTGAAATTATGAATGCGGAATGCGAAATGCGGAATTAACGGATTTTATTTCACCACAGAGACACAGGGTACACGGAGGCATTTCGTATGATTGTAGGGGCGGGTATAAACCCGCCCGTGTTTTGTGTGTTTTTTCAAAATTGATTTGTTTTTTTGTAATAATATTGCGAATTTTGCTTGAAAATCTAAAGTAGAACTTTGAAATTTCATTGAAAATCTAAAGTGAAATTTAATGTGTTATGTATAAAAGAATTGATTATATTAATGAAGACTTGATGCAGGAACATCTGTTTTTGTTTGGTGCAAGGCAAACTGGAAAAAGTACATATTTGAAATCAAATTTTCCGGGTGCCGTATATATCGACTTGTTGGACAGTGAGGTTTTAAGGAGATTTTCTAAGAAGCCATCTCTTTTATATGAAATGTTGCATGATGTTGAAAAACAAACGGATGTGATTATTGATGAAATTCCGCAGGTCCCATTGTTGTTGAATGAGGTTCACCGACTAACAGACAATAAAAACTTGCATTTTATTTTGTGTGGGTCAAGTGCAAGAAAACTTAAAAGAAATGGGTATAACACACTTGGTGGAAGAGCCATACCAGTTTATTTTTATCCGTTAGTCAGTTGTGAAATACCAGATTTCAATATAGATGTTGCAGTGCAGCGAGGAATGTTGCCGAATATTTATACGGCATCAAATCCGATGTTACGTCTTTCTGCATATATTGATGTATATTTGAAGGAAGAGATTAAACAAGAGGCTATCGTTAGAAATCTTGATTCATTTCAAAGATTTTTGGAAGTTGCGGCATTGACAGATGGTGAGATGGTTAACTATAACAATATCGCAGGAGATTGTGGAGTTAGCGCGGTGACAGTTAAAGAATATTTCTCTATTTTGGAGGAAACTCTTATTGGATATACAATTCCTGCTTATGCAAAAACAATAAAAAGAAAATTGGTACAAAGTCCTAGATTCTATTATTTCGACGTCGGTGTTTCTAATTATTTATTGCATAGAGAAAAACTTCAACGAGGTACAGTAGAGTATGGTCATGCATTTGAACATTTTGTGATTCAGGAAATTGTCGCATATATCCACGTCTCAAGAAATATTAATCGTCTTAGCTATTGGCGTACATATACAGGGGTAGAAGTCGACGCAATAATTGGAGATGCCAAACTGGCAATAGAGATAAAGTCGACAGAAGAGGTGCAGCATCGACACTTAAAAGGACTCAAATCGTTTAAGGAAGAGCATGCGGATTGTCGTCTGATTGTGGTTTCTCTTGATAGATTCTCACGTACGTCTGAGGGTGTCGATTTAATCTATATTTATGATTTTTTGAAGAAGTTGTGGGCAGGAGAATTGTTTTAATTTATAAATGCTGAATGCGAAATGCGGAATTAACGAACACGGATGGATTTATTTCACCACAGAGACACAGGGTACACGGAGGCATTTCGTATGATTGTAGGGGCGGGTTTCAAACCCGCCATAATGTGTTTGATGTTTTAATTTGCAACGTAAAATTTCCGTAAAATGAATCGTAAAATTTGCGAGCACGGATCACACGGATTGGACCTATAGGTCCAAAATTAAAACATTAAAAAGATTGAATCTCATACAAAAAAAACTAAAAAATACGGCTCACTCTGATTTACATTTATCAGTGTGAGCCGTATTCATAGGATTATAGTACTTTGTTAACTATTAATCATTAACTATGAACTTGATTACACTTCCATCGCTCATTTTTACGATGTTTAAACCTCTTTGTGGTGATGAAAGACGTGCTCCTGAGATAGAGTAGTACTCGACAGGATAGACGGCTTCTGATACGGTTTCTTGCACATTTGTGTTGCCTCCGTTTTCGTTATCGTTTTCGTTAACGTCAACGTCATAACCTGTGCGTGATGAAGTGATATGGATATTGAATACGAATGTCGCTACGGCTGTCTCGTTTCCTTTCTTGTATCTGATTGCCTGACGGATAGTGTAGTTGTCTCCATTCTTTGTTTTGCCTGGATATTGGCCTAATGAGAAGGTCAAAGAGTTGGCGTCAAACTCACTGAAAACGTATCCTGAGGCGTATGCACTACGGTTGCCAGAGGCATCAAACCAATGTCCGTAGCCGTTGGCTGTCGACGCTGCGTTGTTGATTGCTCCGTTGGCATCCACTGCGTAGAACATCGCTTTTCCGTCGGCTGGACCTGCATTATTCCACTCTGTCATTAGTCCACCTACCGATGCCGCCTGCATCTGGAATGCTGTGCCAAGTAGTGATGCCGCTGCACCGTCGACCTTGATATTTGTGCCTACATAGACGCTTGATGAAGCAGGGAAGTAGACGTCGTAATTGATTGTTACATCGCTAATTGGACCATTATTGATATTGGCTGCACCGAAGATATTAGTGTTGGTAAACTCAACAGTGTATGGCCACTGATCGTCGTTGGTGATATCCGTATCCCACTTGTGCTGGATATATTCTGTTGGCGACGGTGACACAACCAAGAATAGTCGTTTTGTTCCTTCTGGCACCACGCAACTAACCTTGCAGCTCACCTCAGCATTGGCATCCGAACCGGTGCAATACACCTTTTCATCATATAAATATTCACGTGAGCCATCATTCTTCAAAGCCACATAACCAAGATGGAATCCTCGTTTTGAATAGTTTGAGATGGAATTGTATGTGGTTTTGTTGACAGTAGTGAACTTGTCTCCGTCGAAATATTGTTTGGCATCACCTTGTGGAAGTGCTGCTCCATTTGGCAACGAAGTGAAGATAGTCGAGATCTCAGTTCCAGCCTTTGGCACATTAAGAGGGATGATGTTGAATCCTGTCGACTGAGGGCAACTGCTATAAGTCACCTGATGCTTTGTGCCGCCAAGTGAAACGTAATCGAAACGAAGAGAATTGTAGTATTTGTCTGCCTCCTCACGTGCCACATCTAGATCCACAGTAGCCATTTTCATAGCATAGTGGAAATATTCAAGGTAGAGAGCATCAGAGTTGATACCCTGCAAACTCATGTACGATTGATTTGGGTCAACACCCTTGCCAGAATTATGTCTCCATAATTTACCAATGAAGTCAATTCCGTAATTTTCAGTAAGATAGTAGTGCCACCAATACGACTGGTATCTATGCCATTCGTGAGTCATAGCATAGTTGTGAGTGTTCTTGAAGAGATTCCAACTCTGATCCCACTTCAATTCCGGATAGGATTGGTTGGCTTGCCATTGTGCTGTCTGCTCCCAGAATGTTGAGCCGCTTCCGATAGCCGTGCGGAATCCTGCAAAACCTTTCAAATCCGCATAAACCTGATACTGGAATGAGTGTCCGACCTCATGAGCCACAGAGTGTCCGACCGGTTTACTTGTGCTTGGACTCAACCATAGTGCTCCGATCACATCGTCGTAGCCACCACCGTAGCAAACCCACTCGGTAGTGTAGTTGAGAAGGATCATCATCTTGTACTTTGAGACGTTGGAATTATCCTCGTCGCAAAAAGCGAGTTTGCCGACATTCATCGCGTAGAAGCCCTCAGCCTTAGCCAGAAGATCATCAATATCAACACGATAAGTAGAAGCCGCGTTGGTTGGATTTGTGTTTCCATACTTTTTATCCCAATAGACAATGTAGTTGGCAGTCTCTTTAGAACGAGATTTAGACCAAGTGTACTGATTGTTGGGATCATTTTCGCTGTAGATCAGCGTGTCTGTACGGTTCTGCCATTCTTTGGGAATATACAGACTTTTCTCCGCATACGTATTTAGCGCAGCAGATGAAATAGCAATAAGTGTTAGATAAAGATTTCTCATGTGTATATAATTAAGTCCTTTCCTTTGCTCACAAATTTAGAAAATAATCTAATTGGCAATTACTTAATTCATGAATTTCACAATTTTGAATCGTAGTTTGGTATTTTTGACACGTATAATTAAAAAAGACACAAGCAATTGCTTGCGTCTTTTATATAAATTTGATAAAACGATGTTTTATATTTTGGTTAAGATGAGTCTCGCCACGTCTCTATGATTTTACGCTTCCAACAAATAATGCTCAGCATCCAAAGCCGCTTTACAACCGCTTGCTGCAGCTGTGATGGCCTGGCGATAACGTGGATCACAAACGTCGCCAGCAGCAAACACTCCTTCTATATTTGTATGCGAAGTGCCGTTGTTTGTCACGATATAGCCAGCTTCATCAGTTTTGATGATATCCTTAACTAATTCAGTATTAGGATGATGACCAATTGCGATAAAGATTCCGTTGACGTCGATACTCTTATTGGAGTTGTCTTTATTGCAGATTAGATTTGCTTTTTCAACCTTACCGTCGCCCTCAATTCCAATCAACTCATGGTTGAAAAGAACCTCAATTTTCTCGTTCGACATTACTCGTTCTGTCATCACTTTGCTGGCTCTGAAGTAGTCTTTTCTCACAGCCATGTAAACCTTCTGGCATAAACCAGCAAGATACAAAGCATCTGCACAAGCTGTGTCGCCGGCACCTACTACCAAGACTGTCTTTTTACGGAAGAAGAATCCATCACAAGTGGCACAAGCAGAGACTCCCATACCTGCATATTTTCTCTCATCATCGATACCTAGATGTTTGGCGCTTGCACCAGTGGCGATGATGACAGAGTCGGCTTCGATCTCAAGTTCATCGTCGACAATAACGCTTTTTTTCTTTCCCTCAAGAGAAACTTTTGTGACGAATCCAGAGCGAATATCAGCACCGAATTTAAGTGCTTGATTACGCATATCTTCCATCATGTCATAGCCACCGACACCTTCAGGATAACCTGGAAAATTCTCCACAGTTGTTGTTTGAGTCAACTGTCCGCCAGGAAGTAGACCTTCAATAAGAATCGGTTTTAAATTTGCTCTTGAAGCATAGATAGCCGCTGTGTAACCAGCTGGTCCCGAACCGATAATCAAGCATTTTGTAGTTTCTTTCATTATCGTATAATTTATCTAAGATCCACAATTTCAATATCTTTTCTGTTCAAGTCGAATGTAAACTGACGGTCTTCAATAGGCATTTCAGTGTACTTGTCGACTGTGACAGTTGTGACCATACCATTCTTGCCCTGAAGCTTGATAGCGTGAGGCTGCATAGAATTTTTGTCGACGGAAATAGAGAGGCGAGCGTATGGACTCTTTCTGTCTTCTGGGTATAATTCCACAATCTCAACAGATTTTCCATTATCGTTTGTCTCGCCGATATGAAGCATCTTATATCCTGATTTGTAAGAAGTTAACACAAGAATAGGATTAATCTTCTTCACTTCTTCAGCTCCTGGTTCACTGACTGTAACTTCAGAAGATTCAGGCATATAGACATACTCTGTCTTGCCATCGAAATAAGTATCGACGCCAGCAACTGATAGTTTGAATTTATCACCTTTAAGAAGAAGGTATCCCTTCATATCCTGTTTCTTGCTGCTTTGTGTATTCTCGACCACACAAGAGAAATCAATTTTTGAACTCTTGTTTGATTTATTGAAAGATGACGTTGCTTTGTCGAGCAGAGTCATGGCTTTCGGATCAACTGCATCCTGAGAGTATGCGATGGTGTTGATCATACAAAGGATGAAAGCTAATATAATTTGTCTAATTT
>JAZUIF010000140.1:0-40873 GCA_045642085.1 Paludibacteraceae bacterium | reverse complement strand
TGGCCTCCGACTTATTTTAAGTATTTAATAGGAATACTGATATTGTTATTCCTATTAGCCATAATAGCTAATCTATTTAGGAAGGAGGATTCTTCAGAAGAGCAAAAGGAAACATCAATTATCGACGACGATAAATCTGATGATACTCATATCACTATTCGTGAGGGTGTCACAGAGATTCCAAGCAATGTATTCAAGAATATGAAGCATATCGTGAGCGTCACTATTCCTAATTCTGTAGTGAAAATAGCAGACAATGCGTTTATGGGATGCAAATCTCTTAGAGAGGTGATCATTCCCGACTCAGTGACAAGCATCGGTGCAAGTGCATTCGTTAACTGTATATCACTAGAAAACATCAAGTTGCCGGCATCACTAACAAAGATTGAGGAAGCGACATTCAGATATTGTTTCGGATTGAAGGAGATTAAGATTCCAGAGTCTGTGTCAACCATCGACAAATTCGCTTTTGAGGATTGTTTATATCTAGACAGCATAGATATTCCAGCGTCGACAAACATTGACAAAACAGCATTTAAAGGATGCGTATCAATCAAAGGCTCTGTAAAAGAGACAATCTAACCCTCCGTTCTATTAACCAAACAGAGATGGAGAATGCTCCGTCTCGACCTTGAAACTTGAAACTTGAAACTAAATTATAAAGATATGAAAAAGACAACAGTTCACAACCTTATTATCGTCGACGCTTCTGGTTCGATGATCCTTATCTACGACCAGGCTTTGATTGGTATCAACCAGACAATCAAGACTGTGAAGGAGCTACAACAGGGCGACGCGACTATCGACCAGCATATCACGCTGCTTTCGTTCGCTGATGGTCTCGACGAGCCTGAGTATATCTACGATGGCAAGCACATCGACGAGGTGAAAGATATCTCTAAGAAGGAGTATAAGCTCCGTGGCAATACTGCACTTTACGATGCGATCGGGAAATCCGTAAGCAAACTTCGTGAATCTATGGCAGACGGAGACAAAGCTCTTGTGACAATCATCACAGATGGTCAGGAGAACGACTCTAGAACATGGGACGAGAAGATGGTAAAGGATCTGATTGAGGAGTTGAAAGATAATGGTTGGGTGTTCACATATATCGGTGCAAACCAAGATGTCAACCGTGAATCATCAAGAATTGGCATCAGAAACCACCTTCAATTTGAGTCGACTCATTCAAGCACAATGGAGATGTTTGAGCGAGAGCGTATCTCTCGTAGAAATTGGAATATGCGTTTGCGACGTGGGGAGACAAATCTTGAAGAGGATTACTTCACTGACCAAGATCCAGACTCTGAAAGCCAGAACCGTGTGACTCCAGACATAATTGCCACACTTGCACCCAACGAGATCTTCGTGTTTGGAAGCAACATAGACGGATTCCATTGTGGAGGGGCAGCCAAGTTTGCAATGTTGAGATTCGGAGCTAGGTATGGAGAGGGCGACGGTCCACAAGGTCAGAGTTACGCAATCCCTACCGTCGACTGTTCATATAGACATACTAAAACATCCATTCAGAATTTCATCGGTTATGCCAAGGATCACCCACACTTGCAATTCCTAGTGACAGAGGTAGGATGTGGCAATGCAGGATGGGATGTTGCGGACATGGCACCACTATTTGCAGACGCTAAAGATGTGCAAAACATTAGTTTGCCAAAGAAATTCTGGCAATATCTATAATAAACTCAGTTTATTGCCTACATTTAGGAGATCGTAGAGACGGGGCATGCCCCGTCTTTAATAAAACCATATTACAACAAATTAACAATAAAATATATGAAGAATCTATTATTAGCAGCAGCAATCGGCGACATTTGTGGAGTACCTTACGAGTTCAACGATTGGAAGGATTACGACGGTGTAGATCTATTTCACCCTCAAAACGACTACTCAGACGATACAGTCTGCACATTCGCCTGTGCGGAAGCCTTAATCGAAGGGAAAGACGTCGCAGAAAGATTGAAAACAAGATGTTTAGCCGATCCTAACCGTTGCTACGGAATCGGATTCAGCAACTGGTTGTCGAAAGAAGGTATTGCGCCTGCGTACAACAGTTGGGGCAACGGATCAGCGATGAGAGCGTCGTCGGCAGGATTCTTAGCAAAGAGCGAGGAGGAATGTATTGTTCTTGCAAATAAAACAGCCGCCCCTACTCACAATCACCCAGAGGGATTCAAGGGTGCCGTCGCCACTGCTCTTGCCATCTACTACGCAATGCACGGACACGATAAGGAGTTTATCCGCAAGAACGTGCTCGACAAATACTATCCAAAATGGAAAGGCGAGGAATACAAATTGTTTCAGCCGACATACGAGTTCAACGAGACTTGTATGGACACTGTCCCAGCCGCAATAATCTGCTTCCTCGACAGCACTGACTTTGTGGACTGTCTGAAGAAGACAATCGCTACAGGTGGCGACGCAGATACAATGGCGGCTATCTCCTGCCCTATCGCCTACGCCTTCTACAAAGAGATGCCAGAGGAACTTGTGGAATTGGCAAAGAAGAAACTCTCTACACCGAGAGCACAATGGATGCTGGAGATTAATGAGAAATTTGATGAATTAGTGAATAAACGTTGACGCTGACGTTAACGTTAACGTTGACATGACGGTGGAATATTTTCTGCCGTCATTTTTTATGTATTCGCCACCTAACCATTTAGCCATCTAAGATTCTTAATTTTTCCATCATTTTCTGCCACCCTATCCCAAAATCTCTTATCTTTGCAAAAGATAATTAAATAGAAACAGAAGAAGAGGGGTGCCGTCAACGTTAGCGTTATCGTCAACGTAGTAAAGGCTGAGATCATACCCTTTATATTGATAACCTGATGCGGGTAATGCCGATGTAGGAACATTCTTCTTGGGATATGAGCAATTCATATTTTTCAGATAATGCGACGCGGAGGCAATGCTTCAGCGTCGCAATTTTTTGTTTATGAAGACGATGGTGACTATAGGTGCTTTCGACCCTACCGGTGGAGCTGGTGTCCTTGCCGACGTGCGCGTGGCAGGGCAGTTTGGCGTCTACGGTATGTCTGTGCTTACCGCCGCCACGTCGCAGAATCCGAAATCGTTCAATGGTGTGGAGGCAGTGAGCGACGAGATGTTTCGTAAACAGATTTCCGATATATTCGACCATTACCGTGTGGATGCGATGAAATGCGGAATGATTGCGACAAAGTCTCAGCTACGCATCTTGATCGAGTTTTTCGAAAGGTTCAAACCAAAAAATCTAATCATAGATCCAATTATCAGTGCGACGTTGGGTGATCGCAAATTCGACGAGGAGACTATCGCATTATACAAAAAACTATGTGGCTATGCCCTACTCGTCACTCCTAATGTGAAAGAGACGGAAATTCTTGGTAACATAACCTCATCTGCTATTCTCAACAAAGGAGGAGATGCGAATTCAAACGTTTGTGTCGACATTCTGAAAATGGGAGACGAGGAGATCAGATTCACATCGGAAAGAATCCAGACCACCAACACACACGGCACCGGCTGCACAATGTCGTCGGCCATCGCTAGCTGCTTGGCTCACGGTCATGATTTGAAGACGTCGGTGAAGATTGCCCACGATTATGTCAACCGTGCAATTGCTGGGGCTGTGGATCTTGACATCACTAATGGATACGGACCATTGAATCATTTTGTGGAGACCGTATAGTGTCGTGTCATACCATGACACAATCAAACAGATAATAAACAGTCGTAGGGGAGGGTTTCAAACCCTCCCGCCATAATAGAATATTGATATGAAAATAAAACTAAACGGAGAAGAGTTGGAATTGCAAGACGGTGCTGTTTTGGCTGACGTCTGCACCACACTTGGAATCGAAGGCAAAGGTGTGGCTTTTGCTATCGACAGCGATGTTATTCCTCGTGACGAATGGGCCTCAACAAAACTTGTTGACGGTGCTGAGGTGATGATGATTCGCGCGGCTTGCGGAGGCTAAGAAACCGATTAATGATTGACGATTGATGATTAAGGATGGATTGCAAGGTCCAGCGGACCTATTTCGCAACGCGACGGTAACCGATTCCAGAATTGCCGGAGACAAGTCTGGTGTCGGCAAAATGAAAGTAGTCGTCATCACTCCGGAGAATCCTTTCGACGGTGAGACGGAGCAGATCAAACGGGTGATTGAGTGCGGTGTTTTTCGTCTGCATCTCCGTCACCCCAAGGCTGATGAGCAGACGTTGAGAAGCATCATCGAGGGGTTGACTGTAGAGGAGAGAAAGAAGATTGTGCTACACGACTGCTATAATCTCGTCGACGAATATAATCTTGGTGGGGCTCATCTGAATGGCAGACATATAAACGTTGACGTTAACGTTAACCTTGACGATGACACGCACGTCAGAGAATCGTTTTTTTGTTCCCGATCGTGTCATTCGTTGGAGGAGGTTGCAACGTCGAAAAATTTGCAATACTGCTTTCTGAGTCCAATCTTCGACAGCATCAGCAAAGTGGGTTATGCTTCAAACTTCACTCCGGAGATTTTGATACAAGCCAAAGCAGATGGAATCATCAACGAAAAGGTGATCGCACTTGGTGGCATCACAGTCGACAAACTTGATAAAGTACACGAATACGGATTCGGAGGTGTTGCCATTTTGGGAAGTGCCTGGAAAGACGGGATCGCGCAGGTGGGGATTATAAAAAATATGATGAAATAATTCATCGACCACCCACGGTAGATTATCGCTTCGCTCTAATCAACCATGGGCTAATAAAGCAACCGTTCCACGGTTGGCAAATAACCGTGGAACGGTTATTTTACCAGACCATGATTGACAATCGTCAAAGACGATTGGCTATCGTGGCGATAATGAGGATCGAAATTTATATATTAAAACAAATTACAATATCGTGAATCTAATGCAGATGCGAGCATTCTCGCTACAACTTATAACTCACCCTGTCAACGGGAGAAACGAGATCGAAGGAGCCAAACTTGCCCTTGAGGGTGGTTGCAAATGGGTGCAACTACGAATGAAGGAGACTCCTGTGGATGAGGTGAAGAAGGTGGCACTTGAATTGTTGCCATTATGCAAACAGTATAATGCAGTGATGATCATCGATGATCACGTGGAGCTTACGAAAGAGGTCGGAGCCGACGGAGTGCATCTTGGCAAGATGGATATGAATCCGAAAGAAGCGAGAGCAATCCTTGGCGACGGGTTCATCATCGGAGGCACATGCAACAGTTTCGAGGATATCATTGCAATCAAGGACGACGTCGACTATATCGGTTGCGGACCATTCCGTTTCACTACGACAAAGAAGAAACTTGCTCCTGTGCTTGGTCTTGAGGGTTATCAGGAGATCGTGTGGAAATGCCGTGAGCAGGGAATCAATATTCCTATCGTGGCAATCGGAGGCATCACCAAAGACGACATTCGCAAAGTGCTTAACTCTGGTCCAAACGGCATAGCCATCTCAGGTGGAATCCTTTCGGCAGCAGATCCAAAGGCAGAAACAGAGGAAATTTTGAAAGTAATAGAAAAATGTTTTTAATCATCCTCAAAGTTCCCCTTCAGGGGGATTTAGGGGGCTTATAATAATAAAAAATGAGTAAACTAATAATAGCTGGCAGAGAGTTTAACTCTCGTCTTTTCCTAGGAACAGGAAAATTCAGCAGCAATGATTTGATGAAAGACTCAATCATCGCATCAGAGACAGAAATGGTGACTGTAGCAATGAAGCGTATCTCACTTGGCGACGCCAACGATGATATGCTAAAACACATTGTGAAAGACAATATACAGTTGCTTCCAAACACAAGTGGAGTGCGCGATGCAAAGGAGGCTGTCTTCGCAGCAAAGATGAGTCGTGAGGCATTCGGCACAAACTGGCTAAAACTTGAGATTCACCCAGATCCACGCTATCTATTGCCAGACTCAATCGAGACTTTGAAAGCCACAGAAGAGTTGGTAAAACTTGGATTTGTGGTATTACCATACTGTCAGGCAGACCCAGTGCTTTGCAAGAGACTTGAGGAGGCAGGAGCAGCAACAGTGATGCCACTTGCAGCACCAATCGGTTCAAACAAAGGTATCCGCACAGAGGATTTCTTGAAGATCATCATCGAGCAGAGCAATGTGCCAGTGGTAGTCGACGCGGGAATCGGAGCCCCAAGTCACGCAGCCGCAGCAATGGAGCTTGGAGCCGACGCTTGCTTGGTCAACACAGCGATTGCAGTGGCAGGTGATCCCGTACGCATGGCGGTTGCCTTCCGTGACGCAGTGAAATGTGGTCGTGACGCTTACGAAGCTGGTCTTGGTGCAGTGACAGCTGGTGAGGCTGTGGCGAGCTCACCATTAACATCATTCTTGGGATAGAGGGATAGACACCGAGAAATATATAAAACCACAGAGGCACAGAGTTAAAAACACAGAAAAAATTAAAATGGCATCCTACGTACGTAGGGGCGGGTTTCAAACCCGCCCGCCACAAAATTCATATAATAACAGTACAATATTATGTTACCAAATAGAAAAACTATTCGCCTTCAAGGTTATGATTATTCTAATGAAGGTTTGTATTTCATAACCATTTGTGTAAAAGACAGGCTTCCAAAATTTGGAACCGTTAAAGAATGGGATATGATCTTAAATGAAAATGGTAAGATAGTATTGGATTGTTGGAATGATTTGCCCAACCATTACGATAATGTTATTCTACACGATTTTTGTATTATGCCAAACCATATACATGGTATAATTCAAATAACAAACGAGCGGGCGGGTTTGAAACCCGCCCCTACGAAAAAACCGCTATCGGAGATTGTGAGGGCATTAAAAACATTTTCTGCAAGAAAAATCAATGAGAAAAACGGAACTCAAGGATGTCAATTGTGGCAAAGAAGTTATTATGAGCATATAATCAGATCGGATTCTATGTACTTGACGATTTCAGAATATATCAACGAAAACCCAAAGAAATGGGTAGATGATAAATTCTATTTTAATGAAAATTATTAACTATGACAGATAAAAAAACAACTCATTACGCTAAGCGTGAGAAATTCTATATGCAAGGCGAGATGTTCCCAGACGTTAAGGTGGGAATGCAGAAGGTCAATTTGACTCCATCAGTGGATGTCGACGACAACGGTAAGAAGACCATCACTAAGAATGAACCTGTGCTTATCTACGACACATCCGGTCCATTCTCTGATCCCAACATCACAGTGGATCTAAAGAAAGGTCTTGAAAGATTCCGTGAAAAATGGATCGTTGGACGTGGCGACGTGGAGCAACTTCCTGAAATCACATCTGAGTATGGAAAGATGCGTCTTGCAGACAAGAGCTTAGACCATCTTCGTTTTGAGCACATCGCTTTGCCTTACCGTGCTAAGAAGGGTGCCAACATCACTCAGATGGCATACGCAAAAGCAGGCATCATCACTCCTGAGATGGAGTATGTGGCTATCCGTGAGAATATGAACTGTAAGGAGCTTGGTATCGACACTTACATCACTCCTGAGTTTGTACGTAAGGAGATAGCAGAAGGTCGTGCCGTGCTTCCTGCCAACATCAACCACCCAGAGAGCGAGCCAATGATCATCGGCCGCAATTTCCTTGTGAAGATCAACACTAACATCGGTAATTCAGCCACTACTTCGACTATCGACGAGGAGGTGGAGAAAGCCGTATGGAGTTGCAAGTGGGGAGGCGACACACTTATGGATCTTTCCACAGGAGCCAATATCCACGAGACAAGAGAGTGGATCATCCGCAACTGTCCAGTGCCAGTCGGTACTGTGCCTATCTATCAGGCTCTTGAGAAAGTCGACGGTAAGGTTGAGGATTTGACATGGGAGATCTACCGCGACACATTGATTGAGCAGTGTGAGCAGGGAGTTGACTACTTCACTATCCACGCAGGTATCCGTCGCCACAATGTTCACTTGGCAGACAAGAGATTGTGCGGAATCGTTTCACGTGGTGGTTCAATCATGAGTAAGTGGTGCTTGGTTCACAACCAGGAGAGCTTCCTATACGAGCATTTCGACGATATTTGTGATATTCTTGCACAGTACGACGTCGCTGTTTCACTTGGTGACGGTCTTCGCCCAGGTTGTACAGCTGATGCTAACGACGAGGCTCAGTTTGCTGAACTTGATACTATGGGTGAACTTGTGCTACGTGCTTGGGATAAGAACGTACAGGCATTCATCGAAGGACCAGGTCACGTGCCAATGCACAAGATCAAAGAGAATATGGAGCGACAGATCACACACTGTCACAACGCACCATTCTACACACTTGGCCCACTTGTTACAGATATCGCACCAGCATACGACCATATCACATCTGCTATCGGAGCAGCACAGATTGGTTGGCTTGGCACTGCAATGCTTTGCTACGTAACACCAAAAGAGCATCTTGCATTGCCAAACAAAGACGATGTACGCGTAGGTGTTGTGACATATAAGATTGCAGCTCACGCAGCAGACTTAGCTAAGGGACATCCAGGTGCAGCTATCAGAGACAACGCACTATCAAAGGCTCGTTTTGAATTCCGTTGGAATGACCAGTTCAACTTGTCTCTTGATCCAGAGAAGTCACGTGAGATGTTTGAGGAGGCTCACCACACTGATGGAGAGTACTGCACAATGTGTGGTCCGAATTTCTGTGCAATGAGGTTAGGACGCGATGCGTTGAAGATTAAATAATTAGTAATGTCTAATTAACGGGAGGGTTTGAAACCCTCCCCTACGACCTGAGGATTTCAGATTGTAGGGGCAGGTTTCAAACCTGCCCGCAACATAAAACGATAATCTATGAATTTGGCCAACTATCTTCCCGCTCTCATCGTTGCCATAATCTGGGGATCGACCTTCGTAATCTCGAAGTCGATTCTTGATACAGGAGTGACACCCGTCCAACTCATCTTCTGCAGGTTTGTGCTGGCATACATCGCTTTATGCATCATGTGCCCCAAGCCATACAAGATGGAGTGGTCGAAGACAGAGCTGAAGTTATTTTTTATTGCACTGACAGGAGGAAGCCTCTACTTCTTCCTTGAATATAGTGGATTGCGTCTGACCAACTCAGTCAACGTAGGATTGATATGTGCCACAGTGCCAATCGTGTCGGCAATTCTTCTGATCATACTCGGAATGATGAAGCCGACGAAATGGTTTGCCATCGGCAGTTTGATCGCATTATCGGGAGTGGGATGCGTCGTGCTAAACGGAGTGTTTGAATTCAAGATCAACCCGTGGGGAGATTTCGTCACCTTTCTTGCCGTGATATCATGGGCGATCTATTCGCTCTTGCTGACACTTATGCCAAAGGAAGTGACTGAACTTCAAACCACACGCAGACTCTTCTTCTACGGAGCCATCACAATCGCACCAGCGTTGTTTTTTGATAACGATGCTTTGCCGATTGCAGAAATCTGGGAAAAGATAGGATGGAGCCACATCGCCGGCACCGTCTACTTAGGGTTGATCGCCAGTGGAGCAAGTCTATGGTTGTGGAACGTCTCGTTCAACAAGATAGGCCCTACGTCGACAAACAACTTCCTCTATCTCCTACCGATAATCTCAGCGTTGGCGTCGGCAATATTCTACGCCAAAGAGATTACAACTTGGGTTGTAGTCGGGACGACACTTATATTCATAGGTTTAATAATTGCAAAATATAAACAAAAAATATCGTAGAGACGTGGCGTGCCGCGTCTCCACAGTAGAAATCAAAACATTTTTCTACTGGAGATAACATAAAAAAATTACAAGGTATGTTTTCAGATGAATTAGAGAAGATTTCGTGGGAAGAAACTACGAAATCCATCTATGCAAAGACAGACGCTGACGTGCGTCGCGCCTTGGCTAAAGACAGATTGACTGTCGACGATTTTATGGCTCTCATCTCGCCTGCTGCCGAGCCCTACTTGGAGCAGATGGCATTGAAGAGCCGACAGATTACGCTTGAACGTTTTGGCAAGACAATATCGATGTTCATACCATTGTACCTTACCAACTCATGCACCAACTCATGCGTCTACTGCGGATTCCATATCCAGAATCCAATGGCACGCACCATCCTAACGATGGAAGAGATTGAGAACGAGTATAAGGCAATCAAAAAACTTGCCCCATTCGAGAATATTCTATTGGTGACTGGAGAGAATCCCGCAAAAGCAGGAGTCCCTTACCTTGCCAACGCCATCGACATAGCAAAGAAATATTTCGCCAACATCAAGATTGAGGTTATGCCACTTGATGTCAACGAGTATGCAGAGCTATGTGATCACGGATTGAGCGGAGTGATTTGTTTCCAAGAGACATACAACAAAGCTCGCTACAACATCTACCATCCACGTGGTATGAAATCCAAGTTTGATTGGCGAGTAAACGGTTTCGACCGTATGGCGCAGGCAGGTGTTCACTCAATCGGTATGGGAGTATTGGTAGGACTTGAAGACTGGCGTACAGACATGACCATGATGGCTCACCACGTCCGTTATTTGGAGAAGAACTACTGGAAGACAAAATACAGTGTCAATTTTCCACGTATGCGAGTGGCAGAGAACGGAGGATTCCAGCCTAATGTTATCATGAGCGACAAGGAACTTGCGCAATTGACTTTCGCATTCCGTATCTTCGACCACGATATCGACATCAGTTACTCAACACGTGAGCCAGCCAATATCCGTGATAATATGGCGACACTTGGCGTCACAACCATGTCTGCGGAGAGCAAGACAGAGCCAGGAGGCTACTGCACTTATCCACAGGCACTTGAGCAGTTCCACGTTTCAGACGAGCGAACAGCTGTAGAGGTGATGGATGCGTTGAAGAAAATGGGTAGAGAACCAGTTTGGAAAGATTGGGATCAGGTGTTGCAATAATGCATAATTCGTAATGCATAATTCATAATTGTCGGTACGATCTATCTTTGGTGGGTAATTCCGACGATGGAAAACATTCGTAGAGACGTCGCGTGCGGCGTCTCTTTATTTTAATTCAGCATTATTTTATCTCTTCCACTCAAAATTCTCTTTTCCGGCTCCGATTTCAAAATGTAGTTTGACGATACCAAGATCCAACTTAGTATATCCAGCCAACGAGAATCTTGTCTGAGCATCGACTATATGTTTGCCATTAGACTCACCTAAATACTCAACATAGAATTTCTGTTGGTTGACTGCTGTCGGAGCAAGACGTGCCATCTCCACTCCCCTATTAAACCATTCTGGAGTCGCGCTGCTTGCATTGCTTAGCTCAGATATCGAACGATGTTTACGCTCTGAGCCTTGAGTCTCCCCATAACCTAATGCGATATAACAGACGATTTTCTCATCGTCGGCAAGCGAGTATGTTCCTTCCACTTTCTTATATGTCAACCCAGCCCAACATGTGTTTAAGCCAAGTTGCTGGGATAACAACACTAGTTGCTCGCCATAGTAGCCAGCCCTTTCGTCCAAGTCGACAGCCTTCTTTCCTGCCACCACGAAATAATTAGTTATTCCACCAAACACTCCATAGTTCAAAATGCTTTTGAATCCTTTAGGCTCATTTGTGACAAGCTGGATATGCAAATCTCCTTCCGCATTAACCTCTTGGATTTTCTGCTGTAGAGTCGAGATTATCTCCTCTGGCAGAGGCATCTCCTTATATTTTCTCACCGAATGGCGAGCCTGTATTGCTTCGATTAACGTCATATACAATTTAATTATTATTATTCGCAAAGATAGAAAATTGCAGTTATCAAAAAAAACAGTTGACATACGGCACTGAAAAAAAATATAAACTTAGTTAGGATGCAATTCTCATTTGCTATATATTTGTAGTGATAGTATATCATTCGTTTAATACGTCAGATTGAAATAACAATAATTTGTACATGAAAAAGATAGTTTCTCTTATCATATTGGCATTTATGGCAGTTGCCAGCTACGCCAAACCAGATTTCACTATTCCTGAAATCGAGAAATATGACAATGCTGAAGAATGTCGCAAAGACAATGATATCGCATTTAAATCTGCCAACTACTACTTATCGGCAAAACTTCCTGAGGAGAAATATGAAGCCATCTCAGCAGCCAAGTATATGTGGATATGGACTCAAGCATCTGATGAGATTGTGTTCAAAATCAGTCCAAGAAAAAGTCCATATTTGAGATGCAAAAATGAAGACAAAGCCGTACAAATGTTAGGAGCATATCTTTCAGGTTGCATCATATACTGCTTGAACAACAAACATCGTGAGCACGACTTCGACATGCACTATTTTGCAGTGAGTCAAATGATGACCTACTACGAGAAAAGCAGAGCAACATCAGGGAAAGACAGAGCAATGGACAAAATGCTTAAAGATTTCAAAAATGGAAAACTGAAAGCAAAAGAAGAGAAGAAATTCAATAAAAAATAAATATGGGGAGGCAAAAAGTCTCCCCATTAATATTTTTCGCCATATTTGCGTACAAAACACAACAAAAAGGCACTAAAATATCATGAATTGATATATCTTTGCAAAAAATAATCTTACTATATATGTATTCATATAAATATCAACATCCATCTGTAGCAACAGACAGTGTCGTTTTTGGTTACGATGGCAAAAATCTTAATATTCTTCTTATCGAAAGAGGCATTGAGCCATTCTTAGGTGCATGGGCGCTACCAGGAGGATTTATCAGAGATAATGAGACCGCAGAAGAGGGAGCATTACGTGAACTTAGAGAAGAGACTGGCGTTGAAGACATCTATTTGGAACAGTTTAATACATTCACAACTGTAGATAGAGATACTCGTAAGGATGAAGAGACAGGAGAGACATATAGAGTCATGTCTATTGCCTTCCTTGCTTTTGTACGCCAGGACAACTACTTGGTGATAGCCGGAGATGATGCAGCCAGAGCAAAATGGTTTTCAATCAAAGAGTTGCCCAACCTTGCATTCGACCACAAGGAAATAATCGAAATGGCGTTGGAGAAACTACGTTGGAAGATAATCTACGAGCCACTAGCATTCCATATGCTAAACACATCGTTTACAATGACACAGGTTCAGGAGATTTACGAAGCAGTGTTAGGCAAAGACACTCAAGAAGAGAAATTCGACCGACGCAATTTCCACAAGAAGATGCTCGACCTTGGATACATTGAGCCGACAGGAGAAAAAGTACGTGGTGTGGGTCGACCAGGTATATTGTACAGAATCAACGAAGAGAAATATAGACAGAAGGTTAGAGAAAGAAACGTATTCTAATCTATATATGATATGTAGACAAAAAAAACACCTACAGTCAAATAAACTGCAGGTGTTTTTATTTTTATAAAGTGAGCTTTATTTCATTACCAAAGGCTGACCTGTAGCCTCAACAACGCTCCACCAGAACTCGCCTTCCAAGTTGACCTTCTTACGCTGAGCTGTAGCAGCCTCGATTGGCAACAATGTGAATGAGCCATTCCAGTAACCGACCACGAAGTCTGTACGGCCTGCCATAGCAGCGTGAACAGCGTTATGAGTCAACTGCTCGCAGAACTTACTGTCGTTTGCGTTAGCAGGGATACTGCGGATGATATAGCTAGGGTCGATATACTTGACACTGATTGGAATATTCTTCTTCTTGAAATAATCAGTAATCTGATTCTTCATGAACACACCGATATCCTCGTGAAGCACATTACCAGAAGCATCCTTCTTACGTTCGCCCTGGAAGAACTGTTGACCAGCACCCTCAGCTACGACAACAACGGCATGCTTCTTACGAGCCAATCTCTTCTCCAATAGATTCAAGAATCCGTTTTCTGTCTCAGGATTATCCAAATCGAAATCCATCTCTGGAATCAAGCAGAAGTTTACATCAGGCACAGCCAAAGCAACATTAGCCGCGATAAATCCGGAATCACGACCCATCAACTTAATCAAAGCGACACCGTTGATAGCACCTTTAGCCTCATAGTGAGCGTTAAGGATGATAGGTTGAGCAGCTGTGAATGCAGACTCAAATCCGAATGACTTCTCAATCAAGTTGATATCATTGTCGATAGTCTTAGGCACACCAGCCACAACAATCTTCAAACCACGTTTCTCTATCTCCTGATGGATACCGTGAGCACCCTTAAGAGTACCGTCGCCACCAACACAGAATAGAATATTGATATTATTTCTTTCAAGAGTGTCGACAATAACCTCGTATGGCTGATCACCACGAGAAGAAGCCAACATACTACCTCCATCCTTATGGATATCATCAACCATATCAGGAGTCAAATCAATGAAAGGAATCTGATTGTCTGGGTTTAGTCCAGCATAACCATACTGAATACCCACAATATTAGTCACTCCATAACGGTTCCATAGATGTGTTACCAATCCGCGGATCACATTATTCAATCCTGGGCACAAACCACCACAAGTGACAATAGCAACTTTAGTCTTAGCAGGCTCAAAATACAAAAGCTCTTTAGGTCCTGGCTTTTCGAAAGAGACCAAGTCCTCTCCATTCTTGACTGCGCTCATCACCTCGTGAAGAGAAGAAGAATAAAGCACACGCTCACCATCCTCTACGAAATCATAGATGCCATCACCTTTTACCTTAGACAAGTGAAGTGGAGTTTTGATCTTACACTCACCAAGAGTTTTTATCGTAAAATTCATGTCCATAGTTTGATCATTTTTAGTTTGCCACAAATTTAGTTTTTTTAGTAATTCGAATGTAAAAAAAGACATGAAATTTCTATTTCATATAAGGGAAGTTACAATTCAATAGTTTTCATGGCTCTAATGCCAGCATCCAAAGTGAAATCGAAAGCATTTGAATCCATCACTTCTTCACAAACTCACTCTGCATCTCCACCCCATTCAAATTCAACTTCAACACATATACTCCGACGGGGAAATTACTGATAGGACCAAAAACAATGTCTTAATAAAAATATTCAACATACCACAAAATTATTTTCACATACAAAGATAATGTTTTCCTTTAATTCAAGGCGAACAAATTTTGATTATTGCTTATGCATCCACACCTCTATCATACTCTTTATAATCTTCTTACATTTTTGTCAAATGAAAAAAGTTGATTACTTTTGTGTTTCGAATCATTAATTTGCATAAATATTATATAAATGAAAGCGACGTTACGCTACTACATAATATCCATATCTGCTATTCTTCTGTCGGCTTGTTCGTCCAACACACAACAGTCGGCTGAATATGTATCCGATAGAGGAAGAGTGTTCGGCACTTTCTATAATATCAAGTATAAATCGAATGGCAAAGATGTGAAGAGCGAATATTTGACTGCGCTTGCTCATGTCGACACTGCCCTTTCTACATTCAACAAGCAGTCGACAATCACACGCGTCAATCTATCGTCAGACTCCGTGCTTTTGGAGGATAAAGACAGTCTCTTCATCAAGGTCTACAACAGGGCTTGCGAGATTTCCGCCATCACTAACGGTGCTTTCGACATCACCGTCGCTCCTCTTGTCAACGCTTACGGTTTTGGATTCGACCCAAACCGTTCGACTCCAGATAGTGTGATTGCAGAGTTGAAAAAATACGTTGGTTGGAAAAAGGTGAATTTGTCGGAATCAGGATATCTAAAAAAAGAAAATCCACAGATTAAATTGGACGCGTCGGCTATAGCCAAAGGATTTGGTTCCGACGAGGTGGCCCGCGTCTTACTCAACAACGGCATCAACGACTTCATGGTGGAAGTAGGCGGAGAGGTAGTCTGCAGCGGAGTCAATGCCAAAGGCAAAGTTTGGAGCATCGGCATCAACAAACCGATAGAAGACAGCACAATGAAATCATCTGAGATTCAAAGAGTTGTCCAGCTCAACGGTAAAGCTTTGGCCACAAGTGGAAACTATCTTCAATACTATTACAAAGACGGCGTCAAATATGCGCATACTATTGATCCTCGCTCTGGCAAACCAGTGAATCACACATTGTTGAGCAGTTCGATCATTGCCGACGATTGTATGACAGCCGACGCATTAGCCACATCATGTATGGTGCTTGGAGTCGACTCTGCTATGTCACTTATCGAATCTCTACCAAATGTAGAGGGCTATTTTATATACTCCGGAGAAAATGGGGAATATCTGGAGAAACAAACAACCGGATTTAAATTCAAAGAACAATGAGACTTAAACTAAACACTATAATATTTGGATTCTTGTTAGGAGCCTTTTCGCTAAATGCTTCAGCGAAGGGTTTCACAGGGGTTGACGATCCAAAATTCAAGAAATATATATCTGCAGCTAAACAATATCCATCCGAACTTGTCGGACCAAATGCCATGAAAGGAGGCGACGTCACAGTCACTTTCACTGTCAATAAGGATGGACATATATCAGATATCAAGACTTCCTGCAAATGCAACCCTCAACTTTTGAGAGAAACCAGAAGTCTTTTCGAGACGATGCCTGATTTTGAGCCATTCTTAATCAAAGGTGAGCCTCAGACAGTGACATTGACGACAAAAGTCAACTATGCTTTGCAAACCAATGAGAAACAGCGTCTTGCAGCACGTCCAAAAGATTATGTCTTCATCGACACTTTGATTGATGATTACGCACGTGTGTTGAATAAAGGGAAATGGAACTTCATTTATAAGAATGGAACCGATGTTTTCCCTTACAACTACGAATACATGCAGCATTATCCTGATGGCACTGTCCGTTTGCGTCACGACGACAAGTGGGGATTGATGAACTGCAACAATGAGGAGCTTATTCCTCACGAATTTGAAGAGCTTTACTATTACGAGGAGGGATATTCCCGTGTGAAGAGAGACGGAAGATGGGGCTTGATCAATAATCTAGGAAAGACAATCGTCAGTTGTCGCTACGACACAATCGGTTTGTTCGGTATGGAGACTTCATTCGGAGAGACTTTCGACGAATCGGTCATCACAGAGGGTCCAATAATGAAAGATTTGGCTTTTGCCAAGCTTGCAGGTAAATGTGGATTCATCAATAAGAATGGAAAACCCGTAATCGACTGTGTTTACGACACTTTGCTTAAATTCCGTCCAGGATATGCGATTTTTGTACAGAACGGAAAGAAAGGTCTCGTGAACGATTTAGGAAAGACTATCATCTCGGCACGTTACGACGACATGCAATACTTCTTCGGTCACCTTGCCATTGTGAAAATCGGCTCACAATATGGTTTGGTGGATGAGTTAGGACAGTCTGTTCTCCCATGCAAATACGAATCTATCGAAAGATTCGAGAATAGTACAGAGGTTTTGCTAGTAAAGAAATCAGACAAATTCGAGACTAAAACCGGAATCTACGATCTATCTGGATTCCCTGTGGTAGAGTGTAAATACGACTCTATTTACGCAGACAAAAGTGAGAGAAACAGTGTCATCTTGGTAAAGGCAGGTGTCAAGGAGCAGAGCACCGTCTACTATGAGCCTTCAATCAAAATCTCAGACGAGACAAAGCTGGTACGTTTCGAGGCAAACAACAAATACGGCCTTCTTACTCCAGACAGCCAGACTGTCTATGTTGAGCCAATATATGAATATATCGATGTGTTCTATAATGGATTGGCTATCGTGAAGAGAGATGGCAAATGGGGAATGATAAACAAGTTAGGAAAAGAAGCAGTTGTGCCAGAATACGACTACATCAATCCATACAGCTGTGGATTTGCACGTATTGCAAAGAATGGAAAAGTTGGATTCCTCGACGATCAGTTTAGAGAAGCGATTTCACCAAGTTACACACATGCCTATCCATACAAGGATGGTTTGACATTAGTGGACAAGAAATACTATATTGACACATTAGGCAAACGATCGGAAAAACTGGTCGAAGGATTGGAACTCAGTGGAAACTGTTCTGAATTGCCTAATTTCATGAAGGAAGTCTTCCCAGGTTACGAATGTATCTCATTGTATCCAGGTGATGAATGTATAAAGCCACAGAAGGAAGAGTCAAAGAAATAACGGAATATGAGATTCGACGAATTAGATTTTGAACCGTCGCTACTTGACGGTATAGACGCCATGAACTTCCAGGAGATGACTCCTGTGCAAGAAAAAGCAATGCCAGTGGTGATGGAGAGCAAAGACCTGATTGCCTGTGCACAGACAGGTACAGGAAAGACAGCCGCTTACCTATTGCCGCTAATCAACCAATTGCTTAGAAAACCATCTCGCGACAAAGTGCGTGCCATCATCATGGCTCCTACACGTGAGTTGGCTCAACAGATTGACCAACAGCTTGAAGGTATCTCATATTTCGTATCTATTTCATCTGTAGCCGTTTACGGAGGCAACGATGCATCTGCGTATGAGACTCAGAAACAGGCGATGAAAAACGGTACTGATATCGTGATCGCCACTCCAGGTCGTTTGATTTCACATATCAAGATGGAGAACGCCGACTTTTCAGGCGTGGAGCATTTCATTTTGGACGAAGCCGACCGCATGCTCGACATGGGATTCTACGACGATATCATTTCAATCGTAAAGCAATTGCCAGAGAAGCGTCAGACCGTGATGTTCTCCGCTACCATGCCGACAAAAATCAAAAAGTTGGCAGAGACAATCCTTCATGAGCCAGAATTCGTAAACGTAGCGATATCAAAGCCAGCTGAGGGTATCACTCAACAAGCCTACATCTGCTATGAGACTCAGAAACGTATGTTGGTGCAGAAGTTGTTGGCGAACAACAATGTCGACAAGACCATCATCTTCTCATCTTCCAAACAGAATGTGAAGGATGTCTACAACACTCTTCTTCGCATGAAGATCAAAGTCGGTGCAATGCACTCTGATTTGGATCAGGCAGTACGCGACGAAGTTATGCTCGACTACAAGAGCGGCAAAATCAACGTTATTGTCGCCACAGATATTCTTTCCCGAGGCATCGACATCGAGGGAATCGACATGGTAATCAACTACGATGTGCCTCACGACGCAGAAGATTATATCCACCGTATTGGCCGTACAGCACGTGCCAACCGCCAAGGTGTGGGAATCACATTCGTGTCGGAAAAAGATCAGGACAAATTTGGAATGATTGAACAATTCCTGGAGAAAGATATCGATAAGATGCCATTGCCGGAAGAGCTTGGTGAAGGTCCAGTCTATGAGCCAAGATTGAAAGGCAAAGGAAAACGTAAACGTAACGATAACCTTAACCATAACCTTAACGGTAATCGCAACGGAAATCGTAATGGCAACAGGAACAACCATAATGGCAGACCTCACAACAACCATCGTGGTCCACGACCAAACGGACAACCCAATGGTGATGGAGGTCAAAACGTAGGGGCTGGACTTGTACCTGCCCAACATTCGGAAAATGGTCAGAATCCTCTGAATCAAAATCCACAGAATGGAGAGCAGAGACCAAGAAGATTCAACAACAACCGTCGTAGATTCAACAATCATCGCAACAACAACGGTCAGAATCCACAGCAAGGCCACAATACAAATGACAATTCTGTAGGATAATTTGAATTTTAATAACATGGCAAAACACAATATATTATTCGTCTGTTTGGGCAATATCTGCCGTTCAGCTGCAGCAGAGGCTGTGATGAAGAAGATTGTCGACGAGAAAGGGACCTCAGCAGATTTCAACATCGACTCTGCAGGTATTCTAAGCTACCATCAAGGAGAGCCTGCCGATGCACGTATGATATCATTTGCGTCACGCCGAGGCTACGACGTCACATCTATCAGTAGACCAGTCAAAACAGCTGATTTTGACAATTTCGATCTTGTGATCGGTATGGATAACACCAATATCGACGATCTTCACGATCGTGCCGCAACTGTGGAGCATACAAAGAAAATCCACAAGATGACAGAGTTTTGCAGACGTTTCACCAACGACTACGTTCCAGACCCTTACTACGGAGGAGCAGATGGTTTTGAACTTGTGCTCGATCTTCTTGAAGATGCATGTGAAGGTCTTTACGAAACATTAAAAGACGGAAAACTATGAAATCACTCAACATAAACAAATTAGAGTACGCAGCTATCGCGTTATTCTTCGTCGTAATTTTTGTCTTATCCTTAGTGTGCGAACAAAGTTTTTTGTATGCACTCCACAACTACTCTCTATATTTAGATTCTGATCCATTCCGTTCGATCATATTCTCATATGGAGCCGGCACATTAAGTTTCATCTCACGATATATAACACAGTTTTTTATATCACCAGTGTTCGGAGCATTCGTGGTGTCTGCAACATTGACAGCAATCTTTGCAACATTGATGAAAGGACTCTCCCAACAAACTAACGCGAAAAAAATCTGTTTGGCGGCAGTCCCTACCCTTACGCTATATGTCGCCATCAACAATCTTGAATATTTGCTTTTCGACAAAGTTGACGGTTCGATTATCATGTCGATTCTACTTGGAAGCCTCATCTCAGTGCTTTTGGCAAGATGGATGCAAGTAGAAAATAAGATATCCCTTTATCTGTCAATCGTAGTAGCGGAATTCTCGTACTTTGCTATTGGTCTCTTCTCACCACTAGCGATGTTGATTGGAGCAGCATCTTACATAAAGAAAGACAATAAGATAGCTATGATGCTTGCAGGAATTGGTTTGGCATCATGGTTTGGATTCAACTATATCACATCCAATCTTCTGCATTACGAAGTTTATTCTGTAGCGTTGTTTGCACCATTATACGTGTCTCATTCAAGCACATTCTTCTTCTACACACTAATCGCAATGGCATTAATGATTGTCTATCCGATAGTTGCGAACAGATGTGTTGATGAGACAGAGATCACAACCAAGAAATTAGTCAGTCCAGGATTAGCATTTGTCATAGTGATGGTAATTGCCAAGCTATGCTGTCACAACGATGAATGCTACCACAAGATCCTTCGACTTCAGCAATTGGAAGACGATGAGAAATGGAGTGAGATGATTACAGAAGCAAGAAGCACTTCTCATCCGACAACAGACATCTACGCTTATTACGTGGAGGCATTGATTGCGAATGGTGAAAAGGTAGATGAGATGTTCAATTTCCCAGTCGATTGGGAAAGTTACAACACCAGCAACGTCTGTATGCCACACATGATCCATTACGAAGACTTTGCATTTGCTACAGGAAACTATGCGATGTCGCTATTCCACGCAATGGAATATTATCAGTTGACAGGTGAGAATTTCCGTCGTTTGAAACGAATGATGCGTTGTGCAGTGATGATGGAGGAGCCAGAGCTAACAGAAAGATATCTAAAGGTATTGGAGACAAGCAGCATCTACAATGACTACGCAAAAGAGTGGAGAAAATATGCTAGCGACAAAAAGCAACTGTTGGCAGATAGAGACGCTTACAAGAATTTCGAATCTTACTTTGAAATCCGAGACGACTGGTTCCACGCCTACTCAGCAGCTGATTTCATAGCAGAAAGGACAAATATCTCCAACCCCAAAATCGCAGAGGCAAGAATACTTACAGAACTTTACTCTAAAGATTTGCAGTCGTTTGCAAGAGATATTCCTATTGCAGCACAAATATACCAGGGTAATGTGCCTCCAAAATGTATACAAGAGGCTGCGTGTATATGCGCTATCCTAGGAAATTCAAAACCAGTGCAAAGCATCATAGTCGACAGGACTCTTGCAGTGAATACACAAAAAGCAGTCAAAGAGATTCAAAAGGCTGGCAAGAATGGCAAAGAGAAGATGAGCAAATATGCAGGCTCATACATCTACTACTACTTCTACAAAAATATCGACACAAAGAATTATAAAGGAGGAGGAATGAAGAAATGAAAAAAACTAATATAATCATGGTTATGCTGGCGACGCTAATGTCAGCCTGCTCAGTGGACGCTCCAAAATCCTTTAAAGAGAGTTCCGACGTCGCGCCAATCATGCCCGACTGCTATATCGGCACTACAATTCCTTGCAATATTCTGCCTATGAATTTTTGTGTCGACGCGAATAAAGACTATGTTGTCAAAGTATCTGGCGAGAAGACGGAGATGTCGGTAGCGTCGGATAACGGCAACGTATGCTTCCCAATCGACAAGTGGAAGACATTGCTAGCTGAGAACAAAGATAAAGATATAACATTCGAGGTTTACGAGAAGACAAGCAACGGCCATCTACGTTATGCACCGTTCACTATGACTGTGAGCAGCGATTCCATCGACGAATACGTCACATACCGTATGATCGAGCCAAGCTACCAGGCAAGTGGAGAGATGTCTATCAACCAGTATAATCTATCAACTGGAGAGGAGAGCATCATCGCGTCGGACCACTACACACACTCACAGCCAGGCTATCGTGTGCAGAGATGCGTCAACTGCCATTTCGTAAGCAGAAATAACCCACAAAACAGAAATTTCTACTATCGTGGAGAGAAAGGTGGCATGATTCTTTCATACAACGGCACTATCCGCAAGATTGACACAAAGGCTGGCGATATGCCATACTCCACTTCATATACTTCATGGCATCCTAAACTTCCTCTATTGGCATTCTCGATGAATAATTTCAAACAATCATTTCACTCGTCTGCTATAAATAAACTTGAGCAATACGATTTACACGGAGACTTGCTTCTCTATGATATTGAAAAAAACGAAATAACAAACATCATCCGTAGCGACGATAGATTCGAATCAATTCCAGAATGGGCACCAGATGGAAAATTCTTATACTTCACATGTTCTGATGATGATAAAAATAGATTGCCATACGACAGCATAAAATACGACATTTTGAGAATCGCATTCGATGAAAACACTCGTAGTTGGGGTAAAATCGACACGGTTTATGAAGCAACCAAGTTAGATAGCAGTGCAACTAGCCCCAAAATTTCACCCGACGGCAAATTCCTAGCCATCACACGTGCGGAATATGGAATGCAGGTACCGACTGAGCATAGTGCGGATGTATGCCTAGTCAACTTGGAGACATCAGAATTCCTACCATTGAAGAATGTCAACTCTCCACGTTGCGACAGTTATCACAGTTGGTCGACAAACAGTCGTTGGTTGTTAATCGCATCCAAGAGAGAGGACGGAAGTTATGCCCGCAACTATATCACTCATATCGATGAGAAAGGTAATGCAACCAAGCCATTCCGTGTGCCTCATCTCAACCCACGTCATGATATCGACTTGCTAAAGAGCTACAACGTGACCGAGTTTGCACAGGCTGCCGCACCATTCTCTACTGCAGAATACATGGAAGTAGTGGCAAAGCAGGAAGCCGAGAAAGCCAAATTCGGTTCACCAATGAAGAACAAGGTGGATGGAAACTCAGGAGCGTCGCAACTACAGCATTAATAATTAAGGAATTGAATATAAAGCCGTTTTAGGGAAATCTAAAACGGCTTTGTCATATGTGGCAGAATTTTCATGAGAATATTTATCGCAATTCGTTTTACTGAGGATTTCAAATCATCCCTTGTCGACGTGCAACAAGAGATGAGAAACCGAGGTGTTGAAGGAAACTATTGTCCGTATGGCAATCTGCATCTGACTTTGACCTTCATCGGCGAAACATTCGACCTGCCGAAGATTCGTAAAGCAGTGAGTGAAGTCACATTTGAGCCATTCGACATCACTCTCGACTCATTGGGAACATTCAACACAAAGAATGGAGCCGTTGTTTGGGCAGGAATTAAAGATGGCACCGCAGTATCTTCACTCGCGTCGCAACTCAGAGAACGGTTGATTGCCAACGACGTCAGATTCAAGTCGACAGAATTCTACCCTCATATCTCATTGATTCGCAAGCCATCCGCAGTTCTGACGGATATATCCGTCAGAACTGCATCCATGCAAGTTGAAAAGATTTATGTGATGAAATCGGAAAGAATAGACGGAGAATTGATATACTCTGAAATTTAAGCCAAACCCACCATTCATCAATATTTCTCCTGCATAATATTGCATTATGCAAAAAAATCGTATCTTTGCACGGGCAGGTTTGAAACCTGCCCCTACGATCATACGTATGTTATATACAAACGATCAATTAGAGAAATAACAATAAAGAAAATATAAAACATTTATACAATGGCAGACGTAAAGTCTTTTTATAAAGCGGCTGAGGACAAGATGGACGGAGCACTTCTTCATCTTGACGATTCTTTTGCCCACATCCGTGCCGGCAAGGCAAACGTACGTATTTTGGATCCAATCCGTGTAGATAGTTATGGTGCGATGACTCCACTTTCAGGTGTAGCATCTATCACAACTCCAGACGCTCGCACAATCGCAATCAAGCCTTGGGATAAGAAGATGATTCCGTTGATCGAGAAGGCAATCTTGGCTTCTGAGGTTGGTATCACACCAGAGAACAACGGTGAGATGATCCGTTTGTGTATTCCACCTCTAACAGAGGAGCGTCGTAAGGCTCTTGTAAAGCAGGCTAAGGCTGAGGCAGAGGATGCAAAGATCAGTATCAGAAACGCACGTCGCGACGCCATCGACGGCCTTAAGAAAGAGGTTAAGAACGGTTTGGCTGAAGACGTAGAGAAAGATGCAGAGGGCGAGGTTCAGAAGATCCACGACAAGTACATCAAGAGCGTTGACGAGATGTTCGCAGCAAAGGAGAAAGAAATCATGACTGTGTAATTGACGCTGACGTTAACGTTAACGTTGACGAAGACGAAAACAATAGGCGGTGGCATTGTCGCCGCCTTTTTTATTATAATTTGAATGAAAGGTGTAGTTTTCAGAAATACAGGTAGCAGCTATATCGTGCGCACAGAGAGCGGCGACTTTTGGGAGTGCAAAATCAAAGGAAATTTCCGAATCAAGGGAATCAAGAGCACCAACCCAGTAGCCGTCGGCGACGTCGTGGAGTTTAAGGAACTTCCCAACGCTGAAGGTCTGATCAGCAATATCTGCGACAGAAAAAACTACATCGTTCGCAAACCGTCGAATCTGTCGAAGCAACTGCATATCATCGCAGCCAACGTCGACCAGGCTATGCTGACAGTGACGATTGCGCATCCAGAAACGTCGACAATCTTCATCGACCGATTCCTCGCCACATGTGAGGCATATTCGGTGCCAGCCGTGATTGTGATCAACAAATGCGACATCTATGATGAGGACGAGACGGAATATATGAAAGCACTTGTGAAGCTGTACGAGAGTATCGGATACAAATGCTATATCACCTCAGCCCTTACTGGCGAAGGCGTGGAAGAGGTCAAGAATGCGCTGAAAGGCAAGACGACGCTGTTTAGCGGCAACTCAGGAGTGGGCAAATCCTCACTCATCAATGCCATTTCACCGGATTTTGAAGCCAGAACAGGAGAAATCTCAACCGTTCACGACACCGGAATGCACACCACAACATTCTCGGAGATGTATCAGCTTGAGGAAGACACCTTCATCATCGACACCCCAGGCGTGAAAGGCTTCGGCACCATCGGTTTCGACAAATACGAAGTGGG
The DNA here is from genome assembly GCA_045642085.1 of Paludibacteraceae bacterium. Lineage (GTDB taxonomy): Bacteria > Bacteroidota > Bacteroidia > Bacteroidales > Paludibacteraceae > UBA1723. The sequence goes on along the minus strand of JAZUIF010000140.1, from coordinate 15,450 downwards.
CCATTTCTTCCCAGAAATATTCAAACACTCAGAATCCTGCAAGTTTGGCAACTGCACCCACACCCACGAGCCTGGTTGTGCAGTGAGAGAAGCTGTGGAGCAGCATTTCATCAGTGAGAGTCGCTACACCAGCTACCTAAATATCCTTGAAGACGAAAACGAAAACAAGTATCGCGAAAAATTGTAAATTCGACGTGGGGACGAATACGAATTTGCATTAAATATTTGAAACGTAAAATTTTCGCATTTTCAAATCCGCATTACGCATTTTCAAATATCCCGTTAGGGATTTAATGTTGGTAGAAAATATGATGTTGAGATATGACATTTCCCGTTAGGGAATATATATGTGAAAAAACATAACCATGAAAACGTGATGTACCCCCAATCAGTCGGCTCGTACCGACAATTACGAATTACGAATTACGAATTATGAATTAAATGAGTATCTTTGGCACAATAATCCGCAAAGTTTCTCGTTTAAACATAAAAATGTCTATTAGGTATGAAGAAGTCCTTTCTGAATTATTCAGCAGTCAAATACATATTTTCTGTTTTGGCAATCATAATCTTCCTACTGTCGATTTTCTTCTCTAGCAATCTTGTCGGAGAGATGGCAAAAGAGGAGCGCCAGAAGATGGAGATATGGGCCGACGCCACTCGTCAGATCGCCACTGCAGGAGATGATTTCGACTTCACCTTCTGTCTACGTGTAATCCAGGACAACAATTCGATCCCCGTCGTGATCGTGGATGCTGACGGATATCCATATCAACATAGAAACATCGACATTCCCGTCAAATACAATGGCGAACCTGACTCTGCTTTTCTGATGAGTAAAGTGATGTCATTTAAGACCATCAATGAGCCTATTGAAATCAAACTCGACGATACTACTTTCCACAAACTTTACTACGGAGACTCGCTCCTATTGCAGAAGTTGTCGTATTTCCCTATTGTTCAGTGGGGTTTGATCTTCCTTTTCTTCATCGCCCTTTTGCTTGTGCTTGCCAGCGTGCGTAAGGCTGAGCAGGATCGCGTGTGGGTGGGATTATCAAAGGAGACGGCTCACCAGCTCGGCACTCCTATATCGTCGCTCATGGCATGGGTGGAATTGCTTAAAGGAATGGATGTCGACGCGAGTGTGGCTCAAGAGATCGGCAAGGACGTCAACCGTCTGCAGACCATCGCCAACAGATTCTCGAAAATCGGTTCAAAGCCGGAATGTACTCCCGTCGCCCTTAATGATGTGATAGACAACGCATTGTCGTATATGCGTGGACGAGTGTCGAGACGAGTAAGCATCACTTGCCACTACGAGAACGACCAACCTTATAATGCAGAACTTAACGTGCCGCTATTTGAATGGGTGATTGAAAACCTATGTAAGAATGCTATCGACGCAATGGATGGAAATGGAAGCATCCACTTGGAAGTGAGCGAAAAAGATTCCAAGTATATTGTCGACGTGACAGACACCGGCAAAGGTATTCCAAAATCTAAATTCAAAACCGTCTTTGAGCCAGGATTCACCACAAAGAGCCGTGGTTGGGGACTTGGACTGTCTCTTGCCAAACGAATCATGGAGGAGTACCACCACGGTAAAATCTACGTTCTGAATTCAACTCAGGGAGTAGGCACGACATTCAGAATAGAGGTGAAGAAAGGAGTATAATCCATTCCCGTCGAACATTACAACAATGCAAGCATGAAAAAAATATTTCTTTCCATCATAAGCAATCTTATTTCAGTTTGTGCATTGGCGCAGTCCGCACCAAACACATACGAAGCCGTAGAACTCGGATTATCGGTCAAATGGGCAACATTCAACGTAGGGGCCACAAAACCAGAAGAATACGGCGACTACTTTGCTTGGGGAGAGTCACAACCAAAAGAAGTATACGATTGGGTCACATACAGGCATGCCTTCATCAAAGGAGGAAAACTAAAATCCTTTACCAAATACAATCTAGACGCCAATCTTGGCGAGATAGATGACATGACTGAGCTAAAACCAGAAGACGACGCAGCTTCAGTCAACTGGGGATCGGATTGGAGAATGCCGACAATGGACGAATTCGATGAATTAAGAACCAAATGCAAATGGACGTGGAGTGAGTTGAACGGAGTTAATGGCTACCGAGTAGAGGCAGAAAACGGCAATTGGATTTTTCTTCCCGCAGGCGGCTCCTATTACAACGAAGAACACAGCTTCGTGGGCTATTATGGCTACTACCGCACCTCCACACTCGGCGACAAAGACTCTACCTACTCATACTACTTTGGGTTCACATCCGACAATGTGGAACTGACTGAAATCCGTAGGTATTATGGAATTGCAGTGAGAGCGGTGAAGCAAATCACGGGCGAAATATGAAAATTGAGATAGTGCAATAGGATTGCCGACACCAAGTAATGATATTGACCTTCAAAAATCCATTGTTAATTAAAAAATATCATCAACTCTTTGTCAAATACCAAAAAAGATGTACTTTTGCAACGTTTTTGCGTAACCGCTTATGATGGCCCGCTCTTAGGAGCACAGATGCCTCGGTAATGTTGCGTTAAGTTAAATAGAAAAAACATTAAAAAAAATGGCAGTAGATTTGATTAAGATTGCTGAAGAGGCTTTCGCTACAAAGAAGGAGCTTCCAGCATTCAAGAGTGGAGACACAATCACAGTTTCTTACCGTATCGTAGAGGGAAACAAGGAGCGTGTTCAGCAGTTTAGAGGTGTTGTTATCCGTATCAGCGGACACCAGGACAAGAAGAGATTTACAGTACGTAAGATCTCTGGTGGTGTAGGTGTTGAGAGAATCTTCCCTATGGAGTCTCCATTCATCGAGAGCATCCAGGTTAACAAGCTAGGTGTTGTACGTCGTGCTAAGCTTTACTACCTACGTAACCTTACTGGTAAGAAGGCAAGAATCAAAGAGAAGAGACAGTAATCAATTTGATTTTCAGCATAAAAAAGCGAATCCGAAAGGGTTCGCTTTTTTTGTGTATTGTTCGAAAAAGTTTTTGGACACCATATCCAAAAACTTTTGCCTTTCGCATGGTTTTGGGACACCATATCCAAAAACTTTAAATATTTGGGCGACTTCTAATCAATCCTCCAAATCCGCACATCTCCAGTTGATCAAATAAACCTCTTTCGTTGAACGAGTGAGTGAAGTATATGTCCAACGATAGAAATTAGTGTCGAGTTGCTCGGCACGGATAAGTCCGGGATCAATAAACACTGCCGACCACTGTCCACCCTGTGCCTTGTGAGCCGTGATGGCGTAGGCAAACTTTACCTGCAAGGCATTCAAATACTTATCTTGTCGCATTGCCTTGCGTCTCTCCACTTGCGTAGGGATATCCATATAGTCCTCCTCGACTGCGGAATATAAATCCTGCCACTCCTTCTGGCTCAACGATGGAGCGTCGGCATGCAACAAATCCATCATCACCGTGGCTTCCAATTCCACATCGTAATCTTGGAAATAGAGAGTAACGTCGGCATATTTATGTCCGTATAACTCAGTTATTTTGCGAACTCGTTTTACCGATGCAGTGTCGCCATTGGCAATGAAACTCATCTCAGGAATCGTCTTCGACCAAAAATAATTATTGGCGACAATCATCAGAGAATCCCCTCCACACAACTTGTCATCTCTGTCGAGCACACGGGCACGCACAGCCTGATTGAACAGTTTGGCTCTTGCATTATATCTTGTGATGATAATGGTATCGTCTTCTCCATATTTAGAGTAGCAAGACGCTATCGTCTCCACCAATTCCTGAGGGTCAGCATGGCAGATATCTTTATAGCCGTCGACTTCAAACTCAGGGAATTCAAAATCACACATTCCTTCATTGATTCTATCTCGCAACATTGTAGCATTCAACAAAATACCACTATCCGACTGTTGACGCACCACCTCTGTCAGCACACCACCGTAGACAGTCAAACCATGTCGTTCCAAAGACGCATTATCAAGAGCAGGGGAATAATCAAGAAAGACAGGAGGCAACTGTGCAGTATCTCCACAAAGAAGAAGCTGGCAACCGATACCTTCGTAAACATAGTCGATCAAATCCGACAGCAAATCAGTGGAATCCCCCACCTTAGAATCGCTGATCATGGAAGCCTCGTCGACTACAAAAAGAGTGTCACGGAATCTATTGGGAGCGATCGCATTCACCTCCATACGATCCTTGCCAGTACCCATCTGGTAGATCCACTTATGGATAGTGTAGGCTGGCATACCCGCATAATCTGACAACACCTTCGCTGCCCTACCAGTCGGAGCAAGAAGCACAACATTATACCTAACCGAGCGAAGAGCCTTGATCAGAGAACTGATGATTGTTGTCTTTCCCGTACCGGCATAACCACGCAGCACAAAAGCAGAATGATCCTCTCCAGCACAGATAAAAAGAGACAACGCTTGAGCACACATCGTCTGAAGTTCCGTCGGTTGATGACCAATATTGGCAATAATTAGCGATTGTAGCGACTTATAATCCATATAAAGTGAAATAAAAACGCAAAATTGCAACGCAAAATTCTATATTTTTTTATTTTTGCAAAATAATAACAAAGTAAAAACAAAAAATAGACTATAAAAATGAAGTATGTAATCACTTCGATGCTTGCTTTGGCATCAATTTTCTTGATTTGGTTGTGCTATGATAGCATCAACACACCTATTGAATTCCAGGAGAACAGAGCACTTCGTGAGAAACCAATCATCAGTCGTTTGATCGACATCCGTAAGGCTCAGATCGAGTTTAAGGATCAGAACAGCCGTTACGCAGGTAGCTTCAACGAGTTGATCTCATTCGTAAAGAATGGGCAGAAGGCTCAGATCTACAAGCAGGGTGAGATCACAGATGAGCAGTTGTCAAGAGGTTTGACAGAGCAGAAGGCTCTTCGTTTCATTGCAAACGACATGGCAGACTCAGCTGCAGCTTGTGGTATCGAGGATTTCGAGGCATTCAAGGCAAACTTCAAGCGTGATACATCATATGTAAGCGTATTGTCAAGCATTTTCCCTGCTGGTTTCAATCCAGATTCTCTAAGATTCGTTCCATACTCAGGTGGAAAGGAGTTTGAGCTTGACACAGTTACTCAGAGAACTAAGTCTGGTCTTCCTTTGCCTTTGTTCGAGGCAAGAACTCCATACACAGTATACTTGAACGGTTTGAACCACCGCGAGATTGTTAATATCATCGACGAGGCTAAGAAGACAGACAAGTACGCTGGTTTGAAGGTTGGAGACGTTGAGACTCCAAACAACAACGCAGGAAACTGGGAGTAATAGCATAAGATGCAGAGAAAGGAATATTCAATTCGCAATTTCGACGCAGCTAACAGTTATAGCAAAATATTGTCCATCCGCATTTTGCCGGATGGACTTTGTTTTGTTGTGTCAGACCCAAGCGACAACAAGTTGCTTTATATGACCAAAATAATCGACAGCAACCGTCATGGCATCGACATCTTCTCTGATGAATGTCACTCTAATAATGTGTTGGCAGCAGAGTATCTGAAGACCCACATCATATACGAGACTCAACAATTCACACTCTTCCCTACTCCTCTAATGGCAGAAGTGGGAGAAAAGAAGATAGCCGAACTCAATTTCGGGAATGTCGACGGAGCAACAATACTGACGAATTCTCTACCAACAAATGAGATTTCCGTCGTTTACACAATTCCTCAACAACACGAGGAGATCATCCGTCGCAACAAACCAAATGCGACAATCCACTGCCAGATGATGCCGTTGCTCTTCAACGCTTTATTCAACAGCAAGAAATGCAAAGGATCATACCTTCATCTAAACATCCGCACTTCATCGGTGGATGTCATCTATGTTGAAGGAGGCAAACTTAAACTTGCAAACATTTTCCAATATCAGACTGCAGATGAGTTTCTTTTCTTTGTGCTTGGACTTATGGACAACTACCATATCGACCAGTACGACGTCAAATGCGTAGTGAGTGGAGAAGTCGACGAAAACTCATCAGTGGTGAAACAACTTGCAAGATACATCGCAAGAATTGAATTTTCTGCCACACCGAAAGGTATAGTAGAGAAATCAGCATTTTCAAGCATAAAGAACAAACATCAGTTTTTAACCATCTATCAACTTCCGATATGCGTATAATAAGTGGATATCTAAAAAGCAGACGATTGTCGCCTCCAGCCAACCTGAAGGCACGCCCCACTACCGACATCGCCAAAGAAGGATTGTTCAACATCCTTAATAATGAGGTAGATTTCGAAGAGCTAACGGTGCTTGATATGTTTGGAGGAACAGGTAGCATCAGTTTGGAATTCATCTCCAGAGGTTGCACCGACGTCACTCTGATAGAGATGAACCAGATTAATTTCAACTTCATCAAGAAGACAAGAGACGATTTGAATCTTAAGGATTCATGGGAGATAATCAAAGGAGACAGTTTCAAATTCATCGAAAAATGTGGACGCAAATATGATATCATCTTTGCCGACCCTCCATATTCACACGAAAGATTGAAGGATATTCCACAGTTGGTGGCAGATCTTGGACTGCTTGCCGACGATGGTATGCTAATTCTAGAGCATCCAAAAGAATTTGATTTCAGCGACGATGACCACTTCTTCCGTCATCGCAACTACGGACATGTAAACTTCAGTTTCTTCAAATGAAAGCCATCCGTCTGATCCGTCTCAACAACATTCGCATCCACGCATTCCACGGAGCCATCCCCACAGAGAATATTGTCGGAGCCGACTATTTAGTCAACGTGGAGGTGAAAGCCGATTGGGGTGACGCCGCCAAGAATGATGATCTTACAAAGACCATCAACTACGCAGAGATCAACAACATAGTGAGAGAGGAGATGCGCAAACAGCGTATTCTAATCGAAACCGTAGCCGAGAGTATTGTCGACAGAATACTCCAGCAATTCGCTCAGGTGGAAGAGGCAGAAGTATCGGTAGCCAAACTGAATCCGCCGATGCCGGGAGAGATTGAATCAGCAGAGGTTGTCGTTAGAAAATATAAATAAAGGCATGAATCAAAGACGAATTTTGACCATACAAGATATTTCCTGCGTCGGGCAATGCTCACTTACCGTAGCGCTGCCTATCCTTTCAGCGATGGGAATAGAGACTGCTGTACTTCCGTCGGCAGTACTATCCACCCACACAGGAGGATTCACAGGATACACATACCGTGACCTGACTGAAGACTTGCCAGCAATCAAAGAGCATTGGAAACGTCAGGGCATCAGATTCGGAGCCATCTATACTGGCTATGTTGGTTCAGCCAAACAACTTCAGTACATTCTCGACATCTACAACGAAGTCACAACTGAGGATGCAAAACTCATCGTCGACCCTGTGATGGGAGACCACGGCAAACTCTATGCCGGATTCGATTTGGGATTCGTTGAAAAGATGAAAGCATTCTGTGCCAAAGCCGACGTTATACTTCCCAACATCACAGAGTGTTCATTCATGCTTGGCGATGAATTCCACGCCACAGGCCACACTATGGAATATGTGGAGCATGTGATTGCTGGTCTACGTAAAATCGGAGCCAAGAATATTGTGATGACTGGAGTAGAAATGAAAGAAGGAGAGCAAGGAGTGGCAGTCTACAACGCAGAGACAGGCAAGACCACCATCATCTCACGTCAAAGAATTCCAGGCACTTACCATAGCACAGGAGATATCTTCTCCAGCACATTCAGCGGAGCCTACTTCCTAGGCAAGAGTCTTGAAGAATCAGCAAAAATAGCAGTGGACTTTACCGTCGCCTCTATCAAAACGACAGAAGGAGACAAAGAGCATTGGTATGGAGTCCGTTTTGAAAAAGCTTTGCCTGATTTAATAAAGATGATTCAATAATATTCTCGGATGGAGGTAGAAGTATATTCATTATCCGAAATATTAGGCGCAGTTAGCCGCACCATCCAAAGAAACTTGGTTGGGCCATACTGGCTTGTAGCAGAGATAGCGGAAATCAGTTTCCGTGGTCATTGCTATCTCACCTTAGCCGAGAATGACGCGTCTGGACGAATCATCGCCAAATGTAGAGCTACAATCTGGAAAAGCACATTTGATGTGCTAGCCGCCAACTTCTTACAGCAAACAGGATTGTATCTATCACCTGGCATGCGAGTACAGGTGCTTGCAACACCAAATTTCCACGCAGAATACGGATTCAGTCTCAACATCGTAGGAATCGAACCACGTTACACACTCGGCGAGATTGCGTTGCGCAGACAAGAGACAATAAACCGACTTACACAGGAAGGTATAATCGAGAACAATAAAAGGCTACGTCTGCCTCTTCTTCCACAGAAGATAGCAGTCATCAGTTCAGCCACAGCAGCTGGTTACCAAGACTTTATCAACCAGCTCACGAACAACCCACTCGGCTATAAATTCTACACTGCCCTATATCCAGCAGTGATGCAAGGAGAAAAATCACCACAAAGCGTCATCGATGCTCTGTTGCAAATCAAACATGACGTAGAGACGCACGGACGTGCATGTCAAGACGGACCAATCTTTGATGCCGTAGTCATTATACGAGGTGGAGGAAGCGAGATGGATTTGAAAGCCTTCGACGATTACGCAGTGGCAAGAGAAGTGGCATTGTTTCCCCTACCCGTGTTGGCAGGTATCGGACACACAAAAGACACGAGTGTAGTCGACATTGTAGCCAACATGGAGCTGAAGACACCGACAGCAGTGGCAGACTTCCTTATCCACGCCATCGACACAGTATGGAAAAGCGTTGAGGATTGCTCACAAAAGTTGTTTGCATACGCCACTGGCACGTTAGAAAATGAGAAGCAATCATTGACTCAGATTACTGAATACCTGTCGGCAAAAGCCAAAACAGCTACCAACTTGGAGAGTCAGAAGATCGATTCCTGTACCTATCGTCTACAACTCTCATCCAAACGAATGGCAAACGACACAATGCGAGACATCGCATCAAAACAGGAGGCTATTTCGAGAGCCATAAAATTCTCAATTTCTAAAAAATTGTCGTTTTTCGACCTCTTGGAACAAAAAATCAAAAGTATTTCGCCAGAAGAGGTTTTCAAACGAGGATATTCCTTAACTTTGAAGGACGGCAAACCGATTTCAGTCGCCACGGTCAAGAAAGGCGACAAAATCGAAACCATCTGTGCCGATGGAAGAATCGAGAGCACAGTTCAGACAGTTATAACTGTCTGAACTATGCAAGCAAGCAAAATTGACTATGAAAGAAAAACTAACATATACAGCCGCTTACGAAGAGCTAAACGCAATCGTAGCGGCAGCAGAAAACGATGAAATCAGCATTAACGAGCTTCAGGACAAAGTGAAAAGAGCATCTGAACTAATCTCTTTTTGCAGAAACTATGTGAAGACAACCAATGAGCATATCGAAAAAGTGTTTAATGAACTTAATTCGAAATAAGATATGAGAGCAAAATATTTCTTGATTGCATTATCATGTTTGGCAATGACAGCAATGGCAGCGCCACAAAACAAAACAGACAAAAAAGGAAGAAAACAGGGAGAATGGGGTAAATTCTACCCTAACGGCAAACCAAAATATGTCGGTAATTTTAAAGACGACGTGCCAGTAGGAGAATTCCACCACTTCTACGAGAATGGTAATCCTCAGAGTGTACAGACTTATATTGACGCCAACCACAGCAAGGTCGTTTTCTATGAAGCTGACGGCACAACCATCTCATCTCAGGGTTCTTATGTCGGCAAAGAGAAAGATGGCAAATGGGAGTATTTCAACAAAGGCGTCCTAAACTTGGTAGAGAACTACAAGGAAGGAAAGAGACATGGTCTACAGATGTCATACAACAAAGACAAAGTGGCAATGGAGGAAATCCCATATGTAGATGGAAAAATCCATGGCACAGCCAAATATTATCTTGCTGATGGCAAACTATACTACACTGTAGAATATGTACATGGTTTGAAGGAAGGCAAATACGTAGCCTACGACGGTACAGACAAAGTTATCGAGACTGGACAACATAAGAATGACAAACGTGAAGGCGACTGGGTATCGTACAATGAGAACGGAGAAGTCGTAGAAACACTTATATTCTCTGAAGGTGTTCTACAGAATGCAGAAGAGATAAAGTATAAAAGAGCGACATCTTTCCAAGAGAAAGAAAAAATGAAGGGTACAATCAAAGAACCAAATGCAGGATCAAAAGCAGAGGTGAAAATGCATTAACAAAATCGATAAAGACAAAAAAGACGCGTTTGCACGCGTCTTTTTTGTTTATCTAATTGAATTTCAAACTATAACTTTGAAATCATATCATCGATCACCTTAGGAAAATACTTGTATTCCAACTCGTGAACCTTGTGAGCCACCTCATCTGGAGTATCAGTAGGAAGCACAGGTACAGTAGCCTGGAACACCACACTACCCTCATCGTAATGGTCGTCGATAGTATGGATTGTGATACCCGACGCCTTCTCACCAGCAGCGACAACAGCCTCGTGAACCTTCATGCCATACATACCTCTACCACCATATTTAGGAAGCAAAGAAGGGTGAATATTGACAATCTTATCTGGGAATACAGCCAACATATCATCTGGGATCTTCAACAAGAAACCAGCCAACACCACAAAATCAGTTTTTTCTGCAACCAACTTGCTCAAAAAACTACCATCTTCCAGTTCGCTCTTCAAAAAAGTTTCTGATGGTACACCTAAACGTTTTGCTCTTTCCAAAACAAACGCATCCTTCTTGTTAGAATAAATCTTGAAAGAAATATCCCCTCTACCCTTGAAATAGTTTACTATATTTTCCGCATTCGAACCTGAGCCCGATGCCAAAATTGCTATATTTTTCATCTATATTAAATATGTTCAATGCAAAAATAACACTTTTTTGCGTCTAAAATCAAAAAAACATGGTGGAAAACATCTAAAAGTCACTATTTTTTTATTCCTTTGCGCTAGAAAAAAAAAGAATAATTTTAATATTAACTAAATTTTTAAGGTTATGTCAACAGCTGAAGTTGAAGAAAAAGTAAAAGCTATCATCGTTGAGAAGTTGGGTGTTGAGGAGTCAGAGGTAACTCTTGAGGCTAGCTTCACTAACGATCTAGGTGCTGACTCACTTGACACTGTAGAGTTGATCATGGAGTTCGAGAAGGCTTTCGGTACTGAGATCCCTGAGGATAAGGCAGAGGCTATCACTACTGTAGGTGAGGCTATCGAGTTCTTGACAGCTAACGCAAAGTAAGAAAAAAACATCTCTAGGAACAAATGAGTTTTAAGAGAGTTGTCGTTACGGGTCTAGGATCAGTCACGCCAATTGGCAACACTGTCGCAGAAATGTGGCAGAATTTGCTAGCTGGGGTGAGTGGTGCTGGACCCATTTCTCATTTTGACCACTCTAAACATAAGGTTCATTTTGCCTGTGAGGTAAAGAATTTTAATCCTGCCGACCATTTTGAGAAGAAGGAGATTCGTAAGCTCGACCCTTCTGTCCAATTTGCGAGAGTAGCAGCACGTGAGTGCTTGGCTGATTCAGGATTAGATTTTAATTCAGTCGACAAAAACAACATCGGTGTGATAATCGCATCAGGTATCGGAGGCTTAGCTGCTTTCGAGGATGAGGTCGGCTATTATTATGCAAGTGAAGATCGCATACCTAAATTCAATCCATATTTCATCCCTAAGGTTCTTGGAAACATTGCTTCTGGCCACGTATCTATAGAATTCGGTTTGAAAGGTCCAAATTTCGGTGTTGTGTCGGCATGTGCATCCAGTGCAAACGCTATAGGTACAGCCTACGATATGATCCGTATCGGCAGAGCTAACGCTATGGTTGTTGGAGGTACAGAAGCCGCAATCACACCAGGATCAATAGGTGGATTTAGTGTGATGAGAGCTCTTTCTACTAACAACGACGAACCAACTACAGCATCCAGACCATTTAGTGGTTCACGTGATGGATTCGTCATGGGAGAAGGTTCTGGCTGTCTTTTGCTTGAAGAATTAGACCACGCTATCAATCGTGGTGCTAAAATCTATGCTGAATTGGTTGGTTATGCTGCATCTTCCGACGCATACCATATTACTGCGACACACCCAGACGGAGATGGTGCGGCTATGGTTATGCAGAATGCTTTGAAAGATGCCGGACTTAAACCAACAGATGTGGACTATATCAACGCGCATGGCACGTCGACTCCTATTGGTGATCTATCTGAGATCAAAGCCATTAGAAAAGTATTTGGCGATCATGCTTATAATCTTAACATCAGTTCAACAAAATCAATGACTGGTCACCTGTTGGGAGCAGCAGGAGCATTGGAATCGGTAATCGCCGTAAAATCAATGGAAAACAATATTGTTCCTCCGACTATTCATCATCGTGAAGATGATATCGACCTAAATATCGACTATAGAATGAATTTCACATTCAACACACCTCAGAAGAGAGAAATCAATGTTGTGATGTCTAACTCATTCGGATTCGGTGGACAGAATGCGTGTTTAGTATTTAAAAGATATGCAAAGTAACATGTTGCAAAGGTTCATAAGTAAATTCCTTCCTGCAATAGAGATAGAAGATTTTCAATCTGAACCAAAGTTTGAAACAAATCAAGAACAAAATCTAGAAGATAAAGAGGATTTTAATCCAGAAGATGCCGAACTAGAGGCAATTCTTGGATTCAAACCCACAAATATAAGCCATTATCATTTGGCGTTGCGCCATAAATTAGCATCGCACGGAAAAGGTAACAACGAAAGACTAGAGTTTCTAGGCGACGCTGTGCTAAGCTCAGTGGTGGCAGATTTCCTATACAACAACTATAAGACACGCGACGAAGGTTATCTTACCAATCTGCGTTCAAAAATAGTCAAGAGAGAAACTCTCAACATCGTAGCCAAAGAAATCGGTTTGGATAAATTGGTTGTTCTACCAATCCAGACCACATCGCATAATCTTAATGTGTATGGCAATGCATTCGAGGCGTTAATCGGAGCTATTTATCTCGACAAAGGTTACGAGCAGTGCAAGAAATTCGTATACGATGTGATTTTCGCAAAATACATCAGCGTCAAGAAACTAGAAAAAGCGACAGAAAACTTCAAGAGCCAGCTTCTTGAGTGGTCGCAAAAAAGAAAAATCAAAGTCGACTTTGAGATTATCGACGACGTTTTGGATGCAGAAAACAACCATATTTTCAAATGTGTTGTGAAAGTCGAAGACAAGGTTGTGGCCAATGGAAACGGTTATTCCAAAAAAGAATCTCAGCAGAAAGCAGCTAAAGCAGCCATCAATTTTGTGAAAAAACATTACGAAGGACCAAGAAAAAGTACTTTTAGTGCACAATAGTGCGAAAAAGTCCGTTATCGTTTCACTTTTAATTATTCATAATTTGTCTATTAACATTTTTTAAGATATTTTTGCCCTCAAATTAAATTATGGGGAGCATGAATTCATTTCATCTAGGAAAACTTGCATTTAACAATGCGAAAAGATTCGGGGACAAAACTGCATTCAAATTTCGTGACGACAAAAATGGAGAATGGAAACCGTTATCTTGGAATCTGATCGCAGCAAGTGTAAGAAGAGCAGCGAAAGCATTCCTTTCTATAGGTATAAAAGAACAAGACAAAGTGGCAATCTACTCACAGAATAGCCACGAAACAATCATAGCAGACTTAGCGCTTCAGGCAATCAGAGCCGTTGCTGTGCCTCTTTATGCGACATCATCATCAGAGCAGGTAAAGTATATCGTTGAGGATGCACAATGTTCGATGATCTTTGTCGGCGAGCAATATCAGTACGATCAGACTGTCAAGGTACTTCATCAAACAGATGTAATCAAGAAAGTCATCACTGTCGATCCTAATATCAATCTAAATGGAATCGACACATCAATGGCATTCGAGGATTTCTTGAAGTATGGAGACGGTAACGATCAGGATGCTGAATTAGAGAAGCGTCAGAATGAGTTGAGCCAGGACGACCTTGCCACTCTTATCTATACATCCGGCACAACTGGTGAGCCTAAGGGAGTTATGATCATGCAATACAACGTGACTCATCAGATGAGAATCCACGAGATGGTGATGCCATGTTGCGACGAAACAAGAACATCAATGATGTTCCTTCCTGCCAGCCACATCTTCGAGCGTGCGTGGGACTATTTCTGCATGTATAGAGGTGCTATGATCTATGTCAACAAGAATCCTAAGATAATCACACAGACAATCAAGGAGACGCATCCTAACATGATGTGTGCAGTGCCACGCTTCTGGGAGAAGGTATATGCTGGTGTCCACGAGACAATCGACAAGATGCCTCCGTTGACAAGAAAGTTAATGCACCACGCTATCGCAATAGGAAAAGAGAGAAATCTAGACTATGTAAGATTCAGCAAAAAGGCTCCATTCTTCACAGAACTACAGTATAAGTTATTCAAGGCGACTCTATTCGCCACTGTGAAGAAGAAGATTGGTTTGGATAAATCAATGTATTTCCCATGTGCTGGTTCACAGCTTTCAGAGACTGTATGCGAATTCCTTATGAGTCTTGGTTTTGATATCGTAGTGGGCTACGGACTAACAGAAAGTACAGCCACAGTATCTTGTTTCCACCCTGCCAATACATACCACGATCTAAAGTCAGTAGGAGAGATCATGCCAGAGTGTGAAGTTAAGATCGGAGAGAACGATGAAATCCTTCTAAAGGGAAATCTAATCACTCCAGGCTACTACAACAAGCCAGAGATCAACGCAGAAACATTCACAGATGGTTGGTTCCACACAGGAGACGCAGGAAAGTTTGAGAACGGCATCCTATACGTCACAGAGCGTATCAAGGATTTGTTTAAGACATCCAACGGAAAATATATCGCGCCACAGCAGATTGAGAATCTGTTGGTGACAGACAAGTATATTGATCAGGTAGCAGTGATTGGCGACCTACGTAAATTCGTCACAGCACTTATCGTTCCAGATTACGGTGCAGTGAAGGAGTATGCCGAGCAGATGAAGATCGAATACAAGGATATGGAAGAGTTGTTGGATAATCCTAAGATCACATCGTTGCTTGAGGGCAGAATCAACAATCTACAGCAAGGTTTGGCTAAATACGAGCAGGTGAAGCGCTTCAAGTTGTTGGCTAAGCCATTCACATCCGACAATGGGGAGTTGACACTTACATTGAAGCTAAAGCGTAAGGCAATCAACGAGCACTACAGCAAAGAGATCGAGTACATGTACTCTTATTAATTTGATTACGTAGAGACGGGGCATGCCCCGTCTTATCATAACACACAAAAAAGAGGGTGTATCAAAATTGATATGCCCTCTTTTCGTATTTAAAAATCAACGAAAAAATGCAACAAAGCCCCAACTTTCTCAAGCTGGGGCTTTGTTGTCTCATAAAGATTTTGTAT
>JAZUIF010000139.1:0-22572 GCA_045642085.1 Paludibacteraceae bacterium | reverse complement strand
TTATCAATTAGATCTTGTTGTTCAGTGCGATAAAGAGGGTGTGATTACTGATGTACAGCGAGATGCGTATAAATCATATCTTGCAAATTTGCAAAATGTAAGAAAAGTATTCCCTGAAATTCTTTTGTCGTATTTTAAGGATCACTATGAAGAGTACAATAGAAATTTGAATTTGCCACATAAATTAAAAATTGATGTTGTTGAACTTATTGAAACACTTGGATATTTTAATCCTTTACAATTATTCATAGATCAAAAAGGAAACTATGGTTGGTTATCTGGATTTATTTCACCTCGAAATCGTATCTCGGTTATACTATCTGATGGTGCTCCAAAAATTTTCAAAGATTGGATGGTATTAAAGAAGGATTATGCCAGGGTTGATGATGAGGTATTTGGTGAGATGTTTTTTGATCAAGGTTGGTGTAAATGGATTAAGACTGATATCAATGGTATTGCTGGAGAATGGGTAGTCTTGGAGGCTGATGCGTTTATTTCTAAACAGAAAATTACTCCAGAACAGAAAGCTAACTATCAAAAGTATCTTGAAAAAGAGAAAACTTTTTTGTCTGAGTATCCTAAAGTCCTATTGAAGTATTACTTGTTAAACTATGATGTGATAAAGGAAGTCTGGTATGACGCGAAATTTTTTGACAAGGAAAGTATGGATGAAAAGAGAATTAAGTCGCTTGTACAATTCCAAAAATTATATTTCAACATGACAGGTACTCGCTATGGTTGGTTGCTTAAATGTGCTTGGGATAAGGTGTACGGTCTATCTTTGTATTATGATAACAAATATGATGGAATTTGTGTCGGAACACGTGAGAATTTGACAATTTGATTTTCAAAAATTCCACACTAAAGACATTATTTGTTGTCATTTATAATTATGGAATAATCAAAATAGAGGTTTCCAATCTTATTTCTAAAGCTCCCCTCGGGGAGCTTTTTAGTCAGCCCCTAATCCCCTAAAGGGGGACTGAGGTACTCGGCAGGAAGGGCCAGAGGTTCTTTTTCACGAAGTGAGGTTAGCCGATTCCAACGCCGTTGGTGTCGGATTCCGGAAGTGTGGCGAATATAATATGGATTTTATGTCCATTTTTGAGTCTAGGTGTGAAAGGATGATATTTCGCTTTCAGCATTTCACATTTCCCGTTGAATTTCTTATCTTTGCAGAAGAACTAAATTTGGACTAATTATGAATGCCATTGAAAGGGTAGGCGATTATAGTAGATTGATGTGGAAAACATTTTCCAAACCGGATTGTTGGAAGATGTTTGGTAAACAATATGTACGTGAACTTGAGAAGCAAGGAATCAATTCTTTGCCGATTGTGTGTATCATCTCAGTGTTTATTGGAGCTGTGATCTGTATTCAGATGAGAATCAATACAGAGAGTCCATTCCTTCCATCCCAGTTGACAGGTTATGCCACTCGAGAGGTGATGATCCTTGAGTTTTCTTCAGCGATCCTATGTTTGATTCTTGCAGGTAAGGTGGGGTCGAATATTGCGTCAGAAATTGGAACAATGAGAATCACAGAGCAGATTGACGCTATGGATATTATGGGAGTCAATTCTGCCAACTATTTGATATTGCCAAAGATACTGGCGTTCGTTTCGATTATTCCTTGTCTTGTCACATTCAGTATCACGACAGGTTTGATCGGAGGTTATGGAGTCGCATTGTTCACGGATATGATCACACCGAATGAGTATGAGCAAGGTATTCAGTACTCTTTCTTGCCATATAGTATTCAGTATTCAATAGAGAAGAGTATGGTGTTTGCGTTTATCGTGACATCGATAGCTTCTTACTATGGCTACACAGTTAAGGGTGGAGCCCGAGAGGTGGGTAAGGCAAGTACGAACGCTGTGGTCAACAGCAGTGTGATTATATTGCTTTTCGACGTGATGCTTACAAAATTGTTGTTGTCCTAAAAGGTTGCGATATGATTGAGGTTAGAAATGTAAACAAATCGTTTGATGGCAAGCAGGTATTGTTTGATATCTCTGCCAATCTGCTTGAAGGACACGCTAATTTGATTATCGGTCAGAGTGGTAGTGGTAAGACAGTGCTTATGAAGTCTGTCGCTGGAATCCATCGTATTGATAGCGGAGACATCATATACGACGGAAGAAGTATCACTGAGATGAGCTCGCATGATCTTAATATGTTGCGACGTGAAATCGGTATGCTTTTCCAAGGCTCAGCATTATTCGACTCTCTTACAGTGATGGATAATGTGATGTTCCCATTGCGTATGTTCTCTAAAATGAGTGACGACGAGAAGGTGGATCGTGCACGATTCTGTTTGGAGAGAGTGGATCTTCTACGTGCAGTGGATTTGTATCCGTCTGAGATAAGTGGTGGTATGCAGAAGAGAGCTGCTATTGCCAGAGCCATTGTGTTGAATCCTAAGTATTTGTTCTGCGACGAGCCAAACTCAGGTCTTGATCCAAAGACATCGTTGCTTATCGACCGTTTGATTCTTGAGATTACTCACGAATATAATATAACAACAATTATCAATACTCATGATATGAACTCTGTGATGGAGATTGGAGAGAATATCATCTTCATCAATAAAGGACACAAGAGTTGGCAAGGTAACAATACAGAAATCTATGATACAGGAAACGAGGATTTGGAAAACCTTATTTTCGCTTCTGATTTGTACAAGAAAATTAAAAAGGCCCATCAGATGGGTATCTAAGTATGGGATTTTTCAGTAAACCAGAAATACGTCAGTTCAACTATACTCCTCGCTACTGGGATCCTCGTAAGGAGGAGATGGAGCAGCGTAGAGCTCGAATCCGCAAACAGTTGCAGGAGGAGAAGGAACGTGCTATGCAGGAAGATTCTGTTGATTTTGAAGATGGTGAAGATTCGGGTTTCATACCAAGAACCTCTGATTCATCTAACGCAGAGGAGAGAACACCCCATCGTACAACTTTACAACATGGTTTTCTTCGTGAACAGAGGAAAAGCAATGCCGGAAGCGATAATAAGATGATGAAAGTGCTTGTCATTTCTGGTGTAGTGTTAGCCGCATACCTGATCCTAAAAAAATTCGGATACTAAAAACTATGGACGATATAATACATTTGCTTCCGGACACGGTTGCCGATCAGATTGCTGCGGGTGAGGTTGTGCAGCAGCCGAGTTCGGTTATCAAAGAGTTGGTGGAGAATTCCATCGACGCAGGTGCTACGGAGATTCGTGTCGTAGTGAAGGATGCCGGACGCACGTTGATCCAGGTGGTCGACAACGGTAAAGGAATGAGTGAGCAGGATGCTATAGTGGCGTTCCAGCGTCATGCCACATCAAAAATCCGTGCGGTTGAAGATTTGAGCGTACTCTGCACAATGGGTTTCCGTGGTGAGGCTCTTGCCAGTATCGCGGCAGTCGGACATGTGGAACTACGTACAAGACGAGAGACAGATGAGCTTGGCACACAGGTGTTGATCTCTGGAGGTACAGTCGAAGGTGTCAACAAAATATCGTGTCCTGTCGGAGCTAACTTTTCAGTCAGAGACTTATTTTATAATGTGCCTGCCCGTCGCAAATTTTTGAAGAGCGACAATGTGGAGTTTGGCAATATCGAGAGAGATTTCAAGCGAATCGCACTTGTTTATCCTGATGTTTTCTTTGAATTATATCACAACGACAAGCTTTGCTTCAGCTTGAACAAGAGCAACATACGTGAGAGAATAGGAAAAATATTCGGTAACGGACTTAATAGTAAGATGCTTGCAGTGAGTGCTGATACTACATACGGAAAAATCAGCGGGTATGTCGGCACACCAGAAACGGCGATCAAGCGAAACAAGAATCAGTATTTCTTTGTCAACGGTCGATATATGGAGCACCCATATTTCAGAAAGGCTGTTACAAGCGCTTACGACCGTTTGCTTCACGATGGCACGTCGCCAAGTTTCTTCATCTATTTCGACGTCGATCCTCATCAGATAGATGTCAATGTTCATCCTACTAAGACAGAGATCAAGTTTGAGTATGAGCAGGATATTTACAAAGTATTGACAGCCGTAGTCAGAGAGTCTCTTGGAAAATGTAATATCTTCCCGACTATAGATTTCGAGGTAAACATAAACGATGCCTATGTGCCTGGTTTTGAGAAAGCTACCCCAGAGGCACCTGATTTGAATATTGACTATGGTTTTGATCCATTCAAGAGCTTCGGGTCGACATCATCACAAAGCAAATCTCATTCGGGTGGTGGATATTCAGGAGGAGGAAGCAGTTATAAACCATTTAATCCCAATCCTAACGAAAGCACATTCGGCAGTATCTACGACTATTTCGAGAACGCTGCGCCAGAGATCTCTTCTGGAGATAATGCTATAGACTATATGGATATCCCGTCGTCTTTGAATATAAGAGAGACGCAGACTTCCAATAATGGATTCTCCGGATCTTTATTGCATCCGACGGATATTCATCCAGAGATTAGCAACTGTTTTCAGTTGGCAGGTCGCTACATTGTAGCTTCATCTGGCGATAATCTGATGTATATTGATCAGCGTAGAGCTCATATCAGAGTGTTGTATGAGAAATTCTTGAAAGAGCTAAAGGATTCTCCAATACCGTCGCATCAGGTGATGTTTCGTCAGACACTAGAACTTTCTGCGGCACAGTCGGCTACGGTAGAGGATATTATGCCGCAACTCAACAATCTTGGCTATGATCTTCAATTGATTACACGTGATGTGTATGAAATACGTGGAGTGCCAGCCGACAAGACAAATGAGGATAATGTGGCTTCGTTGTTGGAGATCATCTCGTCTATTTCAGAAGGAGAGATTGAAGAGGATTTCATGATGAACGACAAAGTGGCGCAGAGCATGGCCGAGAGTCAGGCAATACGCTATGGCAAAGAGATGAGTGAAGCAGAGATCAAACATTTGTGCGAATCACTTTTTGCATGTGACAATTATAATTACACGCCAGACTGTAAATCCATTATTACTATGGTGTCGGCGGACGAGATAAAGAAAAGACTAAATTAGTTGGAATATGGAAGCAAAATCAACACCGGTATTGCTACTTACTGGTTACCTAGGTAGCGGAAAGACAACTTTGGTAAACCATATATTATCAAACAAGCGTGGTGTCAAATTCGCTGTTGTCGTTAACGATATTGGCGAGGTTAACATTGATGCCGACTTGATTCAGAAGGGTGGTATCGTCGACAAAAAAGACGATAGCCTTGTGGCGTTGCAGAACGGATGTATCTGCTGTACATTGAAGATGGATTTGGTGGAGCAGATCAATGAAATCCTTCAGCAGAAGAAGTTTGATTATATTGTGATTGAGGCAAGTGGTGTTTGTGAGCCAGTTCCAATCGCTCAGACTCTTGTATCACTTCAGCAGATGAGCAGCAAGTATGCAGGTAGAGAGGCTTGTTTCTTGGATAGCATCGTGACTGTAGTCGACGCTCTACGTTTGCAGAGTGAGTTTGAATGTGGAGATGCCTTGAAGAGCAAGGAACTTGATGAAGAGGATATCGAAAACCTTGTGATTCAGCAGATTGAGTTCTGTAATATCATTTTGCTTAACAAAGCATCTGAGGTTGAGAAGTCGGAGCTTGCACGTATTAAAGAGATCATCAAGACACTTCAGCCATACGCAGAGATCATTGAGTGTGATGATGCAGATGTTGACTTGGATAAGATCATCAATACAGGACGATTCCAGATGGAGAAGGCTGCTATCTCAGCAGGTTGGATCAAAGAGTTGGAGCGTCCTTTGACTGAGGAGGAGAAGGCTGATGCGGAAGGTCATCACCACCATCACCATCATCACGACCACGATGAGCATGATCACGACCATCATTGCCACCATCATCATGATCATGACGACGATGACGATCATGAGTGTCATTGCCATCATGATCACGACCACGAGCACGAATGTGAGCATCACCACCATCATCACGAAGATGGCAAGGAGTGTGATGATCCACACTGCTGCTGCCACCACCATCACCACCACGACGGAGGTGAGGTAGAGGAGTATGGCATCGGCACCTTCGTTTATTATCGTCGACCTGCATTCAACCTAGACAAATTCGAGGCTTTTGTGTCGAAGAAATGGGCGAAGAATATCATCCGTACAAAGGGAGTTTGCTATTTCAATGTGAATCCGGAGATGTCATATTTGTTTGAGCAGGCTGGTGTTCAGAAGAAAGTTACAGAGGCAGGACAATGGTTCTGTACAGCTCCAGAGGAGGAGTTGAGAGAGATCCTAGCTGAGAATCCTGAGATTTTGAACGATTGGGATGAGAAGTATGGCGATAAGATGCAGAAGATCGTATTCATCGGTCAGAAGATGGATAAAGAGAAGATCATTGCAGAATTGGATGCATGCTTGGAGAAATAATTGAGTGAATTCAAAAAGAAATTTATTTGGGAGGGTGACGAACCCTCCCGTTTTTAATTTTTAATCTAATCATGATTATTGTTGACGATTTTTTTCAAAACAAGAAGTATAGAAACCTGTTTTTTATCGCGTTAGCTGTAATGTGGTTCATAATGAGGTTTGATGTGGAAGTGTATGAGAATACTCTTATCTCGTCGACCACTACCAATATCATACATTTGGTAGTCAGTTTGTTAGCATTGGTTGTGATTGTATGTCACTCATATGTGAGAAATTTCTTTTTTAAGCTATTGAATCCATTGCATAAAATAATTTTTGTGATAATTCCTCTGCTTTTTTGTTACTATTTGGGAGACTTTTCGACTTACTGTTTTTTGAAAATTAATCAGCCATTCAATCCACAGGCAACCGAATTGGTGAAGAGTCCAATATTGACTGCGGAGTTTACTGATTTCGCGTATGCTCCAGGAATGAAAAAAATACTTGTTAGCGCATCGGTGAAGGGAGAGAAACGAACATTCTGGTTTTCTAACAATGAAGAAAACCAAGCTGTTTATGAGTCCGAAAATCTTATGTTGACTTTAGCTCAGGGCAGGCTTGGATATGATTATATTATAAGAAAGGACATAATCAAAAGTTCTAAATAGGATTGTCGCATTAGGAAACGCGACAATCTAGTTTGTTGATGACCGATTCTTAAAAACTGAAACCTATGTTGAAAATAACCAGACTAAAAATTCGCCCAACCACAATATATTGTGTAAATTTGTAGACTTATAGTGCGAAAAAGCGCTAAGTAATATTTAGATACATGGAAATTTCAATTATAGTAGCGACAAGCAAGAATAATGTGATTGGCAGAGATGGTGGTATACCTTGGCATTTATCTGCTGATTTGAAGCGTTTTAAGGCATTGACAACAGGACATCCAATTGTGATGGGTCGACGTACATTCGAATCTATTGGCCGTCCATTGCCTGGTCGTCGTAATATTGTGATCACTCGTAAAGCAGAAGCAATTGAGGGTTGCGATATTGTAAGAAGCGTGGATGAATTGTTGAACGACAATACTCTTGAGGGAGAAATCTTTATTATCGGTGGAGGTGAAATCTACAAACAGTTTTTGCCTTACGCAAAGAAGGTCTGCTTGACAGAGGTGGAGACAGAGATAGCTGATGGAGACACATTCTTCCCTGAACTGAATCCGATGGAGTGGATGGAAGTGAACAGAGAGAGTCATGAGGCTGACGAGAAGAACGATTTCAACTATGCTTTTGTCGACTATGTAAGATTTTAAATATGAAGATAAGCAACTATTCAATTTGTTTCATAGCATCACTTTTCTTGTTGACGATATCGTCTTGTTCGGTGAATAAGAAGATACGTAAGGCCGACAAGAAATATGAGATTGGTGAGTATCATAAAGCTGCGAGCATCTATAAGACCGCTTATACACGTGTGAAGTTGGCGGAGAAGCAGACAAAGGGTTATGTGGCTTACCGATTGGGAGACTGCTATGATAAGTTTGGAGAGACCGATAAGGCAGAGAGAATGTTGGCAAACAGTGTTAGATACAAGTATGCCGACACTACAGCATATCTGCTTTACGGAGATGTGCTTCGCAAGCAGAAGAAAAATAAGGAGGCGGCTGAGATGTACGACATCTACTTGAAGCATGATCCAAATTCTTTGGCTGCTCTCAACGGAAAAGTCTCAGCTTTGAAGATTTCAGAGTGGGAGAACGCCAAGAAACGTTATGTGATTTTCAAGGATCCATTCTTCGAAAGTAAGAAGAGTGAGAGCAGCCCACGTTATCCTGGAGGCGACAGCACTATTGTCTACTTTGCATCTTCACGTGATAATAAGCAGACTGCGCATAAAGTGAGTGCTATCACTGGTACTCCAAACGGAGATATCTACTTTGCAAAGAAGAATGCGATAGGCAAGTGGGATAATATAGAGCTTGTTGAGTCTGATATCAATACAGAAGATGATGAGGGTAGTCCAGCTTTCTCGTCGGATGGAAAGATTATGCTATTTACTCGTTGCCGTTATGTGAAGGGTGAGACTCATGGTGGAGAGATTTGGATGTCTCAGCGTCAGAGTGGAAAATGGGGTAAGGCTACACGTGTGATGGTGTTGAAGGATAGTACTGTCACAGTGGCTCATCCAGCATTGTCGCCTGATGGCAACTGGCTATATTTCGTTTCTGATATGCAGGGTAGCATAGGAGGAAAGGATATCTGGAGATGTCAGAAGCTTGGAGACACTTATGGAGAACCTGAGAATCTAGGTCCAGATATCAATACCGATAAGGATGAGATGTATCCTTTTGTCCGTGAGGATTCCACACTCTATTTTTCTTCGGCAGGTCATGAAGGATTCGGTGGATTGGATATCTTCCGTGCGAAGGAGGATACTCTCAAGAAGTGGACAGTGGAAAATATGGGATCCCCAATCAACTCAAATGGAGATGATTTCGGTATCTCATTTGTAGCCGGTGCCGAGCAGGGTGCATTCTCAAGTAATCGTGGAGAGAAGAAAGGTTACGACAAAATCTATACATTTATCGCACCTCCAATCAGATATATTATTTCCGGAAAAGTGAAGAACACTGATGGAGAGGCTTTGGGTGATGCTAATGTCAGAATCGTTGGTACAGATGGCACGAATGTCAAGATCAAGACCAAGAACGATGGCTCGTACTCGTATGAAGTAAAGCCGGGTGTGGAATATGTGATGCTTGGCAACTGCCGTGGTTATTTGAATGAGAAGAATGCCGTAAATACTCTTGGACTTGATGAGTCAAAGACATTCGATGTCCCATTCTCGTTGGCATCTGTCTCAAAACCAGTTGGTTTGGATAATATCTTCTTCGAGTTTGGTAAGGCGACATTGACAGCTGAGTCGTCAAAGTCGTTGGATAAGTTGGTTAAACTACTTAAGGATAATCCGAACATCACAATTGAGATTGGAGCCCATACCGATAAGGTGGGTAGCGCTGAGGGCAACCTTGCGTTGTCTGGCGAACGTGCTCAGAGTGTAGTCAACTATCTTATCAAGGGAGGAATCGAAGCTCCACGTCTGACTGCAAAAGGATATGGAAAGACAAAACCAGTTGTGGCAGACAAGAATTTGGCTAAGCAGTATTCATTCTTGAAAGAGAATGACGAATTAAATGAAGAGTTTATCGACGCACTTTCTAAGGAGGATCAGGAGATTGCAAATAAGATCAATCGTCGTACTGAGTTCCGTGTGTTGAAGACTACATATAATATGTATTAAGAAGAGGATAAGATGAAACAATATTTGGATTTATTGCAGAAGGTGTTGGATGAGGGTATCCAGAAGGGAGACCGTACAGGAACAGGTACGATAAGCACATTCGGACATCAATTACGTTTTTCTATGAAAGACGGATTCCCATTGGTGACAACAAAGAAGGTTTATTTCAAGGGAGTGTTGCATGAGTTGCTATGGTTTTTGAAAGGCGACACCAACATCAAGTATCTTGTCGACAATAACGTACATATTTGGGATGAGTGGGCTGATCCAGACGGTGGGTTAGGACATGTGTATGGCTATCAGTGGAGAAGTTGGCCAGATTATAATGGTGGACACATCGACCAGATCAAAGAGGTAGTTGAGACACTCAAGAATAACCCTAACTCGCGCAGAATCATTGTGTCAGCATGGAATGTCGCCGACATTGACAATATGAATCTTCCACCTTGTCACTGCTTCTTCCAGTTTTATGTGGCAGATGGCAAATTGAGCCTACAGCTTTACCAGAGAAGTGCCGACCTATTTTTGGGAGTGCCATTCAATATTGCAAGCTACTCGTTGCTTCTGTTGATGATGGCTCAGGTGACAGGATTGGAACCAGGAGATTTCATCCACACATTTGGTGACACACATATTTATAATAACCATATCGAGCAGGTGAAGTTGCAGTTGACACGTGAGCCATTGCATCTATCAAAGATCACGTTGAATCCAAACGTAAAAGATATCTTTGATTTCACAGCCGAAGATATCGTGTTGTCGGATTACGAATGTCACGCACCAATTAAAGGAGCCGTGAGCGTTTGACGAAATGCTGATTAATGTTAACGGGAGGGTTTGAAACCCTCCCCTACGACAATAATCAATTCAGATAGTAGGGGCAGGTTTCAAACCTGCCCGGTGTTTTAAGGTTTCAAACCTGCCAGAAAAATAAATTAATAAAACGATAACGATAGAGTAGTGAATTTTCACTACTTTTGGGAAAAATATTTAAATCAAATCAAAGATCATGAGATTTTCAGTGAATAGCGACGAGTTGATGGCTCGTCTTACAGCGACAAGCCGTGTTATGGCTTCAAAGACGGCGTTACCAATTCTCGACAATTTCCTTTTTAATTTGACCGACAGTACATTAGAGTTGACTGCCTCAGACGGTGAGACTTCCATGGCTACAAGAATGGATGTTGAGAACGTGGATGGAGCAGGAATGATTGCGTTGCCCGCAAAACTATTGTTGGATACATTTAAGGTGCTTCACGGCAGAACAGTCGATTTCGATATCGACATGAATACTTACGCAGTTAAGTTGACATCAGGTTCGTGGAAGGCTGAATATAATGGTGTAGACGGTGAGGCATATCCAAAGTTGACTTCTTTGGATCCAAGCAGCACTAACAATGTCCGCATGCAGGCACAGACTCTTTCTACTGGAATCTCACACACAATTTTCGCAGTCAGCACAGATACTCTTCGTCCAACAATGATGGGTATCTATCTTGATATTGATTCAGCAGAGAACAAGGTCACTTTCGTTGCAACAGATATGTTCCACCTATCACAGGTGAAGTGCTCGATTGTTGAGGCTTCTGGCAACTGTTCAGTGATTCTTCCTGCAAACGCAGCTAAATTGTTGAAGGCAATCCTAGGCAAAGAAGGTGAGGATGTTGTTATCTCTTGGGATTCTAAGAATATCTTG
Organism: Paludibacteraceae bacterium; assembly: GCA_045642085.1. Lineage (GTDB taxonomy): Bacteria > Bacteroidota > Bacteroidia > Bacteroidales > Paludibacteraceae > UBA1723. Next base: position 11,187 of record JAZUIF010000139.1, on the reverse strand, counting down.
TTTGAGCTTAACGACTTCACATTGGTATGCCGTCAGATTGAGGGTAACTTCCCTAATTATAAGAATGCAATTTCAATCCAGTGGAACAAGGAGTTGGTTATCGACCGTAACTCATTGATTTCAGCTGTTCGTCATATTGAGCCATTTGCAGAGCAGTCTAACAAGGGAGTTAAGTTTGATGTACGTGAGAACCAGATTGTTGTGTCAGCACAGAGTTTGGATTTCGGTACTGCAGCAACAGAAGAGGTTGTTTGCGCGTACAGTGGTGAGCCATTTGAGATGACATTCAAGACAGAGTCTATCACAAACTTCTGTTCTTACATGGAGACATCGGATGTGGTGATGAAGATTGAGAGTCCATTCCGTGGAGTGGTAGTAGAGCCATTGTTCAATGCATCTGAAGATGGAGATAATCAGCAGAACTACGAAATGCTTTGTTTGGTAATGCCAATGACAACTCTATAAATTCGCGTCGCATGAAATTGAATTTAACCAAACCGTTGATCTTCTTTGATTTGGAGTCGACGGGATTGGACATAACAAAGGATAGAATCGTCGAAATTTCATATTTGAAGATTCATCCGAATGGAATGGAGGAGCAGAAGACAATCCGTATCAATCCGGAGATGCCTATTCCTGCAAAATCTTCAGCCATTCATCATATTAAAGACGAGGATGTGGCAGACTGCCCTAAGTTTAAGGACGTTGCTCGCCAGATCGCAGCAGATTTCCAGGGATGTGATATTGCTGGTTACAACTCTAACAAGTTTGATATCCCGATGTTGATGGAAGAGATGTTGCGTTGCGATATCGATTTGAACATCCGTAAGCATAATATGGTGGATGTGCAGACTATCTTCCACAAGATGGAGGCACGAACTCTTTCCGCTGCATACAAGTTTTACTGTGGACAAGAGTTGGTAGGAGCACATGGAGCCATGGCCGACACTAAAGCCACATACGAGGTGTTGCAGGCACAGCTTGACAGATACCCAGATTTGGAGAACGATATCAAGTGGCTTTCAAAATTCACTACACAGAAGAGAGTTGTGGATTTTGAAGGACGATTCATCTACAACGATCAAGACGAAGTGTTGGTTAACTTTGGAAAACACAAAGGTAAGAAACTAAAAGAAGTCTTCGTTACCGATCCTGGCTACTACGGATGGATTCAAAGAGGTGAGTTTAGCCTCGACACAAAACGATGTGCCACACTTGTTAAGTTGGGACAATTATAATATGTAGATATAATATGTAGAGACGGGGCATGCCCCGTCTTTAATTTTTATAACAACCACGATAATAATAAAATGCCAAACCATATATTTCAATTCAAACAGTTTACCATAGATCAGTCGTTATGTGCGATGAAAGTCGGCACAGATGGAGTGACATTAGGAGCAGTGGCAGAGGTGGAGAATGCCAAACGAGTGCTCGACATCGGTTGTGGCACAGGATTGCTATGCTTGATGACAGCACAGAGGAATGAGTCGGCTGAGATCATCGGAATTGATATAGATGGGGATGCAGTACGTGGAGCGACACAGAACTGTGAAGCTTCGAAGTGGTCAGACAGAATCACGATAGTCGGAAAATCATTGCAGGAGTTTGCTGAATCATTCACGTCGACATTCGACAAAATAATCACTAATCCACCATATTTTGAGGACAGCCTAAAAGCACCCAAAGCAAACCGTACGTTGGCAAGACATACCGACAGCTTGCCATTCTCGGAACTCGCGTCGACAGTGTCGGCATTACTCAGCGAAGGAGGCTCATTATCCATCATATTGCCAACCGACGCTCATGACAAGTTTGAATCTATAGCGAAAGAGCATGGATTATATTTAAGAAAAAAGACATTGGTATATCCCAAACCAGGAGCCGAAGCCAAAAGGACGGTTGGGGAATTTGTGAAATGCGTAGGGGCAAACCCTTGTGGTTGCCTAGGAGAATCCGAGAAAATGATAATTGAACATCTCACAATCGAAACCGACGTTCGTCACCAATACACAGAAGATTACATCAAATTGACGAAAGAATTTTATTTGAAATTTTGAAGGTGGAATGTGGAATTGCAAAAAATGCATTCCACATTTATAATTTAGCATTGTTCCAACGCTGACTTTTCCTTCTTAGTCAATTTATTATAGACTAACTCATACGCTTTATCAGCAAGAGATTTAACCAATTCCGTCGTCATTTCCGCGTCGTCGAGATGGATTTGCATCCACAAACGTTTATGCCAGTGCCAAGCCTGCTCAATTGCTGAGTACTCCGCTACCATCTCATCGAATAGATCTGCGTCGCATTTCAATACAAGAAGATTAGGAACAGTCAATGGCAGACCGGCAAAAATTTTTCCACCGACTCTGAAAGTCACATAATCGTCGCCAAAAGGCATATCTTCAGTGACAAAAGGTTTGCTCAAACAGTAAATTCTAGCGTCTTCGATAGTCATATTTTTGATTTTTTATTGGCACAAATATAGTCAAAAACTAAAAAACAGGAGATTTTTTGTGTCGAAACGAGTTCGTGCCAAAATCGCTGAAAAATATCTTTAAAATTTATCTTGTTGATTTATAGTAAAATGTAAACTTTTTATAAAAATATTATAAAAATTGGCACGCTGAAATACAAAGTTGGCGCGGTTTTTGTAGTAAATATAGTGAACGTCGTGAGACGGATTCATTTTGTAGTTTAGTCCTAATATTAAATCCTTTTGTGCTACATTAAATGTGTAGTAAAAATAGAGATATTTGAGAAATCAGATATCTCTTTTTTTATTTTAGTTCACAAATGATCTGTAAGTAAGTCCATTGTAAATGACGGATTTTTAATAAGGAGAGAAACGATAAATAAATTTTGATTAAATATGCAATTATTTATGTCTGCTGATATGCTTGCGAATGTTTGTTAGCATATTTTTGTATAATTGTTAATAAATGCTATCGAAATATTATAAAATTTTAAAAATTATAACTTACTTTGCATAATGTTCGAGTGGCGAAAGTCACGAAATAAAAAAGGATAATATTATTAAGTATAGACTTGAATATCTATGTTTGCGAATAGTAAGAAAATAATTTTGGCTCTGATTGCAGCGGTAGCGTTTGCGATTCCGTCGTTTGCCGTACATGAGGAATACACAGAAGGATATGAATTCTCATCTTCACAGGCTAGTTCCAAAATGCAGGAACGTCCAATGTCATTATATAAAGATGGAAAAATAGTGTTCTTTAGAGGAGACACTGCATATATAGCGAGAATTGGAGACTCATACGAATTGGTAGATATTGAGCCATGTCCAGAATTGCAGAATCTTGGAATAGAGGGAACATTTGCATATGACCAGAAACGTCATACTATATATTTTGCAAAGACAGATGAGGTAGGAAACTCAGATTTGTATGAAGCAAAGTGGATGGCTGGTGCGTATACAGAACCTGTAAAACTTGAGATTCAGGGATTGAATAAGGTACGTAAACCAATTAAAGGTAGCTCGACAGTGACTGCTGGATGGACATACCGATATAATAGAATATCAGGATTCTTCAATCCATCAATAGCAAAGGGTGGAGATCGAATCTATTTCTCTGCAGACTTCCCTAAGAAGAGTTTTGGTGGACGTGATATTTGGTATATAGATAGAGCAAAAGCAGTTGATGATGTTCGTTGGAAGATGCCAGAGAATGCGAGTGATAGTATCATCCCAATGAACTCAAATGCACGTGATGACTATGCTTGGTGTTATAACGATACATTGTTGTATTTTGCGTCAAACCGTGTTAATGGTTATGGAGGTATGGATATTTACGTATCTCATTTGAAGAAGGTAACACGTGAGTTTACAGATACAACAACAGGAGTTGTGACAAAAGTGGAGAAGGAGATTTGGGATACACCAATTCATTTGGATTCTGTGTTTAACTCAAGCTCAAACGATTACAACATGATTGGATCTCCAAAAATCTGTTTGTTTATGTCAAACAGAACCGGAGGAAAGGGTAGTGATGATATTTATCGTCCAGCTCCATTTGTTGCGACACGTGAGCCAGAGCTATTGCCAGACTTTACAATTGATGAGCCAAAGGGATTCCACTGGGTGCTAATGTTCTTCGATTTCAACGATGCGACAATGAAACCAGAGTATGAGGCTCAGTTGGATGAGTTGGTTGAGGCAATGCAAGAGTTCCCAGGTGTGATATTTGAGGTATCCGGACATACCGATGCCCGTGGATCTGATTCATACAACGTTAAGTTGTCTCAGAAACGTGCCGATTATATCCGAGGAATGTTGATCAACCGTGGTTTGGATCCAAGCAAGTTGGTATCAGTCGGACGTGGATTCCACGATCCAGTGATTCCAAATGCACAGACAGAGGCTGAGCACGAGCAGAACCGTCGTGCGGATATTAAGATTTTGAATGAATAAGAAGAAGAGGAGGACAATATATTATGAAAACGAGATTTTTAGCAATTTGCGTAGCATTGTTTAGCGCAATATCGGTTTTCGCTCAAAGAGATTTGATGCTTTCTCAACAGTTCTTCTCTCGATTGAACTTCAACCCTGCAGCTACAGGAAATAGTGACGATATCGATTTCTTCTTGATTGGTCGCTGGCAGTGGGCTAATGTTGAGGATTCACCGAAAGATGGAGTGTTCAATGTAAGTAACTATGTAGAGTCAATCAGATCTGGATTTGGTATCTCAATGAGTTACGATGATTTGGGTATTGCCAACCACACATTTATCTGCAAACCAGCATACGCATATCATGTTAATATGAATGAGAGTATGTTGCTTTCAATGGGTCTCTCTTTTGGTGTGCTTTACCATTCATGGGATCCAAATGATCATAGAGTGATTGATCCATGGGAGGTAGGTTTGCCATCATTCCCATCAGATGCAGAAAAGAAGTTCAGCCCTGATATGGATTTCGGTTTGGAATTGGCAACACCTAAATTGATGTTTGGTGCGTCAATCGTGCATATCTTGAACAACGAAGAGAAGGTTACAACTTCTGTGCCTGGTCGTCAGTTCTACTTGTATTCTAGAGCTACACTTATCCCTTCTGACTTCTTGTCGATCTGCCCTGCTATTGTGTTTATGCACCGTAATAAGGTGAATAAGGTAGAACTAAATGTTCAGGCATTTTTCAATAGAATGATTTGGGGAGGACTTACATATCGTCCAGATGTGGGTTCAGGAGCATGGTTTGATTCTAATGATTTGACATTCACAATCGGTATGGAGAAGAATCGTTTCCGCTTTGGATACGCATTCAACCTTGGTTTGGGAGAGATTGCAAAATTGTCAAAACAGTCTCATGAGGTATTGCTTTCTTACAGATTGCCAAAGAAGAAGGCTAAATACCAGAGATTCTTGGAAGACGAGGAATAATATGTTTTTTTGAGCAAAATACAAAAATGGAGGATCGGAAGGTTCTCCATTTTTTTGTACAGAAATAAATACAAGTTGTTTTTCCTAATTGCAAATTATACAAGGATTTTATGGAGATTATAAAGTGGAGGAATCTGCCTAATTTAATTTGAAATATCTTCTGATTCCCATAATGCAACCCCAATAACTATTCATAAAATGAGAAATCCACTTTCCCTTTTACCGATTTTTTTGTATATTTGGAGGCAATTTTATGTAATATTTAGTGTATGAGCAAAGAAGACGAGAACATAGATGACCTTGAGACGGGTGGTGACGTAGAGAATATGGGCCATTCCAACTATGTCGTTACTGATATGAACAGCGAGGATGCGCGTCTGCATCTTGGCGGTATGTATCAGCAATGGTTTTTGGATTATGCCTCTTATGTAATCACCGACCGTGCTATCCCATATATTGAAGATGGTTTCAAACCTGTGCAACGTCGTATCATGCATACGATGAAGACAATCCACGATGGCCGCTATAATAAGGTAGCGAATATTGTGGGACAGGCGATGCAGTATCACCCTCACGGTGATGCGTCTATCTATGGTGCACTCGTTGAGTTGGGGCAGAAAGATCTGCTTATCGATGCTCAGGGAAACTGGGGTAATATTCTTACTGGAGACGATGCTGCTGCCCCACGTTACATTGAGGCTCGTCTTTCTAAATTTGCTCTAGATGTTGTATTCTGTCCACAGATTACTGATTGGAAGAAATCTTACGATGGAAGAAAGAATGAGCCTATCACTCTGCCTGTAAAATTCCCGTTGCTTTTGGCACAGGGTGCGACTGGTATCGCCGTTACATTGAAGACGGAGATCATGCCACACAACTTCAACGAAATCTTGGATGCTGCCATCGCTTACCTAAAGGGAGAGGAGTTCACATTGTATCCCGATTTCCCTACTGGAGGTATGTGTGACGTCCAGAGATACAACGACGGAGAACGAGGCGGTGTGCTTCGTGTGAGAAGCCATATCAGCAAAATAGATAATAAGACATTGGTGATCACTGACCTTCCGTACGGAATGAAGACGGAGGAGTTGAAGGAGAAAATCATCGCAGCCAACGAAAAAGGTAAAATCAGCATCAAGAATATCGTGGATGAGACCTCTTCTGAGGTTAAAATCATCCTTCACCTTTCCGACAAGACAAGTTCGGACAAGATGATCGATGCTCTTTATGCGTTGAATATCTGTGAAAAGAGAATCTCTCCTTATTGTAGCGTCATCAAGGATAAACATCCGATTTTCACTAATGTATCTGAATTGCTTAAATTCTCTGCTGAGCATACAAAAGACTTGCTACGTAAGGAGCTTGAGTATGAGAAGGGAGAATTACTTGAAAAATTGCATTTCTGCTCACTTGAGAAAATCTTCATAGAAAACCGTATCTATAAAGATAAGGAATTTGAAAATGCCAAGGATATGGATGCTGCTGTTGCTCATGTCGACAAGCGACTAAAACCATTTGTGGCTGATTTCGTACGTGAGGTGACTCGTGAGGATATCCTACGCTTGATGGAGATCAAGATGCGTAGAATCTTGAAATTCAGTTCTGACGATGCAGATAAGATTATCTTCGAGATTAAGGAGCAGATTGCTAAGATCGACAAAAACTTGAAGCATCTTGTTGAGTACACAATCAACTGGTTTGCGATGCTTAAAGAAAAATATGGAGCTGCTCATCCACGTAAGACAGAGATCCGTGTGTTCGACACAGTGGCTGCAGCCAAGGTTGTGGAGGCTAACGAGAAATTGTATGTCAACCGAGAAGAGGGCTTCATAGGATTCGGTTTGAAGAAGGGAGAGGCAGAATATGTCTGTCCATGTTCAGAGATCGACGATGTGCTTGTCATCTTCAAGGATGGTAAATATAAGATTGTCAAGGTTAAGGCTAAGGAGTATGTCGGCAAGAACATTCTTTATGTCAATGTCTTCAAGAAGAACGATAAACGAATGGTCTACAACGTTGTCTACAGAAACGGAAAACTTGGCCCTACATATATGAAACGATTCTCTATCACTGGTGTCACTCGTGATAAGGATTATGATATTACACAAGGTGAAGCTGGATCAAAGATCCTTTATTTCTCTGCAAACAAGAATGCGGAGGCTGAGGTTATCCATGTCAAGCTAAAACCAAAATTGCGTTTGAAAGTGGCGGCTATGGATCGCGACTTTGCCGACATCGCAATCAAGGGCCGTGCATCGTTGGGTAAGATGTTGACGAAGAACGAAATCTTCTCCATCACAATGAAGTCTAAAGGTTCAAGTACAATGGGAGGACGAAACGTATGGTTCGATCCGGATGTCCAGCGTATCAACTATGATAATCACGGAAATTATCTTGGAGAGTTCTTGTCGGAGGATAAGATTCTTGTTGTGACAAAGAGTGGAGAGTACTATATGACTGGATTCGAGGATACATTGCATTTCCCTGAGAACGTAATGTTTGTCGAGAAATTGGATCCAGAGAAAGTTTGGACAGTATGTTTGTACGACGCAAATGAAAAATACGCGTATATCAAACGTTTCGTGTTCGACGTCACAGCTAAGCCGACATCGTTTATTGGCGACAATCCAAACAGCAAGATTCTGCTTATCACTCCTACTGTCTACCCTCATTTGAAGGTAGTCTTTGGTGGTAACGATTCTCAGCGATCTCCGATGGAAATTGATTTCGGAGTGGAAGAGTTTATCGCTGTGAAGGGAGTTAAGGCAAAAGGAAAGAGAATCCATCCGTCATGGGTTGTCGACACTGTCGAGGAATTAGAGCCTACGAAGGTGCCTGAGCCAGAACCAGAACCTGAAGAGGAGGAAATGGCAGATGAGGCAAATGATGTCGATAACGATAACAACGACGATAATTCAAATTTGCCGACTGATGAAAATGGTCAGTTGACACTCTTTTAACAGATATGGTCTAAATTGATATTGAAGATGAAGAAATTGTATTTTTTGCTAATTGCGGCAATGTGTTCATTTGCTTCTTATGCACAGGATGAATACGACGATGGAAGCAGTAGCGATGATTATAGCGACTATAGCGACGAAGATGGCAATCCATACGGTGGAGGAGGGGAGAATAATGATGTGCCCGACCGTTATGAGCGTTTTGCCAACCTATATCCAGGATGTGAGGACAACCAGGAGTCGGAAATCTATAGCGCAGAAAAGAAGAAGCCAGGATTGATTCTTCCTCTCTTCCCTGGTGGTGGAGAAGTGGAGTTCTCTCGTTACGTGTTCCATCATCAAAGAGGAGTTGAGGTTGTCGACTCTGTAGCTCCTGGAAAAGGTCCAGACGGAGGAGATTTGCAATACCTTCTTAAGGGAACTGTGCTGGTAAAGGTGACTATCGACCGTTGTGGTCTGGCAGTTAATCCTGAAATCATAAAGGGAGTATGTGAGGAATATGATACAGAGGCTTTGGAAATCATGAGTGATTTGCCAATCTTTAAGCCAGGAGAGATAGATGGTATCCGCGTAAAGGTGGATTTGATAGTCCCTGTATACTATAATCGTACTCATCCAAAACCTAAGAGAGAAGAAGACGAGTATTATTACGACGATTCTATTAATTACGAATGGTAAAACCAAGATTATATTATGGGCAGGCTTCTTACCTGCCCGTTTTAATAAATATACTTTCAATTTATGGCCAAACTGAAAAGTGTCTTTTTCTGTCAGAATTGCGGTAATGAGTCGAGCAAGTGGCTTGGCAAGTGCCCTGCATGTGGAGAGTGGAATACCTTTGTGGAGGAGGTGGTGAACAAAACTCCAGCGTCGTCTACAATAAAGAAAGGAGTTTCGATTGTCTCTGCGAGCGACGAACGTACACGCCCAGTGTTGATTGAAAATATAGAGGTGACTCAAGAGATCCGTTTCGACACGAAATGTGCGGAGTTCAACCGTGTGCTTGGTGGTGGACTCGTGCCTGGCTCAATGGTGTTGATTGGAGGAGAGCCCGGAATCGGAAAGAGTACCTTAGTGCTTCAGGTCGTGCTTAATATCGAAGGAAAGAAGACACTGTATGTATCTGGAGAGGAGAGCCTTAACCAGTTAAAAATGCGTGCGGAGCGACTTGGGTCATACGCCAACAAACAGTGTTATTTCGTCAGCGACAATTCACTTGAAAGAATCTTTACTCATATAAAGAATGTTCAGCCGGAATTGCTAATCATTGACTCTGTTCAGACAATTGAGACGGAATTGGTGGAGAGTGCGGCAGGTAGTGTTTCTCAGGTGAGGGAGTGTGCCGCACAGATTTTGCGTTATGCAAAAGAGAGCAACACACCAGTGTTGATGATCGGCCATATAACGAAAGACGGTACGATTGCCGGACCGAAAATTTTGGAACACATCGTCGACACAGTGATCCAGTTTGAGGGAGACCAGCATTATATGTATCGTATCCTGCGTGCCATCAAAAACCGATTCGGAAGCACGTCGGAGATTGGAATCTTCGAGATGCAGCACAGTGGATTGAGAGAAGTTTCCAACCCATCAGAGATGCTATTGTCCCACAATAATCTTGGATTGAGTGGTACGGCTATCGGAGCCATGATAGAGGGCATCCGACCATTGTTGATTGAAGTACAGGCATTGGTGAGCACCGCAGCCTATGGTACTCCGCAACGTTCAGCCACAGGGTTCGACGTTCGACGATTGAATATGTTGTTGGCAGTGTTGGAGAAGAGAGTAGGATTCAAATTGTCGCAGAAAGACGTATTCTTGAATATAGCAGGAGGCTTACGAGTCAACGATCCTGCGTTGGATTTGGCAGTCATCAGCGCAATCCTGTCGTCGAATATGGATATAGCGATAGATCCGAGCGTTTGTTTGGCAGGAGAGATCGGATTGTCCGGTGAGATACGCCCGATCAACAGAATCGAGCAACGAATTTTGGAAGCGGAGAAATTGGGATTCAAGAAAATCGTGATTCCGAAATTCAAGAATATGGATTTGGCAGGACGACAGATACAAGTTTTGACGGCGGAGAAAGTGGAAGACGCATTCAAGATATTGTTTGCATGATATAGAGACGCGAGAGAATCGCGTCTTTTTTTGTTTTAGTATTTAAAGCGTGGTAAAGAAAAAATACTATTTTTGCAAATAGATAAATGTAAAATAGGTTAGATATGACAACATTAGAAATTTCTGTTCCGGATAATTTTACTATTTCGCTAAGAGAAATAGTAAAAGCAATGGGAGGAGTCATTAAGACGACAAAGAAAGAAGCAAAAGAGACGACACAAAGCGAGTCTGATGTTTTGACAAAAAGACGTAAGGCTTTAGAAGGATTAAAGGGATGTGTCTCTTTGCCGGAAAATTTTGATTATAAAGAAGAGTACGGTAAATATTTGATGGAAAAATACGGATTGTAAATGAAGAAAGTATTTTTGGATACAAAAAGATGCTTTGAACTCTTCGTTTTCTGATTTTGAAGATGCTTTGCAGAATTTTACGGCCTTAAATAATGATATTGATGTGATAATTACGAGGAATGTGAAGGATTTTCAAGCCTCTTCATTGGAGGTTTATGAACCAAAGGAATTTATTGATAAGTTTATAAAAAAATAGAAGAGACGCGAGAGAATGATATGAACCCCTAAAGTTAGACAAAAAACTTTAGGGGTTTATTTTATGGAAGAAAAAAGAGTAAGAAAGAAACACGGAGAAGTAGAGTTGCGGAGTTACATGCGGATGTTAGACGAAGGAGAGTCAATCAACCATGTTA
>JAZUIF010000138.1:0-2898 GCA_045642085.1 Paludibacteraceae bacterium | reverse complement strand
TAAACTGCACGTTGTTCTTCTGTGACATCATTTTCGTAGGTTTCGACTGTGACATCACAAGTACAAATTTCTTGATTGATACTTTAATTCTCCTAAAATATCATCTTTGATAATATCATCCATAATAAATTTATATTAGTTTGTTTTTATAAAATCCATTTCCAAATAGGGACTACCTCTATTTCATATCCATTGACAAAAATACTTTTTTCCTCGTCGTAAGTCACTATTATCAAATTTTTATATGGAAATCTTTTAGCTAATACAATTAGAGATCGCGTCTCACGCTTAAAGGTTTCACTGTCGTCATCTCCAAGCGTATGACATACCTGAATCGCCACTTCTTTTTCTGGAACAACAAAATCAACCTCAACATTGAAATTATAAAAATAGACTCTATCATCTATTCCATAACGTTTAAGAAGCGTAATTGCCACCAAATTCTCAAGTTGGGCTGTCAGACAGTCAAATGTCAGCAGGTTTATGATTCCATTGTCAACGAAATAATATTTCTGATTTGTCTCCCTCTCCGTAAAATTGTCGGCAAAATTCTTCATAGGAAGTATCAGGAATGAATCCTTCGCATATTCCGCATAGTTGATCACGGTATTCTTCGACACTTTGGTTCCTACTGAATTGATTATGTTTGTAAGTCGGGTAAGTGCAATCGGTTGCATCACACTCTCAGCCAACTTCATAAACATCAATCGCAATGCCGTAGTATTTTCCACTTTATTTCTCATTGCGACGTCGCCAAGAAATATCTTTTGATATAGAGACAACAAATAATCTTTTTTCTCAGGATATTCTGCACATTCCGGGAAACCACCGTTTCGCACATACTCATCCAACATTTTGTATCGTTTCTCCTCTTCAAAATAAATGTCGTCGGAATCAATCCCGTTTGCATTCAAATATTCCTCCCATCCATAGGGGAACACATTCTTCACAATGTACCTTCCTCCAAGTGTAGTGGCGACGTCAGAACTAAGCATTTTTGCATTTGATCCAGTTATATATACCGTATATTTATGGTCGGCCAAACGTCTTGCAAACTTATCCCAGCCATCAATATTCTGCACCTCATCCAAAAACAATATTGGCTCACGACCACACATCTCTTTATGAACAGTCAGGATAGTCTCAAAATCGTGAACGTCAAAACCATACAGACGATCTTCCTCAAAATTAATATAGAGCATATCATCCCAAGTTTTTCCTTGGGCTAAAAGATCCTGCATCTTCTGAAACATAAGGAAAGACTTACCTGCACGTCTAACTCCAACAAAGACATAGCGAAAATCATCTTTAAGAGCAATGTCTCTTCTGATAATTTTCATATTGACAACCATTCTACGATTGTCGAGCAATATCTCTTTTAATGTTTTCTTGTCTATCATACAAAACAATAATTTGCAGACAAAAATATCCAAATTTTGGCTAACACACAAGCCAAAATACCAATTATATAAATTTTAGTCTGTGGATTAGCCGAAATTCAATCACAATGAACATGAAATGTCCCATATCTACAAAACCTCGGCCACAGCAGCCAAAAGGCTTCGCCATTTTCAGCAACAATGGCCTGTTTTGATAACCGTTTCACGGTTGCGGAATACACGTTTGAAACAACCCTTTCAGAACCGTGGATACGGTTCTCTTAATTAGGCCATGGTTGACACTAATGCCGTAGGCATGTGGCTACCGTGGCTGTGGGTGTTGTCGGTTTAAATGATTTCCGAATCCAAAAACAAAACAGCATCTGTTTAAATGAGTTGTGTTTGCGGAATAATATCAACAAAATCATCCAAAATCTCAAACGCAAGACCATCCTGGGCGGTAGGATATTCAGCCAACCATCCCATGCGGCCTTCACTATCCATATATAATTTTCTAATATCTAACAATGTCATTACAGTGTCTTTATTTATATTTTCCTTCTGTAATTCTTCAGGAAGATCGTAACGTCTTTCAAGCTCATTATAAGTTACTTTATAATAGTCGAGTGTCCAATCTGGGATATCCTTCCAAAATGTCTTAGAGTACTTTAAGTAATTCTTATAAGATTCTCTCATAACATCTTCGATAACTTTGTCATCGTCATCAATTCGGATATCAAAAGGTAGTGTATAAATTTTAGCACCGATTCTGACAAAGACAATAGAAGACAATCCCATATAGCTATCGAAAAAGACACCCATCTCTTTATCAATAACATACTTATTTTTAGAGAATCCTCTCAAAGAACCATTCTCCATGATGTATGGACGATCCTTAGAAAGAAGGATATCTATATAACGTCCATCCCATTCAGTATAGCAAATCCATCCATAATTGCCATCACGATCAATAAAGAGCGTCTTTGGCAAGATTGTTTTCACAGCAACCGGGATTCCCATCGACAATATTTTTTCAGCCTGATCCTCATCACCCATATAGATTGTCAGCATCATCTTGGAGAAATCCTTAAAGATCTGATCTTTCTTCTCCAAATAATCAGCGTATGCTTTCTGCTGAGCCTCAGTGATTCCTTCATCCACACTACCTTCAAGTTCAATCTCAAGAATCTCAGGTTTGCCAAAGAATTTGTTTACTTCAAGCCCCTTCCATGCGTTCTTGCCGTCGTGGACAAGCAGACCGACAGTAGGATCATTAAGTTTGTGGAGATTCTCAAGCTGGGTTCTTGAAATCACTCGAGGCTCAGATTCTGACAATAATACAGCTAAGCCGTTATCCACATCCCAACTACAGTCAAAGGCATATCCGAAACTTCCGTCTCTACAGATAAAGAGGTACCATAAAGGAACCATATATAGAACCTCTTTCTCAGTCACAACATCCTTATGGTCATTCTCGTCTAAATCAGATATAATACGAGCAATATGTTCGTAATTCCAT
>JAZUIF010000137.1:0-11623 GCA_045642085.1 Paludibacteraceae bacterium | reverse complement strand
TATAGGTCAAATTGCGTGGTATGAATGCCCATAATCCCTTATGGCATAAGGGCAGAGGGGCAATTCAAAGTTTTGAAACAACAAATTGAATATTAGAATGTCTCTATAGGTCATTTTGCGTGGTGGAACATTGGACAATCCCTTATGTGGACTATCTTGTAAGGAGTTTCAAAACTCAAAAACAGATATAATGAACAAGAGTAAATGTCCAGTATGCAAATCAACAAACACAATAAAATTTGGCAAACGTAAAGGAGTGCAAACCTATAAGTGCAATGACTGCGGTTACCGATTTCGCAATAACACCTTTCCAGACGAATCCACTTTGTGGGAGGAATACCAATCCAACAAACAAACAGTATCCGAACTTGCAGCAAGGTATGGAGTAAGCGAATCCACAATAAAACGCAATCTGAGAAACATAACCAAGGAATGGACACAACCACCTCTAAGCGGAGGCGGATATGTTCATCTGGACGCAACATACTGGGGACATAACTGGGGGATAATGGTTGGCATAGAGGAACATTCAGGACGTGTGTTGTATATGGAGTTCATAAGAAGCGAAACAAACCGAGATTATGAGATGGCAGTTGAGAGCATAAAAGAAAGAGGGTATGAGATCAAAGGGTTGGTAATAGACGGAAAACAAAGCCTTTTCAAGATGTTCTCTTCCTACAAGTTACAGATGTGCCAGTTCCATATGAAGGAGATAACACATCGTTATTTAACTAATAATCCAAGACTTAAAGCAGCAAGAGAGCTAAAAAGCATTATGGGAAAACTAACAGTTTTGAATAAGGATGAGTTTGAAAGTACGTATCAGAAATGGAAATCAGATTGGAATGAGACTTTGACACGTCGTTCAAAACTGAAATCAGGGAAGACACCCTTCAGGCATAAAAGATTACGGTCCGCAATGCATAGCATAGATTTCTACCTTCCGTATCTTTTCACATTCCAGGATCCTTTATGTGAAGGGATGCCTAACACAAACAATAAGATAGAGGGTACGTTCACTGACTTGAAGAAGAATCTCAACAATCATAGCGGCATGTCTTTGGAGAACCGCAAGCGGTTCATTTGTGGGTTTTTCTTGGCATGGAACAAAACGATTAGCATGAAAAAGCAGAATCCACGCTGATTGTGGATTCTGCCCATGCTTGTCGTATGTTACAGTCTTATTCCTCATGGAGTTGCTCCCCAGCAGAGCTCCACTACGCTTCAAACTGCGTAACAAATGTATATGTCTATATTGACGGTTGCAAATATATCTTTCAGTTTTTCACCACGCAATTTGACCTATAGAAACATAGTACGTGTAAAATACCACGCAAAATGACCTATACGCCTTTAATTAAATTTTTTAGAGAAAGTGGAATTGGGAAAAGGTATAAAGAATATAGGCGATAATGCATTTTATGGATGTATAAACTTGTCGACTTTCCATATTTGTGGTGATTTAGAAACGATAGGAGACAATGCATTTTATGAATGTGATAAATTAAGAAATTTTTCGATTGGTAAGGTTAAAAGTATCGGGAATAAAGCATTTTATAAATGCAATAGCTTGTCATTTTATTCAGGTTTTAAGGGTGTTTGCAATATTGGTGATGAAGCTTTTGGATTTTGTGAATCATTACAATGTGTTTTTTTGCCTACATCTGTGAATTATATAGGTGCAAATCCATTTGTTGGATGTTCAAAACTGACATCTATTTCTGTTTATGATTATAATCTCAATTATAGATCTATAAATGGCGTTTTGTATAATAAAACTATGGATGAACTAAAATGTTTTCCATCTGGGTTAAACATAGCTGATTACGTTTTTCCTAGTACGGTTAAAACAATAGGTAAAAAGGCATTTTCTCATTCTAGAAATAGTGATATATTTTATATAATACCATCACATATCGAATTTATTGATGATTATGCATTTGAAGATTGTTACTGTCATATAATAATTGAAAACTCATCCAATAATGTTTATGTTGGGAAAGGTGCTTTTAAGAATTGTACAACTGTTTATTTTGCAAAAGATTAAAATAGGTGTTGAAATAAGCCTAAAAAATTAAATTAAATTGTAAATTTGAATAAAGTAAACCAAAATTAATAACTATGGAATTTATAGATCAATTTGTTGCGTTGACAACAGCAACTGTTAAAGCCGACCGTGATTTGAATCAGAAGGAGATCGACACTATCCTTATGTTGGCACAGAGTTTCAAACTTGATACTGAGGCTGTGGCAAAGGCTCTTGAGACAAAGTTGTATCAGCAGGATAATCCTGAATATATAGCAAGAACTGTAGAAGCAGACAATAAACTTGTACTGATGCAGTGTTGTATACTCGTTGCTTTGGCCGACAACAAACTTAATCTTAAGGAGGTTGAATTCCTTAACAAGATTAATAATGCGATGGGATTGCCAACGTCTACTTTTGTGCTTGCTATTGCGTCGATCTGCCAGAATAACCCTAATATTCAGATTGAGGGAAACGAAGCTAAATAAATTAGGAATGCCAAATGAAAAATGCTGAATTATTGAAATTCAGCAATTTTTTATTTATTCTTTTCCGCCAATATATTCTTCAATTCCTCAATCTGCTTCTCCATACGATCCAACTGCTCTTTGACGTCATCATTATTATCGCTTACCATTGCGTCGACAAAAACTGAGTTGATGAACGACATTCCGATGATTCCACCCATGATTAGTATAAAACAGAAGTAACCAGTGACTAAAGATCCCAACAAAGGGGATGATGTTGCTTCCGCAATCTTGTCTGGAATATCATACCATCCTTCAATTGTGCAAAGACGGAATACTGAATAGATTGATGTAAGAGGAGAACCAAAGTATTCAGGGGCAATAGTCTTGAATAGACTACAGTTTATTAGTCCGATTACAACAATGATTATAAAGAAACTCAACAATACAGCGTAAGAATCCTTGATTGCCATCTTAAAACCTTTGACTACTTTTGAGAAACTAGGGAAAAAGTGAAGGGTCCTGAAAACTCGTAGGATTCGAAGTAAACGTAGGACAAGTAAAACAGACAAATCGAAAATATTCCATGGCAAGAAATAGCAAACTATAGATGGAATACTTAGAATCACCAACGTACCGTCTAATTTATTCCAACCGCTTTTCCAATATTCAGAATTGCCGAGTGGAGATATCTTAGTAACCATCTCAATAAGGAAAAGTATCGAACAAATGAAATCAATATGGTTAAGAATTGGCCATTCGTAATCACATTCCTGAAGATATATATTGATTGAATTGATGAATATTAATAAAAGAATGAATTTATTGTTGGTAAATAATTTAATGATTTTGTCCATTTTCCAAATATTTCAAAAACGAGACAAAGATAGTTAAATATTGTCTTTTTTGAGTCTTTGGAGTTTGATAAATCTTATTCATTATAAATAATCAGACTAATTAAAATTATTAACTAAAGTAAATCTTCCTTTTTTTCTCAATTTTCTACATCGCATACTATCAAATTGAAATTTTTTTGCGAAATTTGTAGAGTTTTTGAAAACAGAAAATTCGAATATAAAATTATGTATAGAAGCAATACTTGTGGTGAGCTTAGACTTAGCAATGTAGGCAGCGAGGTAAAACTTGCTGGTTGGGTACAGAAAGTCAGAAAAATGGGTGGTATGACATTCGTTGATCTTCGTGATCGTTACGGTATCACTCAGATTGTGTTCGACGAGGGTAAGAATGCAGATTTAACAGCTCAGGCTAATCACGTTGGTCGTGAGTGGGTTATTCAAATTACTGGTAAGGTGGCTGAGCGTAGCAACAAGAACACTCAGATCCCTACAGGAGAGATCGAAATCATCGCCGACACTATGAAGGTACTTAGCAAGAGTGATGTGCCTCCATTCACAATCGAGGATAACTCGGATGGTGGTGACGACTTGAGAATGCAGTACCGTTATCTTGACTTGAGAAGAAAGCCGGTTCTTAACAACCTTGTATTGCGTCATAATATCGCATTTGAGACTCGCCGTTACCTTGATTCTCAGGGATTCCTAGAGGTAGAGACTCCAGTGCTTATCAAGTCTACTCCAGAAGGTGCACGTGACTTCGTCGTTCCTTCACGTATGAACCAGGGTCAGTTCTACGCCCTTCCACAAAGTCCACAGCAGTTTAAGCAGCTTTTGATGGTAGGTGGTATCGACCGTTACTTCCAGATTGTAAAATGTTTCCGCGACGAGGATTTGCGTGCTGACCGTCAGCCTGAGTTTACTCAGATCGACTGTGAGATGTCTTACGTTGAGCAGGAGGACGTTCTTCAGATGTTTGAGGGTATGATCAAACACATCTTCAAATATGCAAGAGGCGTTGAGTTCACAGAGTCATTCCCACGTTTGACATGGCACGAGTGTATGAAGCGTTTCGGTTCAGATAAGCCAGATATGCGTTTCGGTATGGAGTTCGTTGAGCTTAAGAACGCAAAAGAGGGTGGTGAGGATCTAGTTTCAGGTCATTCATTCCCTGTATTCGACGGTGCTAATTTCGTTGTTGGTATCTGTGCTCCTGGTTGTGCAGCTTGGACAAGAAAGCAGCTTGATCAGATGACTGATTTCGTTAAGCGTCCACAGGTTGGTGCTAAGGGATTGGTTTATATCCAGATGAAGGAAGACGGTACTATCAAGAGTAGCGTTGATAAATTCTACGACGAGGCTTCTTTGCGTAAGATTGCTGACAAGGCACAGGCTAAGGCTGGCGATTTGATTTTGATTCTATGTGGCGACGACGCTATGAAGGTACGTGGTCAGATGAATACATTGCGTCTTGAGATGGGCGACAAACTTGAGCTTCGTGACAAGAACAAGTTTGCTCCACTTTGGGTTATCGACTTCCCTCTATTTGAGTGGAACGAAGAGGATCAGAGATTCTACGCAATGCACCACCCATTCACAAGCCCTAAGCTTGAGGATGTTCAGTATCTTGATTCTGATCCAGGACGTGTACGCGCTAACGCATACGACTTGGCAATGAACGGTGTTGAGCTTGGTGGTGGTTCAGTTCGTATCCACGATTCAGAGCTTCAGAACAAGATGTTCCAGCTTCTTGGATTCACACAGGAGAAGGCTCAGGATCAGTTCGGTTGCTTGATGACAGCATTCAAGTTCGGTGCACCTCCTCACGCAGGTTTGGCATTCGGTCTTGACCGTGTAGTTTCTATGCTTGCTGGTCTTGATTCAATCCGCGACTGTATCGCATTCCCTAAGAACAACTCAGGTCGTGACACAATGATGGATTGTCCATCAGTTATCGATGAAGCTCAGCTTGAGGAGTTGTGCTTGAAGGTAGACATCAAAGAGTGATAAATAATTGATTGTTTGGATAATGGGGGAGGAACTTGAAAAAGCGACTCCCCTTTTTTAATGTAAAGACGTGGTGCACCACGTCTCTACGGATTCTAATGTAATTCAAATGTTTTTTACCACCGTATTCCATAAAAAATCATTTTCTTCATTGCCATTAAAGTTGGGAGACCCGTTTTCGTATCTTCCATCAGATGCTGTGCGTGAAGCTTACAATGATTTCCTAATTCATCTTGATTCTGATAATTCTTTGAAAACAGAATTGCAAAAGGGTAAGATGATCGGAGTACTTGTTGTGAAGAATACAGATGGAGAAACAGGTTATTTGGTGTCATTCTCAGGTCAGATTTTCTGCAAAAATGAGTATCCAGGATTTGTACCGCCGGTATTTGATATTCTAACTCCTGACTCTTATTACAGAAGTGGAGAACGTGAAATCTCGGCAAAAAGTGTCGAGATAAAGCAGTTGGAGAGTGTGTTGAAACTCGAAACTGCTATGGTAAATAAAAATGCTGTAGTGATTGAAGCAGAGAAGCGTCTTGCTGAATATCAGGAATTTATGAAGCAACAAAAGGCTCTACGTGATTCACTAAGAGCATCGGCTTCTGCTGATGAAATCCGTAAAATGAATAATGAAAGTTCGACGCAGAAAAACCAACTTAAGCGATTAAAGCAGGAAGTAGAAGCAGCTAAAGTAGCTGCGAATATTCCCGTCGAACGATTAAAAAAGCAAATTGAAGATTTAAAATCAGAACGAGAAGATCAGTCAAGAAATCTACAACGACGTATCTTCCGTGACTTCCGTTTCCATAATACAAAAGGAGAAGAGAAAACGTTGCTCGACATTTTCAGTGACGAAGTAATGCCACCGTCTGGGGCTGGGGAGTGTGCAGCCCCACGTCTTCTTGAATATGCATATCGCAATGATTATCAACCAATCTCAATGGCTGAGTTTTGGTATGGATTTTCTCCATCTGGACGAGTTCGCCATTCTGGAACATATTACCATGCATGCAGGTCCAAATGTTTGCCGATCATGAATTTCATGCTTGAAGGAGTAGATTTAGAGACCAACAAACTGGATTTTGATTATGAAAATGAAGAGATTAAGACACTTTATAGAGATAATGATATCTTAGTCATTTCTAAGCCATCAGGATTATTGAGTGTGCGAGGAAAAGAGTGTGAAACAAGTGTTGAGACATGGGCTGAGAAAATTTGTGGAGATTATGATGGTCCAAAGATTGTTCATCGATTAGATCAAGATACATCCGGAATAATGATTATTGCGTTGAATATCAACGCTTATCATAATTTACAAAAACAGTTTGAGACACATACGATTCAAAAAAAGTATGTTGCGATGACAGAGACAATTCCGTCGAAAAAAGAAGGAACTATAATTCTTCCACTAGCTCCAGATGTCGCAAATAGACCGATGCAAATGGTCAGCAAAGAGTTTGGCCTATATGCAGAAACATATTACAAGGTGGTGGCTGATAATGACGGAAAAGCCTTGATTGACGTCTATCCACGCACCGGCAGAACACATCAGATTCGTATGCATCTTTCGTGTAAAGAAGGTGCTAATTCTCCAATATTAGGAGACCGATTATATGGCAGTAAATCAACTAATTGCAGGTTGATGTTACACGCAGAAAAAATAACATTTAACCATCCATCCACGGATAAAATAATGACATTTGAAGATAAAGCTCCGTTTTTCTTGATGTAGTTGATTAAAATTCAAATGGTTTCATTATATTTGTATATATTTTTTTAGCATGAGAAGGACTTTATATTTAATTATATCAGCTTTGTTGTTTTGTGTGGCATCCTTGTCAGCACAAAATGCTGATTATGAAGACGATTACGATGATGTTCCTATCGATTTGTCTGATACAATGGCTGTTATCGACGTCGATGGAAAACATTTATATGCAATAGGAGAGTTTGGATTAACATCTTACTGTGATCCGACATTCGGTATAACAGTTGCCTATATGGAAACTTGGGGTGGATATGTAACTGCACATACAAATTTCAATTTTCATAAACCACTTGAATATCATATCAATGCTGATTGTATGGATGATAATGGCAAGTATGCATATCTGTCTGGAAAATCAGAAGTATCTAGATTAAGTTTGGTTGGTGGAGTTTCTCGAATCATTCTACCTAAACTTTGTGCATACGTCGGAGGTGGTTATTCATGGCGTCGACTTATGTTTGAGACAGCTGATGGAGAATTATTAGTTGTTGATGACAACAGTGTAGAGGGCTGGACATTTGATTTTGGTACAATTGCCAACTTTGATAAATTCCTTGTCAAATTGGGTGTTAATACCACAAAGTTCAAACTGGCTGATTTCAGAGTGGGAATGGGATATAGATTTTAAGCTATGAAACAAAGATTGACTAAATATAT
Source organism: Paludibacteraceae bacterium (assembly GCA_045642085.1). Taxonomy (GTDB): domain Bacteria; phylum Bacteroidota; class Bacteroidia; order Bacteroidales; family Paludibacteraceae; genus UBA1723. The sequence continues at coordinate 3,841 of JAZUIF010000137.1, read as the reverse complement.
ATTATTTCTTTCTTCAGCACTAGCCTTATCAGCGTGTCATGATGATTCTGAACCTGTAATTCACAATGTGAACATCAACAGTCAGGTTGTAGGTGCAGATGAAGAGATTGGAGTTACTCTTAGAGGAGTGCTTAATCTTGATGTTGACAATTCCAACATCGATTATGTGATTCTGAAAATTTCTGAAAAATCAGATATGTCTCAGGCCACAGAGATTAAAGGTACACCAGGAGCATCAAGAGATACATTCTACTGTTTGGCTCCAAATTTGAAAAGAGACACCAAATACTATTACCAATATATTATTGGAAATTATTTGAGCCATGTGACTACAAAGACTCAAACTTTTAATGTCGACAAAAACTTTAACCTTGCCAATGTATGGTCACAGGTTGCACCATTCGCTGGTGGATTACGAAGTGGAGGAGTAGCGTTTGCAGTAAAAGATAAGGGTTATTATGGTCTTGGAAAGAGTTCATTGCAAGGAGAAGAGACATATTACAATGACCTATGGCAATATGACCCTATTTCAGATTCATGGAATAAGTTGAGTGATTTCCCGTCGACAGGATTGGATATGGCAATCAATTTTGTAATTAACGACGTCGCTTATGTTGCATTGGGAAGATATTATGATCCAACTAAAAATGGCTATAATCTAACTACTTACGCCTATAATGTGTCGAAAGATACATGGGAGAAGATGATGCAGTTCCCAAGTATTGGTAGAACTGGATCAGTCTCTTTTGTGGCGAATGGGAAAGGTTATGTCGTCGGAGGATATAAAGAGAGAGATGCTTATACAGATGAAGTATGGTGCTTTGACCCGCTAAGAAATTCATGGACTCAAAAAAATAATTTCCCTTTAGCTTTGACTGGCTGCTACACTTTCATATTAAATAATATTGTTTATGTAGGAGGTGGTTATAATCTTAAGGAGAAGATTCAGAACACCACATTATATAAGTATGACATTGATTCTGATTCGTGGAGTGAAGCATACACAGAATGTGAGCCTATAATCTATTCATCTGGTTTTTCAGCTGGAGACAAGTGTTATGTCGCTGGAGGCGAAGGTGAGATAGGTAAAGAATCGTTATTCATGTCGTTTGATGGAAATGAGTGGGCTACAATGGGTTCATTTGGAGAAATCAGAAAGAAATCATCATCATTCGTATTGAATGGATCATTCTATTTGGTGTGTGGAGAGAATGACTTGAATATGCCACAGAAGAGTGTATTAAAATATTCTATAAAGTGAAAAAAATCATCTTTTACATATTTTTATTATTTGTAGCTTTTTCTTCATGTAAGGATGATGAATTTACTACAGATCCTCAATATCGATTGGAATATTCAGTCGACACAATAAATTTCGATTCTATCTTTGGTGGTTATACGACTCCATATCAAACACTTAAAGTATATAACAATTCGGGGGAAAGAATAAACATTGAATCGATTCACTATACTACAAACGGATATTTTATGGTCAACATCAATGGAAGAAAAACATCTGATGTGGCTAATGTAGAGATTGCAAACGGAGATAGCGTAAGCATATTTATCCAAACTAATGGTGATGTCAGTGGTTCTGATGTTCCTTTTGCTTTATTTGATTCAATTTCATTTTCATATAATGGAAATAAAGATTATGTCTATTTGTCAGCCTTTAGTGAAACTCCAATCGTACTAGATCATTTCGTGGTTTCATCAGACACAACACTTTCTTCGACTCAACCATATTTTATTAAGGATACATTGAAAGTGGAGGAGGGTGCTACGTTAAATATAGAAAGTGGAGTACGACTATATTTCTATAATGGCGCTAGTCTTTATGTTGATGGTAATTTGAATTGTAATGGCGATGTCAACAATCCAATCGAAATGAGATATTTTCGTTCTGATGATGTGTTGAAAGATACTAAATATTATCTAGCTCCAGGTAATTGGAGAGGCGTTTGGCTTTCTCAAAAATCAGGAGATTGTAATATTATCTCGACAAATATCATCGGTGCATATCGATGCTTAGTTGTGGATTCTGCTTTTATTGATAGAAAAGTTGTGATTGGTAATTCGCAGATTTATAATGCAAAACAAGGTGCATTGATTGCCGAAGCAGCAAACATTTATGCCTATAATACGCTATTCGCAAATGGCGGATATTATAATGTCTATTTGACGGACGGAAAATATTTGTTCAATCATTGTACAATCGCTTCTTATCTAGATTTTAATTTGGCCAATAGAAAGGCTGCTCTATTTTTGGATAAGAAAGATTCGATATCTGTGGAATTAAATAATTCTATTGTGTGTGGAAATAATGTTGTCAATAAGAAAAAATATGATATCGATAATTCTAACCACACATTAAAAGATAGTGTCGATGGAGATAAATATCGTCTTGATATTGTCTGTAGTGCGATTGGTATGACTGATTCTTTGATGAGTCCAAATTGTTATGGTAATATATGGAACTGTGAAAGTAAGTTCCATAAAGCAAAATCAAAGAATTGGATAGATAATTTCTATGTTGACTTTAAGATAGATTCATTAAGCCAATTTAGAACTCTTGGTTCAGATGCCATCTTAAAACTCTATCCAGAGTGTGCGACTGATATAATGGGTAAGAATCGTGTTGATGATGAGTTCCCTGATGCGGGAGCATTTGAGTATTGATTCTGATTCTTATGAGATTCCAAACTATAATTCCTTTTCTATTTACGATGACTTCATTGTATGCTGCTGATAGCACACAATGCATACGAATAATGTCTTATAATTGTGAGAATCTTTTCGATTATGAACATGACGAAGGAAAAGAGGATTTTGAGTATACTGAATTCAGTGCCAAACATTGGACAAAATCCAAATACTATTCCAAGCTTCATCGTACAGCAAGTGTAATTGCAAGATGTGGAGAGTGGGGCGACGTCGCAATTGTCGGTCTGCTTGAAATAGAAAACGATAGAGTTCTACGTGATTTGACTCAGAAAACACAGCTAAAGAAAGCCGGTTATTCATATCTTCACCAGGAGAGTGATGATCAACGTGGAGTGGATGTCGCTCTATTATATCAACCTGATAAGTTTACACCAATCACAACAGAATTCATTAAATTGAATTTTGAAAATTCACGACCGACTCGAGATATCCTCTTCACAACTGGAGTTTTGTCAAGTGGAGATACATTATCTGTCTTTGTCAATCATTGGCCATCAAGATACGGTGGGGAAGTGGAATCTGAATTTAAGAGAATTGAGGCTGCGAATGCTGTACGACATAAAATTGATAGCCTATTCGCAACTCAATATGATCCAAACATCGTTATTGTAGGTGATTTTAACGACTATTTTGATAATAAGAGTTTGAGCAAAACCCTCGGTGCATCAACAGATTTATCATCTCCATATGAGACAAAGATGCTTTATAATTTGATGACAAAGTACAAAGACAGAGATGATATCGGCACACACAAATTTCAAGGACATTGGGGAATCTTGGATCATGTAATTGTTTCAGGGGCTTTGTTGGATGGAAAAGAATTGGATGTCTCAAATGAGGGTGCACAAATCGGATTTTGGGATTTCTTGTTGGAGAAGGATAAAACAGGTGTTGCACCCAAAAGGTCATTCAAAGGCGATTTCACAACAAAAGGATTCAGCGACCATTTACCAGTTTATATTGATTTGGAGATAAAGGCCTCCCTTGCACATTTCCCCCAAATGTATCGCTAAGGGAGATAATTATATGAATTTTAATGTTTTATAATTCGAAAAATATCCTATATTTTCAAGAAATATGAGATATTTTGTACGAAATTTGAAAAATTCAATGAGAT
>JAZUIF010000136.1:0-4254 GCA_045642085.1 Paludibacteraceae bacterium | reverse complement strand
ATGATTTCGAACCGTGGAAACGGTTCACCTCCATAGGCCATGGTTGACAAAACGCCGCAGGCGGTTTGGCTACCGTGGCCGTTTTGTTGGTTGAGGGTTGATGGTCGTAGGGGCTGGCCTTGTGCCTGCCCAAATAACGATTAACGATTGATGATTGCCCCCCAACCGTCGGCATGTACCGACAATTACGAATTATGAATTAAAAATTATGAATTAAGAATTAACCCCCAGTCCAAACAATGCAAAATCACCCAACGTAGGATCGTCGGGAAAAATAGATCTCATAAAATCAGTGATTTCTTTTGCAGTAGTGATATCGGCAGAGTTACGCTCGGTAATACCCATTTCCCTACCCTGCTGATGCACATGAGTGTCGAGAGGAATAAGGAGTTTGCGTTTATCAAGGCTCTTCCAGATTCCCAAATCCACAATACCATCATCACGCACAAGCCAGCGAAGCATCATATTCACTCGTTTGGAAGCCGACTTCGTAGTGCTGGCAGGGATTCCCTTCACCCCGTCGAATAGACGTCGCAGTGAGATTGAATAGTCGACAGCATCCTTATCTATACACTGCTCCATATCCTCGTATTTAGAGTATAGAGCGTGCAAACCAGAGCAAATATCATAGAAATCGCCCCAAGTATAGAAGCGGTAAAGTCGACTTGTGGAACTTTCGTATTGTTTCCAATCGCCATTCATAATATAATTGTAAGGAGATCCATTAAACAAAGCGTCAAGAGTCTCAGCACATTTAATAATCTGCTTTCTATTTCCGAACGCCACCCATTGAGTGATGAATGCCGACACCTCAATATCTCGTTTCTGAGTATAACGATGAGGAAATTGCACAGGGTCGTTTTTAATAAAATCTACAGTATTATATTTATGAGCTAATTCTATTATCTTATTTTGTAATTCGTTATTCATGATTCGTATTTGATGTGAAATTAAAAACAAAGGGTTTAATCATATCCATTCGTCGTCTTTTAAGGGAGTTCCGTAATCGTGCCAAGTAATCCATTCACCATCTTTCTTATGAAAAACGATTCTTGGACTCTCAAACGGGAATCCTTCTGCATGCTGTCTAACCTCAAAAATGTTATCGACTTCACTATCAAGAATATCCTTAAGATAAGTCGCTATATTTTTGTCTGTTTTATCAATAAAAGGTTCTATACCTAATTTGATGCCATCTTCATCCCAAAAGCAAATCTGCATTAAATGAGTTTCTCTATCATATGACTCTATAACACCTTTAAAGCCCTTATATATCACATACATTCGTTTTATATAATAAGCGGAATCAATTTCGTCTTTAGATACTGGCCGTTCATAATATTCCCCTTTATCAGCAAAACCAATAGACAAGAGTTCTGGATAAGTGCCACGGATAACACCTGACTTATACTCGTACCAAAACATTCTATTCCCAATTCTTACTATTGGACGATAATTATTAAAATATTTTTGCATGCCTATTCTTATTTATTGTCTTAATTTTCATCTTCTTTCACGACCCACTGTTTTACGCCATCTTTGTTTTCAGTCACATAGCCAACGATTGTCTCATTGCCATTTTTATAAATCTTAACGATAACACCATCGTTAACATTATGGCCATTAGGACGTCTCGCCTGAACTTCTGAAGTTACTAAATTTCCAAAAGTTCCAGTAGTAAAGTCATTTCCAGTGAAAGGATATTTATTTTCCTTCACTTCTACGAAGTCAATATCATTGGGAGCTTAATGTACATCATGAACTGGAATTTTTGTTAGAGGATGTGCAATACGGTTTATCGTGTTTGGAAGAAAAGACTTTATGCATATTATAACCTTCTTAAAGTAATCTCTTTAGTGTAGTGACCTCTGTATCTTTTCTCTACTTTTGCAAACAAAGTAATTTCAGATGGCAAGCCATCCAAATCCCTTCTAATTTTCACTTTACACTCGCCACTTAGCAAATTAAAAGTCCCTACATCATATACCGTATCTGTTTCATAACATAAAACATCATTATCTATTTTTTTATTTTGGATACAGAATATTGAAATCAATGAATTAATCGGGAAATCCTTTATTTCGATTTCTTGATTAGGAAGATTATCCTGCCAAAAGAACAGATGAAAGAACATATCCCTTCTTAAAACGCTTAAAAATTTTCTCTCCGAATCAAGAGATTTCATATAAGAATACGAAACATCCTTATCACGTATTTTTTGTTGATAATATTCAATTAAATCAAACCTTTCTCTCAGCCATCGATTTCTTAAACTATCAAAATTTTGAACACCTACCAATTTTCCTTCATCTGAAACCTTCAACGTGTATGGGTAAAGAATTTTTCCAAACTTATAATAAATCTCCGACCAATCTACAGGTTCTGCACCGTCAATCGTTTCATCAGAACTACCATTAAAAGTAAATAGGAATCCAGAATTGTCTTTCCTCACACCTATATGTTCTACTTTACGAAATGTCGTCTTTTGTCCATGGTCATCAGTAACACAAGTACAATATTCATAAGTAAGTAATATCTCATTTTCAAAACAATACATATTTATAATTTATAACTAGATTTATATTCGATCCGTAATTAGTTGTGATAAACCATAACCATAAGATTCCTCTCGTAGAGGCGCACGTCCGTGCGTCTCAGCATCGGGCAACCACAAGGGATTGCCCCTACGATTTCTTAATAATCCACTCTGTAAGGTTCTTCTCCGTTGTGCTAAAGTTTGCTCCGATCTTCACCACTCTCTTTCCTGGGGCAGAAATCTTTTCCGCGTATCTCTTTTCATCTATCTGAGCCAATGCGACTTCCGCCGACTCGTCACGTTTACACTCAATGATGTAAGCGTATTTGTTTGTTTCAAAGAAAACATCGATGCGTCCGCTCAACACTGGATGCTCCACTATCACCTTATGACCCGTTGATCGGATCATTAGATAAAGCATATTGCGGAAATTAGCCTCAATCAGTTTGACATTATTGTTTTCAAATGGAATCTGGCTCATTATCAATTGAATCTGAGACATGAACGCATCCACGTCGTCTTTCATAAGCAACTGACGAAGTTTGACAAGATCAAGATCCTTTTTATCACTTGTTGACGACATCACATAATTTGGAATCAGTATTCGTGTCAACCCCTCAGACACCTCCTCATTAGGGAATCCTAACACATAACATCCGTCACGAAAATCTTTTATTGTGAGATAACCACTTTGATAAAAAGCCGCAATCACATTAGACTCTCCATTTCCAAATGTAGCAAGCATCTCTTCCGTTGCCATCAATTCATTCTCAAAATCAGGAATGTTGATATCACTTTTTGAAAGGATCTTAGCCAAATAAGTCGGAGTTCCAGTGGCAAACCAATAATTGGATAGTTTTCTGCTAGCTAATGAATTCAAAAGGCTGAACGGATTATAAATATCCTCTGAATCCTCAGAAAAATGATAGCCATCATATTCCTTTTTCAGCAATCCGTACATCTCATCCACACTGACATTTTCTTCCTCCGCAAAGTCTTTAATCTCGCAGTCAAAATATGTATGGAGCTCATTTTCTGATATTCCGCATATAGACGCATATTTCTTGTTAGAGGAGATATCCTGCAAATTATTTGCGGCGCTGAAGATTCCCAATTTGCCATAACGAGTGACACCTGTCAGGAATGTGAATTTGATAAGGCTGTCTCCTCTTTTGAAAATGCCATATAAACTTTGGAGAACAGTTCTGTTGTTGTCTTGAATCTCAGGCAAACCAATAGCGTCAGTAAGAGGCTTGTCATACTCGTCAACAAGAATGACGACTTTTCTTCCTGTTTGTTCTTTAGCACGTGAAATCACACCGTAAAAACGGTCTGCAATTTCTTTTTCACTTTCAACCCTACCATATTTAAGTTCCCATTCCGACAAAACAGAGCCTAATCTGTTTTGCAACGCAGACTCTTTAGTATAGTCTCCACCTGAGAAATCAAGATGAAACACCGGATATTCAATCCATTCCGTCTCAAAAGAATCTATAGCGAGACCTTTGAAAAGATCCTTTCTTCCAAGAAAATAAGCCTCCAATGTTGTGGTAAGCAGACTTTTGCCGAAACGACGCGGGCGGCTCAAGAAATAATATTCTCCTGAGGAAACTAATTTGTATACCAGATCAGTTTTGTCCACATAGACATAACCGCCTTCAATTATCTTTTCAAATGTCTGTATACCTATTGGAAATTTCATAATCACGTTTTTATGG
>JAZUIF010000135.1:0-65666 GCA_045642085.1 Paludibacteraceae bacterium | reverse complement strand
AAAAAAACATAAACCGGACGAAATTATTAATTATCCTACATTTTTGGGAATGACTAAACAAAGAGTTATCAACATATGTTAAAATATGTAAAAAAAAATAGAGACGTGGTGTTAGTTCCACGTCTCTACTTTAGATATCATACATTTGTCTGGTTTGTACCGACAATTATGAATTATGCACTATGAATTATGCATTTATTTGAAGTATACCACCTCGATTGTACCCTGTCGTTTAGAACCGTCCTTCATTGTAAGGATATAGTAGTAGACGGTAGGGTCTGCAAGCTCACCACGGATTGTTCCATCCCATCCGTCTTCTCCCTCAAACACCTTGTTGCCATAGCGGTTGAAGATTACAACTGGATAGCCAGGCATGAACACGTCGTTCATATCCTTAGAGTTGTGTGGTGTGATCGCTGTCGGTATGAAGTCGTACGCGTCGACCTTGACCACATTACTTGCTGCTGATGTACAAACATTATCTGTTACAACTACATAGAACAATGTTGTGTCCTCAACATTCATATAGTTGTAATATCCAAAGTCTGGATCAGAAATCGACGACACTGCCAACAACTCATCCGCCTCATCTAGAGGATTGATGTAATCCTCCAAGATGTTGCCGAAGCCATCAAACTTCTGACTTGTCGCATCCATATCGCCGACAACCTTATACCAATGGTACTCGACTGTCTTCTCATTGTATATCGACTTCATGTCGAGAGCAATATTATCTCCAATCCATACTCGTGCATGACCATCAATTCTTGCAGTAAGCAACATACTGTCTGGACTGATCTTCTGATGAACCTTCAACGGCGCCCACTTAGATACCGTATCCTTCATCATCTTTGGAGTAGTAAGATCAGTAACGAAAGTACCATCGCTTATGTTGTAATCATAATCACAACGCCATGCAAGTGAACTGTCTGATGATGTTGTACCACACGCGTTAGTAGCATAGTATGCCAAATGTGCTCCATTCTGAGTATGAGAAATCGGCTCACTTTCATACTTCTTGCCGTCAATCATCCATCCCTCTTCTATGATAGGAGAACCCATATCCTCGATACAGATGCCGAATAGATCCTTATAGTCGACGCCAGACAATCCGTTGACTGCCAACTCCTGATACTCACAAGCCTCAACTGTGTCGACACTTGAAATCGCAACACGTGGAGCCTGACGCACACCGATATAAGCTGTTGCTATGGCTGAACATCCAGTATTCAAATCTGTTGCGACATAGTAATAAGTGCCAGTCTGTGTCAACTTATTGATAGCTGTGTACTCAGCGATCTTTTCTGGATCAGAAGAGAATCTCAATCCGAATCCTGACGCAGTCTTGTTATTACTGTAGACAACATTTGTGCCCTTAATTTCGCCCTTATAAATATCAAATACGATATTTGAAGTTACATCCTTATATGTGTGGTCTGCCTGCAAAAGTTTTGAGCTACCAGAAGCAGTGATGATAGTTGGCGACATCAAGTTGACATCCAACTCCTCACCCTCACACTTGACAAAGTCGTTAGCTGTTGCAGTGACGATATCCTCACGCTTCTGAACCTTGATCTTCTTTTTGTAGACAGAATCATTTCCACAGACGTCAGTCAAAATCAACTTAGCTTCAACATCATCTGTCAAAACATCTCCTACAGCTGGTTCCTGAGTGAATTTCAAATATCCAACTTCCGCACAGTTATCAGACCATCCTGAAGTGAACTGTTGCAAATTTGGAGTCAACATATTACATCTTCCATCAGACTGAGCAATGATATCCTCAGTCTCAAACCAATCTGGGACATCAAATGAAGGTTTGTTTTCGTCACGAACCTCGATTACTGTCTTCAATCTATCCGCGATAGGAGTCTTGACACCACAACTACTTGTAGCATAGAATGTGTATGTTCTCTCATAGTTATAGAAACCACATTGAGTTTCATCTGGATCCTGTGTAGTAGTCATATCGAATGAGACAAATACTGTTTTTGGAGATGTCTCGTTGCGTGAACAGAATTCCACAGCCTTCGGATATACAAGACCTGTACCAACATTTTTACACTCATTGTGAATTAAACTTGGTATATCTGTTTTAGTCCATACAGGAGGATTGTCATCAACCATGCGGATATTTTGAGTACAAGAAGACTCTCTGCCGAAGATGCTCTTAATCGTGTAAGTACGTTCGATTAAGCTATCACAACGAGTACCACTGCTTACATTTGTTATAGTCACACCATACGACTTGTCCATATTATGATCATCCCAAATATCTCCACCGCCGATGAATTGCTTGAATTCATCGTATGACAAATTCGGCTTACTATATGGAATCTGCGCAATACAATGGAATTCATCATCAACTGGACATTTAATCTCAGGCTCGATTCTATCTATCACAATCAAATCCTGCTTACATACAGTCTTATTACCTGCATCATCAGTGAATGTTGCATAGAAAGGAGTTGTTTCGTTCGCTGGATAGATATCAGTGAACACATTCTTACTATCTCCTCTTGAGTATACAGGATACAATGTTCCGTCACAAGCATCCTCATACTCAAGATCAGTCTTCAAGCCAAGAGCCGCAAATTTATCATATGTAGCAGTCTCTCCATGCTGAGTAAGAGTCACAGTGAATGACGTTGGCAACTGTGAGCAATCATACTTAGGTGAGATTGTATCGAATGCCAAAATCTTATGAACTGTCTCCGACGAATTGCCATCAGCGTCAGTCACGATCCAAGTGATATCATACTCTTCTCCATCCTTTATATTGACATCCACCTGATCTCCTGGGCCAAATGCATCTGGACTGTAAGGTGCAGGTCTGTTTTCACCTTTCTTTGTCTTTACATAAGATATCTTAGTATCAGTGTCACAATCTCTTATATTCAACAATCTCTTAATATCACTGTATTCATAAGAAGTTGTGCACAAACACTCAGTTTCAGTATAATACAAAGAATCTGTCTTCAATGTGTCGATAACAGGGGCTGTAGTATCTGCAGCGATAAATGTCAAGCTGCATGTACTTGGATTATTAGAATCATCTGTAATCACGAAGTCAAATGTTGTCGACGTCTTGTATGCCAAATCAACAACCACAGTTGGATTAGGTGTTGTTGGCACTCCGTTGACAGAAGATAGTTTGACTGTCTCATCACAATCATGAGTCACCTCATACTGATCTGCTGGAGATAGAGTCTTGAACAGATCAGCACCCATAATCTTATTTACAGAATCACTAGTGATTGAAAGTCCAACTGCATTTGCACGCATGATTGCTACAATCTGTGCTTCCGACAAATTATAAGTCGCATTACAGTTATTGTTGATTGGCAACTTGATTGGTTCAGTAGGACATGCAATAGCAGGAGCTATAAGATCCTTCTTCTCTACAGTCTCGTCGACAACTGTTGTATTGCCAAACTTATCCTCGATTGTCCACTTGATTGACTCATTGCCAAGCTGACTGCTGAATCCAGTATATGACAATGTTGCTTCTGCAGTCAACTCTGTCTTAGTGCCATTGTTGATCTCATAATAAAGAGTCATATCGCTGCAATCATCAGCGTCGACAGAAGCCAAGAAGTCGCTCTTAGTATTCGAGTATGTAAACTGACAATCTGCTGTTCTATAAATAGGAGTTGTCAATGTATTCTTAGACACATATGGATCCTCCTGGTCAACAGGATTGTAAGTGACTGTACAACTATCTATGTTGCCATACTTGTCGTAGACATAATATGTCACTGTGACTGGAGTCTCGAACTCTTCGAATGCTATATTGACGTTGCCAAGAGTTGTGTCTCCAGATCCTTCTATCGTATACTTAAGCATCAATGGATCACCACAACGATTCTGGTGTAGCAAATCATCAACATCAGACTGTGTCATACCTGGGTTCAAGATTCCACCATTAGCGTCGATAATATTCTTCTCTATCAAATCTCCACGTCGAAGATCAGCGATAACATCATCAGCACTCTTCTTGAATGACATGTCACAACGGATTGGTCCAGTGACAGAGATTGGCACATCCACATTTGATGGTCCGCATACAATTGCAGGAGGATCGTTAGGAATAACAATCTTCTGAGGACAAGCCTTATACTTTCCTGCATTGTCTGTGAATATCCAGTTGACAATTGTAGTACCTACCTGGAACGGAGCGTCTAGATCAGCCTGATCTCCAATATTCTTTCCATCAGTACGATTAGATGTAACCTTGATTTCATCGAATGGAGTACAGTTGTCACTTATCCATGAACTATGCTCTGGCTTCTTTCCAGTGTACAATTTCTGACTTTCAAGATATGTTCTATCGAAACAATATCCGCCTGCATGAGCAGCTCCAAGATCATTAGCACCTACGATGATGTCAGGAATCTTATTACAATCCACAGTAGGAGGAATAATATCCTTAACATTTACATCCTGCTTAACCGATGATTCATTGCCTGCCTTGTCAGTCACAATCCACTCTATCTGGTCATCATTGCCCAAAAGCTCATTGAACTTGTATCCGACAGTTGTCTCATCAACCTTAGCCGGAGTTGTTGTCGAGCCATCACCACGATGAATAACGTAAGAGATATCAGTGTTGCTACAATCATTGATAGAAAGCATTGTTCGGATTGCAGAAGCAGTAAGATTAGCCTTACCCTGACATGGAGCACCACTGACAGCATCAAGATTCATAGTTGGAAGCGACGACGCGATCTCTGGCTTATTGATATCGATTGGCTTAACAAGTGTCGAACATCTTGCGTAATTGCCAGAAGGATCCTTCATTGTCCAGTAGACATACTTGTTATTGTCGTTGATTGAGATCTTGACATCAACAGAAGGTTTCTCTTCACTCTCAGTAAGACCTACAAAGAATGACAACTCTTCACCACACTCATCATATACCTTGTCGACTTTACCATCAGTGTCCTTATGATAAGCGTAAGGAGTCTTGCCATCATTAGTTGCAGTCGTAATCTCATCAGCTGCTGTTGAATTAACCTTCACATAAGCATCCATCAACATCTGAGTTGTGACTATAGTGTCTGACATACAACCACCAGCCTTATTGCTGACTGTCACATTAAACGTATTTGGACATGCCATTACTGGAGCCACCTTGTCGACTACTGTGTATTTCTGAGGAACTGGTCCGTAAGTCTTATCGTTTCCGTCTACAACAGTCCACTTGATAGTGTAATCTCCCTTAGGCAACAACTCTGTGACATCTGTAGTTCCCGTAGCTTTCAAACTACCTGACATTTCAGGCAGAAGTGTGCCATGAGAATCATAGATCTCATAACTGATTTCCTTAACACCAGCGCAATTATTCTTAGTCAACAATTGAGTCTGCAAGTCAGAGAATGAGAACTTAGCGTCTGCCTCACAAGACTTGCCATTTGATGCGTCGATAGTCAACTCTTTATCTGGCATAGGGTTCTTCATCTCAAGATCACCATCCACTCCCTTGATTTCAATTGTACATGTAGCCGGCTGACCATGAGAATCAGTAACGACAATTTCAATCTTCTGAGTCTCTCCATTCTTGATTGTTGTCGACGATGGAGTGCCAGTCTCCGTACCAGTCACAGTATTAGTCTTATCGTAATTAGTAACCGAGTACTCGATTGTCAAATCATCACCACAATCCTGATTGACCTTGTCCTGATCAGCAGAATTAAATGTCTTGTTTGCAGCAAGAACTGAGTTGTCATACTCAGTAGCATTCATATCATAGTTGACTGCATTTCCAGAAGCATCAGATGTCACACCTACGGCATCAGCACGAAGAGCGTTCAAAATCTGCTGCTTGTCAAGAGTGATTGTTCTCTCACAAGTTGTGGCGTCAGTCATAGGCACCTCAATTGTCTTAGTAGGACAAGTGATTGCTGGAGCAATATCATCTCTAACTTCTAGGTCTTGCTTAATAGTATTCTTATTGTTCTTTCCACTATTATCTACAACCTCATACTCGATAATATAATCGCCATGAGTCAAGCCTGTCAAATTCATTTCATTTACTGTGCCATTGCTCATAATAGAACCTGACATACCAGCCACAGGAGTTCCTGTCGCTTTATCCTTGACAATATAGTTGACATCCTTGACACCAGAACAATCCTTGATCTTATCATTAATCCAAGATGTGATTTCTGTTACAGATCTTGAATAATCCGCGCCACACTCATTCGTCATATCATCCGAATATTTAACCTCACCCTTTGTCAACGATGCAGCAGTCAAATCTGGAGCAAGATTATCAATTGCCTTGATAGATGTCTTACATGTTGTAGCAGATGTATTAGTACCGTCGCTCAACGACCAGTAAACATCTTTTGGTGTTGTTAAATTAGTCTCATCCAAAGTCACTGTCAATTTATCAACAGTGCCAACAGCGTCACTCTCGGAAACCTTCAACGACAACTCACCACACTCATCATAGATCTTTTCGATTGTCTTGCCATCTGAGCTCAAATCGAAATACTTTCCATCAGCAGTTGTCTTAGGTGTAATTACACCAGTTGTAGCGTCGACGTTGATCTTATCAGCCAAGTAGCCAAGAGCAAACTCATGCAAGTTCATCTCCTTAGATGCGCTACAGTTAGCGTCCAAAGGAACTTCGACAAGACTATTACACTTGATCTCTGGTGCCACACCATCAGTAACCTTGATGTCATGAGTATCTGTATATGGAGTCGCAGAACCATCTACTGATGTCCATGTGATTGTGTAATCGCCAGGCACAAGATCCTCGTCAAGTGTAGTCGTAACATTTGGCTTTATTGAGCCGGTCTTCTTTTCATGAGTATTCTTATCCTCAATCTCATACTTCAACTCAGTCACTGGTGAACACTCGGTGAATTCCTGTCCGTAGATATCACGGTAGATATCTGCGAATGTCTTAGTGTAGTCAACCGTACACTCCTCCTTGCCTGATGCGTCCTTCTTAGTAACAAAATCATTCTCATCAGCAAGAGGGTTTGGAGCTGGAAGTGTAAGAGGAACACCCTTCATAAGAATTGTACATGGAGTAAAATTACCATGAGAATCTTTAACTTTTATGACAATTTCCTGAGTCTCTCCATTCTTGATTGTTGTCGACGTTGGATTGCCAGTCTCCGTACCAGTCACAGCATTTGTCTTATCGTAATTAGTAACCGAGTACTCAATTGTCAAAGGCTCTCCACAATCCAAATTAATCTTATCCTGATCAGCAGAATTAAATGTATTGTTTGCAGCAAGAACTGAGTTGTCATACTCAGTAGCATTCATATCATAGTTGACTGCATTTCCAGAAGCATCAGTTGTCACACCAACTTTCGAAGCACGAAGAGCGTTCAAAATCTGCTGCTCGTCAAGACTTACTGTAGCCTCACAATTAGGTCCAGACACTGGAACATTTATAGGTGCAGTCGGACAATCAATTTCAGGAGCGATTTCATCCTTAACTTTCAATTCCTGAGTTGAGTTAATAATGTTGCCACTGCCATCTTCAATAGTGTAAATGATGTCATATTCACCATACTTCATGCCAGTCAGATTCATATCAGATGTTGCAGTAACACCCTTCTCAAACAATGTTCCTCCCTTTCCTGAGACTGGAGTCTTATCTTCATGGTTAACAACCTGGTATGTAATCTTGCTTATACCAGAGCAATCCTGAGACTCTAGCTTACTCAACCAAGAATCAATCTCGCTCTGTGGTCTTTGGTAATCTGCCGAACAATTGTCTCCTGCATTTCCATAGAAGATAGAATCCTTGGCCAATGTAGTGCCTGTTGTATCTGGCCTTGTTGTATCGGTAGCAGAAATCGTCACAGGACAATCATTCGATGTCTTTCCAGAAGGATCTTCAACCATCCATGAGATTGTCTCTGAATCTGCGAGTCCATCAAGATGTACAGTTAGAGGATCAGTCGACAAATCTTTCTTTGTCGCATCCTTGCTTGTTGTATACTTGACTTTTAATTCATCACCACATTTATCGGTAATCTTTGTCACATCATTACCAGTAGTCTCATACTTTATTCCACCTGTGTATGATGTTGGAGTTATAGTTCCGTCTGCCGTTACATTTATAACGCCTTCTTTTACCAAATAATCCTTAGCGAAATCAGAGAATGTGATTGTCGAATCTGCTGTACAATCTGATTTTAAAGCTAGAACCTTGTTTGTACCACAAGACAATACTGGCGGAACATCATCAACAACCTTGATTTGCTGAGTCTTTGTTTCCACAAGATTTCCATCATCAGTAGCAGTGTAGACAATCTCATACTCACCGTATGTCAAATCACCAGTAGAGATAGCGTTATATTTGTCTGTCAACGGATCATACAAATTGCCACTCTCTATACATGATGTTTCGTCCTTCTTTCGCAAACAATATGTAACAGACTTCAAAGAGCAGTCTTCGATTCCTAACATAGATTTAACCTCGGAATCAGTCTTTGAATACTTAGCACCACAATCAGTTGTTCCATTAACAGAATACTTGATTTGGTCATCAATATTAGCAGTTGAGAATACAGGGCTCGCATCATCCTTAGCCTTAATCTTCAAAGTACATCTCTTAGCTTCAATGCTAGAGTAGTTTTCTGCTGTGAAACTCCAGATGATTGTCTTTTCACGTGTTGTCTTATTAAGTTTCTCTTCAAACTTATTTGAGCCATCCACCGTTTTAGGAGTACTTGGAGTCGCACCGTCGACTACATATTCAACCTTGACCTTATCGTTTGGAGCACAAAGTTTAGCTTGATACTTAGCGATAATCTCATCATAAGTCAAATCGAAGGCTGCCTCACAAATGCCATCAAGAGCTTTCTCAATATTATCATTATCAACACATGTGACATTCAGATCATCATCGTTAGGAGAGTAAGTCACAGTCTCTGACGCTGAACAACCGTTAGCATCAGCAATTGTTACTTTTGCACTTCCAATTGTCGAATTCAAAACGAACTTATCATTTTCGAAATCATCAATAGAAGTCGACGGAATATCAGAAGTAATCGTATATCCATTTGAATAATACTCACCTGTGTTCAACGATGGCTCTGAAGCAAATGGTGTACCACCAGCCATATTGCTCAACACTACTGAAGAATAGTCTGTTGCACAAACGGATCCTGTAGGATTTGTACCGTATGCAAGAGAGAATGAAACTGGAGTATTATTGTCTTTAATCGTAATATCAAATTCTTTTGAAATTGTAGGTACAGAAACAAGTTCATAAATGACCCTATACTCTCCAGCCACAAGATTTTCGAATTTAGCAACATGTACTCCATCAATTTCTACAGAAGTAGTCTTTGTCGACATATCTCTAAATCCATCAGCACTCGCCTTATAGATATTAATCTTTCCTGACTTAGATGTTACAATAATAGATCCTTCATTACCATTCTTACACAATACATCTTTGTGAGTAATTTCAACATCCGCTTCATTTGGATAATTCAACATCACAAATGTATCAATAGCACAACCATTCTTATCTACAAACTTGTAGTAGTGTTCACTTTGTGGCAAAGCTGTATTAGAAATCGGTTCTGTATAATTTGTAAGAGTGCCATCGCCTTTACAAGTATATGAATTATCAAGCTCAAGATTAGCCTCACAATACTTGATATCACCATAACCTCCACTTACTGCGATCTCATAGCTTCCGTCAGGAATACCATAAGCAGAAGGATTATTAGATGTAATTGTAGCCTCCAATTTATCTGTTGGCTTAATTACCTTGAATTCTTCAGGAGCTGACTTACATCCATTAACATCAGTCACTGTCAATTTGTATTCAGTGACGCCATTCTCGCTTGCCACTGTTTTAATCGACACTTCAGAACCAGCAGATACGAACTCTATTGATCCAGCAGTCTTTTTCTGCCAATCATAAGAATATGAAGTACCAGTGATAGGAGATGTAAGTATTGTTGAATCTCCGTAACACAAAGTCTTATCAGTAATTGATGGAATTGTCGGATTACTATAGATAGTAAACGAAACAGGACCAACGTTCTTTGCTCCACAAGTTGACTCATCATTAACCATTACAGAGTAAGTATAAGTGCCTGCAAGGTAAAGATCTCCACTCTTTGTGATTGATGGAGTGTAAGTGCTTAATGTAGCTCCAGAAATTGGAGTCGCAGATGGATTACTACAATCTCCTTCATACCACTGATATGAAATCGTACCCTCACCACTAGGAGCCATTGCAAATTTCAATTCTGGCAATGTACCGTCGGCACAAATATTAGAAACTGTAGCCAAAGTGCCAGGATTCAATGTCGCATAATTTGCTATAGTATGATTAATTGAATTTGCACAACCATAATTGTTTGTCGCAGTAATCTTGTATGTATTAGCACTTAAACCAGTGAATGTTCCTGTATTATTAGATACAGCTGGCGATAACGAAGCAGGATCTGTATCTAGCACAAATGTGTAATTAGAATTATCACTAGTAGCAGATACTGTAATTCCACCTTCATTATCACATACCTTCTCTGATTTAGAGACGAACGACAATGTAGGCAAATCATGTTTAACAACGTTGAAAGCATTTGATGTACCTTCACATCCATTTCCATCTTTTACAGTTACAGTATAATTTCCAGCAGACGAAACTTCAATAGTTGCAGTCTCTGCGCTCGTATTCCACTTATAACTTGAGTAAGTATTTGTTGTCTTAAGTGTCAATGGGTTGTCATCTGCACACAAATAATCTGAAGCATTTGCTTGCTCTATCACAGGTGTTGGCAATGGATTAGATATTAATGTTTCTTCTTTTTCATTAACACAGCCATTAGCATCAATTCCCCAAACCTTATGTTTAACGCCATTCTTAGATGAAACCGAAATTGTCTGATTGTCATCCTTAAATTCAGTTTCTGTATCCCACTTATATCTTATAGGAGCGGCTCCAGACGAAGATGCAGTAAGAGAAATAGTTGCATTTTCACAAGCTTGAGTGTAATTGATATTGATATCCGGTATCTGCTTCTTAGTCACAGTATAAGACGCATCGTTTTTACAATTTGCACCCATAGCTATAACAACAGAATACGTACCAGCTTCATCAACATTCAAAACATTCGAAGTTTCAGAAAGAGTAGTTTTTGTTTCTCCAATTACTTTATACCAAGAATATGTATAACTTGAATTCTGAGTTGCGACCAACTTTGATTTCTGAGCCACACTATTGTCTCCCTTCACACACAATGACGAATCCTCTGTAATAGAGATTGACGGCTGACCTTCTGCTTTCATTGCTGCAGTAACAACACCACTAGCCTCACAGACACCATTCTTAGCTTCTACATAAAGATAATATTCATCACCTTCGTTTCCGATATACTTAGAAATAGTACCAGCAGTAATTGTTGTATCTTTTGCAGTACCTCCCTTCTTAGATATTTGTGCAGAAGTAATATTTCCTACTACATTTAGATTAAGTTCTGCAGAATTACCAGGACATACAATAGCGACACTCGGAGTAAATTCTACCTTAGAAGCTCTATAAGATGTAGCAGAAGCAGACACTGGAGCACTGCTCTCACAACCAGTCTGTGTATCCTTAACCTTCAACCACCATGTCTTTGTGTCAGAAGCAACATTGCTAGGAGCAGTGAACTTCTGAATATTAAAGTCACTTGTCTTCTTTGCATATGTTCCATTCTCAGCATCACTCCACAAATAATCTATATTATCAGTAACTTCTGATCCATTGATTTTTGCAGAAGCGGTGAAAGTAGCTTCGCCACACACTTCAGCATCAACATCAAGTTTAGGAGTTGGAATTGGATTAACTGTCAAAGTAAAGACTCTACTATTTGCCACTCCACACTCATTAACAACCTTGTAAGTAAATGTATGATTTGCTGTCAGATTCTTAATATAATCAGAAGTGACTTTTTCTGCACCATCAGCAGAACTTACATACCAATCTTCTTTACGAAGGCTATTATTTGAATCAGCGTCATTCCAAGCAGTAACAGTAGGTTTTGTCAATGTCACTCCATCCTTGCCAGCACAAATAGAAGTCAATGTCAAATCTCCAATAGTTGGAGCTGAATAAACCTTTACTGTAGCTGTTGCAGTTGAAGCAGTACAATTTCCATTTTGTACACTTACTACATACTCAGTTTCTCCTGTAATTTCAGGAAGAGTGATTGTCTTTGGAGTTGTAGCATCATTATAGACATAAGATGTCTCAGCAAGAAGATTTCCATTTGCAGTAATACTTGAAATTGTTCCTGTTATCGAAGTCACATTCAAAACAGGA
This sequence comes from Paludibacteraceae bacterium, assembly GCA_045642085.1. Lineage (GTDB taxonomy): Bacteria > Bacteroidota > Bacteroidia > Bacteroidales > Paludibacteraceae > UBA1723. Next base: position 53,365 of record JAZUIF010000135.1, on the reverse strand, counting down.
CGAGTATTAGAACAAATTGTCTCAACCTTAGGAGCAACTACAATAGAAGACTTTTTGTAAACCTCAACAGATGAGTCCAATTGTTTTTCATTAGGTCCACATCCATTAGTTGCTACATACTTCAAAGTATAGCTTCCTGGCTGCAAATTAGGATTATTGAACTTTTTCCATGTCGACTCATCAAGATATTGCCATTCCTCATTTGTAATAGTGTTTCCTTTATTATCTACAGATACAGTAGGCAATTCAAATGAATTATCCTCACAAACTGGAGAAATAGATCCAGAAATTGTGATTGTAGGTTTATCATTTACAACGACCTCAACAGTTGGAGTAATTGCTGTACAACTTCCATTTTCAACCTTCAAATTAAATGTTTTAGTTGCTGTCAAAGTTGGAGTTGTCAACTTACTTTCAGACTGAGTCAATCCATCGAAAGCCGTAATTTCACCGACAATATTACTAATTGTTATCTCAGCAGAATTACCTGAACATATCGGAGTTGATGTAACTGACAAAGCAGGTTTGCGATAGATAGTTCCCTTCATTGAAGTCGGATCCGATTCGCAACCGGCTACAGTAGCAACCACACTATATGTAACTTCTATCTTGTCTTGTCCAGTTGGCAATGACAATGTCTGGCTAGATTGAGATTCTTTTCCAGTCGGAACATTAGACCATACATATGTCACATCTGATGCTGGATTTCCATCAACTTTTACAGTAGGAGAGAATGTGATATCTTCCTCACAAGTTGAAACATTAGCATTTGTGAATGAGACAACTGGCTTAGAATTGATTGTAACATCTATTTTACCAGACACTCCAACACATCCGTTGGCATCCTTCATTGCCACATAATATACATGGTCAGTAGCAGTTACTGTTTGTGTATGAGAAGGTGCATTAACTGTCGATTTGTCCACGTCAACTGAAATAGCAGTAGGAGACCACAAGTAAGTATAAGGAGCTACCTGTGCTGCACGTGTATCAGAAGCAGTCAATGTAGCGGTCTCATAATCACAGATTGAAGCCGACGATTTACCCACTGATACAACAGGAACAGACAACTTATACACAAACGTGTTATCCGTATTAGTAGAAGTACAAACAACAGTTGCTGAATGAGTCTCTTGGATTTTCAATGAGGCATTTGATGTCACATTATTCAAGGTTGCATCATCACCATAAGCACCATTGTTCCAAGAATACTTGTAATTGGCATTCTGATAGTGCGACTTCAAATTGACTGCACAATTGCCAACACCAATAGAATCAATCTTAGCCTCAGGCAACTTATAAATGTTGACTGTGACAGTTGGGTCATTAACAGACTTACATCCTGTTGTTGTGTTAACTGCACGCACTGTCCAAGTTTCATTAACATCAGCTGTTCCATCAGACTCTACAGTTGGAGCAGTTTCAATCTCTGTCTCAGCACCCTTCTTCCAGTAGAATCTGTAGCCATCCGTTGCATCGCCGACTTTTGCTGACAATGGAACATTGATGCCATCGTAACACTTGTCAACTCCACCCTCTGCAGTAACTGTGAAATCAGGGTGGTTAGTTACAGTAACAACTACTGGGTCTGCTGGACATCCAGTGGTGCTCTTCATTCTTACCTCATAAGTTCCAACTGCTAAACCAGTAAACTCACCAGTCGAAGAAATTGAGTTTGTCAATTGTGAGCCCTCAGACCACAATTCATAAGTATTACCATCATTATAATCAGAAACGGTAATTGTACCTACAGATCCTAGCTCCTTACAAATCTTAATATCTTTAGAAGCAAATGTAGGCTGAGCAACCGCTCCTGGTATACTAATAGACAAAGTAAAGTCGGCACTCTTTCCACATGCAGTAGCAGTTGCTGTGATTGATGTGCTTGCAGTAATTGTCAAAGGCCATTTATCATCAGAAATTGGATTGCCTCCATTATCCTTATATGTCCAAACTACAGTTCCATCATTACAACTTGAGCTAACATATGGCAATTTCTTTTCTACATCTATTTTCTTCAATGGATACGCACAATTACTTCCCTCTGTCAAATTAATCACATCACTATTTTTACTCAAAGTGATGTCACTAACTTCAGTAACAAATGAACCTGACTCAACAGCAGTCGTACACTTGCCTGCCTCAACCTGCAAGTTATAGCTATAAGTTTGTTCACATGTCAACTTCTTTGTAATAGTCAATGTGTTATCGGTTGTCTTAGCTCCAGAATTCCAAGAATACTTAGCATCAACCGAATAACCTGTCAATTCTGCAGTAACAACATATTCAGAGTTTGTTGCGCATAGATCGTCTCCAGTCGGATTAACAAAGTTTATCGTCGGCATACGCTGAATTGTACCCTTCTTAGATACCTCATCTGAAGTACAACCATCATAAGTAGCTTTGACTGAATAAGTAGCAACTGTCTCATCTCCAGATGCAGCTATCGACAATGTCTGAGTAGATGCTGTCTTTTTCGAATCATCTACACCACTCCACAAATATGTTACGCCTTCTGTTTTAGCAACGCCATCAACCTTTACAGCAGGGACGAATGATATTGTAGATGTGCTACATACAATTTCATCATCACCAAGACTGACAACTGGGTTAGAAGTGAATGACAATGTGACTTCATCAGAAATTGTTGAACAAGATGTTGTAGAGTTGATTGCTGTAACACGATAAACTCCCGCGTCATCTTTTGACAAATTCTCTACACTTGCAACTGACACCCACTCTGTTCCGTTTTTCTTCTCCCATGAGTATGTTTCTCCTGCAACTACAGAAACAGTCAAACTTGTAGTAGCATCCTCACATACCTTAGTAAATGAGATAACTGGCTTAGTTGGATTAGCATTCTCTGTCACTGTCAACATTTCAGTCACCTCACAATCATGAGCGTCTGTCACAGTAATTGTGTAGCTTCCAGCTTTCAAGTTGCTAATTGTCGATTTACCATCACTAATTGCAGATGCGCTTGCACCTTCATTAGCAGATGTAATAGCAATAGTGTATGGAGCGACGCCACCTGATATTCCAGTCACATCAACAGTTCCATCCTCTGCACCTGCACAGACCGCAAGAGTAGTCGGAATAGAAGCAGAAAGATCCGTCATCTTTATCTCATAATCATCACTATTCTCACAATGATCATCTTTTACTGTCAATGTGTATGTGCCAGCCTCATTTGCTGAATATGTCTTTTCAGTAGACTTATCTGTTGCACCTAACTTCCAAGAGTATGACTTGTAATCAGCATTTGCGGAAAGAAGAATAGCGTCTGTAGACTTACAAAGAACACTATTATCATTTTCAGCTACAATCGCAACAGCTGGCTTCTTGTATAGATATCCGGTTGTATCCTTAGCCACACTCACACATCCTGTTGTAACATTCTTTGCTTGAACATGCCAAGTGACAGATGTTGGAGCTCCGGCGTATGACAATGTCTGTGAATTTGTTGTTCCAAATCCAGTTGGTGTTTCTGAATTCTTTTGCCAAGAGAATTGAGTTGCATTTTCAGATGATGCAGTAAATGTCAACACTCCCTCACAACTGTCTCCACTCAACTCAAGCTTGACATCTGGCTTCTTCATGATTGTGACTGATGCCGACTTAGAATCACTTATACATCCATGACCATCTTTGATCTTAGCATACCATGTCTCTTTGTATGTTGTGTTTCTATCCCAATCAAGAGGTGCTTTTACAGTATGTGTAGACGCAGAGTTAAATGCAGGATAAGCACTAGCATCTGGTTCTGTTTCTGACATCACCCATGAATAAGTGACTGTCTCCACTACTCCATCGTTTGCCTTAGCCGACAAGTCGACATTTGTACCTTCACATATTGTTGTTCCACCTAGGATATTGAATTCAGGTTTATCATACTCTGAAACAGTAAGAGTTGCTTCTGGAGTAGCACATCCATTATCATCTTTGACTGAAATCTTATAAACACCTTTAGCCAATCCGCTTACTGTTGATTTTCCTCCAACAATAGCAGATGATGTAGCTCCAGAGTTAGCTGATGTGATGACAATGCTATGTGAGCCCTTACCTCCTGTAATATTAGTGATCTCAACACTTCCATTACTCAAAGCAGGACAAACATTAGCTACAGTTGGAACAGTCGCAGTCAACGGTGCTGGCTGATCCACAACCACATTCTTATCCATCAACTGACATCCATTTGTATCAATGACAGTTGCAGTGTATGTGCCTGGTGTTACAGATTCGAATACTCCAGTATTGTTATCATCTTTTCCTGTCAACTTATATGTGTAATCAGAAGCAGTCAATCCTTCAACAGACAATGTAACCGTTCCATCGCCGCTACCATTACACTTAACATCATCAACACTAGCTGTAAGTGTCTTGCCGACAAATGGATTATTAGGAACTACCACATTGACTGTCTTTGTGATAGTCGTACCACAAAGGTCTTTTGCAGTCACAGTAACCAAAGTCGTGCCTACAATAGGCTTATTCTTCTCTGGAGACTGAGTAATAGTTGTTGCGGCAACCTGATTACAAATTGAGCTAAATGTATAATCTGCAAGAACATCAGGCACTTTAAACTGACAATTAGTTCCCTTTACCTTATATTCAGAGTTCTTTAATGTCAATGTCAAATCAGATGCTGTACTTGACTTAGTTGTAAATGATCCAGATTCTGTAGTCTTACAATGTTCATCCTCAATTGTAGCATTAAATGAATAAGTGTGACCACAAGCTGTTGCCTTCTGAATAACAGTAGCTATTGTAGAATCAGTATTGTCTTTCTTGTAATTGTCGGACCATGTTATCTTCTTGATATCAGAAGATGTCTTGACATCAACTATAGAAACCTTGTATTCAGAATCATTAACACAAGCATTTTCAGGTGTTTTGAATCCAAACTTAGGCTTCATATAGATAGTGGCAACCGAATGAGCTGGGACTGCACTCTTACATTTAGCAGAGTTTTCAATAGTCACAGTCACATCTCCTACAGTACTCTTACCACCTTTAATATAGCTTAATTCGAAAGTATTACCTTCAACCTTTTCGCTACGTCCTTTAATTGTCCATACATAATGTTCACCTGCACTTGCTCCACTAGCAGTAAATATGATATTCTCTTCACATGATTCTGCCTTATTAGGACTCAATGACAATGTCGGATTAGCAGGACGAGATCCAAGAGACAATCTATATGTTGTCTCGTTTGAACACTCTCCAAGAGAAACTTTCAAATGGTAATTTCCACTCTTATTTACAACCAAGCTGTCATCAGTCGACAAGATAGTGGCAGAAGCGGAAGTTTCATTCCACTCATACTTATAATCTTCATCACCTTCCTTATTTGTCTCTGCCGACAACTTAAGATCACTACCATCACAATTATTTCCATCAGGGACACTTATTGCAACAGTTGGCTTCTTATTGATAGTCAAGACATATTCGCCAGCAACAGGATAGTCGGATTTAGTACATGCGTCATAAATAGAAACCTTATAAGTGTACTTTCCGGGATCATTCTCTGTTGGTGTATAAGTAGATGTTGTGTTAGACAATGTCTCATTCTTATCTCCCTCTTTATCTGTCCAACTCTTAACCCAAGTATATGTCAAAGGTGTAGCCGACGAATTTGATTCTGCATTTACAGAGATCTGATTCTTTGTCTCACCCTGACAAATTGTCTGTGAAAGAGCAGCAAACGAAGCTGTTGGTGTCTTCAAACCTGTATACTCGCGGATAAGGACAGATGAAGTTGTAGTATAATTACACTCTTTAGCATCTGTAATTTCAGCAGTGTATGGAGTCGCACTTGCAGGCAAATCAAATATGACTTCTGCATTTTCTGCAACATCTGTTTGAGTCTTACCACCTACCTTAACTGTATAAGGAGCTGTACCACCAGACACAACGACTTTAACTGGAGCTGTCGCTTCCTTACATACTGTAGCTGAACCAGAAATAGTAGCCGTCAATGCTGCCTTAGGCTCTTTAACTTCTACATTCTTATTAATCACACATCCATTAAGATCTCTTACATAGACTGGATATACGGCAGGGCTCAAATTGTCAAACACATTTCCATCCTGCCATCCTGAACCATATACATCAACTACCACATTTGCGTATTGATAAGGTATAGTTCCGCCATCAACAGACAATGTAATCTTACCATTGTCAGCTCCCTTACAAGTGACATCGACAACTTCTGGTTCTGCCTTCCATACCAATGCGGCAGGAGTCTTAAGTTTTACAGTTGTAGTGACAGACTGACATCCATCAGAAGCAGTTACCTTAACGCTCTTATCAACGTCGATTCTTGTTTCTGTTGTGACAGGTGCACCATCAATAGTGTAAGCCCAATTGACAGCAGGCAATCCACACGAAGTCTTGAAGTCGACAATCTTTCTAATTGAATCCAGAGGCACTGGGAATTCACAATATTGACCACCATATAGAGTGATAGCAGAGATCTCATTCTCTGGTTTGATTGTCGGAGCAGGGATTGAAGTTGTGAATGTAGTATCCTTAGTACTACTCCAACATCCACTCTCAACATTCTGAACTCTTGCAGAGACCTTATAATCACCACCACATTTCAAAGCTTCTTTTCTAGGGACAGTACCTTCATCACTTGAAGACGCTACAGCATCATCACCCCATGAATATATCAAGCCGTTAGATGTATAACCACCGGCTGTAGTCGCAGTCACACCGAACGAGTTTTGATTAGCACAAGTATTCTCTGGCAATGTAAACTTGCCTAGCACTGGTTTTTTGTATATAATACCAGAAGCCTTAGCAGCATCACTCTCACATCCGTCGGCAATAACTTTTACATTCCAAGTATAATGTACGCTATCCTTAGATGTAGGAGAGTAAATTGCAGTTCTAGTATTAATCTCATTAGCGACAATAGAATTCCAATTGATATCTCCAGATACCGAGTCGCTCCACTTATACTCATATGCCACACCACTATTTGCTCCACTTGCCTCAGCCGTGAATGTGATATTTTCATTACAACTCTTAGCAGCAGAAGCAGTAAGTGTCACTTTTGGCTGTGGCTTAACTACAATGTTAATAGTATGAGTGATAGTACCACATCCATTATTTTGATCAGTAACAGTCACTGAATATGTATGAATACCTGGAATATATTTTTCTCCCGATTTTAGATTGGCAGTATAACTTTCATTCGTAGCTCCTGATACATCAATATTATTATTCTTCCATTTATAAGTGTAATTTCCAGATCCACCAGTAGGTTTTTCAGCGAACTCAATTTTAGTATCAACATTTTCTGCATTTTCACAGAATGGTGCAATTTCCTTCAATTTACCACCATTGAAACTTGCATTAGATCCAATTGTAACCGTTTTTTCTTCTGATTTACAAGATTTTCCATCAATCACATACAATGTGTATGTAGTCGGCTCCAAATTAGATATTTTTCCATATGCGACAGTTGCGACAGCTCCATTATTATAATAAGTATAAGAACCATCACCTCCAGTTGCAGAAACGTTGATTTCACCTTGGTTTCCACACACACTTTCTTTACCAGATGGAATAGTTGCGGTCAACACAGGATTAGCATTAATCACAAATTTAACAGGAAGACTTTTCTCCAATCCACATCCGTTCACCACTTTGTAAACAAATTGATATGTATTTGCAGCTAGATTCTTAATCTCAGATGCCGAAAGTTCTGTAGTTTTATCATCTTTATACCACTTAGCTGTACGTAGACTTGCATCCTCTGGATTATCGTGCCAGTCAGTTACAGTCACAGATGGCAAAACAGTCATTGTTGTACCCTGACAGATAGGAGCCCAATCAGACACACTAAACTCTGGGTAAGCATAAACAGGTATAGTCACAGGCACTGTGATTGGATCACACTTGTCTCCATTCTTAACCACAATCGAATATGTTGTATTCTCAGTGATTTTAGGAAGTGTGATTGTCTTAGCTGTCTTATCATGTGTATATGCTAGTGGTGTTCCATTTGCTGAGATACTTTCAATTTCTCCTACAATTGAATTTACAGGAATAACCACATCTGATTTAGGACATAGAGTCGAAGTTGACCCCAATGTGATATTTGGTGTGCGGTAAACTGTAGCTTCAACTGGTCCGAATGGCTTTCCAACACAATGTGTAGCCTTATTCTCAGCCTTCACATAATAAGTGGCCGACTTACTAAGCTCAGAAGCAGAAAGAGTAAGCGGCATAGTTGCGATTCCTGCTGTGTACGAATCATCAGTGCCTGTCTCACTCCAATGGAATATATGATCACCTGCCAAATTAGTGACTTCAGCCGTAAATGCAGTCGACATACATGCACTTTCTGCAGTCAATTTAACTACAGGAAGTGGATTGACAGTGACTGAGTGCCAAAGTGTAACTGGCTTCTCACTACACTGATCTGTAACGACTACCGCATATCTGAAGATTCTAACATCTCCAGATGTAAGTTTAGCCGGAGTAAACTCAGAAGTAGTGTTAGAAAGTTTGTTGCTTTCACTTACTGATTCGCTATACCACTGATACTTAACCTCACTATCATTATAAGATTTAGCATTCTGCACAGTCACTTTTCCAGGAGTTTCTTCTGAACAAATAACTTGGCTTTCTCTATCAAGAGCAGGAGCAATTTCAAAATCACTGTAATTTTTAACTGTAATGCTTGACTCATTAGAAACACATCCTGTAACTTTATCTGTTGCAGAGAACTTATATGTTCCACCCTTAACATTCTTCGCCACATTACCATCTATCGTAATTCCGGAAGGTGTAACTGACGAAGATTCCAACTTAAATGTGTAATTGCCAGATCCACCAGTAGCATTTAGAGAAATGGTAGTCTCCGCACTCTTACAGATTGGTGTCATCTCAGGAATTGCATCAAGAATCAACTGCTTTGGCAACTCTACTGTAACCTTAATCTCATCCGACGCACATCCATCTGTAGCGACAATGGTCATCTCTACATTGCCTGCCATCACATCACCTTCCTCAAATTCCTTAATTGAGTATTCTATAGATCCAACCGAACATGAACCGGATACTCCATTAATGATTGTTGCATAAGCAGCGTCTGTCAAAGCAGGGATGACAAACTTACAAGAACCTTCAGGTTTAGCTGCAATCGGTGTTTTAGCAGCCTCTTTTGCAGCATCATTAAATGCTATTGTAGTAGGAGTGATATCGAAGAATTTAGTATCATTTCCTTTACAATGAGTCTCATTATTAGTCACCTCGACAGAATAAGTCAATCTACCACTACACTTGTTTGCAGCAACCAAGAATGTGTCTGTTCCGTCGACTGTGACATTAGTGAATGAATGGCTATATGTATAAGTTCCTTCCTGATCAGCTACTGATACAGATATCTTATACTTACCATCTTTGTTTGCACAGACATTATCAGGCACTGACAATGTTGGAACTGGATTATCGTTGATAACCAAAATCCATTTTCCTGCACTTGCTACAGTATCTGTATTACACTTGTCGTCCTTGGCAACACGAGTATAAACATAAGTTCCAGGTGCAGTCACCTCTGGCTTATAAGAAACTCCAGTTGCTCCTGAAATATCCTCTCCATTCAACTTCCACTGATAAGATATTGTAGCTCCTTCTATAGATTTTGCTGGAGTACCTGTAATAATGGATGCTTCCGTACCCTTACAGATAGTTTCTCCAGTAGAAGCGATCGAACCTTTATCGAATGCATCTGGCTGTTTAATCTTTATGGTCTGTGGGATAGTCTCACAACCCTTAGAATCCACAACCTTTACATAATATGTATTTGCCTTTAATGGAGTCTCTGAAGTAAACGCATCGTTGATAGCATCAGAAGCAGTGCCATACAAGAATGTATATTTACCCTTGTTTCCACCAGTGGCAGATACCGTAATCTTTCCATCACCACCATTACATACTGCGTTTGTAGGATTGGCTGTAAGCTTCAACTCTGCTGGCTGATAAACAGTCACATTCTTCTGATCATGACAACCGTTAGCATCTTCAACTTTCAACTCATAGTTTCCAGCGACAAGACCAGACTTAGTCAATACACTTAGAGAAGTAAATTCTGTATCATCAGCCTTCTTGTATGAATATTTGTATTCTGCTTTACCACCCAAAAGAGTAGTTATTGAAACAGTACCATCATTGTATCCATAACATGTGACAGAATCAGACTCTACGTCGATAAGCAATGGAGAAGGGACAGTCAAATCTACATTAACTCCCTCAGTATGGCATAGATCAGTCGCTGTGATCGTAACGACTATATTTGCTGGTATTGGCGAACCAGCCTCTACATCCTGTGTATATGTAATTGGATTACCACATGAAGATACAGCCTTATTATAAGCTGGGTTATTTTGTATAGAGTCAATGAAATTAGGAACCAAGAATTTACAATCCTTGCTTGTCAATTCCATCGAGTTCTTACTTGATGGCCATTCAAATGTCAAATCCGGAGTCTTGATTGTGAACGAACCACTTAAAGTTGTGGCACATCCATTTTTATTGTCGACTGAAACCTTATATGTCACATCACCAGAACATCTGTTATTAGGTGTCAGGTTGACATCAGCCACATTGTTTTTGTCAAGAGATCCTCCAGTTATGCTCCATGCGTATGAAGCTCCAGCCTCAACATTGCTTGCCTCTACACTAAGTGGGTAAGTTCCTGTTTCGATTGGACACACATTGACATTTCCATTCAAAGTATCAGTTGAAGGCCAGTTCAACACCGGTTTCTTCTTAAATGTGACTACTATATCATTGTAATTTGAACATGTCAAACCTGATTTAGTAGTTGCAGTCAATCTGTATGTATTGCCATCAGCCCTCTTATCTAGTCCAGTGACACTTGGATTAGCGGCTGTAGTTGGAGAAATCAAACTCCAAGAATAAGTATATTTATCATTATCAGGATTCTTAACTGCAAGATCGACTGTCTGATCATCACAAACAGCAGTAAAGCTGATCTCTGGTGTTGGCACCTCAATCTCAGTAATCGTGAAATTGACATCAGCCTTACATCCTACATTATTGACAACATTCAATTTATAAACTCCAGCAGGAGCATCAAATCCAAATGTTGACGAACTTCCAGATGGAGAAAGAGTCACACCAGATGGCATATCTCCAACAACACTAGTGATTTTTGATCCATCACTAGTTGAGAATGAAACAGAATGTTTATTGCCTTTGCAGACACTAGCATTATCGACACTGCTGATTGTCATAGCGTCTGGCACTTTTATTGTATAATATCCGTCGACCTTCTTCTCTACTTCACATCCTGATTCAGTATTGAATTTAACTGTGAATGTGATACGAGAACCATTCGCAACAGTTGTACCTGCAGCAGGCGACTGGATCCATGTAGGAGTACCGACGATATTTGTGCCTTCACATACTAGGTTTGCAGTCAACTCAGGAGTATAATCAGGAGCAGTCACCGAACATCCTGCAGCCATAGTAGCTTCAATCTCTCCAATCTCCTTTGCAGAAGACGACAAAGCTTGATCCTTTCCGACAACTCCATATACTCCACCCTTGGCATCTTTAATTGTCAAATCACCCAATTTGACTGGAAGATTTGCAGTCTTTGTAGTATGACACAATGTACGTCTGTTAACTACTGTCACTGTATAAGGAAGTGTTCCTTCACATATGTCAGAGAAGATATATGCAGTATTGCTTCCAGCAGAACCCCATGTCTTACCTGATTCATTTTCCCATACATAATCGAAATAATCATCAGCAGTTTTGTTAGAGACATTTGCAGAGACTGCGAAACCTCTGTGATCATTTTTAACAGGTGGCATTTGTGCTGGATCATACATACGTCTTGCATACTCAGCATCGGAAATATAACCATCTGTATATGGGCCATCCTGCTCTACCGTATTCAAAGTACCGAACAAGTACCAACCTTCCTTCTGAGACTCTTTTATTCCGACGCCATGACCGTCTAGAATAGAAGACTCATTAACTCTAACTAGTTTAACACAAGTCAACTCATCTTTATACTTGCCATTTCTACGTGCATTCACCATTATGAACACACTCGGTTTCTCTGGTGTAAGATCATTATATACTGACCAGTTCACAGCTGCGATCTCGTCTTTTCCAAACTTTTCTACCAACAAAGCTTGGATCTGGTTAGCGACTACCTTATCTTCAGCAGTCTCACCACTGATGATTCCTCCACGGTTGTTGGCAATCTGTCCGTGATTCAATGAATAATATGACACAAGCTCACCATCCTTACTCATTTGTTTTGAAGCCAACAAGAAATCAATATATGAAACAATCTCCTTAAATTTCGTAGTTGCAGGAGTCAAATCGTATGGTTTGTAATCCGACTCGTCATCTGAGCTACCAGACGCACTACTCAAATTTAACGTATTACCCATACGTTTATCGTAGAATGCAAATCCATGAGTTCCATTAGCATCGAAATTTGCCATATCTTTCACTGCTGTCTCATCATCAAGAGGTGTCTTTCCCGCATTTTTATAAAGTTCTTTCTGCGAGCAAGCTGTATCTTCTGTAAGAGTAAACTCAGGAGCCTTATTGATGCGGAATGTCACATCACGCTCATATTTACATCCTGAAGCTGTCTTAGCCACAAAATGCAAATCATAAGTTCCAGGTTCAGTCAATTCATATTTATTGCCAGGGGCAGATACTGGATTTGAATTGATTGTCCACTCAGTCTGATATGAAGATGAAAGAGATGACTCAAACTCAATTGTGATCTTTTCTTCACATGATTCAGTTGTATTAGCAACCAATCCCATTTCTGGTTTATCAGCTACAACAACCTTATGGATAACGCTCTTTGTACATTGTGTACTTCCAACCTTATTGCTGTTAAGATTGTAAGCGATTGCCTTGAAATAATATGTACCCGACTTATCAAATACAGGAGAATATGTCTTAGACGTAGCTCCTACAATATCAGTATATGTTCCGTTTAGATCATCAGATTTCTGCCACTGAATGAACTCATATTTACCAATAATATCATCAGTACCACTTGGAAGTTTAGCAGACACATTCAAATTGACATCCTCACAGATTGATATCTCTGTTGGAGTTTTCTCGTCGACAACATTATTAATATATAAAATCGGCTCAACTGGTTTCTCCACAGCCATTTCATACTTAGACATACATCCTGTGTGAGTATTAGTCACATACGCATGAATAGAGAATGAAGTGCTATTGCTGATAGTTGGAGAATACTTACCTAATCCACGACCTTCAACAGTCTGATCTGTTATGAAGGTTCCGTTTCCTAGTGAGTACATCCACTTCACCGAGTAATCGTTCTCATCAAATAGTTTTTCTGTCTCATCCCTCAACACAAATGTGTCTCTTGAACAAGAAGAAACGACACTAGGTCCATCAATATGATATTTATTATTGAATTCTACCTCAAACGGAGCGGTCTCAATATTTGAGACACAGTCATCATCACCATTAATCTTAGCAATGATCTTATAAGATGCCTTAAGATCAGTGTTTGATGCTCCTACTACACTTTGCCAGTCAGCACGTGTAAACCAATGGCTGACAACAATCTTATTGTCAACACACTTAATCGAAGAATTAAGATCCTCATTCTTAATCTCTATCGTATCCTTCTTATTTGCAACAAACTGATAATTGTCTACAGCATAATAGAATTTAACCTTACCAGTAGTGAACAAATCACAAACATTGACTCCATCTGTTGGTGTAAATGTTGCTGTAGTCTCTTCACACTCCTTCTTTCCAGCTACTTCACCGAATGAGCCATATTTATTTATAGTCACATCATGCCATGGAGAATACCAGTAGCATCCTTCATGTATAATTTGAGTACGTACAAAATATTTTGTATTTGCATCAATTGTCACTTTATTTGCAAGTGAGAATACAGAGTCAGCTGGTGTCTTCCATGGATACTGGATTTTTTCACCACTTGAAGTAGTATCCGTAGTGTACTGCCAGTTTACATTTTTGAATGCAATCACGTCATCACCATTTGAATCTTTCTTTGTAAGACCGGTTACTTTTATAGTTGCGCCCGACTCACATTCAAACTGGCTTTTATCTACAATCTTTACATCATCACCAGGACGTATTTTTCCTGTATAATCAGTCGTAATTGAACATCCGCTTGGGATATGATTAATAGTAATCTGATAATCATAACCATACTCAAGCTCGAAAGTCAACTCATCTCCATTAATTGTAATATCTGGAGTAACATCTTTTGAAGTACTCTCTCCAAACTTAGTACGAGTAACGCCTAAATTATAATCAGACTCACTCCACTCAGATATAATAGCCTTACGATTATAATTAGGACAAACCTTATCATCGGCAAAGCTGACAGATGGCCAAGGATTAGGCTTGTTTGTCTTTAATTCAAATGTTATTGATTTTGATTTATCACACTCATTTGTCGCTGTGATTGTAACAACCAAATCCTCAGTAAACTCACCTCCTTTTTCTGGAGACTGAGTATATGTAACATTAAGTCCGCATCCACTTGTAGCAGTAAGATACTGCTTCAAATTATCTTCTCCATATTTAGCGATCTCTGCAGCTGATGGATTGATAAAGTCAGGAATGACAAACTTACAATTCTCACCTTTGACCACGAATGGATTTTGTGGATTAATATAAGTGATATCAGTATTACCCTTTACTTCAAACACAGTGTCAATCTGCACCTTACATTGAGTCTCATTATCTGTAACAATGACTTTGAATGGAGCAGTTTCCTCACAAGACGCAATATTGAATGTGGCGACGCTAGAGTCAGCTTTACTCTTAACATCATTCTCCACCGCATAAGTGATTCCACCAACAACATAGTTGAACGAATAGTTTCCAGCAGAAGGAGTGACTACTACCGACACTTCATTATCTTTCTTCGGACAAAGATCATCCTCATGAGATACAGTCACTTTTGGCAAATCGTAATAATCGAACGTAGCTTTACAAGAAGAGGTAACAGTACCAAAGTCTTTAGCTGGATCCTTAGCTGGATCTGCTCCTGCATTTTTCCAAGCATGAGCCTCCCATGTGAACTCGTACTCACCTTTGTTCTTGATTCCTTCAATCGTCCACTTGTCTCCATTTTTCTTAACATGACTAGTGTAATCAACACCTCCGTTTGTGACACGGACTACGTTCAATGATGTCTGTGCACCAGGTACACAGAAAGGAATTGTAGGAGGAACCAAATCAAGGGTAGCTCCTGCTCCCGACATGAAATCGGCCTGACATGCTAAGCTTATAGATGGAACAGTACATTCAATCTTCACTTCCTGAGGCACATTCAATATATACACAGTCGTACGAGGACAGATCTTCTGAGATAGATTTGTCTCCATATAACCTGGGCTAGCATTGAAATAGTAAATATCAAACACACTCGACTTTGTAACAGTCGCTGATACAGTCTCATTTTCTTCTGTAGAACGTCCACTCTTAATTATCTTGCCTTTAGCATCTGTAAACTCGTAGTCATAGCCTTTAGGCAAAACATTCTCAAGCAAAACTGACTCTGAAGGACATGCAAAAATATTAACAGTGTCAATATCCTTGTGTTGATGAACATGAACCCAGAAATCACTAGAATGAGCGTAAAGAGTATTACAATTCATCTCAGGCCAGTTGTCTCCTGGATCTAGCTTATCATTGTACTTACTGATTGAACCCAAGACATCGTCAAGTACATGATTATCGTTACTATTATCAGCAACGATAACACGTAGACGATAGTCGCCAATCTCTTTCAATGGGCAGAAGAAAACAAATGTATCTTCTCCAGCAGCCACATTAGTACGTTTTTCACGACCCTGAGTAGCATTACTTCTATATATAGGTTCCCAAACTCCATTGATTGGATCAATACCTCCCGTCCATTTCTGCCACTCTACTTCAATAGTACTTAGATCAGCAAAGAAGTGGTTGTATGGAACCTCTGGCACTGCATACACGCGTGATGTCTCAGGATCTGGATCACATAAGTCAATCTCCTTCTCATGAGTCACTCTATCCTCTGAAGAGATAGAAACGTCTGGATTACAAACAGAAACTTCAATATCATCAAAAAGAAGGTCATTACCATTTTCAGATATAGCTGCGTCTGAATGAATCTCGAAATAATAAGTGTACTTACCATTAGAATCAGGTGTATTATCTTTAGAAGGCTTCAATTTAACCTGGAATGTCAAATGTGTCCAAGGGTTAGTTTGATATGCATCTTTCTCAGCAGCCAAACGAGCGACAATTTTACCAGAGCGGTAAGAATTTTCACTCTCTGTACCAGTAACTTTCAAAGTAACACTACAAGGAATAGCAGTACTCTGATGGTTGGCATTAGCCACATAACAAGAAATAGTGGCAACTGCATTTTCACATTCGGATTTGAACGATGCTTTATAAATCAAGCCTCCTGCCTGTGGCATATTGATGAACAACATACCTCCCTTAACATTATTTCCCTGATTAATGGAAGTGCGATCATGATCGTCCGGAGTATGGTCATCAGACATAAACGCCCAGTTAGCACATGATCCCATTATCGGATTATAGACAATAGCATAGTAGCCGTCAGCAACCTGATGACTTACCACCCATTTTCTATCCATCCATCCGTCTTGAATCCAACACCATTTTGGATCTGTATCAGGATACTTGACTGCGTTAGTGATTGCTTTTGTATTATCAGGAGCAAATGCCAAATCAAGTGTGCTCGAAGTATATTTGTATTGAGACTCTTCACTTAACTTACCATCAATCTCTATGACACGCGAATAGTTGTTGTATCCTAAATCTGGATATTTAATTTTATTACTGTTATCAAGATGATAATCCTCACCTCTCAATGAAATTGTAGGATAATCATGACTTGCCCATCCATAAAACTGTCCAAAATCATCATACCAAACTCGTTTTACATCTCCAGTAAGACTCTGACACTCTTTAATACCACGAACAGTGATATAATCAGACAAAGTACAGAAATCTGTTATTTTCAACTCATAATCAGAAGTTGCAACAAACTCATAGTACCAGTCGCCATTAGCATCCTTATCTGTACATGAGATAGTTTCAGAAGCATCAGTCTGAATATCACGTTTAATGAACGTAGGCTGCTGCTTACTCCATGTCTCATCGTTTGGCACATGGAATACTAGACGATATTTAGAGTTTGCTGGAACTTCATACTCTTTAGGATTGATCATTGTGACACCCTCAAGATACCATCCACACTCACTCTTCGCAGGAATAAGTTTGATTGCATTAGATACACAATAAATAAGATAATCCTGCTTTACAACGACACGGATATATGGATGCTCCTCAATATCCTGACCTGTGATGTTTCTTAGTGTCAATGTAGCTCCACCATTCGACAATTCTCCCTTGGCTCCATCTCCTGTAACCTGGATAGGAGTCCACTGGCTGTCTGGCTTATAACGCTTATCACTCCACTGCCACTCGTATGTGATACCAAAAGGAAGA
Source organism: Paludibacteraceae bacterium (assembly GCA_045642085.1). Classification (GTDB taxonomy): domain Bacteria; phylum Bacteroidota; class Bacteroidia; order Bacteroidales; family Paludibacteraceae; genus UBA1723. The sequence continues at coordinate 35,797 of JAZUIF010000135.1, read as the reverse complement.
TCCATGAATGTAGATGAGATACGAATCTCATTATCTTTAGTATAAACTACATCCTCAATATCTCCACCAATATCCACACAGTTGCTACATCTTGGATCACGTCCGATGATTACACTATTTGTGAATGTTGATGTTCCTCCCTTCTTATCTGTCATTATGATCTCACAATTGTATGTGACATAGTTGACATCCTTATTAGGGTAATGTGTATAAACACTAGCAACACCATTGCCTGCGACCTGATCCAAACTAGAAATACTACCAATTATTTTACCTGGTTCGGCAGCATCATACCATTTGATACTTATGTCAGAAAGTTTATTCTTATCTATATCCTTTACAAACAAGCCTATTGCATCTCCATCCTTATCGCCTACTCCAGGACATGCTGACTGTTTGTCGGCACAGACAGAAGGAGTCGACGGCAATTCGACAACCTGATCATCCATATCTGTCATCAAATACTCAACGGCAACAACAGAATGAGTGTTCTCTGGCAGAACCATTGGATAGAACACCGGACAATTGTTTTGTGTAATCCAATTATCCATTGTGAACTCCGCAGTCATGGTATACCATCCTGGCTTTACATCTTCAACATAAACATGAGTCAGACAGTCGTTATCATTCTTACCTATCATCAACTCATTATTATTAACCATGTTGTATGTGCGAGAATCATGCTCCGCATCTCCCTCGAACACTAATGTTCCATTCTTGAATGGGTTGTATCTCAATTCGGAAATCAAAGCTCCGCTAGCCTCAGTATCTTTACTACCGTGTCTGTCTGAGAAGAAACCAAAATAAGCTCCATTCTGTGCTGTATGCTCTGGATTAGACGCATACCAGAATCTTATTGAGATTTTTCCTGTTGTACCATCCTTTACGGCTCCTGGATACTGGATGCCTAACATAGGATAAATCTTAGGCACACTTTTATTTATACCGACAGGATTTACTTCACCACTACCACTAGGGGTTGAACTTGGATTATAAAAGTCACCATCAGCACTACCATGACTCCAAACATAATACATGTCGTTATCATTATATGTCGGTGGCAATAACACATCATCAAGAGCACCTAACGACAACAACTTATTGCGATTGGCAATCATATATGTATTACTTCCAAACGCACTTTCGTTATATGTAGGGAAACCTGGCTTGCCTATACGTCCACAATCTTGTATTCCAAGCCATGTATATTTCTCCTTATCTGCGGCAGGTATGTTACTTGGTGCTGCAGCTCCTGTACTAACATTATATCCATGGGAATTATGCATTCCAGCTGGGAAGTTGTCATAACATCTTGAATCTTGTGGACGGATAAACATATATGGTTGGTCATCACTCTTTGATGCCACAAACTGACCACTATTACCAAGTCCGTTGAAAGAGATATAGAAAGATCCATCATTAGCACAGTTGGCGGTGATATTATTAATGGCTATCTCCAACTCATTTGATACCTGACAAACCTTATCCGACCAATATCTGAATTTAAGAGTTCCGCTTGTCTCTGTAATAAGATATGTGGCACTCTCTTTATCTCCATTTGTCACAGATGACAAACCGGTTGCATCTTCCCACACACCCGTCGTCTCATTCCACTTTTCCCAATAGCCATGATTGTCTGTGATGTTTGTAGTGACATTAAGAACTAATTCTTTCGTTTTATCTGCACTATACACTTTAGCTCTGTCGTAATCAGCAATAATGCTGACTCCATCAATCTCTTTTGCAGTAAGGACATTAGAGAAAACAGCCTTATTGTTCTTTAATATCAACGCATATCTATAATATGTACCTGTGACTTTTTTAAGAGTCACCTCTGTATCATTCATTCCAGAGAACTCCGATGTAACCCAAGAGACTCCATCCTGGCTCTCTTGAATCTCCTCTTTCTCATAACAATCTAGTCCATTTACATATTTTTTTGACAATGTGATTTTTGCATCCTCCCCACACTTGTCTAGTCGTCCGGAAATAACTATACTAGGATAATTCTCACAGCTATTTTTTGTGAATGATGCAGTAACCTCCTGACATGCGAAGTCAATAGACACACGGAAATATCTATACTGAGCAATATCCTCTCCTTCTAACACATCTGAAGTTGTACTCAATGTAGTCCATGTGGTATTATTATTGGAAGCTTCCCATCTGAACTGAGGTCTCTGAGCTCCAAATGAATTCAACACTACATCACTTACTCCTGTTAATATAGCAGTAAGTTTTGGATCCTTACATGGGTCGCATACCTCCTCATTAATAATCAACTTTGGTCTTGGAGGGTTGACTGACCAATAAGCCTCATCTCCTTTTACATATACAAACAATTCAGAACCTGCAGAAACAGTAAAACTGTTTGGTCCACCTTCTGCTATAGTATATACACCTTTGCTATTATCTGAGTCCGCATCATAATTCTTCTTGCCAGCAAAAGTAATTGTTCCTGAGCCAGAGTATGTGACACGATAATGCTTGTTGCCATAGTCATCACAACATACAGGAAGAGAATTAAAACCAGACAGACCAGTAGCCGACAAGCCACTTGCGCTAAGTCGCCAATTTAACTCTTCTCCTCTATAAGCCTCATAACGCTGTCCGTTATTACCAATGATACGAACACCAAAGAATGTATTATAATTACACGCCTTTAACAACTCGCGATCAATGACCAAAGTCTTGGATGTAGCACCTTTTATAATATTATGAGCAACGCCATAATACCACTGATAACTCTGAGCTCCACAAGGCTCTGTGGCAAGAGTCATTGTTATTGGTTTACATGGGAACTCTTCGGTATTAGTTCTATCAAATCCAATGACGATTTTTTGATTATCCACATCATTAGAATTGACAAAAATTCTCTTCTTTGCTTCATCTACATATATATATATCTTCTTCTGATTTACACTTCCTTTTATTCCGACAACTTCATTCCAATGATTGCATCCGGCCGCATTCGTTCCTAAAGAGAATACTAGATTCTTATCTCCACTTGCAGCATTGTATATCTTATAACCTGGAGCATAAAGGAAACCATATTCATCATTTCCCCAGCTAGCTCCTGCAGCAGCCTTTACAGTGACCTCATAATTATTACAGCACATCGATTGTATGTTGTCGACCTCAACTCTTGGAGTACCCAACGCACATCCTCTAAAACTGGCATCAAGAACCGACTTAAACTCGAAAGGCATAGAATTAGCGACAACATTGAATGGATCTGAATACTCACTCTTCCAATCGTTATCGTAATGCCATACGGCTCTCACATACTGATATCCATTGAGATCGTTTCCTGTGAACGTAATTGTCGCATCACAACACCACCAATCTTCCCAATTTGTTCCATTCCTTGATCTTTGCCATCTAGTTTGTCTAACATTATTAATCGTCTCTCTTGCCTCCGATGTTAATGTGACAGATCCACACGACAAATCACCAGTCATTGAAACTAGTAATTTAGAACATTGAACTGAAGTGACCTGAATCATATTAGAGAAAACATCGCTTCCTTTAACTCGATAGAATCCTGTTTGTGAAACATCTATTGTAGTCTTATTTGCAGAGCCATCTATATCTTTCCATTCTGTAAGACCTGCATTTTGTGTACTTCTCTGCCAAACCCATGTCTTGACATTATTACACATATCATCGACATCAAGATTTAATGTGACCTTGCTCGCACAACCTAAATTTGTATTGTTTGAAGAGATTTCCATACACTCTCCACATGGATTAGTAGCAGACAAAGTCCATTCTCCATTATCATAAGTCAAATATCCGTAGACATATCTGTCGCCATTGTCAACTTTGAATTCTGTGTTATTAGAGTCTCCAATATAAGTGATTCCAGCTGTTCCATCATCATGTCCGAATGTGACATCCGGAGATATATTAAACTTTATTTTTTTGCCACCAACTTCAAACCACATTCTGTTGGCATTAAACCATGCACTCTTAAAGTCGAATACATATACGCACTTGCCACATGACGAATTTGCATCAAGTTTTTTAAGCAGCATATTCGCATTATTAGCCTCAGTACTATGTTGAGATTTTAATCTGATCTCATCAAATGGGACTACCTCTACTTTCGCACTCACTGCACTGCCCTTCTTTGCATAAACTGTCGCAGTTTTGGTTACAGCCGAAGAAGAAATAGTGAGTTTATTGCCACTTATAGATACTCCACCACCATTTGAAAGTGGGGTGTCTCCATAATACCACTCAAGATCTCCAGCAACACCTCCATACACAGAAGCCTCAAAGACAATATCAGCATCACATATATTTGTTTGCGGAGTTTCCGGAGAGATTGTGATCAAATCACATACACTTACCGGAGATGTAACTGTGTACACAGGAGACACAACTCCACTACCCTTAACTCTGTATTTACCAGCTTCGGTTACTACCCATGATGTTTTGTTTTCAGATCCTGAAATAGGAGCTTGCGAAGCTGACCATAACGGAGAGTTATCTCCATCATCAGTACGAACACCGGTGCTCTTTTCCCACTTCCAATCAGTAACATTCGCACAAGTATTTGTAAGGATTAATCTGGAACTACATTCAGGATCTGCATCAATTCTCATTTCACAGCTTCCACATGGTTCTGTAGTAGAGAAATCCCAATTCCCCTGACTGTTTTGATACAAGTATCCCCAAGCATATTTCTGTCCGTGATCACACTTGAAATAAATATCATTACTACCATTATAATCAACACGAGAAAATCCACCAGGCAAAGAATTCAATCTCAAAGGACTACCATTCAACTCAAACCATACTCTTTCAGTGTTAAAATCATTTCCGGCAAAATTAAATCGATAAACACACTTAGAACAAGATCCTGTAGGGTCATGCTTAACAAGTGTGGTATTCATTCCTGCTTTATTGTCTCGAGTTTCAATTGACTTTAGGACAATCACTTTATCACAAGAGGTATCATTTCCAGAACCAGAACCAGTAACAGTCAACGTCCTCTCTCCGGTATAATAAGTTTGGTAGTCTTTATATGTCACATAATATCTTAATCTATATTCTCCAGCCACATCAAATGAGGTCGGCAAATTAATCCAACCACCATTTTTATAATATTGCCAACCTTTTGACTGAACAGTTCTTGTGACATTTGATATAAGATTTTGTGTGACATCGGAGGTTGGCAGGTTGATATTTTGTCCTGTAGTAACCGAAATAGGACAGAGACTTACGCCTCCTATATACCAGTTTCCATTTTGCTGATATACATAAAAGGTATGAGTGCCTTCATCTGCGTTACCACTATGAATCTTGACTACATTCTCTCCATTGTAAGTATCTTCAAAAAGGCAATATTGAGTACCATCACAATAAAGTCTGCTTACACTTCCATTGACAGATATTCTAAATGGACGCCAGTCCATATTTTTCATATTAGTCATTGTGGTCGTATATACGCCATCACATTGTCTGCTCAATGTAATGTCAGCACCATAAGATGCCTGCAAAACTAAAGTCTGTCCTTTAGTTTCATCTATAAATCCAAAGCACAACAACACCGTCATCAGACACAAGCCTAGCGAGTTGAATATATTTAGTCCCTTCAAGGAATTGCATAATTCCTTCATTCTTGCAATAATGCTATCTATCATCATTTTCAAAAAAGTTCTATAGTCTTTGTCCAATAATCTGATGCTTTCCTCTTCTTATTCAACCATTTAGCATCAATACGTCATCATCTCTAATACTTATCCGTATATATACACCCTACCTTTTCATAATTAAATATTATGCATATACACGCATAAATATTCGCACACAATCTATCGTCAAACGACTATATTTTTGATAATTTACTAATTTTCTATACACATTCACGCATAGTTATACTATACGCAATGTGCAAAACTACTATTTTTTTCAAACTTTTTGTTGATTTTTCCAACTTTTTTCTTAATTAAATATGAATTTATATGCATTGCATGTGTCGCATTACGAATTACGAATTATTAATTGTGAATTACGCATTATGAATTGTTAATAACTATCGTTTGCAATTTTCGTTTAACTTTTTTTTACGTCGTAAATTTGCAGAAAATAAAAGAAGATGAGATTTAGCTCTATATATGATGCCCGTACTGCATACCTCGTAAACTGTTATGAGGACTATGTCCGCAATCACTTTTCAGATAGTTATATGTCTGAAGAAGAGATTGTTACAGTGCTATATTACTATGCTGACCTTGGAGAGTACGATAGAGCTTTTGCCTGCGCCGACGACGCATTGGCTCACTATCCCAACAACGACGAGATCCGTATATGCCGCCTCTTCCTTGAGTTTGTCAACAAGGGATTCAAGGTGCTGAAGGTATGGAATCCAGAGGCTGACTATCTGCGTTATCCGTTTAATAACTATCTGATCATCCTTCATCATGTGCTTGACGCCGTGGAGAATAGAACCAGTATCGACGCCGCTATAAAGAAGGCGATCGTAGATATCCAATGGAATAAGGACACTGATTGCAATCCCGTGGATTCGTTGTTCGACGTCGCAGATGCCATGAATGTGGTGTGCAAAGAGGATGACGTGCTGGAGATGGTGCAGAATGTCACTAGCAAACTGCCATCAAAAAAAGAATCCGACGTACGCGTCAAAGCGGAATGCTACATACAGCTTGCCGATTATCTTATTGGCGACGACAAATATAAAGTGGCGACGGAGATGTACGAATCCCTCGTCGACGAGCATCCTTATTGTATGGAGGCTTGGCTGGCTCAAGGAATTCTCCATTTCATGAATTTCAATTATCCTGAAGCCAAATTGTCGTTCGACTTTGCCCGTGCTATCGATCCTGAGAATGACCGTCTGCATCTGTGGTTCGGCAAAGTGCTTGCAGCCACAGGCAAATTCAAAGAGGCAATCAAGGAGCTTCGTATGCACGGCATGCTCTATCCTGTCGACATAAAAGCTAAGATAGAATTGGCAAACTGCTACCTTATGGCAGACGATTATAAGAAAGCAGCGTCGATCCTTGAGACTATCCCGTCGACACACAGCGATTTCCACAACGCACAATACTCGCTTGCGGTCTGCTACAACCAGTCCGACCGCAACAAAGAGGCTCTATCTTGCATCAACGAGGCTATTCGCAGAGTGGAATCTGACTATTACGACACTGTGATTTCAGATGCCGTGAGTCTCGGAGCCAATATTTATAAGATGGACTGGGACGAAAGTCCATGCTGGCAGACAAGAGTGGATTATTATCTGCTCAAAGCCGACATCCTGGTTTGCCTTGAGGAATTCAATGAGGCTGAGAACATCTATCATTTCGTGCTGGAAATGGATAAAGATAATGCCGACGCGATCTCTGCCCTAGGCCATATATATATGGACAGAAAAGATTTCCGCAATGCCATTAATATGTACGACGAGGCAATCTCCATCAACGCAGACAATGTCGAAGAGATCTATGCATTGAAGGCAGTGGCTTATTATAAGATGAGAGATATTCAGTCGGCAGCGTCATCTATGCGAGAGACAGGAGAAGATTTTATGGCTGAATCTTTGTTCTACGAATATTGTCCGGAAGCAAAAACCGATAATGATTTTCAAAAATTCTTCGACAATGAGAAATAACGTTTGGAAAATATTAATGTTGGCGGGAGTTCTAGCGTCTGCATCATGCAAAGAGAAATCGTACGATTATGAATACCGCATAGTCAACGAGCAGAATTGCGATGTGATACTTAAATTTTCGTTGACAAGCAACAACGTCTCATACGAAGATACCCTTAGTCCATCTTTGGACACACTCATCTATTTGCGAGAAGAAGTGACAGGCAGCGATATTTGGGATGTGGAGCCATCACTACAGATGTATCCATTCAAAAACATCACAGCCTACAGAGTCAACCGAATCACCGAGGATAGTGTTGCTATTGACACTACTAGCAGAAACCTTAAGCTTCGCAGATTATGGCAAGGTGTGGACAAAGTCAAGAAATATGGTGAAGACCGTGGTGTATACACACTGCATTTAGTCGACAGCATATTTGTCAAACAATAAGCTCAAAAAGTGGCAGTCATTGTCACCCTCCAACGTGAGATTGTCACGTTGCATAGAATTCGAAAAATTGAAAAAAACTCACAATATGAAACAGTTTGGTTTGATTGGGAAAGTGTTAGTCCACTCATTCTCAAAAAAATTCTTCACTGAGAAATTCGCAAAAGAAGGAATTGATGCGCAATACGACTTGTACGAACTTCCTGTGATAGACGATTTCAAAGCATTGATTGCTTCAAAAGAGTTTAGCGGTTTTAACGTAACCATTCCTTATAAGGAGCAGATTATTCCGCTTCTCGACTCTCTAGATCCAATCGCAGAAGGCATCGGAGCTGTGAACACCGTAAAATTCATCCGTGAGAATGGTAAAACGGAGTTACGCGGATTCAACACCGACATAATAGGATTCACAGACAGCATAAAGCCACTCCTTCGTCCACAACACAAGAAAGCGTTGATACTTGGAACAGGAGGTGCTTCTAAAGCCGTTTGCTATGCTTTCAAGTTGATGGGCATCGAATACAAATATGTTTCAAGAAGTGAGCGTCCAGACGGATTGACATATGCCGACTTGACAGAGGATGTGATGAAAGAGTACAAAATCATTGTCAATTGTTCTCCTGTCGGCACATTCCCTCACCACGACGAGGCTCCAAATATCCCATACCAGTTTGTGACTCCAGAGCATCTGCTTTATGATCTTGTTTACAATCCAGAGCACACTAAATTTTGTCAGCTTGGAGAGCAGAATGGAGCAGTCACTAAGAATGGTCTTGAAATGCTACATAATCAAGCAATTGCGTCTTGGAAGATATGGAACGACATCAAATAGATGTTGTAAAACATATACACAAGCCGTTTTAGATATTTACCACAATTTTTTGACCTCAACTCACCTGAGTGCCCAACTATCACTATGTGTTTAGGGGATTTTAGAATTTGAAGTCATATCAAATTTGTAATTATTACAAATTGTATAGTAAAAAATATCTTTATATCAAGAGTGTTTTTTATTTTTTTTGTGGGTAATATTGCAAAAGATTTAGAATGAGAATGAATTAGGTGATATAACATGGACTTGGATAAAATCATGATAGAGAAACGTGACGGTAAACACGAACCTTTCTCTAAAGAAAAAATCAAGAACGCGATAACGAAGGCTTACCGAGCCAGCGATGTCAAGGAGGAGCCAGAGGTAATAGACCAGGTTACAGAGTCGGTTTGCAACAGCATCGACAAAGAGATCATCTCAGTAGAAGAGATCCAGGACTTGGTTGAACACGAATTGATGTTCCGCAACCATCACATCGCGAAGAAGTATATCCTATACCGCGACCAGCGTAACACAGAGCGTCACAAGCGTACACACATGAAGCATGTGATGGATGGCATCGTCAACATTGAGAAGAACGATGTCAACCTAAGCAATGCCAACATGTCGTCGCACACTCCAGCAGGTCAGATGATGACATTCGCCTCTGAGGTTACAAAAGACTACACCATTAAATATTTGATGAGTCCAAAATTCGCACGTGCTCACAAAGACGGAGACATCCACATCCATGATATGGACTATTTCCCAACAAAAACTGTGACATGTGTGCAGTACGACCTTGACGACATCTTCGAAAGAGGATTCAAGACAAAGAACGGAAGCATACGTACTCCACAATCAATCCGCAGCTATGCCACTTTGGCAACAATCGTTTTCCAGACAAACCAGAACGAGCAGCACGGAGGACAGAGTATACCAGCATTCGATTTCTTCATGGCTCCAGGTGTCTACAAGACATTTATAAAGAGTGCAGAGCAGATGATCATCTTCCTTTGCAAAATCAAGCATAAGGAGATGGACTTCAGTTTCTTGCGCAACATGTTGAAAGAGAACATAAAGAGCATCGAGGTCACAGAAGATGAGAAGAACAACTTAGTGGCAATGTTGAGTGGAAAAGGAATCAACATCACTATCGACGAGTTGTCTGTAATCATCAACAATGCATACGACAACACACGCAACGAGACACTTCAGGCTATGGAAGGTCTTGTTCACAACTTGAATACAATGCACTCACGTGGTGGTAACCAGGTGGTGTTCAGCTCAATAAACTACGGAACAGACACGTCTCCAGAAGGAAGAATGGTGATGAGAGAGCTTCTCAACACTACTTCTAAAGGTCTTGGTAGCGGTGAGGTTCCAGTCTTCCCTATCCAGATCTTCAAAGTTAAGGAAGGTGTTTCATACACAGAGGAAGATTATAGAGCAGCTATCGAGAATTGGGATGCAGCAATGGCTGGTGAAATCAAGTTTAAGGCACCTAACTTCGATCTATTGTTGAAGTCGTGCGCCACAACTGCCACATCATTGTTCCCTAACTTCCTATTCTTGGACACTCCATTCAACAAGCATGAGAAGTGGGATGCCAACGATCCAAAGAGATGGAGATACGAGTTGGCGACAATGGGTTGCCGCACACGAGTATTTGAGAATCTAAACGGAGAGAAGACATCGGTAGGTCGTGGAAATCTATCATTCACATCTATCAACCTTCCTCGTCTTGCCATAAAGGCTAAGAGAGAAGCAGAAGATCTTTACCCTGATGGAGACAAGCACTTGCTTCGCAGAGAGGCCAAGAAGATTCTTCTTAAGATGGTAAAAGAGATGTCTACATTTGTAGCAGATCAACTATACGAAAGATATCTATATCAACGTACAGCCTTGGCTCGTCAGTTCCCATTCATGATGGGTAACGACGTATGGAAAGGTGGTGCTGCGTTGGCACCAAACGATGAGGTTGGCGATGTACTAAACAGCGGTACACTTGGTATCGGATTTATCGGAGGTCACAACGCGATGATGGCAATCTACGGTGAGAGCCACGGAACAAACCAGGATGCATGGGATTGTATGCGTGACGTTTTGTTGACTATGAACGAGGTGGTTAAGGAATACAAAGAGAAGTATCATTTGAACTATTCTGTTCTTGCCACTCCAGCAGAAGGTCTTGCAGGACGATTCACTCGTATCGACAAGCAGAAGTTTGGAATCATCGAGGGTGTTAACGACCGTGCTTACTACGTCAACTCATTCCACGTCGACGTTAAAGAGAACGTCTCATTGGTAGAAAAGATCAAGAAAGAGGCACCATTCCACGCATTGACAGGTGGAGGTCACATCACATACGTCGAGCTTGACGGTGAGGCAAAGAAGAACGTCAGCTCAATCCTAAAGATTGTCAAGGTGATGAACGACGAGAATATCGGTTACGGTTCAATCAACCATCCAGTCGACACATGTAAGCGATGTGGTTATCGTGGTGTAATCTACTCTACTTGTCCACTATGCAAGAGTGAAGAGATCATTCGTCTACGCCGAATCACAGGTTATTTGACAGGTTCACTTGAATCATGGAATTCAGCCAAGAGAGCTGAGGAAAGAGACCGCGTAAAGCATCATTAATCAGACACAATTATTCTATTGTTATATCATTCAGAGCCAGGCAAATTTGTCTGGCTCTTTTTATGGAGATTATATAGCAGTTGTCCAAAAATGAGGATTGCAAAGGGCCTATTTTTGATTATTTGGGCCCTTGCCCCTCCCCCAACGCGAGGCCGCAGGCCGAGCGTAAAAAGAAAAAGCGTGTGTTGAACAACTCGTATATAATTGTCAAAAAAAATCCGACTCAAAAGTTTATCGTATCAATAATAACACTATATTTGCGATAGTTAGTTTAATTTAAAAAAATAATTCTATGGAAAAAATTTTTAATTTATTAGGGGCTTGTTGCCTATTAAGCGCAAGTCTGGCCTTTTCCTCTTGCGAAGCAACTTACGATGAAGAGGAACTTAACCGAGGCATTCAGAAAAAGATGAACGAAATAAAAGCAGCGGAAGAAGCTGAATGGCTTGCTAACACAACAGATGTGATAGTTCTTGAGGGAGATTCCCTTAATTTGCCAGTAAGAGTCACTCCTGAACTAATAAAAGATGATTATAGACAAATCTTTTACCGCTTCGATCCATCAGAAAAAGACGCAATCATAGAAAGTTTGTTTGGACAGACAGCATTGCTTTCAGAGTATGGTAATTTCGATTGGATTGATGCAAGATCCAAAGGTCATTGCTATGGAGAACCTCTAAAGGAGTTTATTGCAGGAAGTGAAAGTTCAACAAATGATGAGTTGTGGAATTTTGTTGATTCTAACAACGTAGTAAAAGAGATTGAATTTAGTGAAGACTCTGAATCCTCTTATTTCACTATCCACGACTTTTTTAGTCAAATAAGCGAAGAGGGGATAGTGGAACCTCCAGTACTAGAAATATACCACCCTATAACTCCAGACTAAAAATAATTCAACGCATTTATACAAAAAATCCCGAAAGTTTTTGGCTTTCGGGATTTTCGTTTTCGTCAACGTCAACGTTATCGTTTACTCTGCAACTTTTCCAAACAAATCGAAGTAGTCGCAGTCCGTAATCTCCACATTGTAGAATTCACCGATTTGCATATCGTTTTCAGCCTTCTTCACAAGCACCTCCTGATCTACCTCTGGCGAATCAAATTCAGTGCGGCAGATGAAATATTCCGCATCTTCACGATCACAAATCACCTTCATCTTCTGCCCTACTCTCTCTCCATTCTTCTGCAACGCAATTCTCTCCTGCACCTTCATCAATGCGTCAAGACGTTCCTGCTTTGTCTCAAATGGAATATCATCCTTATAATGACGTGCTGAATATGTGCCCTCCTCCTCAGAGTAAGCAAACGCTCCCATACGATCGAACTTTGTGTCTTTTACGAATTGCAAAAGTTCATTGAAATCCTCCTCAGTCTCACCTGGATGACCGACGATGAATGTGGTTCTCAACGTGATACCTGGCACTTCTCGTCTGACTCTCTCAATAAACTCGATTGTCTCCTCCTTAGTGACGTGTCGAAGCATCTTCTTCAACATTCCCGTTGTGATATGCTGGAATGCCACATCAAGATATTTACAGACATTGCTGCGTTCGTTCATCACACGCAACAAATCCCATGGGAAATCAGATGGATAAGCATAATGCAAACGAATCCATTCCACACCCGGAATATCCGACAGTTTCTCTACCAATTCAGGCAGCATCACCTTGCCATACAAATCCTTACCATATGACGACAAATCCTGAGCGATAACCTGTAATTCCTTCACTCCCGTCGCCACCAATCTCTTGGCCTCATCCACAAGTTCTTCCATCGGGATCGACTTGTGAGGTCCGGTGATGATAGGTATAGCACAGTAGGAGCAACGGCGGTTGCATCCTTCTGAAATCTTCAAATAAGCGTAATGCTTTGGAGTTGTGATATCACGGGTTGTGGATAGAGAATCATCGTAGGAATGGCCAAGGTCGGCAATCATCTTCTTCCACGTAAACTTACCATAGTACTTGTCTACCTCAGGGATTTCTTTCTCCAAGTCGGCAAGATAGCGTTCGGAAAGACATCCCATCACAAACAATTTCTCAATCTTATGTTTTCTTTTAAGTTCACATAGATTCAAGATTGTGTTGATAGACTCCTCTTTTGCGTCGCCAATGAATCCACAAGTATTGACAACGACTGTCGAACCTGTAATCTTATCTGAATCGTGGCGACAATTATAACCCAACTTCTGCAGTTGAGCACTCAAATGTTCTGAGTCAACAAGATTCTTGGAGCAACCAAGATTGATGAACTCAATCGTATTATTTTTCTTCATTCTTGAATAGAGAATCAACAAACTCACGACGATCAAACACCTGCAAGTGTTCGATACCCTCACCTACACCGATATATCTAACTGGGATCTTAAACTGATCAGAGATTCCGATCACCACACCACCCTTCGCAGTACCATCAAGTTTTGTGATAGCAAGAGAAGTGACATCAGTAGCCTTAGTAAACTGTTTAGCCTGCTCGTAAGCATTCTGACCTGTAGAGCCATCAAGCACAAGCATAACATCGTGTGGAGCATCAGGAATAATCTTCTTCATCACCTGCTTGATCTTAGTAAGCTCATTCATAAGATTGATCTTATTATGTAGACGACCAGCAGTGTCGATAATCACCACATCAGCATCCTGTGCTTTAGCAGAAGCGATAGTATCGTAAGCCACAGCAGCAGGATCCGAACCCATATTCTGACGGATCACAGGACAATCCACACGCTCTCCCCAAACCGCAAGTTGTTCAATAGCAGCAGCACGGAAAGTGTCGGCAGCACCAAGCACTACCTTCTTGCCAGCCTTTTTGTATTGATATGCAAGTTTACCGATAGTAGTAGTCTTTCCTGCACCATTAACGCCCACAACCATAATCACATACGGATGTTTGCCTTCTGGGACCTCAAACTCACCAGTAGTATCAGTGTTATTTTCTTCAAGCAGAGATGCAATCTCATCACGAAGGATTTCATTCAATTCATCAGTAGAGACATACTTATCTCTAGCCACACGAGCCTCAATACGCTCAATGATACGCAAAGTTGTGTCGACGCCAACATCAGAAGTGATAAGCACCTCTTCTAGATTGTCGAGAACCTCCTCGTCCACCTTGCTTTTTCCTGAGATAGCACGTGCGATTTTAGAAAACACGCTGGTTTTTGTCTTCTCAAGACCTTTATCCAACGCCTCCTTTTTCTCTTTTCCGAATAAACTGCTAAAGAAACCCATACTATATTTGATAAGATTACGATACAAAATTAGTGAAAAAAGGCAAAAAAGCAACACATTCTTTTTGAATATTACAAAATTATAGTATTTTTGCATCCGTTTTCCTACGTGGTTCAGTAAGTCAGCTCAAAAGAGTTGCACCACCGGATCTAATTTTAATTTATATTTAAAATGTACGCAATAGTTGAGATTGCAGGACAGCAGTTCAAGGTCGAGAAAGACCAGACATTGTTCGTTCACCACTTGAACGTTGAGCAGGGCTCAAAGGTAGAGTTTGACAAGGTGTTGTTGATCGACAACAACGGTAGTGTAACTGTAGGAGCTCCTACAATTTCTGGTGCTAAGGTAGTAGCAGAGGTTGTTTCTCCACTAGTTAAGGGTGAGAAGGTTCTTGTATTCCACAAGAAGAGACGCAAGGGTTACCGTAAGTTGAACGGTCACCGTCAGCAGTTCACTCAGGTTAAGGTTAACGAGGTTGTTGCATAATTAAGGAAAGGGTAAAGACATGGCACACAAAAAAGGTGTAGGTAGTTCTAAGAACGGACGTGAATCAGCAAGTAAGAGACTTGGTGTAAAGCTTTTCGGTGGTCAGTTTGCTAAGGCAGGCAACATCATCGTACGTCAGAGAGGTACAGTTCATCACCCAGGTGATAACGTAGGTATGGGTAGCGACCATACATTGTTTGCTTTGGTAGACGGAGTAGTTGTATTCCGCAAGAAGAAGGACAACAAGTCTTTCGTTTCTGTTGAGGCAATCGCAGCTGAATAACGAATTGTTTGTTCATAGCTTATAAATTTTGGGACATCTCACAAAGTTGATTTGTGAGGTGTCTTTTTTTATTTTAAATCGTATATTTGTAGAGACGTTGCGTGCAGCGTCTCTCTTTTTATTTGCAGCGTTTCTCTTTTTATTAATGATAATAGCATATATATGATTACCATAAAAAAGAATTTTTCTCTTAAAAACCATAACACATTCGGTCTAGACCAATGTTGCAGCGAATTCATCGAATACGACAATGTAGCTGAACTTCAATCGTATATCAAGGATGGTAATATAGCAGGCAAACGTCTTTTCCAACTTGGAAGCGGAAGCAATATCCTCCTTTGTGATGACTTTGACGGCACTATGATGCATTCGCAAATCAAAGGAATCGAAATCGTTTATGAAGATGCAGATTATGTCGACGTGAAGGTTGGAGCCGGGGAAATCATGGATGATTTCATCGCTTGGTCGGTGGAAAATAACTATTGTGGTGCTGAAAACCTATCTATCATTCCAGGTACTGTCGGAGCCTCAACAGTACAGAATGTCGGAGCATATGGTGTGGAGGCAAAGGATATCATCAAAGAGGTGGAGATGGTAAATATCACAGACGGAGACATTGTCATTGCAAATAACGAAGAGCTTCATTTCGGTTATCGTATGAGTAGATTCAAGGAAGATTGGAAAGACAAATTCATCGTCACTCATGTCACTTATAGATTAAAGAAGCACGACGACTTCAAACTGTCATATGGCGGTCTATCTAAAGAACTAGAAGGCAAAGAAATCAATTTGAAAACCATAAGAGAGACAATCATCAGCATAAGAAACAACAAGTTGCCAGAAGTCGGCAAAGTAGGAAGTGCTGGCAGTTATTTCAAAAATCCTATTGTCGACAGATCTGTATATGAAGATATTTGTCGACGAGAAAAAGCGGAAGACGACACGGTAATAGTTCCAAAATACGATATTTCTGAAACTGAGGTTAAGATTCCGGCAGGATGGATGATCGAACGTTGCGGATGGAAAGGTCAGAACCACAACGGAGCAGGAGTTTGGCACAAACAGGCACTTATCCTCGTCAATAATGGAGAGGCTAAAAGCCGTGACATCATTGAGCTAGCAAACACAATCCAAGTCGACGTATGGAGCAGATTTGGAATTAAGATTGACCCAGAGGTAATCTATATCAGATAATCCCGTAGAGACGCACGGACGTGCGTCTCAAAGTAATTGTCACGGTCGTGCGTCTCAAATGCATCATATTTTTCAAAAAAATAATCGGCAGGAGAAATCATTCACCTGCCGATTTTTCTTAGTAAAGACGCGAGATCTCGCGTCTCTACATATTTATTTTCTGATTAGCAACGTATAATTCTTACCTTTTGAATTTCTCAAGATATAGAATCCATTCTTCAATGTATTTCTATATGAGTTTTGAGAAACCTCAATTTTCTTTACAAATCTACCAGCGATGTCGTAAACATCATACTCATCGTCTGGAATGATTCCGTTTTCTGCTGAGATAGTCTCTACATTAGTTGGGTTGACACATTTGAATGTGAAGCAGTCAATATCTACCCAATCACCTGTGATTTCAACCTTCAAAACATGTGTTCCTTTTGTCAACTTATTCAACTTAGTCTCAACAATCTCAAAAGTTTCCCAACCGCCAGTATTAGGCACATTTACAAATCCACCAGGAGTACCATCATCACCTGGGACAATAAATGTATTATCTAGGTAGAATGTAAAGGCGGCACCGTCGACTCCAGAAGCAACTTTCGATTCGACAATATACTCATCCTCATACTGAATGTCGACAGTATACTCTAGCCACTCTCCAGTCTGAGTATATCCTACTGCTGTAGCACTCATGTCGACACCCTCCTCACGAGTATCTCCATTACGGTTCTGCTCATCATTATCATGGTAGGCATTACCCTCACCTCCATTATCAAACTCTTCTGCTTCAATCTTGCCTGGAATCTTGAATGGAGTACCATTGAAAGGAGTCTGTGGCATAAAAATGCTCAACTCTTTTTTAGGAGATGTGTACTCCTTATTGTTATTGTCATAAGCGACAGCCCAAACAGTATGTTTGCCTCTAGTCACATTTTCCCAAACAAACTTAGATTCGCCACTTGCGATCTTTTCATTGTCGGCATAAATATCTATGGACTTGATATTTTCAATATCATTGTTAACAATGATCTCAACCTCAGCTGGCTCGTCGGCTTTATTAATAAAAGTCTCAACAGCAATACTTGCCTGAGGAGTTGCACTTCCATTCTTATTTAGAATCTCAAGCATCTTCTCTGCGTATCTCTTACCAAGCAAAGTATAACCGGCAACTGTAAAGTGATACTGGTCGTTAGCTGCCTCACAACCCTCAGCAGAAACAACGTATGAGTTAGGGATGACACTTGGCACCTTTCGAATCACATTATTATGACCACTACATGGGCCAGTGTAACGAACCTCACCTACCAACAAAGGAACTTCAGAACCCTTTAGTCCAAGGTCCTTCAAGATATCCTGATAGACACCATTCAAATCATTTGGCCAGTTAGGATTACCTGAGTTAGTCTCACCCTGATGTACCAAGATACCCTTGATGACACCAACCTTCTGAGCCTCTTTAGCAACCTCAATCAAACGTCCATAAGGATTTCCACCATAATCATTAGCGTATCCCTTTAGCCAATCAGCAGCCGAATTGAAATAGCTCTGGTATTTAGATTTTTGGAAACCTTCGATACTAGTACCACCCAAAGCTACCACTACCACACCGACCTTGATACTTGGATCTAACTCCTTTACCAAAGTACGACCGAAATAGTCGACTGGACCAAAACCAGAATTATTCCAGTGGAAACAACGAGCCAACGGAGGAATAGCAGTATACTCACTTCCTGTAGTGTGGCCACATTGAGAACACTTATTCGCAGTGTAGAACATTCTGAAACGTTCATCCACACCAGTCTTCTCATTAGCAGGGACTGTAGCGTTTCCTTCCATGTTTGACTGACCGAAACATAGATAAATATGATAATTAGGATCTGGAGCCGCTTTCACGAAAGAAGAGAACCCCAGCAAGCATAGAGAAAGGACTATGCGTAGATAATTTAGTAAAGCTGTGTGTTTCATGTCGTATTGTTTTTTCACAAATATAGGATTAAAACTAGAAGTTGTATAGGCAATATACAGTAAAGATTTTGCAAAACATGGAAAAGGGAAAAATACCACTATAATTGGGAATAATGTCTACGATAAAAGTCGATGAAAAGGGCAAAAAAAAGCAAATCACTAGTTTCATAATAAAGATAGCAATTAGACAAACAACAAAAAATCACATGCTAATTTGGATTATTCATATAATTTTTAGATTTTTGCATTAAATATTGGTTTAGTAACATTAAAACAAATATGAAAAAACAAAGTTTTATAGCGAATCCCTTATACGACAGCGTATTTAAGTTTATGATGGAAGACGAGGTTATTGCTCGTACGTTGTTGTCTGCATTATTAAAGAAAGACATTGTAAGTGTCGAGATGCGTCCAAATGAGTACACAAACTGCAACAATGAGAATGGTCGCATATCAATATTCCGCATCGATTTTGGTGCTGTTGTTCGTGAGAAAAACGGCAAAGAAAGATTGATATTGATAGAGGTGCAGAAGACATGGAGGAGCACAGAAATCACACGATTCCGTCAATATTTAGGAGTGCAGTACGAAAGCAAAAGAAATGTAGATGCAAACGGAATGTCATTACCGATAGTTTCAATCTACATACTCGGACACAAAGTCGGGGAAATCACAGAACCCATAATCTATGTCAGTCGTAAGTACCTCGACTATGATTCCAACGAAATCACAGAAGGAGTTCCTAATGATTTTGTTGAGAGTCTGACTCACGACAGCATCATTGTTCAAGTACCTTATTTAAATGGTAAGGCACGAAACAGAGTTGAAAAAATCATGTCGATTTTCGACCAAACCTACACTCAGGAAGGAGATCCTCAATTCGTATCAGTTTCAGGTCGCGACATATCAAACGATAAAGATATGGAAAGAATCATCAATCGTCTAACGGCAGCAACTACTTTCACCGATATTCGTATGGCTATGAATATCGAAGACGAAATTTTCTCTGAATTAGAGAATCTAGATACAGAAGTTCTTTCTCAAAAGAAAACCATTATAGAACAATGTGAACAAATTGCTGAGCAAACCGAACAGTTGGCTCAGCAAGGTGAACAGTTGGCTCAACAAGGTGAACAGTTGGCTCAACAAACCGAACAGTTGGCTCAGCAAGACGACATGCTTCGAAACATGATCAAAATCCTTGTCGACACAGGCAATTCACCTTCAGAAATAGCAGAAAGGTTGCATATAGATATAAGTATTATTGCAAAATATCTTTGATTATTTAGAAGAAACAAGTTTAAGGTCAACACTCTGAAAATCGCTAAAAATTAAAATTTAGCTTTGTCAGGTCAAAAAAAATTGCCATATTTACAGCCGTTTTGTGTGTAGCAGTGAACTATGTTTCAGCTATACCATACATAAGAATCTGAAATACAATAAAATAAAAGAATGAAAGTAGATGTTTTACTCGGTTTGCAATGGGGCGACGAGGGTAAAGGAAAAGTAGTAGACGTATTGACGCCAAACTATGATGTCGTAACACGCTTTCAAGGAGGTCCGAATGCAGGACACACACTTGAGTTTGAAGGCCAGAAATACGTGCTTAGATCAGTTCCATCAGGAATTTTCCAGGGTGGTAAGGTCAATGTAATCGGTAATGGCGTAGTGCTTGATCCAGCATTGTTCAAGAAAGAAGTTGAGGAGCTTGAAACTTCAGGTCATAATTTGACAGAGCGCCTATACATATCTAAGAAAGCACACCTAATCCTTCCTACACACCGTCTTTTGGACAAGGCTTATGAGATGGCTAAAGGTGCTGGTAAGATTGGAACAACAGGTAAGGGTATCGGCCCAACATACACTGACAAGATTTCTCGTAACGGTTTGAGAGTTGGTGATTTGCTTGTAAACTTCGAGGAGAAGTATGCTAAGGCAATCGCACGTCATAAGGAGATTCTTTCTCACTACAACTTCGAATACGAGCAGGAGTTCAAAGAGATTGAAGCCGCTTGGTTGGAAGGTGTCAAGAAGTTGAGAGAGTTCGTTTTCATCGATAGCGAGTATTTCTTGAACGACACTTTGGAAGAAGGTAAGTCGATCCTTGCTGAGGGTGCTCAGGGTACAATGCTTGACGTTGACTTCGGTTCTTACCCATTCGTAACATCATCAAACACAATCTGTGCTGGTGCATGTACTGGTCTAGGTATCGCTCCACGTAAGATCGGTGATGTTTACGGTATCTTCAAGGCTTACTGTACTCGTGTAGGTGCAGGTCCATTCCCAACTGAGTTGTTCGACGAGACTGGCAAGAAGATCCGTGATCTTGGTCATGAGTACGGTGCTGTAACTGGCCGTGAGAGAAGATGTGGTTGGATCGACCTTGTAGCGTTGAAGTATGCAGTTATGATCAACGGTGTAACTAAGTTGATTATGATGAAGAGCGATGTTCTTGACGATTTCGAAACAATCAAGGCTTGCGTAGCTTACAACATCAACGGTGAGGAGACTGACGAGTTCCCATTCGATATCAAGGAGACTAACTTCACTCCAGTATACAAAGAGTTCAAGGGTTGGAAGAAGGATATGACTAAGACTAAGAAGACTTCAGAATTCCCTGCAGAATACAACGACTATCTTGACTTCTTAGAGGATTACCTAGAAGTTCCAATCAAGATCGTTTCTGTTGGTCCAGACCGTGAGCAGACAATCGTTCGCTACACAGCAGAAGACTAATTAAAACATATCATAGACACGAAAGGTCGGAGAAATCCGACCTTTTGTTGTTTTTATATGGCTCTGTCCTAAATAATGACTGATTATAATAGCACTGGAAACAAGCATCAAAATATATTTATGTAAATATTACGTATTTTCTTGCATGTTTACAATACAAACACTATTTTTGTTTCGTAAATAAACCAGCAACTATTATGACATATAAAATTCAAACTACATAAATTTCAGATAAGAACGAAGCTCATATCATTTCAATTTTTTTAATACAACAAAACCAAAATAGAAACTATGGAAGACATTATAAATGATGAGGTTTTAGGAGAATTAGAATATCAAGAAGGATCGAGATCTTGGGTTGGATGTTTCGACACTCCAGTTCTTAATTCCGATGGAGAGTTGTTGTTTGCAATTCAGGATAACAACAAAGAAGGTATTCTAGATGTGCAAAGAGAAGCTTATAATACTTATCTGCAGAATGAAGAAAAGTATAAAAGTTGTGTGACGGATTATCTCTTGGAACACTACAAATGGAACTATGAGTTAATTGCTCGTACTATTACTGATTTAGATGAAAACGACCATAAGGACGTTGTCACAGAGAAACAATTGTATCAGATGATTGAATTGTGGTATCTATTCATTTGCAGAGACGGAAGTTTTGGCTATGCCTTTGGATGCTGTTGGGATGACGAGAATGATTTGGCTATCTTATTATCAGAATCCGAGCCTCGTGTCATCACTTTACCTCAACTTGAGAATCTCCACAAACTTAATGATCCTACAGTCGGTCTGCTTGTTCACGATGGCAAGAATACTTGGAAAGGTCTGGAGATCAATTCTTTCTTTGGTAAACCAGAGAATCTTGAGATTGAAATTGAGGGTGGAGTCGACGAGGGAATCACCGAGGCTCAGCAGAAGGCGTATACAGAATACTTAGCGCACAAAGAGGTTTTCTTTACAAAATACTTAGAACCTTCCAAAAGCCAGTTATTACCCAAAACACTCTACATTGATAGAGAGGGCAACTATTTATGGAAGTGTACAAAAACGACATGGTATCAGTTGTCTGAAATACCACTTGCCTATGGCGAAATTCACGATGACGACTTTGGCGAACTTGTCTATACCGGCAAAAAAAGATGGGAGGGCCGAATCACGGCTAACTTCAATGGCAAGGAAACCGCACTGACCATTGAACTGGAAGGCACAAAGGACGGCAAGATGACCAACGCACAACGCAAGGCGTATGCCGAGTATAAGGAAAAGGAAGGCGACTTCTTCAAGGCGGTGGAAGATAAAGCAAAAGAAGTATACAACTATAGCAGCCCTATTTACCCGAAAGTTTTATTCATCGACCGTCAGGGCAACTACGGATGGATGGGTGGATCAAAAACTATAATCCTTTCCGATGGCGACGTGCAGTTTGCGGCTTCGATTAATATTTTATATAACTATGCCGATGTCATTGCCACCCGCACCAAGACAGAATGGTACGAATGGGATACAATCTATTTGAATCTTCTTGGTGAGTTGGATTCATATAGTGTTGAGCGAGATGAATATAAGGTTGATGATTATGAAGACGAAGAGATTCGCAACGGCAAGCTGACCGAGCAAGAAGTGGATCTGCTACTGTGGCTGACAAATGAATACGACACCTCACATATTGCCGACGAGGTACTTGAGTACTGCAATGCTCATTATGAAAATTCCTGCTATTACGATGAGGATAAAGACGACTATGTGGACTACGAACTTATTGAAAAGACCGACCTCTTTAAAGAAGTGTCCCTTTCCACTGTCCGCTTGATGACAAAACTTGCAGAAGAAACTTGCAGCCCTGACATAGCAATTACTGGCGAGTGCGAATGCGACCCCGACCACGGTATCGCCATCTGTTTCTGCGAAAAGGCATACGATGGCATCTGTTCAGAAGCGGATGTGCTATAAACACCAAAACAAAAAGAAAGCGACACAAAGCACCTGAAAATCAATTTATCTCAGTGTACTTTGTGTCACTTTTCATTTAATCTAATTTCAACGTCTACCTTAACAACGTAAAATGGCCAGTATACGTTTTATCGATATCATCAATATCAATTTCATACCAATAATCTGTTGATGGCATCTTATTACCATTATAAATACCATCCCAATCAGAATCATCACCTGCCCTATATTTTGCAAGCATTTTACCCCAACGATCATAGATTGTCACAACAGCATCAGGGAAACCGTCTGCCAATCCTTTGACTACAAATTTATCATTCTCTCCATTGCCATCTGGTGTTATGAATATTGGAATCTCAAGTTCAGGATAATTGACCATAAATGTAGTGTCGTACTTACAACCAAACTGATCGACGACTCTAAGATTATGTTTTCCATATGGGACATTACTGCGAAGCGACTCTGTCACATTGCTACTGTTCTCATTACCATCGATAATATACATGTATGGTCCTGTTGATCCATTCTCTTCAATTTGGATTTGGATTGTCCTATAATCGAGAGAGTCGACATCTGTGACAACAGGAGCACTCACTACTTTTACTTTGATATTATCATCCGCATTACATACACCTCTTGTCATATGTAAAGTGAAGTTAGCAAAATCTGGATCTGGAATAAGTGATGGTGTTGCTCCATCTAGAGTCTCATTTTTCTCCTCATACAACCACGCGTAAGTTTCTGCGTGGTAAGAAGATGCGTCAAGATGAAGATTGTCGAACTCACATATCACAGATGGTGCGACAATATGCCCTTCAAGTGGTTTGTACACCACAACAGGAATGAAGAATGTGTTAGGTTCACAATACTGATTCTTAGCTACAACCTTATATTGTTTTGTGATTGACTCCACATCTGAGCCATCAAAAATCGGTGTGATTGTTGCTCCAGTCATACTTCCAGACACTTCTCCAGCAGGGTTACCACTCCAATCAAGTTGTTCTACAGATGCATTCGGAGTCACTGTAATTGTGATCGACTCAGTTCCATCACCACAAACTGGATCAGGAAGCGTGAAATC
Organism: Paludibacteraceae bacterium; assembly: GCA_045642085.1. Classification (GTDB taxonomy): domain Bacteria; phylum Bacteroidota; class Bacteroidia; order Bacteroidales; family Paludibacteraceae; genus UBA1723. The sequence goes on along the minus strand of JAZUIF010000135.1, from coordinate 11,361 downwards.
CACATTAGTAGCCTCATAAACTCTCATTTCAAGCGGAGTAGAAAGACTTGAGTCCTGAGGCCCTACTGGGTACGTATAGACGACATTATATGAAGCATCTGCACTTGGACTGATATTGGCAACAAGTTTGCCTTGGTTTTCTTTAAGTTCCAATACTTTAGGATTTCCTGTTCCAATAGTCTCAGTTGCCTTCAAAACTAGTCCCGGATGCAACACAGTTCCTGTACCTGTTGTATCAATGATAAGTTGATGTGTTTCACCTTCACACATGACGTATTCATCAAGTTTTGCCTCCATTTTCAAACGTGCGTCGACATCAACTACGATATCTGTGTCCGCTTTGCAATACAAGTCGTTTTCTGCAGTCACATGGATATTATAAACACGTTCTACCGACGGAATAGTTAAAGATAGTCCATTAGGGTTGGAATAACCAGTCCATTTGACACCATCCGCGATATCATTCGAGGAAGACGGCTCCATAAATCCGATATTGATAGAAAGTGGTTCACCATTTATCACTTCATATTTATTCTTAAATGATGTCTTATCAAACTTTGCTATAGGTTTAACTGAAAGTTTGTCACCATTAGCAATAACATTGTCGAATCTACATCCATCAGACAACAAAGAGAATGAGTAGACGCCACTATTAGATGGATTGACTTCTCTATAGGATAATTTTTTTCCTGTCTGTCCATCAATTTTAGTTCCATCATGCTGCCACTCAATAATAGTATTGCTTGGACCTTCGAAATTTACAATCTCAGTCCACCAATCTTCTTTCTCACATTTTGTCATAACATCACTTCGAGAGTTTGCCTTGGCACTATTGTCGACAATCTTGAACGAGAACTTTGCAGGACATCCGTTAGTATAAGATACCGTGTAGGATCCGATTCCAAGGCTTAATTTTGCATAACCAGCTGTTTCATCAGTGAACATTCCGGCACTTGATTCTGTACCACTCAACTCATAATTCCTTCCTTTTTTGTTCACCACATCAAAAAGTTCTACAGTAACCGGACCTCCACATGATTTAAAAATCAAGTTATTAGAAGAGATAGCATCAGTCAAAGGTTGGGAATTATCAGTCTCTGAGAATTTAATTTTTCCGTCAAGACGATTATCTCCAACTTTAATTATCTTCTCTTTCTTCACTGCCCTATCGCCTTTACATGCTGCACTGGAAACCTCTACCGCCACCGTCATCTCGTCTCCAGCATTGTTAAGGCCAGCAGATCCAGTATTGTAGGTTTTAGTATTTGTCTTTGTATTGTTTAAGTTGTTAGACCAAGAATAGATTAGTTTATCTTCTGTCAGTCCACCACCTAATGTAAGGTCCAAATCTAAATCTACAGCAGTATTCGGACAAGTCTCCCCATCACCTGTAATATCAGCTTTCAGTTCATGGAATACAACTGTCAGTTCTTCCTGTTCAGATGAGCAAGTCTGTTCATCAGCCTCTCCCTTATTAATCACATACGATCCAGTCACTAAATACTTACCTGCTTCGGTCACTTCAGCTGTTGTCTGAACGCCATTCTCATAATAATGAACTTCACAATTATCAATATCAATATTGAACATCTCTTTCAAGTTCTGGCTCTCACCCAAACACTTTGGTGCAGTTTCAACAGCAGCAAGTTTAGGATTTGAATAGACAGTTACTGTCACATCCACAGGAGCACTTTCAGCAGCAGGATTAGACTTCAAACGTTGACGTACATAATAGATGTATTTCTTTTCCCTTTCTGTAGTTGATGCCACCTGAATTGTTGGATCCAGTTCAATTCTGTCAAACTCATGTGAATCATCTATTGTTCCGTCATCCTTACTATTATACCAAACAAGTTTGAAATCAGATGCATCGTTTCCTCCTGAGACACCATTAATGGTTGCCGCAAGAGTATCTTTTAAGTTTGGAGAATTCTCACATACAGACATATCATTTACTGTAGGGGCAGGATATCCAGACACGACAATAGATACAGGAACAAACGCACTCTCACAACCCAAGCTATTAACCTGCTTGATTTTATACTTCTTTGTCAAGTTTCCTTCCAATCCGGCCACGTCAGATGCTTTAGGTGTTGCGTCTTCTTCTCTAATAGGACCAGTTTCGTCATCTCTGTACCATACAATATCACTAGAGCCATCACCCACAATAGCCAAAGGGGCTTTATCTGTCGGCTTTAACGCCCCATTCTCTACTTCTGCCAGAATATATGAAATTGTACTTGCAGTCGGATTATCTACACGTTGTGCAGAAACAGTATATTTCTCCACTTTTCCACGACAACCATTTTCATCATTCAATACATACCAGAATGATTTTGGAGAAATGTCACGTGTCACTTCACGGACTATTGGTGCAGAAATATGGTTTGCCATAATTGTATCCGCACCATCATACCAATCAATATTGTAACCATTTATTTCTTTTGATGGTTCATCATTCTCTGTCATAGTTCCCTCACAGAACGTTGCAGGATCTACCAACTTTTCTGTAGGAGAATTTCCTGCAATAACATGTATACTATCCCATCTCCAACAGCGTTTGCCATCTTCGTCAGGGAATTCAATATCCTTCACCAACAGATAGTACCAATCAGAATCCTCCCACGTCACATTATAAAAAGAAACCGGATCTCCTGGTGCTGAACCTGCTCCTGCAATTCCACGAGCACTCTTAGATCCCCTATGCCACGATGCGACATACTTGCGAGGCTCATTAACAGAACCTGCACTGATTCCCATAGCTGCGGAATTGGCTGGAGCAAACGCCTCTGTAGTAAGATTTGCCACTTCACCAGGGCAAAGAATCACTTCCTTCTCTTGGTTCCCGTTCACAGTAACCAAAGTCGACGGATCTGCAGAAATAATCGAAGCCTTATCTACCGGCTCACACATATCACAATTCAATGCCACTTCGACAGGAATAGTAGAGAAAGATATATTTCTACATGGGCTCAACTCATCCAACGTCTCCCATAATGAACGTTGATTCTTTAGATACTCATACTCTCCTACCACCACGCGGAAACGTACTTTTTCTTTATTATCCACTCCAACAAAAGCCTTATGTGTTACAGGATCGCTTATAGTATACGTATCTTCATACTGAACTTCACCCAAATCTTCCCAATCATCAATCGGATCAAAGAACGGATCATCAAGATCTTTTTTTGTGAACTGGAACAGATAACCAGCACGTGGCTTTTCAAAATATTCCTTAGCCTTTATCTTTGCTTCTAAGACAAGTTCATCACCCGTACACAAATTCAGTAAATCCTCATTTCTGCTTGATGCCACCACCTCTACATTCGGAGGTGTACATACTCGGAAAGCAATGTCGTCCAATGCTATATCTCCACGTTGAGCTGCCTTATAATCATCCTCTTTACTGATAATCTGTATCTTGACAGATTCCACACCACTAGGGAGCTTGAACTCATATTTTTTTCTCGGTTCCACCCAACCTACTTTATCCAAAACATATGTGTCTTCGATTGGCAAGCCATCAGCCAAAATCACATCATTCGTTCTTGCATCAACAAGACGAACCTGTATTGTCGCATTTGTAGAGCCCGCACTTGGTGCCTTATTGATTGCTCCAACAGCAGCAGAGAAGGAGATCAATCGTTCCGAACATAAATTTGGGATTTCTCGTTCATAGACCACTTTGTCCATCCATCCATCACCCTTCATATCTATTTGCAGAAAAGCACCTCCTTTTTCTCCAGATGCATCAAACATAGTAGATGGAGAATTATAAGCGTTTTCTGTTGCGATAGCATATGCTCCGTTGCGGAAATTTTTTCCAGAAAACTCCAACTCCTTCGCAAAAGCATCACCTTTGTTCAACTGGTCGTCAATACAATATCCATGATTACCAGTTCCGACTAATATCTCAGTAGCTTTGACAGTTTGCTCTTGACCTTTATTATCTCTATAAATGTATGTGCTACCAGAAAATCTTCCAAAATCATCCAAATAGATGTCTGTCAAAGCCATTGGATTGCCATTGCCATCATCGCAACACTCTCCCACTGTAAATTTATGGGAGGTAGACGACTCACATCCATCAGGGGTCGTCACAGTACAAGAGACCATATAATCATCTGGATTTGGTGGGAAGAAGATCATAGAAGGATCACTTGATGTTTCTCCTGTAGTGTTTTCTTTCCACGAATAGGTTGTTCCTTCCGGATACACTGAATTCAATTTCAATACAGCAGACATCTTAGGACATGGATTACCTACGAGTCTAATTGTCGGCTCTATCTCTCCTTCTACTCTTAAATTATCTATCGATAACGCACCAAAATCAGCGTTTGATCCAGTGAAATAGAACGTCACATTACCTCCATTGTCTGCCTTCGCTGACAATGTCAACGTTTGCATTTCTCCCCAATCAAGTCTATTCGTCGTTTTTCTATTTCCAGGAGCCATCATTCCAGTCTGCATCGATGTGCTGACACTCAACTGTGGTGCCGGAGCTGTAAACTCACCTGATCCAGGAGTCAAGCTTTCATTTGTAAAGCTTAATCTTCTTCCTAGTTTTATCTCAGTGACCTTGTCGGCTGGGGCTGTAACGCCCTCATTCATAACCTGCAATGCTTTTTCCAAATTTTCTGGCGACATCAAGTTGTATACGTCGACTGATATAACGACAGTAGAATTTGGGACCAACCCAGAAAGTTCATATGTCAACACAGATACATTCTGACCATTTCCATAGAACACGAATTGATTTGATCCACTTCCTTCATTCAAATAAGGACTGATTGTTCGGGGATTAGCCACAATACCAGCAAAACCTTTACTAGTCGCAGTGATATTTTTTGTCGTATAATCTTCCCATTTGGCATTAACGCCAGCAGATGTGGAAATGATATCTGAAGCCATTCCGACATGAACCGCTTCACTTACCGCAATGTTGTAGTGACAAGATGTTCCACACTTCTCTTTAAGCAGTTTGTCTACATCTTTGTTAAACCATCCGTCTTTATCATTGGAAAGTTGAGGATTAAACAATTCATCGGAAGTTTCAAAATCAGAACCTCCAAGTACACAACTTGCCGCATACAAATTCATTGTATGGATCAATTCAAGACAACATATCAGACTAAGTACACTCTTTTTCATTTCAATTTTTTCTCATTTGCTAGTGTTGTACTAATACAATAATCCTATGCTCTAATACCCTAACGCCTAATCCAATGGCTAAAATAATATTTTTTCATTATTCCATAAAAAAAACACTATTTTTTTGTTCTAAAAGGCATTTTTATGCAGTAAAAATTCAATCATAAGATAATATACCTTAATTTTTTATCAAATCATGGAAATAAAGAATCACTGAAAAAATGTACCTTTGCATCAAGGTAAAAATACCATATTTTTTATGAGAGCGACAGCACTATTAACATCCATTGCTATCTCTGCAACACTATCCGCAGAGACATTGTCATTCACCGATTTTGAATCAACAACAATCGGAGAACCTTTTTTGCGTGAAAACTGGCAAAAAGAGGGTTTCTCAACTGGCAAATGGGATAATGGCTTGAACGACAGGACTATTGTCGACTCTGCCTACCACGTCTCTGGCGGAAAAGCCTTACGTGTGGAATATACCAAAGGTGGTGTCGGTCCATCCGAAACTGGCATTCAGGTAGAATTGAAAATTCCTTCTCGAGATGAAGCATACATGTCGTACTGGATGCGATTCTCCGACAATTTCAGCTTCGGCACAACAAGCAAAGGAGGCAAACTACCAGGTTTGAGCGGAGGAGATAACTGTTCTGGAGGTGATAATTGTGATGGCACAAACGGATTCTCCGCACGATTCATGTGGAGAAAAGATGGTCAGATTGTTCTTTATCTCTACCATATGGACAAACCTGCCAAGTGGGGTGAGGATTATCCGTTGAAATATGCGGATGGAAGCAATGTGGTATTCGAAAGAGGCACATGGCATCACATAGAAGAGAGAGTGAAGATAAACTCTACAGCCGACGCACACGATGGTGAAGTCCAAGCATGGGTAGACGGTCAGGAAGTATTGTCGCTGAATGGTCTTAGATTCACCACTAACTCCGACAAAGTCGACAAACTATATTTCTCAACTTTCCACGGAGGAAACGAGGAGACTTGGGCTCCAACAGAAACTTGCCACATATGGTACGATGACATCAGAATCGGCACTACACGTGAAGAATTCAGCCACGTCGAGCCAGTTGGTCTACCAGAAGTGCCTGAAGATATGTTTCTTGTCTACAAAAAGGGCAGCAAAGTCATCATTGTAGCCAACAACATCATCAAGGAAGTGGTTGTCTTAAAAGCAAACGGCAAATTGAAAACATTCAGCGACCCTAAAGTAATCGACAACCGCTGGGAATTCACACTACGATCTAAAGAGCCACTGATCATCCAAGTGGAGACTATAGATGGCAAAAAAATGACGCAGAAATTGGTGTATTAATTGTTTAAAACCGCTAAATCACACAAAAAATCGCGTTTCAAACACTTTTAATAGACAAAGAGTCGTATTTTCAAAATATAATTTAGAACTTTGCAGCGAAAGTTCAAAGTGTCATTTTGAAAAAATACACATAAAGTTCAAAGTGCCACTTTGAAAAACAATATAAAAATTCAAAATTCCACTTTGAAAATATGATAAGTAAAAATATACTCAAACAAGTTTTAGCATCTAATCAGAAAGACATAGAAAAATATCAAGTAATGTCGCGTACTTTACCTGACGATGATTTTCCATGTCGTGTATTCGTTGGCGTTAGAAGAGCAGGAAAATCCTTTATGCTATTTCAAAAGATACAACAGATGTTAGCAGCTGGACACAACTGGGATGAGATGCTATATCTAAACTTTGAGGATGACCGACTAGCCCAATTAGAAATGGCTGATTTCGAACTAATTTTGGAGGCGCATACAGAAATGTACGGCAAACGTCCAATGTTATTTTTAGATGAAGCTCAAAACGTAGATGGTTGGGAAAAATTCGCACGCAGACTAGCTGATTCGAAATATTCAGTTTGGATTACAGGAAGCAATGCCAAGATGCTTTCTTCAGAAGTAATGACTACATTAGGAGGACGCTATTTAACGACTGAAGTTTATCCTTATGATTTTAAGGAATACCTACAAATAGAAAACATTCCTCATGATGAAGTCTCACTATTAGCGACAGAATCAAGAGCAACAGTCTCACGAGCTTGGAATGAATATCTTTTATGGGGAGGGCTGCCAGAATCTGTAGGGTTAACGGTCAAACGCAACTATCTAAGCAGTACGTTTCAGAAAATTTACCTTAACGACATTGTCAGTCGCAACAAAATAGCGAATTCTAATTTATTACATCTACTGCTAAAAAAACTAGCAGAAGGAGTATGTCAACCAATAACATACAATCGATTGTCTCATATTTTATCATCGGTAAATGGCAAAATATCGATGCCAACCGTCAGCAAATACATAGAATATAGCGAATCAGCATGGCTTTTGTTGCGACTAAGAAATGTCGCTGCACCATTTGCTGAGAAAGAGTTGTCTTGCAAATATTATTTCATAGACAACGGGGTATTAAACCTATTCCTTCTTGATGGAGAGACTATTCTTTTGGAAAATGTTGTGGCATTGGCTCTATTCCGAAAATATGGTTACGACACAACCAACGAGAGAGTTTTCTTCTACAACAATCGCGTTGAAGTTGATTTTTATGTACCCGAAGACGAATTAGCGATACAAGTATCGTATAGCATAACAAAGGCTTCCGACACATTCGAACGAGAGATAAATGCATTAAAGAAACTACCGAATGTACTTTCATGCAAACGACGTCTCATCCTCACAAACGAAGAGTCTGGATTAATCGAAGATGAGTTTGGCTCAATTGAAATAATGCCAGTTTGGAAATGGATTCTGAAATAAACAAGACCACCATTTCCGAAACCACCATTTCGCAATCAACATTGGCGTCAAATTTTGTCTAATTATCCCCGAAAAAGTGTAATTTTGCACTCCAGAAGAGAAGAAGGGTCTGTCGCTGGCGTCCTTGAGGCGTCAGAGGAAAGTCCGGGCAACACAGAGCGACCATGCTTCCTAACGGGAAGTCTTTCGTGAGAGAGAATGTACGGTAACAGAAATATACCGCTGTCTTCGGACAGTAAGGGTGAAATGGCGGGGTAAGAGCCCACCGGTCGTGTGGCGACACGCGACGTCTCTATCGGTCATGGGTTGCAAGATCATGTATACCGACGCTTGAGGGCTGCTCGTCCGAGTCGGAGGGTAGATTGCTAGAGATGTGTGGTGACGCACATAGTAGATAAATGGCAGACGCGCGGCCTTTTAGTAATAATTGGCCGTGGCACATAACCCGGCTTATACTTCCTCTCTTCTTTTTTTAATTTTAAATCACTTATGGAAGCCAAAGAGATACTTGCCAAACTAGGGGATTTAGCCTCTAAACTAATCAAACATCCAAAAGAATATATTGATGACGTTGTCGACTTGCTTCATCATGGAGGTGAGCTTAAACTTGTCGGACCTTTATTCAAAACCGCTGAGGTCATCGTCCTTTGTCTGCTTGGATTCAACGAGAAAAAGATCGGTCAGAAGGCTAAAAGTCTGACTTACTTCACCATTTTCTCCATCATTCCGGTGTTGGCTTTCATCATTGCGATGACAAAAGGATTTGGGTTCGACGGGAAGGTCATCGACTATATCAGAGAGACTCTTGGCGAAAACGGCGACCGATTGATGCCTCTCTTCAAAATGGCGCAAAACCAGTTGGAATATTCACAAGGTGGAGTGATACTAGGTTTTGGTATCCTATTCCTGTTGTGGTCGGTCTACAGCATCTTCTCTGAGGTGGAATCCTTCTTCAACGAGATATGGCGAGTATCCACATCACGAAGCATCATACGCCGAGCATCCAATTATATCTCTACCCTACTCGTCATCTCACTGTTGATGGTAGTCAGCATCGGTCTGAAATCCTTTGCTGAGGAGATAAGCGATATTGCCGGATTTATAGTCACGGTAATGATGCCTTTCTTTGCGGTAATCTTGATGTTCCTATTCCTATACACCGCGATTCCAAACACTCGTGTCAAACTAAGGAATGCCTTTGTATCGTCAATCATAGCAACCATCTCATTTGCCGTATTGTACGCAGTTTTCACCAACATTATGATTTACGCCACAAGCTACAACCGAATCTATGGTAGTATTGCCACAATCGTGTTGGGATTGATGTTCATGAACTATTTCTGGGTAATAACCTTGAGTGGAGCTGAACTTTGTTTTTCAATGCAGAGCAATGGAAATTTGACCTCTATCACTTCAAGAGAGCACAACAGATCCGACTACGAGAATGATCTATACAAGCTTCAGATAGCCGCATATATCTATAAAAGATTCGGAGAAGCGGAAGATGGCAATCGCAGTTATTCAGATGTAAAGGCATTAAGCGATTTGACTTATCTTTCGTCTCATCATGTAATGGATTATTTGGAAAAATTGCGTGAGGCAGGCATAGTCAGTAAAGTTCAGCTGGGATCAAGAGAAGACTGTTTCCAGCCAGCGATGCCTGTCGAGCAAATGACAATGCGTCTATTCTTCAATAAGATTCATTCCGTCGACTTTAAGGTCGACACGAATACACAAGTCAGCATCATCAGACATTTCAACGATCATGTCGCCAATATCGAAGGGGCGACAAGCAACATGCTGATTAAAGATCTCTTATAAGTTCATCACCTTCCACTCGGCAAGGTTCTTCTCCGTTGTGCTGAAGTTCGCTCCGATCTTCACCACTCTTTTTCCTGGGGCGGAAATCTTTTCCGCGTATCTCTTTTCATCTATCTGAGCCAATGCGACTTCCGCTGACTCGTCACGTTTGCATTCAATGATATAGACGCAATTGTTTGTTTCAAAGAAGACGTCGATGCGGCCACCCAACACAGGACGTTCCACTGCCACATTGTATCCAGCAGCTCGGATCATCAAAAAAAGCATATTGCGGAAATTGGCCTCAATCAGTTTGACATTATTGTTTTCAAATGGAACCTCACTCATTATCAGTTGCATCTGAGCCATAAACGAATCCACATCGTCGTTACGAATATGCTGTTTCAGTGTATAAATATCTGTATCCCATTCGTTCATGGATTTTCCTGCAAACTCAATCGCCAAATAGCGAACAAAACCGTCGGCAACCTCCTCATTGGGGAATCCCAACTTGTAGATTTCGTCTTCATAACTCTTGATTGTCAGATATCCACTTTGATAAAGAGCAGCGACAATATTCTCCTCTCCATTGCCAAACGACGCCATTCCTTCCACTGTCGACACGATCTCTTTATTAAAAGTAGTCAGATCATAGCTTTGCTTTTTTAAGATCTTCGCCAAATATGTCGGAGTGCCTGTCGCAAACCATGAATTTGACAAACTTTTTGATTTCAATGCATTCAGCAGACTGAAAGGATTATAGATATCTTCTGATTTTTTGGAGAAATGATAGCCATCGTATTTTTTCTTGAGCAATTCATACATTTCTTCCACACTGACATTCTCTTCATCTGCGATTTTTTTAATTTCAATGTTGAAATACGTGCGAATCTCATCTTCAGAAATCCCACATATAGAGGCATATTCATTTGACATGGAGATATCTTCAAGATTATTTGCCGCGCTGAAGATTCCCAATTTGCCATAACGAGTGACGCCAGTCAGGAATGTGAATTTGATGTATTGGTCGGATTTTTTGAACACGCTGTACAACCCTTGCAAAATATTTCGTATAGAATCCTGCAAGGTTTCATTGCCGATGGTGTCAGTCAAAGCTTTGTCATACTCATCAACAAGGACAACTACTTTTCTCCCTGTTTTCTCAACAGCACGTTCTATAACACCTTGGAATCGAAGGCCTAAAGAAGTCTCATTCTCATCTCTGCCATAAATTTTCTCTTTTCTTGCCAAAAATTTGTTTATAACAGACTTAACATCTTCTTCACCAGTATACGAATTTCCTGTGAAATCCAAATGAAACACCGGATATTCAATCCATTCCGTCTCCAACGAATCGATAGCCAGACCTTTGAAAAGTTCCTTTTTACCGAGAAAATAAGCCTCCAATGTTGTGGTAAGCAGACTTTTGCCGAATCGACGCGGGCGGCTGAGAAAATAGTATTTTCCCTCATCCACCAATTTATAGACAAGATCCGTTTTGTCTACATAGACATAACCGCCTTCAATTATCTCTTCAAATGTCTGTATACCTATTGGAAATTTCATAATCACGTTTTTATGGAATTTTCGCAAAGATAATGAAAATGT
>JAZUIF010000134.1:0-10671 GCA_045642085.1 Paludibacteraceae bacterium | reverse complement strand
ATAGGGATTGTAGGGATTTTGCCCAATTATCCCTTTAAGGATTAAATGTCGGTAGAAAGTTTGATGGATGATTATTGATAGTTGTGAAAAGCAGATTCTTCAAATATTTTTGCTAAATTTGGAACGCTTCTTCCGTAATATGTTGCTTGGTGAGAAGTGGGTGTTGAAGAATCGTTATCTTATCCTTGATCCACCAGCGGAGTATAAGGAACAGCAATATAATTCCAATAAATATATGAAATACAATTTCGACGAAATAATAGATAGAAAAAATACGGATGCATATAAGTACGATAATATCGACAAGGAGTATGCAGACGCGGATGTGCTTCCTATGTGGGTGGCTGACATGGATTTCAAGACTCCTCCGTTTGTCATAAAAACTATTGAGAATAGGTTGCGACAGCAAATCTTGGGTTATACTTGCCCATCTGACGCTTATTATCAGAGCATTGTGAACTGGTGCGACTCACACTACGGTTGGAAAATCAACAAAACGGATATTAACTACGTGCCTGGTGTGGTTTGTGGCATCTACCTTGCTATGCAGGCGTTCACAGAGAAGGGGGACAAGATTCTGATTCAGGAACCTGTTTATCATCCATTTCGTATTGTGCCAGAGGGTAATGAGAGAACGATTGTCTTTAATCATCTTGAAAGAACAGAGACATCTGTTGAGATGAATCTTGACTCCCTTCGAAAAGATATCAAAGGATGCAAGATGATGATATTGTGTAATCCTCATAACCCATTTGGAAAATGTTGGGATATAGAGACACTACGTGAGGTGGCACACATCTGTTATGAGGAGGGTGTCGTCGTGGTGAGCGATGAGATTCATTGTGATATGGTGTTAGGTGGCCGTCGACATATACCGTTTGCTACAGTCAGTGATGAGGCTCGCAGCATCACCATTACACTTCAGGCTCCAACCAAAACATTCAATCTTCCGGGAATTGTCTGTGCCCATGCAGTTGTTGTCGACTCAAAACTTCGTCGCAAATACTTCAATTATATCGAAAGAAGTGATATGGCTCTTGGCAATGTCTTTGCGTTCGACTGTGCAAAAGCTTGTTATAGTGGGGAGGGCGACGATTGGAGAAAGCAGATGTTGGAATACGTAGAGGGAAACATTGACTGTCTGACAGATGGCTTGGCTCAGATTACTGATAAGATAAAGGTTATACGTCCGGAAGCCTCATTCCTTGTCTTCTTGGATTGTCGTGGACTAGGATTCGGAACACAAAGTGAATACATCAAATTCTTCACGGAAAAATGCCATCTCTATCTTAACCAAGGAGAGATGTTTGGTCCAGGTGGACACGGCTATATGCGTATCAACCTTGGATGCCCACGCGACATTGTACGAAAGGCTTTGGGATTGATAAAGATGGGATTGGCACAGTAGGTAATTTAAACGTCGGCATCCTTTGGTATTTGATTATTTATTACTTTTGTGAAAAATAAGAGCAAATGAAGAGACTTCCTTTTGACACGTATACATTCAAGTCGATAATCGAGAATAATTGTGTGTATGTTGATAAGACTGATATAGTTTATAAACTTACTCATGAGGTAAAAATAGCATTTCTGAGTCGTCCGAGACGATTCGGAAAGTCGATGCTTTGCACTACCTTGAAAGAATATTTTCTTGGCAACAAGGATCTCTTCAAAGGTCTGAAAATCGAACAGATGGAGAAAGATTGGGTGAAATATCCGGTTTTTCATTTTGATATGTCTGCACTCAAAGACGGAGATATCAAAAATATGGAATATAAAATATTCCTGCAGTTGAGAGAATATGAAGAGATGTATGGAGTTGGTGAATCGGAAGTCACAGCTGGAGGAAAACTGTATGGTCTGATAAAACGTGCCATTGCCCAGACAGGTCAAAAGCCTGTGATTATTATTGATGAATATGATGCTCCTCTTCTATCGTATATAGATAGCATGGATAAACAAGATGTGGTACGAAACTTTTTGCAGGAATTTTATCAGATGATAAAAATCTGTGAGGGCGATCTTCGTTTTGCTTTTCTGACAGGTATCACCAAATTTTCACAACTCTCAATCTTTTCCACTCTCAACAATCTGAAGAAAATCACCATGATGCCTGATTATGAGGCTATCTGTGGAATCACTACAGATGAGTTGCAGGGAGAGACGTTGAGACCCTATGTACAGCGTTTGGCTGATGATAATGAATGGACTCTCGATGAAGCGTATGCCAAACTGAAAGAGAGATATGACGGATATCATTTCAGCAGCAGAAAAACAGACATTTACAATCCATTCAGTCTGATGAATGCTTTGGCTGACAGAGAACTGAAAAATTATTGGTTCGACAGTGGCACATCCACATTCCTGATTAAGAGTTTGAAGAAATATGGATTCGACTATTCTGAAATGGATAATATTGTCGTTCCTGAGACTGAATTTGATTCTCCAACTGATTCAATGACGTCCGCTATTCCATTGATGTTTCAAAGTGGATATCTTACAATCAAAGATTACAACAAAAATAAAGAGTCTTTCATTTTAGGAATACCAAATAAAGAGGTGCGTGTCGGTTTTACAAATTCACTTCTTCCAAATATTTCTAATGTGAATTTACGACAAACCAATTGTTTGGTTTTTGATGTTTACGACGCATTAGAAGAGAATGACCTTGATCAAGCGTTGAAACATGTCCAATCATACATCGCGTCGATTCCATACGATGTGATGACAAAGGAAGATTGGGAAGATAAAGCCAAGTGCGAGAAATTCTACCAGACAATCATCTTTTTGATGTTCAACTTCTTCAACCGCAATATCCAGACGGAGGTGCGAAGCATAAGAGGACGTGCTGACATTGTAATGTATCGTCCCGACGTCGTCTATGTGTTGGAGATCAAAGTCGACAAGTCGGCAGATGAGGCTTTGAAACAGATCGACGACAAAGGTTACGCTATCCCATACGCCGACCAGGCAAATGGCAGACGAGTAGTGAAGTGTGGAATCAATATCTCATCTGAGAAAAGAACCGTCGACGAGTGGAAAATCGTGGGGTGAGGAAAAGGCTTTGGGATTGATAAAGAAGGGATTGGCACAGTAGGTAATTTCAACGTCGGCATCCTTAGGTATTTGATTATTTATTACTTTTGTGAAAAATAAGAGCAAATGAAGAGACTTCCTTTTGACACGTATACATTCAAGTCGATAATCGAGAATAATTGTGAGTATGTTGATAAGACTGATATAGTTTATAAACTTACTCATGAGGTAAAAATAGCATTTCTGAGTCGTCCGAGACGATTCGGAAAGTCTATGCTTTGCACTACCTTGAAAGAATATTTTCTTGGCAACAAGGATCTTTTCAAGGGCTTGATGATCGAACAGTTGGAAAAAGATTGGGTGAAATATCCAGTCTTCAGTTTCACAATGTCCAGCCTAAAGGATGTGGATTTTGAACTGATGGAAAGTAAACTTTCACTTCAGCTACGTGAATACGAAAATCTATATGGAGTCGGAGAATCGGAAAAAACTCCAGGTTCCAAACTGTATGGTTTGATTAAAAGAGGTATGGAGCAGACGGGTCAAAAGGCTGTGATTATCATAGATGAGTATGACGCTCCACTTCTCAATCATCTTGATGAGCCAGAGGAACTTGAAAAAATTCGCAAGTTTCTTCAGGAATTCTATCAAGTGATCAAAGATGCTGAGGGCGATCTTCGTTTTGCTTTTCTGACAGGTATCACTAAATTCTCCCAGCTTTCAATTTTCTCCACTCTCAACAATCTGAAGAAAATCACCATGATGCCTGATTATGAGGCTATCTGTGGAATCACAACAGATGAATTGCAAGGAGAGTCGTTGAGACCGTATGTCCAACGTTTGGCTGATGATAATGAGTGGACGCTCGACGAAGCTTATGCCAAACTGAAGGAAAGATATGACGGATATCATTTCAGCAGTAGGAGAACCGATATTTATAATCCATTTAGTTTGATGAACGCTTTGGCCGACAGAGAATTGGAAAATTATTGGTTCGACAGTGGTACTTCCACTTTCTTAATCAAGAGTCTGAAGAAATATGGGTTCGACTATACAGAGATGGATAATATCAATGTGCCAAAGACAGCTTTTGATGTTCCTACTGGCAACATGACAAATGCTATCCCATTGATGTTCCAAAGTGGATATCTTACTATTAAGGACTATGATAAAGATGTGGAATCCTATCGTTTAGGTATTCCAAATAAAGAGGTGCGAGTCGGATTTACTCAGTCGTTATTGCCTATTGTGTCTGACGTCGACAGCTACAATTCCGACAGTTTGGTTGTTTCTTTCTATTGTGCGATTCGTGACAATGACTTAGATAAGGCATTGACTGCGATTCAATCATATATTGCGTCGATTCCATACGATGTGATGACAAAGGAAGATTGGGAAGATAAAGCCAAGTGCGAGAAATTCTACCAGACAATCATCTTTTTGATGTTCAACTTCTTCAACCGCAATATCCAGACTGAGGTGCGAAGCATAAGAGGACGTGCTGACATTGTAATGTATCGTCCCGACGTCGTCTATGTGTTGGAGATCAAAGTCGACAAGTCGGCAGATGAGGCTTTGAAGCAGATAGACGATAAAGGTTACGCTATTCCATACGCTGACCAGGCAAATGGCAGACGAGTAGTGAAGTGTGGAATAAATATCTCATCTGAGAAAAGAACCGTCGACGAGTGGAAAATCGTGGGGTGAGGATGGCACTTAAATATGCCAATAAATGCAGTTTTAACATTTTTTAATTTTGTGTTAAGATTTGTTATGAAAAAAATGGTGACAGATAATTGTAAAAACATTACGTTTGCATTGTAATTAATTTTTGCTCGAATTAGTGAAAAAGTATGAATATTGATGCGTTGATCAAGGCTGCATAACAATGAGGTGCATAGCAGTAATTCTATACTTCTAATTTACAGATTAAGAATTAACAAGAGTAGTTTTTACTCATTAAGTCACTATTATAAAATTAAAAAGTAAAAAAAATGGCGAACGACGAAATCAAAGAAATGATGGAAGCTGCAGAGCAGGGTGATGTTATTGCTCAGTATAATCTAGCTGTCAGTTATCAGGAAGGTGAGGGTGTAGAGGAGAATCCTGAGTTGGCATTCAAGTGGTTCTTGAAGGCTGCAGAGTAGGGTGATTCAGACGCACAGTACCAGGTGGCCACTTGCTATAGAATGGGCGAGGGTGTAGCTGAGAATAAAAACGAGTCTATCAACTGGTTGATCAAATCTGCGGAGCAGGATAATGCTAACGCTTATTTTGGATTGGCAAGCTGTTACGATAGAGGATATGGCAGTATCAAGGCGGATCCTGCAAAGGCTTTCGAGTTGTATGTTAAGTCAGCAGAGTTGGGTCAGCCACAGGCGTTGAACGAGATCGCTAACTGTTACCAGCAGGGTAAGGGTGTAGAGCGTAATATAGAGAAGGCTGTAGCGTTCCTATCTCAGGCAGCAGAGGCAGGTATTGCAGCGGCTCAGCACAACTTGGGTTACTGCTACCACAAGGCAGTCGTTGTTGAGCAGAGCTACGCTATGGCAGCAGAGTGGTATGGTAAGGCAGTAGAGCAGGGTTACCAGCCAGCATACGGTCCATTGGCACAGATCTATTACTATGGTAAGGGTGGATTGTCTGACATTCCTAGAGCAGTGGAAATCTTTACAGATGCTGCTGATGAGTTTGACGATGCAGAGGCTATGTACTATTTGTCTACAATCTATCAGATGGGTAGAGGCGTAGAGAAGGATCCTGAGAAGGGTATGGAGTGGATGATCAAATCTGCACAGAATGGTTATCCTATTGCTTTGACTTTCATGGGCGAGTGCTTCCTTGATGGACTAGACGGTATGCCTAAGGATGTTAACCAGGCTATTCAGTGTTTCCAGGCTGCAGCTCAGCAGGGTGAGCGTAAGGCTCAGCAGTATCTTCAGCAGCTTAAAGGTTAATCTTTAGATTGATTCATTAAATAAAAAACAAGGCGAGCGGATTTTTTTCGCTCGCCTTTGTTATTTGTCACATAATCTTTCAATAGAATCAGCACCGAAGTCTTCCAATCCTGTCCTCATACACTACGATTTCTTTTGTGATGTTGGTTCTCGCAGACGTCGACGAGGGGGAGATCGTGGGGTGATGAATTTTATCCCACCATCACTGCATTATGTATTGAATCAACATACTTGGCAAGCGGTAGCATATACTCTGAACCGAATGATTCCAATGATGAGGCGAATGGGTCTTCGTTGACTACGATTTCTTTTGTGATATCTCCGTTCTCACAGACATAAGTTAGAATGGATTTCAAGAACTCTTCTTGCTCGTAGTTAAGCTCTGCTACAGATATCAATTCGCTGAATCTCTCTAATGCTTTACGAATATCCACACCGATAATGCTTCGGATGAAGATCGCTACATTCGGTCCACACGATTTGCCGCTTGTGTATTTGTCGTAGTCTTCCTTGCTGCCTAACTCCTGCCATAGGACCTTCTCCAATGCGGAGATGTCGCTTGGTGTCAGTGGCTCTATATTTTTGATTTTAGTCAGGATTGGCAGGTCTTTGTTTTCTTCAAGGAAATCAAACACTTTCTGCTTGTATGTCACCGATGGTGTGATTCCTTGCATCTCGCCTTCGTTAGTCACCACGTCGTCGATATTGACAACAAACCATTTGCCTTCTTCAGTCAGCAGTTTCAACAGGTCTCGAATCTCTTCACGCACTTTCTCGTACCACTGAAGATTGGCATTATCCCACGCCACATCAGTCAACACTTCATTCAAGATCGCTGTTTTCTTATACACAGCTGGTAGTGTCGCTTTCTTGGTGAGCAACGTGCTTGCTATCATCTGAACAGATGTCTTCTGCCTGTCTACTTTCTTTAATCCATCCACAAGGTATGCCAATTCGATAGCCAACATCAGCACGTCGAATTTCTTGGCACTGTCGTCCGCTTTGCTCTTCGGCACAAGTGGAGAGATGTCGTCCTTTAAGGAATCGACATCGGTCATTGATAGGCATAACCATGTCTTATCTTCACGGAAATGGCAGACTGTCTCCCATTTCATTCTGACGGAGATATGTGCGTCTGATAGTATGTCGACTGCACTACGCAACTCTTTCTTGATATCATCGTGCAGAGATTTTGTGTAGGCATCGTTCTGATACTCCTGTGCCTGTAGATAGAATGCCATCTCTGAACGTAGATTGAAGATTCTCTCTGTAAGCGATATTGTGGCTTTGGCTTCAACTCCTTCATGTACACTGAAATAATTGAGGTTGCCACACCAGTCGAAAATGTAGAAACATTCTTTGTCTTTGCCTGGTCCGAATAGGTCTTTGCACAATCGTGTGCCTCGTCCGACCATCTGCAAGTATTTGATTTTGCTTCGGATTCGTTTGAAGAATACAAGGTTGACTACCTCTGGCACGTCGATGCCTGTGTCGAGCATATCCACCGATACGGCTATTTGTGGCTCTTGTTTCTTGTCGCTAAACTTATCAATAAGATCATCTGCGTATGTGACGTAGTTGTCAATCAACGCGCAATAATCTGGACCGTATTCTGGAAACAGCTTGTTGAATTTCTCAACGATCATCTCTGCGTGACGGTGGTTGTAGGCGAAGATGATGGTTTTTCCAATCTCCTCACCGCTATTGACCTTCATTCCGTTTTTCATGAGGTCTTGCAACACTTGTGAGATAGTGTCTTCGTTGAAGATGTAGGTGAAGATTTCGTTCGACTCGATATCTCTTGTGTTTTCGCAATCAAGAGCCTTTTTCATGCTTTCGTAGGCGAACACTTTCTCCATCTGCTTTTTCTCATCATCCGACAGGTCTGCATACTTGATTCCTTCGTTCATGATTTTAGAACCTCGTATGAGTCCGTTGAAATTGACAAGATAGCCTTCTGCCACAGCCTCTCCAAGCTCGTAGGCGAAGTTGGGCTGTCCACTATCCATCTGGAAAATCTCGTAGGTGCTCTTGTCGATCTCATCTCTTGGAGTGGCTGTCAAACCAATCAGCAAACTGTCGAAATAGTTGAAGATGGCTCCGTATTTTCCGAAGATACTACGATGAGCCTCGTCGATTATGATAAGATCAAACCTGCCGACAGAGAAGGTTTTGTCTTCTGTGTCGATATGGTTTATCATTGTCTGATATGTGGAGAATGTCAAACGGGCATTCAAATCATGGTCGTTATCATCACTCAAGACGCAAGTGGTGGTGGATGGCATCAACTTAACAAAGTTTTTGTGTGCCTGGCTTACCAATGATGTTCGGTCGGCAAGGAACAATGCGTTCTTTACCCACTCGTTGCGAGTAAGAATATCCACCAATGATATTGCGACACGTGTCTTGCCTGTTCCTGTTGCCATCACAAGCAAACCACGTCTATGCTTCTTATTGTAGTGCTCACAGACCGCTTTGATTGCCATCTTCTGGTAATCTCGGTCTGTGATATAGTCTTTTACCTTGAAATCATTTATATCGTGTCTGCTACGCTTTTGAATCATCAGTTCAAGGTCGCCCGCAGTATGGAAACTGTATAGTCGACGTGGTGGATAACCAAGACCGTCTATGATATAAGTTTCAAATCCGTTGGTATAATAGATTACAGGGCGTACTCCATACTTCGCCTCCAGGCAATCTGCATAGAGTTCAGCCTGATGCTTACCTGCGTCTGGTGATTTTGACGTGCGTTTAGCCTCGACCACAGCAAGAGGTTTGCCGTTGCCACCGAACAGTACATAATCTGCATAGCCCTTTTTGCTTGCGGTAGGCATTCCGTCGACTTCAATCTCAATGCATGCTTTTAGTGGCTGAATCAATCCCTCTTTCTCTAGAACAATCCAACCAGCCTCTCTCAGCATCAAGTCGATATATAGTTTGCGTGTGTCTGCTTCTGACAGGTCAGACATCTCCATCTCCACAACGGGAGTAGTAGATTCGACAGCCTCCTTGTCGGCTTTCTTGACAATCGCATCATCTTCGCTCACCTTGATTTCAGTAGGCGGAGCGATATGAATGCCAACTTTATTTGGTATGAGAGATTTATCAAACGGTTTGATCGACGGGATAACATGCAGTTTAAGCAAGATAGCACCGACTACATTATAGATATTAAGCAGACAGAAAAACGATTCCTGCTTAGTGACCGTCATTGCGTGAGCACCGTGATTGCCGACCTTACGGATGTAATGAATAGCCTTCAATACCTTTGCATCGCCAATGAAGGAGGTGAATGACTCATCCTCAATCAACTGGAATAAAGAGGTACGCTCTGAAATCACGATACCTTTCATGGTGTAGAGCGAGCGCACGATATACTCCAACGCACGACGGGCGTTGAAGGCAGACAATTCAGGATCACCCACCTGAGTCTCCTCAGCTGCCGAGCAGAACTTATACAACTGCTCATCGAGTCCTAACTCTTTTATGTAGTCGAAATTACGCATAGCCCTAAATACCAGTTGTTATAGAATGACTTTCAATAGATTACATACAAAGATAATGTTTTTCTTGTCGATAAAACAATAGGATACCACATTTTTTTCTACAAATCCGACCACGGTAGGCAGACCGTCTGCGACGCTCTGCCAACCATGTCCTATTTAGGAGAACCGTGTCCACGGTTCGTATTTCGTTATTGAATTGCCCAAAGAGGCAGGTTGTCGAAATGTTCTTGCTGGATATAAGGTAGCATAGAATATCTTATGCCACGTATTTCGGGATTATTTTTTAGAAATTCAGATAACGAGTTGGCTCGTACATTACCTTCTGCTTTTACTTCGATAGGGACAGGTTTACCCTCTTTCTGTACTAAAAAGTCAATTTCGAGTCGTGAGTTTTCCGCAATGTGATAATAAATCGAACCCTCATCACGGCTCACCATCTGTTGAAGCACATATTGTTCTGTGAAACCTCCTTTGTACTCTTTTATTGCGTCGTCACTTACCAACATCTGTGAAGCAGGGATTTCTGCCAGAGCTCCAAGCAATCCACAATCACACAAAAACAACTTGAAAGCAGAGAAATCCTCGTATGCTTTCAACGGCATTTTGATTGCTTTGCATCTGTTAACTTTATATACAAGTCCCGCATCCACAAGCCATTGGATAGCCATCTCGAATTCTTTTGCGCGACCGCCTTCTTTCAGTACACCATAGATGAATTTCTTATTCTCCTTAAAAAGTTGAGCCGGGATGCCTTGCCAAACCATATTGACTCTTGGAATATCCGTTTTTGAGACATGCTTAGAGAAATCTCTTGAATAGTCAAACAAAATTTGAGTCTGAATAGAGCGAACTTCTTGAAGACCTTCTTTCTCAACATAAGCTAGTACGGCAGCCGGCATTCCACCGACAAAGTAGTATTGGCGGAGGAATTTTTCGTAAGTGTCCTTCAGTGTATTTATTGAATCATAATCTTTTCCGTTTAGAATATCTACGAGTCTTTCCTGTTTGTTGGCAATCAAAAATTCTTCGAAATTCATCGGGAAAATACGAATCATATCCACTTTACCTACGGGAAATGAATTGCCCTGATGAAGAGATATGCCAAGCAGAGAGCCTGCCACAGCTATATGAAGGTCTGGAGCATCTTCATAAAAGAATTTCAGGCATTCAAG
>JAZUIF010000133.1:0-2839 GCA_045642085.1 Paludibacteraceae bacterium | reverse complement strand
TAGGAATAAGTCCGGTTAAATACAGATTAATGAATTCAAATAAAGATTAACTTTGTCCAACTTTTGGGGTTCATACCAGACCGTGCGTCTCTACGTCCGCCTGAATGCGTTTCAACAACTCGCTGGCAGGCTCATCGTTAGGATCTTGCGGCACCAATTTGCCATGGATGGCAAGGTCGAGCACCAACTGTTTTAACTTCTTTGTATTCATATCTGTTATTCGGGTTGTTCGTAATAATATGAATAATCTATGCCTTTCATAAACATCTCTCTGTCGTGGATTTTATCGGTCAATGCACCGCATAGCAAATCTTTGATCCTTGTGGCATCACCGACGCTTTGTGTCATTGCGGCCAAATAATCATTCTTGTTGATCCTGCTCCAATCGACACATTTACCGTGTCGCTCTTTCAATATAAGGTCTAACCAAATACGAGTGCTTCTGCCATTGCCCTCCATAAAGGGATGCGCGACATTCATCTCCACATACTTGTCGAAAACCTCCTCAATCGTAGTCTCTGGCATATTCTCTATCATTTCCAGTTGTTTGGGTAGATACTGCGCAAGACAAAATGTGAAACCACCTTTTGAAATGTTTTTGGTGCGTATCTCTCCTGCAAAGTCATACAAACCGCCAAACAAGTAGGAATGAATCTGCTGAAGCCCTTTAACTTTCCCTACCGGGATGGTGTCGAGCAAACTGCTTTCAAACAGTTCGTAGGCCTTTCGCTTGCTCTGCCCGTCAATGGTATTGTCACTAAAGGTAAGCCAATCCAGAAACGCCATCGCCTTGGCGTTAGGGATGGATCTGGCAAGCAAGTTCACACCATCGGCATCCAGCGTATCTGTAAGTCGTCTCTTACCATCAGGAGCAAGAAGTTTTAACTGGTTAGTGGCACTAACCAGTTCACTATTCTCCTTCTTCAGCTTGGTTTTAAGGAACTTCCAGTAGTTGCGTGTCTTGGTATAGTCGTCTTGCTCGTTGATAGCAGCAATCACATCAAGCACGGAGAAAAACCATTTCTGGCTCTCCTCGTCCCATATAGCACGCACCTCGCGGTCTTTATAGAATCGTATCGAAACTTTCTGCTGATCCATTCTCAACTAATTGTATATCAAACACTCACTCCTTTTAGTTTATTTTTCAATTTCGATACGACCTGTGTTCTCCAATTCACGACGCAACTCTTCTTCTGTCGGCAAATAAGGGAGATATTTACTGGCAAAAATCTGCCTGGAATCGTTAAGCACTGAGTATTTCACAACAGTCTCATCTTTGTCTGCACACAACAGAATGCCTATGGTTGGATTATCATCTGGACCTTTCTTTATATCATCGAACATTCGTATATACATATCCATCTGGCCCACATCTTGATGTGTCAGTTTAGCTGCTTTCAAATCTATCAAGACGAAGCATTTGAGTATGTAGTTGTAAAATACGAGATCAATATAGAAATGACTTGTCTCTGTACTGATACGGTACTGACGTTTGATGAACGAGAATCCTTTCCCCAATTCAAGTAGGAAATCTTGCATCTTATCTATCAGTGTATCTTCCAATTCCTTCTCCTTGTGATTTGGATATGCTGGAAGTCCTACAAACTCTAATACATAAGGATCCTTCACAAACTGTCGAGGATCAATGGAATTTGAATTGGGTACACACTGTGTATCCTTTTCATTTTCCACAAGACCTGACTCTAATTGACGCTGGTAATAGAAAGAGTTTATATTACGCTCCAGCTGACGAACACTCCACTGCTCTCGTGCTGCCTCCCGCAAATACCATTCACGAGCCTTTGGGTCGGACACCCTCATAATCAAACAATTATGGCTCCACGACAATTGGCTAGACAGTGTGTAGCCAATTTGATCTGAGTATGTTTTATAGAATTGACGCATGTTTTTTAGGTTGGCATACGAGAATCCGTTACCAAATTCTGCCGTCAATTCTTTAGAGAGATTCTTTAGTATAGACTCTCCGTAAGCGGCTCTATCTTCTCCATGTTGCTCCTCCTCTACTATACGCTTGCCAATAAGCCAATAGGCGGCTGTCATAGCGGTATTAGTACTACGAACAACTATCTTTCGCGCTTCTTGCAAGATAGAGCGAACATCGGCAGTCAGATCCGCCGATGCAGGTAAATTCGTGAGTTTTTCTATTTCGGTTGACATCATCTTTTCTATTTTTTTTCAGCGTCCCTATTCTCCGATTCCCTTCAACAACTCATTCAATTTAGCCACTGCCTCCATCATTCCCTGGGCTTTATCATTGATCGTCGAAACCAATTCATTCAAAGTCAAATCATCATCATCCGAAGTGCTACGAATCCAGGTGATGTCGAGGCTGGTCTTGTCTCTTTGCAGAATCTCCTCAACGCTATACTTTCTCCACCTGCCATTCGGATTGCTCTCCGCATCGTAGGTCTCCTTTCTTGCATTGATGTCTTGCGCATTGTAGCAAGCCACGAAATCGTCCAAATGTTGCCTTTGCATCACCTTGGTAGCCAAGGTATGCTTCACGCCAGAACGATAGTCATAGAACCAAACCTCCTTGGTTGGTGTTCCTTTGGTAAAGAAAAGGACATTCGCCTTCACACCGTTGGCGTAAAAGATACCCGTAGGGAGGCGAAGGATGGTATGGAGGTTAAAGTGGCGGAGCAACTCCTTACGGATGGTCTCGCCAGCACCACCCTCAAACAGCACATTATCAGGAAGCACCACAGCTGCACGTCCCGTATTCTTGAGCATCACCATCATGTGCTGAAGGAAGTTGAGCTGGTTGTTCTTTGTCTCGACATAGAAATCTTGACGGTCAATATCTACACTACCTGCT
>JAZUIF010000132.1:0-11195 GCA_045642085.1 Paludibacteraceae bacterium | reverse complement strand
GAAGCTGCCACAAGGGGAAGAGCGACAGAGTGATCGAGGTGAACCACAAGATGAAGGAATACCGACGGAAAGCGTGCGAAAGGCTCTTGTCTGAGGATGGCGTAAAGCACCGAGGACGACGATGCATAGAGCCAGAGGCGGGTTTTGGACAGATGAAATACAATATGGGCTACAAACGATTCCGCCACTTCGGTTTGGACAAGGTCAAAATGGACTTTGCCTTCTTCGCTATTGCCTTCAACCTAAAGAAAATGTGCTCGATAATGAGGAAATCGGCCTAAAACGGTAGATATAGACCCGTTTTAGACCGATTTTTTTATTTTATGAAATTTTCAACTCGTGAGAATCTAATATTTAAGTCAATTTTTGATTTTTTCGATTTTCAAATATCCATTCAAGTCTCAAAGAGTTAAAAAGAGAGTATATCGCAACTTTCTTAGTTTTGATACACCCTCGCTGTAGTAAGGTTTGTGTATAGATTTATTTGACAATTGTTTTCTTCACTGATGTACCAGCTTCTGTGTTGATCACAACAATGTAAACACCGTTGTGGTTCACGTCGACTGAACACTCATTTCCATTAGCTACAACGCTGGCAATTTTATTTCCGTTGATAGCAACAACGTCTACGTTCTTAATCTCAACATTCGACTGGATACGTATTGTCTTACCTTCAGCATAAATGCTCCACTCGTTTGCAATTTCATCGTTTACTGAAGTAGGGTCCCAACCTAAAGTCTCCATGATTGTCTGGATTAGAGATGGCTCATACCACTGAAGAGAGTTACGGTTCAAATATCCGTGGCTTTCAGCTCCATCTGTTTGGTTGAACTCCTGGTTGTTATCCCACAAGAAACAAGGAACGCCGTAGTCTTTAGAGAAACCAAAGAAGCACCTTTCCCATTGTTTACGATCCTCTACGTTATGATAATTAGAAGATGAAGTCTCACCGATATAAACAGGGTAGCCCTTCGACATTACCTTATCTCTAATTGAGTTGTAAAGCCACTGGATATCGTAGTAGAACTGCTGATTCCAAGCGTGGCTAGGCTTTTCTGGGTTCATACAGAAATCGTATGGAGTGTAGGCGTGGACAGAAATCCAAAGTCTGTTCTGTGCCTTATCGTTAGGTGCTTTGAAATTGCTTGTTGTGACACCATCGATAGAACCCACGTAACCAGGACAACCTACCAATCTATCCATATTATTTCCTCCGACGTTACGGATAGCGTCAACAGCAGCCTGATTGATCTGGTTGATACACTGGATAGCTTCGGCTACGCTTGGAGTAGGGCTGTCTGGCACGAACCACCACTCATTCGCATCACCAACGACGCGAGGCTCATTGATAGTCTCAAAGATCAAGTGCTGATCATAGTCGGCAAACTCCTTAGCCACCTGAGTCCAGATATCAGAAACATATTTCTTAGACTGGTTAAGATACTGGTTGGAAGGGAACATGTGCCACTGATCATTGTCGTGATGGATATTGATGATCACGAACATGCCATTATCATAAGCGTAGTTGACCACCTCTTTTACTCTCGCCATCCACTGTCCGTCTATAGCATATTGGTACTGACCGTTATTAGAAACGTGTGTACTCCAAGAGACTGGGATTCGGACTGCGTTGAAACCAGCTTCTTTAACTTTGTTGAACATCTCCTTAGTAGTGCGAGGATTTCCCCAACTAGTCTCTGCGTTAGCTCCCTGACCTGTAGCATCAAGTGAGTTACCTAGATTCCAACCCACACGAATCATCTTAGCAAGTTCTGAAGCCGACTTGCCTGACAAGTTTGCTGCGAATGCGTTATTTGCTAAGAATAAAGAAGCAGCAAAAGCAGCTGTCTTTAGTACATTAGTAAAGTGTCTCATGTTATGTTAGTTTTAAGTTTCGAATACTGATGCAAATGTATGAAACTGTTATTTTCGCTTATTCACATTTTTACCAGAAGGTTTTAACGTAGGTTATTTTGGGGTAAACATAAAATCTTTAAGGCTTAACATTTTGGCGAAAAATACCATATTTCAAAGGGTTTCGTGTTATTTAAAACAAAAAACGGGACGAAAACTGTCCCGTTTAATTTTGCATATTTAATTTAGAATTTTACCAGCGTCTTCTTCGTTTTCTCTCTTCTCGTCTTTCTTCACGTCTCTCCTGACGCAATTCCTTGCGACTCTTTACTGAAACTTGTTTGTCTTTCGATGTCTTTATTACATCATCTTGCTTATCGCGTCCAAACAAACGACGGAATAATCCACCAGCTTTATCAGATTCGTATTCTTCCTCCTGTTCAAGCTCCTCCAAGACTTTAGTGCAGTCGTAAGTACGGGAGATAGCTTGTTTTGGTTCACCGAATCTGCCACGGTATTTAGTCAATTTCTTGTCGTTCAACACTTTTTGCATGAATTCACCGAAGACTGGCAATGCCGATGCACTACCTTGTCCCATCTCTCCGTTCTTGAAATGGATGCAACGGTATTCGCCTCCCACCCAGGCTCCAGCCACAAGTTTTGGAGAGATTCCCATATACCAAGCGTCGGAATAGTTAGATGTACTTCCAGTCTTACCTCCGAAGTCTGTCGCCCCATGAATATTATAATTCCATAGTCTACGTGATGTGCCATGTTCGTCAGCCAATCCTTCACGTAGCATCTCTCTAATCAAGAAAGCCTCTTCGTATTCAAGCACTTTCTCTCCTTCTGCTTTATTCTCATAGATGACATTGCCGTTCTTATCCTCGATGCGAGTGACGATTCTTGGCTTCATGTGAACTCCCTCATTTGGAATAGTGGAGTAGGCCGACACCATCTCTAATAGCGACACATCCTCTGTACCCAAACAGATTGATGGAATAGGGCGTATAGGGCTGGCGACTCCCATCTTATGTGCCAAGTCGACAACACTCTGAGGTCCAAGCTCCTTATTGAGCTGGACTGCTATACTGTTGATTGAGCGAGCCATAGCTGTTTTCAAAGTCAACCTTTCACCAGAGTAGACTCCATTAGCATTCTGTGGAGTCCATGCTACAGGTTTGCCATTTTCTTCAGTCATCCATGTAGTGGCAGAGTCGGTGCGTATATCGCATGGCGACATTCCACTGCGGATAGCCTGACCATAAACAAACAGTTTGAATGTCGATCCAGGCTGACGTTTTGCTACCACCTTGTCATACTGCCAATAGTTGTAGTCGACATCGCCGACCCACGCCTTAACCAAGCCAGTCTGAGGCTCGATAGCCACAAAACCACAGTGAAGGAATTTCACCATATGGCGTAGAGAGTCGAGACTGCTCATCACAGTATCTTTAATGCCTGATTTGTAGCTGAAAATCTTCATCTTATGAGGCTTATTCAGATTCGCATAGATTGAATCATTATTGCCTTTGTATTTCTTTGAAAGAGCTTTATAGCAAGCTGTTTTGCGGATTGTCTCATCGATAAAAGTAGTCAATTCTTTCTTGTTTCTGTCGCGCCAAGGATTCTCTTTTCCCCAGTTTTTGAAGAAACGCTTCTGGTTCTCAGTCATTTGCTTTGTAACTGCCTGCTCTGCATAACGCTGCATACGAGAGTCGATGGAAGTATAGATCTTTAATCCGTCAGTGTAGAGATTGACATTGTTAGCATCACACCATTCCTGAAGCTCATTGCTCACAGCATCACGGAAGTATAGAGCCATTCCGTCGAGATTCGATTCTGATTTGAAATTCAATGTGAAAGGAATAGCCAAGATAGAATCACACTCATGTTGAGTAAGCATTTTGTGTGAAACAAGATTATTGAGGATAATTCTGCGACGACGCTCATTATTCTCTGGATTTCTGACAGGATTATAATAAGTAGTAGCCTTTAGCAAACCAATGATACAGGCCGACTGTTCGTAATTCAACTTGTCTGGAGTTGTGTTGAAGTACGTTTTAGCTGCGGCCTTGATTCCGTAAGCATTCGAACCAAAGTAGACAGTATTAAGATACATCTTCAAAATCTCCAATTTCTCAAATCTGTCCTCAATCTGTTGGGCTGCGTTCCACTCTTTGACCTTGATAATCAATGTTCTGATGCCCGGCACCTTACAAAGTGGGCCATTATTATAAGTGGTACGCATCTTAAACTTATTCTTCACCAGCTGCTGAGTGATAGTGCTCGCACCACGAGCGTTACCAAGCAACGCATCTTTGAAAGCACCGAGCAGGGCAGAGTAGTCGACACCGTGATGCTCGAAGAAACGTTCATCTTCAGTGTGGACAAGAGTGATCAACAACTCATCTGAAATATCAAAGATTCCGACGGAAGAACGGTTTTCAGTGAAATACTTACCGATAAGCACACCGTCGTCGCTATAGATTTCAGAAGCCTCGACTGTATTTGGGTCGGCAAGAACCTCCGTAGAAGGAGAGTCGCCAAAAAGCCAAAGGAAGTTGACTTCAACCGCTTTAAAAAATAGGAAAATCAATAGTAATGGAGCTACAATAGCAATTAGGACTATAACATACCATTTCTTCTTGAAAGTCTCTTTTATTGATGGCCAAAACTTATTGCTCTTTTCCTTAATGATATCCCAATAATTTTTGACTTTTCCCTTAAGAATTGGCCAATATTGATTGAATTTAACCATAAACATTGACCAATATTTCTTAAGCTCAACCAAAAAGATATTCCAATATCTCTTCAAATCTTCAGTTGTCATTTGTTTGTTTTAAGTTGTATCAAAGAATCGAAATACAAATCTATAGAAAAAAATCAAGTTTCACAAATAAAGCTATGCCCATATTCCTTTGCTTATATTATTAAAAAAAGTATTTTTGTCGCTGAAATGCGAATAAAAGATATAATAGGTTCTTCATTCAAAATAAGAAGAATCTTTTAATTTGTTAGTAATCAATGAAAAAAATAATTTTTGGTGTAGTTTGTTGCCTAGGTACTGCATTTAGCAGTTTTGCTCAGATGGAGCATCGAATATCATATACTTTTGGTTTTGTAAGTCGTGCTTACCAACAACAGAAAGAAAACCAATTAAAGCATCAAGAGTATGTATTTCCAGGTCCACGAGATCACGGAACATATTTATATACTGATGAACACTTGCATTGTTCTGCACCATTTGTATTTAATTTTCAGTACGATTGCTCAATATATAAACATATTGGGGTTGGTTTGTGTATGGGTTACGAAAGGCATAGGATGTTTCAGGAGGCAACTGTCATCAAGTCTGTTGGAGAGCAGACAACTCCTTTTGGGAACACATATACACAATGGTCGGCAGAATATAGATATGGAATCCTGAAAAGACATATATTGTATGTTATGCCAGAGGTGACTATTTATTGGTTTAAGAAAAGACATGTAGCCATGTATAGTAAAGGAGCGATTGGAGGTCGTTTCAATTTTGAAAAGAGAGATTTTGTTTTGCCAAATGTACCTACAACGAATAGTGCTAACTTGTATTACCAGATTTCACCGGTAGCTATTGAGGTTGGAGGTCCATATTGGAGAGGTAATATTGAATTTGGACATGGAGCACAAGGAATTTTCCAATACGGAGTCAGACACATTTTTAAGGGAAGGAAGACTTCTGAACAAAACTCTGTAGAAAACAACGTTGTAGAATGAAAAAGGTAATTATCATGGAGAAAGCAAAAAATAAATTCAATAGAACGTTAATAAAATTAGCGACAGTAGTTGTTGCTATAATCACAATGTCAAGTTGTGATCCATATTATAATTATGAAGTTTACATAAAGAATACGACGTCGCAGACAATCACTTTCAGTGCTATAGAGAATCTTGATACATTTAATGTTGATATCGACACTTTAGATATGGATATTTTGGATGATTCATTATATTACTATAGGCATAGAGGAAGAAGTGCCACTTTGAGAAGTGGGGAGAGGGTACTTTTGCTAAAAGATGGAGGTCTTGGGTATATTTATCCTGAAGATATATCCTGGATCATGAAATCCCGTTATCCCAATGGAATCAAGATTAAGTTTGAGAATGGAGATTCCTTAGTATATTATCAGAGTGGGGAGGAAAAGGATTTCCATTCGCCTTACAATCAGAATTCATTTTTTAATGTAGATAAGGCAGATAATGAATTGGTTTCAGAATATGATGTATTGTACTAATTTTTTTCGGTCTTTGGTGTTGTTAGTTTGATAATTTAGTTATATTTGCATTGTTTTTGAAAAATAGTAAAAGGAATTTGAATGAGTACACTTGAAGAAAAAGAGACTCTTACACAGCCTGAAAATGCACAGGAGACTGTAGCGTTAGATAATTTAGTTGCTGAAAATGAGGCTGTTATGACAGACGCAGAGGAGCAGGAAGCTGTTGATTATTCTTCATTTAGTGAGGCAGAGCTAGTAGAGAAGGCTCGCACTTTGATAACAGAATGCAAGGGTAGTGTTAGTGCTATCAAGAGAGATATTGAAGATATTAAGAGTTGCTACTACAAAAGTTACAATCAAAATATAGATAAGATTAGAGGAGAGCAGGCTGAAGACGGAGAAAACGCTGAGCCTGTAGAGTTACCTGCTGACGAATTTAAGTCGGTCTATGTTGTATACCAGCGTAGAAAGAAAGAGGAGCAGGCAGCTAAGGAGGCTGAGATGGAGAAGAATCTAAAGGCCAAACTTGCTCTAATTGAGAAATTGAAAGATTTAGCTCAGAATTCTCAGGATGCGCGTCAGGATTTCAACGCTTGTCGTGAGATTCAGAATGAGTGGAAAAATATTGGTGCTGTGCCTCAGGCAAAAGCTGACGAGGTTAATGGCAACTATAAACTTTGGATTGAGACATTCTACGATTCGTTGAGCGCGGCTAACGAGTTGAGAGATCTAGATTTCCGCAAGAATTTGGAGGAGAAGATTTCTATTTGTGAACTTGCAGAGAGTCTAGCTGAGAGTAAGGATGTTGTCGATTCATTCAGAAAATTGCAGTACTACCACGAGAGATGGAAGGAGATTGGACCAGTTGCTCGTGAAAGACGCGAGGAGCTTTGGGAGAGATTCAAAGAGGCTACTGCAGTTGTAAACAAGAAGCACAGAGAGCATTTTGAGCAGATTCATGCTAAAGAAGAGCAGAATTTGGTTGAAAAGACAAAGCTTTGTGAGGAAGTTGAAAATGTAAAGGTAGAAAACGAAGATAGCTTTGATTGCTGGCAGAAAGTGACAGATTTTGTTGTCGCTAAGCAGGAGGAGTGGAGAAAGATCGGTTTCGCACCAAAGAAAGATAACGATAAGATTTACGAGAGATTCAGAGCTGCTTGTGATAAGTTCTTTGTCGCAAAGAACGATTTCTACAAGAAGATGAAAGAGATTCAGACTGAAAACTTGAAGAAGAAGATCGCGTTGTGTGAGACAGCTGAGTCGTTGAAGGATAGCAAAGACTGGAAAGAGACAACAAATAAGTTTGTTGAGATCCAGAAGGAATGGAAGACAATTGGTCCTGTTCCACGCAAGAATTCCGACACCGTATGGAAGAGATTCCTAGCAGCATGTGACTATTTCTTTGAGCAGAAAGAAGCTGATTTTGCAAGCAGAAAGTCAGAAGAGACTGTTAATTTGGAGAAGAAGAAAGAATTGATTGAAAGAATCAAGGGTCTTCAGATTGATGGAAATGATAATGCGTTTGCAGATTTCAAGAAGCTTTTGGCAGAGTGGAACTCAATCGGTCATGTACCTTTCAAAGAGAAAGACAATATCTACAAGAAATACAAGGCTACAATTGATGAGGTGTTCGACAAGTTGAACAAAGACCGCAGTATCAATAGATTGGATTTCTTCAAGACAAATATTGAGACTTTGGCAAGTCAAGGTATGGCAAAGGTTAACAACGAGCGCAAGAGATTGCAGAAGTTGGTAGAAAACTTTACTTCAGAGATTGCCACAGCAGAGAATAATATCGGATTCTTCTCAAAGTCTTCTAAAGATGCTTCATCTCCATTGCTTGATGGCATGAAGAAGAAGATTGCTAAGTTGAAAGATGAGAGAAATCTATTGTTGGAGAAGATCAGATTGATCGACGAAACAACAGAAGAGAAAAACTAAAAAGAAAAAATTTACTATCGGGGTAGCGGTTGCTACTCCATAGTAAACCCCATAATTAACAAATAAAAGGACAGTATTAATTTAAAGTTTGAACAAATGAAACCATTTGATGACGACATGCAGCAAGATTTCGAGAGAAATTCCGGTGCAGAGCAGCGTGAAAGAAGAAGTTTTAACCCTAATTTCACTGCAGACAACCATTTGAAGCGTGCACCAAGAAGAAGAGTAGGTGATACACGCGTTCCAGTAGGCGAGCAGAACAGAGGTGGCTACAACCGTGGTTACAACAACGAAGGTGGCTACAATAACCGTGGCTACAATCGTGACAACAACGGTGAAGGCGGTTACAACAATGGAGAGGGTGGCTACAACAATAACCGTGGTGGTTATAACAACAATCGTGGTGGCTACAACAATAATCGTGGTGGTTATAACAACAATCGTGGTTATAACAACAACCGTGGCTACAACAACCGTGACAACGGAGAGGGTGGTTACAATGGTGGCTACAACCGTGATAACAACGGCGAAGGCGGTTACAACAACAACGGTGAAGGCGGCTACAACAATCGTGGCTACAATAATAACCGTGGTGGCTACAACAATAATCGCGGTGGTTACAACAATAATCGCGGTGGCTACAACAACAATCGCGGCGGTTACAACAACAACCGTGGTGGATTCAACAACAACCGTGGTGGAGGACGTCCACAGCAGAATCGCAAGCAGGGCAACAACGGACATCGTCAGATTGAGTACAAATCTGTAATGGTGGATCCAAATGAAGATATCCGTTTGAACAAGTATCTTGCTAACGCAGGAGTTTGCTCACGTCGTGAGGCTGACGAGTTGATCCAGGCAGGTGCAGTATCTGTAAACGGTACACCAATTACAGAGTTGGGAACAAAGATCAAGCGTGGCGACAAGGTGTTGATCGGCGATCAGCTAGTTGCTCCAGATAAGTTGGTTTACATCCTTTTGAATAAGCCAAAGGGTTGCGTTACATCAACAGATGATCCAAACGCTAAGCTAACTGTAATGAAGCTTGTAGAGAGA
This sequence comes from Paludibacteraceae bacterium, assembly GCA_045642085.1. Taxonomy (GTDB): domain Bacteria; phylum Bacteroidota; class Bacteroidia; order Bacteroidales; family Paludibacteraceae; genus UBA1723. The sequence goes on along the minus strand of JAZUIF010000132.1, from coordinate 2,088 downwards.
GCTTGTAAGGAGCGTATCTACCCAGTAGGACGTCTTGATAAGCCAACAACAGGTGTTCTTCTATTGACTAACGACGGTGACTTGGCTTCTAAGTTGACTCACCCAATGTACAACAAGAAGAAGATCTATCAGGTAACTCTTAACAAGGAGCTTACAGATGAGGATTTGGCTACAATCGCTGCTGGTGTTGATTTGGAGGATGGTCCTATCAAACCAGATGAGATCAGCTTCGTAGACGATGCAGACCACAAGAAGGTTGGTATCGAGATCCACTCAGGAAGAAACCGTATCGTTCGTCGTATCTTCGACAAACTTGGCTACCGTGTTATGCGTCTTGACCGTGTATTCTTCGCAGGTCTTACTAAGAAGGGCTTGAAGAGAGGCGAGTGGAGATTCCTTACTGAGAAGGAAGTTAGCATGCTAAGAATGGGTGCTTTTGAGTAATGATTAAATAATAGTTAATAATTAATAGTTAATAATGAAAGAACTGTTGATTCTTAACTTTGAATAAAATGAGGCTGTCAAGGTTTTCTCTTTGACAGCCTTTATTTTTACTATCAATATACCATGAAGAACAAATTTCTATTATCTATCATCTCAGCGTTTATGCTCAATATTGCATCGGCAGTGAGCTATAAATCGGCTGAAACAGATGCTTATATTGCCAAATACAAGCAGACAGCAATAGAGCAGATGAAGCAATACAAGATTCCTGCAAGTATTACGTTGGCACAGGGAATTTTGGAGAGTGGAAGCGGTAGGAGTGACCTAGCTACCAAAGCCAACAACCATTTCGGAATCAAGTGTACAAACGATTATAAAGGTAAAACATACTATAAGAAGGACGACAAGAGACGTGATTGCTTCAGAGTCTATGCGAATGCTTCTGAGAGTTTTGTCGACCATTCACTTTTTTTGCAAAGAGCTCATTATGCGCCACTTTTCAAGTTGAAAATCACAGATTACAAAGGGTGGGCGAATGGTTTGAAGAAATGTGGTTACGCCACAAATCCTAAGTATCCTTCATTGCTTATTGAGGTGATTGAGCAGAATAAACTATATGTTTATGACGACGCTAATTATCAGGATAACAGCAAGAAAGATGATGGAAAGAAGAATAATGTAGTTCCGGATAATGATAGACGCAGAGAGCGTGGGGAAGAGGTAAATCCAGAAAAGGATAAGAAAGCAGACAATGTGGATATCCGAAAGGGAGACAACCGTGTGGAGATCAATGGTGTAAGATGTATCAAAGTTAAGCCAGGAGACACTTTCTATTCGTTGTCGAAGAAGTATGAATTATCTGTGGAGAAGATAAAAGAGTTGAATGATTATCCGTCAAACTATACGCTGAAAGTCGGCGAATATGTGTTCTTGAAGCGTAAACGCAGAAGTTACAGAGCATTAGATTATCATGTAGTTGAACCAGGAGAGACAATGCATTCGATTTCACAATATTATGGAATACAGCTTGAGCAGCTGAAAAGACATAATAAGAAGATATCCGGTGAGCCAAAAGTCGGAACCAGAGTATTGTTGCACTAAAATTGAGGATTGTTAAAAGCCAAATAAAAATAGCGACGTTGCTAACCAGCAGCGTCGCTATATATTTAGATCATCTTATGTGATTACTTATCACTCGAATAGTCGGACTAATGCATTGGCATCTTTGATGTTGTTGCCTGCAAGTTCCTCAAGCACCGCATCTTTTTCGCCGCTGTTCAAAATACTGTCACAAAGTCTTGCAAACGACTCTTGTGAATTGCTGAGACGGACAAATGTGTCCCAAATCTCTTGAGCTGTCATAAATCTTTCCATACCTAAATTATTTTGGTTAGACATTCATACATTTCAAATTTATCAATTATCAAAGTATTTTGTTCTAAAAAAGAATGTTTTATGACGCATAACATATATATGAACTGAATTTTGAAATCTGAAGAAGTTTTTTGAAATATTTTGATTTCTAAATCAGATTAACTATGAATCAACCACGAATTTTCTCACGAATTATTGTCGACATGAAAACCATCTGAATTTTGATGAAACATGAATTCTCATGAATCAACCACGAATTTTCTCATGAAT
>JAZUIF010000131.1:0-85703 GCA_045642085.1 Paludibacteraceae bacterium | reverse complement strand
TGCTACCTCTGTTATTAAGTATTTGAAAAATGAGAATCGCAAGTTATCAACTGAGACTCTATATAATTATATCGATTTCTGTAAATCTGTTTATCTTGTAAACATGATTCAGAGACAAAATATTATTGGTAAGGAATTGTTGTCGTCTCAGAATAAGATTTATCTAATAGATCATGGATTGCGTCAAGCCATTTATGGCAATAATCAGCGTGATATTAATCAAATACTAGAAAACATTGTATGTGTTGAACTTCAGCGACGAGGATACAATGTTAAGATAGGATGTATAGGGACAAAAGAGGTTGACTTCTGTGCGACAAAAAATGGAGAGATAGTTTATTTTCAAGTAACATATTTATTAGCCGGTGAAGATACGATAGATCGAGAATTTGGCTCTCTAAAAGCTATAAAAGATAATTATCCTAAATATGTTTTGTCTTTAGACGATTTTGATTTAAGTAGAGACGGTATAATTCATAAAAATATCGTCGAATGGTTGTTGGAATAAAACAAAAAAATCCCGCATAAAAATGCGGGATTTTTTATTGATATGATTTTGTTTTTACTCATACATCATCTTGTGTGTCTCGATCTTGGCCAACATGTCGCTCAAACGCTCGATCTTCGACTTTGTGATTGCCACACGTCCTGAACGGATGAACTGAAGCACCTGTAGCTTCTGACTCAACTCCTCAAACAATCCTTGTGTCTCATCTGTGTGACCAGTCTTCTCGAAGATGACACATGTCTCGTTAATCTCAAGAATACGGATGTTGTACTTTCTGATCAACTCTTCTGTGCCCTCAAGATTGATGAAATCCTGTGTGGCGATCTTGTACATCGCGATCTCCTGATATACAAGGTCGGAATCGTCATTGTAGAAACTCTTGATGATGTCGATTCTCTTGTCGATCTGCTTCACTACTTTCTCAATTGTATCCTCATCTGTGATTGTAGTGATAGTAAACTTATGTATTCCTGGTAGAGCTGACTGTGATACACTCAAACTCTCGATGTTTAGACGACGACGTGTGAAGATGATGGAAATCTGGTTTAGCAAGCCAACCTGATTCTCAGAGAATACTGTCACTGTGAACAGTTTCTTTCCATCTGTACACTCTGCTGGATTGCATTTCTGACAATCCTTGCCGCATTGCGTTGCCTTAAAATTATCTGCCATAATTATATCTAATTATGTAGAGACGGGGTGCACCCCGTCTCTACGGTAATTATTCTTATCCCAAAAGAATGTTTGTAACAGTTTCACCTGCTGGAACCATCGGATAAACCATTCCCTTTTCCTCGCAGTTTGCGATCAATAGGTAAGGTTTGTCATTTGCAAACATCTCTTTGATTGCTGCGTCTAGATCCTCACGTGTGCTGACTTCTTTGTTCTTGATTCCGTAAGCGTCTGCGATGGCATTGAACTTTGGATTCATCATTGGAGTAGACGAGTATCTCTCCTTGAAGAACAACTCCTGCCACTGACGTACCATTCCAAGGTAGTTGTTGTTAAGAATGATCATCTTGACGCCGATCTGCTTCTCCATGATTGTTCCTAACTCCTGGATAGTCATCTGGAATCCACCGTCGCCAGCAAACATACATACTGTACGCTTTGGTGCTCCAATCTTGGCTCCGATTGCAGCTGGAATACCAAATCCCATTGTTCCAAGACCACCACTTGTCACAACACTGCGTGATTTTGTGTATTTGAAGTAGCGAGCCGCCATAATCTGGTTCTGACCTACGTCTGTAACAAGCACCGCTTCGTTGTTTGTCGCCTCAGAGATCTTACGTACAACCTCACCCATCTTCAATGGACCTTCAGTTGGATGAACCTCTGGAGTGATGACTTTATCATTCTCTTTTTCCTCGTGCTCCTTGAAACTCTCGATCCACTTAGTGTGCTTAGCCTCTTTAAGTTTAAGTGTCAACTCTGGTAGAGAGGCCTTAACGTCGCCAAGAACTTTTGCTGTCGCCTTTACGTTCTTGTCAAGCTCTGCTGTGTCAATATCCAAGTGAACGATCTTAGCCTGCTTAGCGTATGTCTTCAAATCTCCAGTCACACGGTCGTCGAAACGCATACCGATGGCGATGATTACGTCAGCCTCGTTAGTCTTGATGTTTGGCCCGACATTACCGTGCATACCAAGCATACCCTTGTTTAGACGATGATCTGAAGAAAGTGCGGATAGACCAAGAAGTGTGTTGCCAGCTGGAATATCAGCCTTCTCCAAGAATGCCTTCAATTCAGACTCTGCGTTGGCAAGGATAACACCCTGTCCAACCAAAGCAAGTGGCTTCTCTGCCTTGTTGATGATCTCAGCTGCAGCGTCGATCTGAGCAGGGTTGATTGCATTGAAAGGAATATATCCACGAGTGAAGTGGCATTTCTCATAGATGAACTCAGCCATCTCCACCTGTGCGTTTTTAGTGAAGTCGAGCACAACTGGACCCTTTCTTCCTGAATTTGCGATATGGAAAGCCTTAGCCACCGCTGGAGCGATGTCGGCTGCCGAACGGATCTGGTAAGACCATTTTGTGATTGGAAGTGTGCAACCAATCAAGTCAACCTCCTGGAAAGCATCAGTACCAAGGAATGCCGCTCCTGCCTGTCCTGCGATCACAACGAGTGGAGTAGAGTCCATCATTGCGTCGGCAATACCTGTGATGGCATTAGTCGCGCCTGGTCCTGAAGTCACTAAGCAAACACCAGTCTTTCCACTGACTCGTGCGTATCCCTGTGCTGCGTGTGTTGCACCTTGCTCGTGACGAGTTAGGACATAGTTGAATTTGTCCATGTAGTCGTACAGAGCATCGAACGTAGGCATGATGCTGCCTCCGGGATAGCCAAAAATAGTGTCGACATTCTCTTTTAGGAGACTCTCCATAAGAATGTATGCACCTTTCATCTGATTACTCATAACTGACTTTTTATTTACTTAGTTGTGTGGGGATTTCTCTATCTACCCCTATATTAAATTATGATTTGTAAAGACGGGGACATGCCCCGTCCCTACGTCTTAATTTTGCTTTTCGTTTTCGTTTTCGTCAACGTTAATGTCAACGTCCTCGTTAATCAACGATACGAACGCCACCCTTATCAGCAGATGCTACCATCGAAGCGTAAGCTCTCAAAGCCTTAGAAACGACGCGGTCACGCTTTGGCTTCCATGCGTCCTTACCCTTAGCCTCTTCTGCCTTACGACGCTCTGCCAACTCTGCATCTGACAAGCGAACTGCAATCTTACGTGCTGGAATATCGATCTCAATGATATCTCCGTCGCGTACAAGACCGATGTTACCACCACTTGCAGCCTCTGGTGAGATATGTCCGATTGACAAACCTGATGTACCTCCTGAGAAACGTCCGTCTGTAATCAACGCACACTCCTTGCCAAGGTGACGTGACTTGATATATGAAGTAGGGTATAGCATCTCCTGCATACCAGGACCACCCTTAGGGCCCTCGTGTGTGATGACTACAACATCACCTGAAACTACGCTACCGTTCAAGATTCCCTTGCAAGCGTCATCCTGTGAGTTGAATACCTTAGCTGGACCAGCGAATTTCCAGATGCTCTCGTCGACGCCGGCAGTCTTAACTACACATCCGTCAAGAGCGATGTTACCCTTCAAGATTGCCATACCACCGTCCTTTGAGTATGCGTGCTCAAGGTCGCGGATACAACCGTTAGCGCGGTCAGTATCGAATGAATCCCAGTATGTCTCCTGTGAACCCATCTTGATAGAGAACTTGTTGGCAGCTGTACTCTTATAGATCTTCTTAGCTTTCTCACATACGTTAGGGCTTGTGATAGCGTACTTGTCGATAGCCTCGCCGATAGTCATTCCGTCGACACGCTTAACGCTTCTGTCAACCAAACCAGCCTTGTCAAGCTCGTTCATGATTGAAAGGATACCACCTGCACGGTTCAAATCCTGGATGTGATACTTCTGAGTGTTAGGAGCAACCTTGCACAAACAAGGAGTAACCTTTGAAAGTGAGTCGATATCGTCCATCTTGAAGTCAACGCCTCCCTCCTGAGCGATAGCAAGAAGGTGAAGCACTGTATTTGTAGAACCACCCATTGCGATATCAAGAGTCATGGCATTCAAGAAAGCCTGACGAGTGGCGATGCTTCTTGGAAGTACGCTCTCATCTCCGTCTCTATAATATTTGTATGCATTGTCGACGATCATCTTGGCAGCATCCATGAATAGCTGCTCACGGTTCTTGTGTGTTGCAACGATTGTACCGTTACCTGGCAAAGCGAAACCAAGCACCTCGTTCAAACAGTTCATTGAGTTTGCTGTGAAGATACCAGAGCAGCATCCACATCCTGGACATGCTGCGTTCTCAATCTTTGCAACCTGCTCGTCTGAAACTGACTCATCAGCACTCTGAATCATCGCGTCAATAAGGTCAAGGTCGTGGCTACCCTCAAGTTTACCGGCCTCCATTGCACCTCCTGAAACGAAGATTGTTGGGATATTAAGACGCATAGCTGCGATCAACATACCTGGAGTGATCTTGTCACAGTTTGAAATACAAACCAAAGCATCTGCCTTGTGTGCGTTCACCATATACTCCACAGAGTCGGCGATCAAATCACGGCTTGGAAGAGAGTAAAGCATACCGTCGTGGCCCATAGCGATACCGTCGTCGATAGCGATAGTGTTGAACTCAGCTGCGAAGCAACCAAGCTTTTCAATCTCTGCCTTAACTTTCTGTCCGATCTCGTGTAGATGTGTATGTCCTGGCACGAACTGAGTAAAACTGTTGGCGATAGCGATGATAGGCTTGCCCATCTGCTCGCGCTTCATACCGTTTGCTACCCATAGAGCTCTCGCTCCGGCCATTCTGCGTCCCTCTGTGCTGAATGCACTGCGAAGTTGATGTTTCATTATTGTATCTTTTAAACCAATTCTAAATAAATATCTTGCAAAAATAGTAAATTTGTTATTATCTACGTTGAGATAGTGATAAATTATTATTTTTTTGCCCAATTTTGCTATTCGCTTTTCGCATTTCTCATTGATTTATTATCTTTGTCGAAAAGACTAACTGTTTAGGACTATGAAAAATACATTTATTACTATCATATCGGTGTTTATGTTGGCATTTTCATCTTCCGTTTTTGCCGAAGTTGATGATACAACTAAAGAGGCACAATCCGCTCCACAACCGGCAAATCAGCATGCCTATTTCCCTGGCGGCCAGACTGCATTAGCAACATGGTTGTCGGAAAATTTGAGATTTCCGCAGGAGTGTATAGATAAGAAAGTTGAAGGCGAGGTGATTGTCTCTTTCATAGTGGAGAGAGATGGCACAATTACAGGAATCCGTATCGAGCAGACGGTAGATCCCAAACTTGATGCGGAAGCCAAAAGAGTGGTGAGTGTAATGCCAAATTGGGTGGCCGCTGAGATGAATGGAGCTAAGACAAGAAGTCGCCTTATGCTGCCAATCAACTTCAAATTGCCAAAGTCTAAATAAACTAAATAAATATGTATATTGGAGACGTTATTTTCCGCGTCTCCATTTTTATTAGATATATGATACGAGAAAATAAAATAAAAAGATTGCTTGTAGTCTTACTTTCATTTGCTCTTATGACTACTGTGTCTGCACAAACAACTTCCCATAATGAAAGATCTGCCAGACCGGTTTCTACAGTCAACAATTCAAGCTCAAATGGAGGAAAAACGTCTAGTTCAAGCTCAAGTAGTGGAAGCTCATCAAGCACGTCGTCTTCAAAAAATGAGAGAAGTGAGAGATCTACAGGAGAAAGACCAACTAGACCATCTGGAGAAAGACCTGTCAGACCTCAATCGTCGAATAAAGTGCCTCATCATGATCCGCATCATGGACATATTAGCCATGGAACTCATCATGATCACCATTACGATGATCACCACCATCACCATGGACACAGCAGTGCCACAGTGGTCGTAGCTGGAACTGGCACTGGATATGCGGCAGCCTCTAGTTCAAGTGATCAGACTGCTCCTTCTGCTCGTCGCAGACATGATGTTGATAGATTCATGCTTTTTGCCAATCTTTCATGTGGAGCCTCTTTTAGAGGAGCTTCAGGTGTGACTGAATATGAGTATTGTAATGAGGACGACCAGATAGATGAGGAAAATAGAGCTTTTCTCGAATCTATAGGTTATAATGTGGAAATTCGTACTGAGATTGGATTGTCCGGAAGCTTGTTTTGCAGTTCGGGAGTCGGATTCTCAAAGCAGTCGTTCTACAAAATGTTTTCGCCAGGCAACTACATGTGTAGTACAAAACGATTCTTGGAAATACCTCTTATGTTTGGTTTTAGGGATGTAGAAGATGAAGATTTATTATTTTCATTTTCTGTGGGACCAAGATTTACATATGGTATAAATGGAGTTTGTGATGAGCATTATGATTTTTATCCAGAACCAGAATATGGAGTCTTTTCTCATAATAGTTATGATGGTAAATATGGCGTAGATAGGTTTTCTGTGGGTGCTGGTATTGAAACTTATATGATCGCTTCACGATTCTTGATTGGCTTAAGTTTCAGTCTGTATCCAAATAATGATTGTAAACCGGCTGAATTATATGATGGCCTTTACCGCAGATTCCATAGCTGTCGAACGAATATATCCATAAAAGCAGGTTGGAGAATATTTTGACCTATGATATTTTGAACATGTGCAGAGACGTTGCGTGCAACGTCTTTTTTTACAATAAAATGAGAACTTATTATGAATGGAGTAAAACATTTTGTTTCTATATTGTTGTCATGTATGTTCGTGACTTCTACTTCCGCTTCTGGATTGGACGATGACATGTTGTTGGCTCTGAGAAGTAGTGGTAACAACAATTATTATGAAGCACCTACTGTGGAGACTGTTGAGGAGGAACCGGTATATGATTCCACTGCTTCTGCTCCTAGTCAGATTGTAATAGGTGACTATGATATTGATCCTGTAATGATTTTCGTTTGTCTTGGTGGAGGAGCCTCTTTTAGAGGCGTGACTGGAGCACAACCTAACGGAGATGATGAGGTAAAACCAGATGGTGAGATTCCTCCAAGGAAAAGCTTAGGATACAATGTGGAAGTTCTGTGTGATATTGGTTTGAGCAAACATTTATATTTGAGCACTGGAGTCGGATTTGCGAAACAATCAATCGCAGATAAGTTCTTTCCTGGCAATTATATGCTTAATTCCAAACATATTTTGGACATGCCTTTATATATAGGACATAGAATATCTTCTAAACCGTGTAGTTTCGCAGCAATTTCTGGAGGACCAAGATTTGTCTATGGAATAGAGGGTAAGTGTAAAGAGTATTATGATTTTTATCCTGTTCCTGAATCTGGTGTTTTTGAACATGATTGCTATGATGGAGTGTATGGCAAGAAAAGATTTTCGGTAGGGCTTGGATTTGAAATGCAATTTATGTGGAAAAGACTGATGGTCGGTTTTGATTTTAATATTTACCCGAGAACGGAATGTGAGCCAAGGGAACTTTACGACGGTCTTTATACCGAATTCCGTCGTTGCCGTAAGAATGGGACAATAAAAATCGGTTGTAGAGTTTTTTGATAATATAGAGACGCACTTTTTGATGTGTGTCTCTTTTTTGTGGACAAAAAAAAATACCGTTAACTCACGCTGACGGTATTCTAAACTTAAAACTCTAATAACATAAACACATGATTCTTCCGAATCAAAAAAATTACTTTTTACAACTTGTTAATGCAAAAGTAGTATTTCGGTTTTGACTATGCAAATAGTTCGTTTGAATAGTTTAAAAAAAAGGTCATATTTAACATTTTTTGTACATTTTTCCCCCGAATGTCTATAAAAAATCCCCGAATGTCTAAAATTTATCGATTTTTTTCAGATCTAAATCCGAAGACGATTTTGGCGGTAATATCCAAAATTTAGACTATTTTTGCAGTCGCTTGTCGAAATTGTCGATAAGAGATGAGAATTTTGGGATTTTTGTCCCAGTAATACATTTATTATATGTCAAGAAAGAGAAAAGAACTTCCGATATTGGAGAATGTCACTATTGCCGACGTTGCAGGCGAAGGTAAGGCTATCGCTAGAATTGACGATATGGTAATCTTCGTGCCGTATGTTATCCCTGGCGACGTGGTCGATATCCAAGTGACAAAGAAGAAGCATAGCTATATGGAAGGTCGTGCGTTGAGAATCGTCACTCCTTCTCCTGATCGTATCGCTCCTATGTGTTCGCATTATGGCGTATGTGGTGGTTGCAAGTGGCAGGTGTTGCCTTACGAATTGCAGATCAAGCATAAGCAGAATCAGGTGGAGAATGTGCTTCGTCGTATCGGAAAAGTGGAACTTCCAGAGATTACTCCTATCCTTGGTTCAAAGGAAACCTCATATTATAGAAACAAACTTGAATTCACTTTCAGTAATAAGCGTTGGCTTACAGATGATGAGGTGAAGGCTGGAGTACAGTATGAGGATATGAATGCGCTTGGATTCCATATTCCAAATATGTTCGACAAGGTGTTAGATATCGAAAAGTGCTATCTTCAGCCTGAGATTTCCAATAGAATCCGTACTGAAATCAAACAGTACGCTAAGGATCACAACTTGGCTTTCTTCGACCTTCGCAACCGTGACGGATTCTTGCGTAATATCATTATCCGTACAGCTGGTACAGGAGAAGTGATGCTTATAGTCGTCTTCTTCAAAGAGGATGAGGCTGCTCGTGTCGCCCTTCTTGATCATTTGGCTACAACTTTTCCTGAAATCACAAGTTTGATCTATGTGATCAACGGAAAAGCCAACGATACAATCACAGACCAGGAGACTATTCTTTACAAAGGTCGTGATTTCATCGAAGAGGAGATGGAAGGCTTGAGATTCAAAGTCGGACCAAAGAGTTTCTATCAGACAAATACTCTTCAGGCGTATGAACTTTATAAAGTGGCTCGTGAGTTTGCCGACTTAAAGCCAGAGCAGACACTATATGACCTATATACAGGTACTGGAACAATCGCATGCTTCTGTGCTGGACGAGTGAAGAAAGTCGTCGGAATTGAGTATGTGCCAGAGGCTATCGAAGACGCTAAGATCAATGCTGCCAATAATAATATTGACAACACTACATTCTTCGCTGGAGATATGAAGGATATCTTGACTGATGATTTCATTGCTCAGCATGGTCGTCCAGATATCGTCATTACTGACCCTCCTCGTGACGGTATGCACCAAGATGTGATCAAGGTGTTGCTTAACGCAGCTCCTGAGAAGATCGTTTATGTCAGCTGTAATCCTGCCACTCAGGCAAGAGATTTGACACTTCTTGATGAGAAATACAAGGTGGTGAAGGTTCGTCCAGTGGATATGTTCCCTCATACACATCATGTGGAGAATGTGATACTTTTGGTTAAGAAATGATATTGTGGGGCGGGTTTTGATAATCCGCCCTTTATACATAATGTATATTCACTTTTATGTTAGCTAGATTTTCACTAATATTCTTGATTGCACTTTTGCCAGACGCATTCATTTTTACCCGTTGTGTGAGAAAGAAATGTAATTGGCGAACACAAGTGCTTTATAGTGTATTCTCCGTTTTGTGTATTGTGCTATTGGCGTTGATGTTCGGACTCTATTCTTCGTCTGAATCTGTGGCGACGTTATATCAAACAAGCATGGTGATGAATGCATTACTTGCAATATTTATTTCGAAATTGCTTTTTGTTGTCGTCGACGTATGGTCGTTGTTGTTCAAGACTAAGATGCTGAGAAAGATAGCATTAGGTGCTGCTGCATTTGGATTTTTGACTTATGCGTATGGAGTGATGCTTGGCAGATTTAATATCTCAGCAACGAGAGCCACGGTTGAGAATAAATCGCTTCCTCAGAGTTTCGACGGTTATAAAATCATTCAGATATCTGATTTCCATTTAGGTAGTTTTTATGGTCATGAGGAGACAGTCTCGAAATGGGTTGATATGATGAATGCAGAGAATCCGGACATGATCTGTTTCACAGGTGATATTGTGTCTATTCTAGCCGACGAAATGTATAGCCATATAGATGCATTGAAACGTTTGAAAGCCAAGGATGGTAAGTTTGCAATCATTGGTAATCATGATTATGGAGATTATCATAAGTGGGCAAGTAAGGCTCATCGTGATGCGAATCTTGCCAAGACAGAGAAGTATATCCGTAAGGCAGGATTTGATCTGTTGCTGAATGAAAACAGAACAGTGGTCAGAAATGGAGATTCGATTTCTGTTGTCGGTGTGGAGAATTGGGGACGTCTGCCATTCCCACAGTTAAGTGATTTGAAAAAAGCGGAGATGGGCAACTTGTCGTCGACACGCATTCTTCTATCTCACGACCCTGATCATTGGGATTATCAGCTTAAGGACAACCATGACTATTTCTTGACTCTTTCCGGTCATACACATGCGATGCAGTTCGGCGTCGAAATAGGAGATTGGAAGTGCTCCCCATCAAGTTTGAAGTACCCATACTGGCATGGATTATATGAAAGAAATGGCGACTATATCTTTGTGAGTCGAGGCTTGGGATGTACTGCGATGCCAGTAAGAGTAGGCATGTCGCCTGAATATGTAGTCATAACATTGAAGAAATAATGAAGGTTTTAGAATTAGCAAAATATTTAGACAGAGAATTCCCGTTGTCGCTTCAGGAAAGCTACGACAATTGCGGTCTACAGGTAGGTGACGGGGAGATAGAAGTCTCTGGTGTACTGTTGGCTATTGATGTTGTTGAGGCAACGATTGATGAGGCTGTTGAGAAAGGATGTAATTTTATATTGTGTCATCATCCGTTGATTTTCAGAGGAGTAAAGCGAATCACTGGAGGAAATTATATCGAGCGAATCCTTCATAAAGCAATCAAGAAAGATGTCGCTATTTATGCTGCTCATACTAATGCCGACAAAATCATTGGAGGTGTAAGCTATAAGATGGCAGAAAAATTATCGCTTGAGAATGTGGTACCGTTGGAGGCTGAAAATGAGGCTGTTTACAAGGTGGTGGTGTATGTCCCGGTAGCTGACAAACAGAAAGTGTCGGATGCGGTATATGCGAATGGGGGAGGCACAATCGGAGCTTATGATTGCTGCAGCTTTTCAGTCGACGGAGCCGGAACATTCAAAGCAAACGACGGATGCAACCCATACGTCGGCAATATTGGAGAGATACATACCGAGAAAGAGAGTCGAGTAGAGTATGTTGTAAGTCGACGCAACCTCTCAAAAGTATTACATGCTGTTGAGGGTGCCCATCCGTACGAAGAGCCAGCCATCGATATTCTCAAATTAGAGAATACCATCGTATCTGCGGGAATGGGTGTGGTTGGTGATTTGTCGACACCTGTCGCACCAATTGAATTCTTGAAGCGAGTGAAAGAAATTTTCCGATGTGAAATGTTGAAATATACAGATATAGCAAAGGTTGATTCTATACGTCGAGTTGCGTTGTGTGGAGGCTCCGGGTCTGATCTTGTCGGCTTGGCCAAACGGATGGGAGCCGATATCTTAGTGACTGGTGATGTGAAATACCATCAGTTTTTTGATAGCTATGATGGACCAATTATTGCAGATATTGGACATTATGAGAGCGAACAATACACAAAAGAGATTTTTTTTAATGTATTATCAAAAAATAATATTAAATTTGCGGTTCAGAATTCAACTATAAAGTCGAATCCTATAAATTATTTATAGATATGGCAGAGGCTAAAGAGATTACAGTAGAAGAGAAACTAAAGAAATTGTATGATTTGCAGAAAGTAATGTCGCAGATCGACAATCTACGTGCTGTGCGTGGTGAGCTACCATTGGAGGTTAAGGACCTTGAGGATGAAGTAGCAGGTTTGGAGACACGTATTGCTAATTTGGATAACGATATCAAAGATCTTAACTTTAAGATTGGTCGTCATAAGAGCGATATCGATTTGGCCAAAGGTCAGATGAAAAAGTACCAGGATCAGCAGAACTCAGTTCGCAACAACCGTGAGTACGAGAATCTAGCAAAAGAAATTGAATATCAGGGTCTTGAAATCCAGCTTTCTGAGAAGAGAATCAAAGAAGGGGAGAGAGACATTGAGAATAAGACTCAGGACTTGAAGTCTACAGAAGAGTACCTAGATGGTAGAAAGCAGGACTTGGAGCAGAAGAGAGAGGAGCTTACTTCAATCATCGCCGACACTCGTGCTGAGGAGGAGAAGTTGATGGAGAAAGCAGAGAAGCTTGAGAACAAGATCGACGAGAGACTTCTATCTGCATTCAAGAGAATCAGAAAGAACGCACGCAACGGTTTGTCTGTTGTCACAGTTCAGAGAGATGCTTGCGGTGGATGTTTCAACCGTATCCCACCTCAGAGAATCGCTGATATCCGCACTCGCAAGAGAGTAATCGTTTGTGAGTATTGTGGTAGAATCTTGGTTGATCCTGAAATCAACGAGAAGAAGAAGACTGCAGAATAATTAGAGCAGAATAATAAGATATGTAGAGACGGGGCATGTCCCCGTCTTTTTTTTGTCTAAAAAAGAGGTCCGTATTTTAGACTGTGTCATCCACCTGAAACTTGAAACCATAAACAAATCATATGTTGAGAACTTTCTAAGATTGTCTAAAAATAATATTATAAAGTTTGGTATCTTTGTCTTTTAGTAAATCACACAGGTAGAGTATTAAGGATATAGTATGAAATATAATATACTTATTTTGTTTCTGTTTTTTGCCGTTTCTGCTTTTTCTCAGGAGAAGGTAAGGGTTAAAGGATTCTATGAAGAGTCTTATAACCGTTTGGAGGTGGAAGACAGTTATAAAGATACCACTATATATCGAAAGCTTGGATTCAAGGAGGCTTGGAAGAAGAAAAAGATATGGACTCCGTGGAGTAAGGTAGAGGTAAAACGTAATAAGATCAACAATTACGATCAGTCGAGCAATCGTTATATGCTTAATGTATCTTACGATGACATCATCGCTGATAGTGTTTGGTGTACAAATCAGGCTATCGTAACAACAGCTTTCCCTCTAGATATTCAAGTGCTACTCGATAAGATGGGTGAGAAATTCACGTTTGATGGAATCCGTGAGAAAGCAAAATTCTACACTAAAGAGAACAATGATTTCTATCTATACCGTCTATATCAGTTTGATGGCTACGCATTGAGATATTCATATACGTGGGATGAGATTAAGACTAGCAAACGCTTTGAAAATGAGCAAGCTAAGATTCTATCCAATATTTGTGACGAGAGTGAACCAATCGATGTGTATTATTTCTATCAGGCTGTGAAATTTGAGCCTATTGACGTACCTACTGATTATGTGATTCCGAATAAGAAGAAGAAAAAAATGGAAAAATAATTGCAAAATAGGAATAAAATAAGGAATTTTGTGTATGATTTTGGTTTAGTAACACAAAAGCAAATGAAAAAACAAATTTATATAGCGAATCCTTTATACGATAGCGTATTCAAATTCATGATGGAAGATGAATTGGTCGCTCGTATGTTGTTGTCTGCCTTGTTAAAGAAAAACATTGTAAGTGTCGAAATGCGTCCGAATGAATATTCAAATGTCAATAATGAAGATGGACGTATATCTATTTTCCGTATTGATTTTGGAGCTCGAGTACGTGAGGAAGATGGTTCGGAGCATTTAATATTGATTGAAGTGCAGAAGACATGGCGCAGTACAGAAATAACTCGATTTAGACAGTATTTAGGAGTTCAGTATGAGAACAAGAGGAATGTGGATGACTATAATAATCCGTTGCCTATTGTATCTGTTTATATATTAGGACATAAGGTGGGTGATATTAAAGAGCCAGTTATTTATGTCAGTCGTAGATACCTTGACTACGATTGTCGAGAGATAACGGAAGGAGTTCCAGATCCATTTGTGGAGAGTCTAACTCATGACAGTATTATAGTCCAAGTTCCATATTTGAACGGGAAAGCTCGCAATCGAGTGGAAAGGATTATGTCTATCTTTGATCAGTCCTATATCAAGGACGGAGATCCACAAATTGTTTCTATAGAGGGAAGAGACATCACAGAAGATGATGACATGAAACGGATGATCAATCGTCTTGCAACTGCTGCTGTAATTCCAGATATTCGTATGACAATGAATATTGAGGATGAGATTTTTACTGAGTTAGAGAATTTGGATACTCAAGTTATAGCTCAAAAGAAAACGATTGTAGAGCAAGGTGTTCAGTTGGCACAGCAAGGTGTTCAGTTGGCACAGCAAGGAGAACAGTTGGCACAGCAAAAAGAGATGCTTCGGTATACGATTGGATTGTTGGTGAAAACAGGCAAGACTCCGTCTCAAATTGCTGATGATCTTCACATGGATGTTGATACAATCAAGCAATTGATAGAATAGAAAATATTTACATATAAACCAAAATTATTTAGGGGTGGTTCTACCGCCCCTATTTTTATTCTATTCTCTCCACAATTTCGATTCCTAATTCCTCTCTTTCTGCTCTGGTGTCGATTTTGAAATAGAGCATGCTGTTGATGACGGTGAAATAGGAGTCTCCATTGTTGAAATTGCAGATTCCCCATTCATCATCCAAAGTGAGCATATCCAAGCAAGGATCAAGATATTTTGGGATCTTCAAGTATTGTTTAGAAGATGAGTCTGGCAAGTCAAGTTGACGAATATCATTTTCATCCAAGAGAATATAGAGATGCTCTCTGGTGATTGCGTATTGATTGAAAAACAGAGAATATTCATCATCTGAAAATAGATTTTTAATCTCTAATTGGTTGTTATTCAATATGCTTTCGTAGTATTCCTCGTTGTCGATACGATACAAATTCATAGGCAACATTCCTTTGCCAATGCGGATTCTTGGGTGGAGTTTCAACTTCGTGATTTTCCCGTTTTCATCATCTTCTATATCCAATTCCGACCATTCCTTGAAATTTTGGGAATCTTCATGATTTATCATTTTTCTCACCATCGATGGATGGCAAATAAAGAGTGATGCCTCGTCTGTGTCTTTTCCATAAATATATCCCTCGAATTTAGTGAATACCAGTTCTTTAGTGTCGCTTTTTAGGTTAAAATCATATATTATATATGCGTTTGCCAGCATTTCTATTTTCCAGAAGTGAGAACCTGGAGTAGGACTGTCCGACCAGAAGCCTTCAATTTCTGGATAGAAACGCTCTATCTGCTTGTTTAGTAAAAATGAGTTTTCGAAAGATGAAAATCCAAATGATGTCTCCAAGAATTTTTTTGTCATATTTATCAGGTCGACGCGTCTTAGTTCACTTTCGTCATTCTCTTTAACCCAAGTCTCAAAACCTGTGAGGATAGGAGAGTCTTTCACAGCATCCAATGTAGGAGCTTGTTTGCCGTAATCACGAAGAAAATCCATTAGAAGATGGAAATCTTTTTTCATTTGTGATGCTGATCCCTTTTTAGAAGAGTAGGATGGGAGCAACCCAATCATAAGAAGAATAAAGATAGACTGGAATTGTGCAGACTTCTCATTCTTAATATCAGTCAAAATAGATTTTTTATCGTTGTTAAGAAAAGATAGTTCAGAGTTATTGTCGACGACGGGACTGAAAAAATTGATTATCTGGAATATCTGTTGACGCTTGTCGACAGCAACATCATCATGAAGATCGATTGCATAACTTCTTTTAAAGTCGACAAATATCTGGCTTGCTTCATCGTAGTCGACAAGCAACGATTCTAAGTCAAAAATACCATCATACCAACTATTTAGTTCATTGGCTAATTCGCAGAATGTAGATTTCTGTCGGAATGGGACCATCGACGACGCATTATTGGTTTCCAAATTGTAGTCAATATGTGTACCCAAGCTTGCCCTGTCGCAATACATCAAGCATGTGTTCGCGATCACGTTTATCATTTCTGCGTAGTCTTTTCTTCTTCTATTTTCCATATCTTGTATTGTAATCCGTACTCCTTTACCAAATGCATTACATCTGCATCTTTTTGAAATATAAATATTTAACTTCCTTTCTTCATTGGACAAAGTTAAACTAATATTGCAAAAGAAAAAAGCAGACATCTAAAAATGTTGTATGTTAAAGTACAAGACAACATAAAAAGATGAGGCTTGAAAGAACATAAAAGTTATTAATTAACAAAAATGTTACGATGAGAAAATACATGTTGAAGGATTTAATTGGCTACCTAAGCCTATTCCTTATCACAATCAAACAAAATTTTATCGTATGGCAAAGATACGGAAGTTTCGAGCCTCAGTTGATTACTATTCAGCGGGGACGTATTACTTAGTCGCTTTGCAAGATTCGTTGACATTCACCATTTCCGAGTCGACAATGCATAGTAGGGCAGTGTTCCCTGATAAACTGTGCGATCGCAACGGAAGGTTGATGATAGGTACGACGCTTTCTGTCATAGCTAAGACAAACGACAGTGGGATCGTCTCCTATTTTCCCGACACTACCGTCTACACGGAGAATCATGAGTCAAGAGGAGTCTCGAAAGAGGAGTATGCGTCGACATTGCTCAACCTTTTAGACCATTCTCATGAGATCGATTCTGCTCTCAGTCGGGACATAGTGAATGCCATCACGACAAACAGCGCGGATTTAGTCTGCAGGTTGATACGCAAAGCTCTATTTAGAGTTAATAGTTAATGGTAAAGAATTATGGTAGCTCAAATTCATAATGTAGTTTGTACGAAGTGCAAATATAAACTCACGACAATATCTGGTGGAGTAGTATATATGCCACCAAACCTGACATGTCCGAAGTGCGGTCATAAAAACGGTACGATAGGAAAACTGGCAGGGACGTTGAAGAATATATTCGGATAAAATAAATCATCCGGAGTCTCCCAAAGCTAATGATTTGGAACTTCGAACATTCTGGACTTACATCTAGCAACGGGAGGCTAAGGATGACTTTTATAAAAACATTAGAGCCTGTAGGGTGAACAAAAAAAGAGATTAATTAATAAAAATTTAAGAACATGAACAGTAATACACCAGATCAGAGAATGATCGAAGATAGTCAGAAGCATTACAATGAGGATGGATTCTGGGATAAAATCAAGAAATATGCCAAGAAGGCAGGATTAAAAGTCATTTATCTTGCTCTAGTCTTGTTTTACACTGCAAATGCAGAGACTACACCGTTGAGCAAGAAAGGCATCATTTATGGAGCGTTAGGTTATTTCATCTTGCCTATTGATCTTATTCCTGATGCTATTCCAGTAGTTGGATTCTCGGATGATTTGGCTGCACTTGTCGGTTGTGTTGCGGCAGTTGCGTCTTGTATCACACCAGAGATAAAGAGACAAGCAGAGGGAAAACTTACCGCATGGTTTGGAGATTACGATAAGTCGGAAATTTCCGGATTGGCATAATGATTGTAGAGACGGGGCTTGTCCCCGTCTTGTAATTTGCGAAAGTTGAGTAAATAAATTACGATGAAAAGAAGCAAATACATTCCAGGTGATATCCTCAGAGTCTTTCGCGGACTGTATTTCCACTACGGTGTTTACGTGGGGGACAATAGGGTAGTGCATTTTTGTTCAACAACCAGAAATGAACTTGATGCTGCGTCTGCTGATATAGTCGAGACGTCTCTGTCGGAATTTTCCAAAGGGGATCTTGTGCTAGAGGATACGCAGGAGAAACCGGTATTTAACCGGGAAGAGATAGTCCGACGAGCGCGAAAGTCGATTGGCACAAAACTCGGCACTTACAATCTGCTTAGCAATAATTGTGAGCATTTCGCTAATTGGTGCAGATGTGGAAGATCCGTGTCGACGCAAGTTCGCGACGTCGACAACATCTTCAATGAGATTTTACCAAAGGACAGTTTGCTCAGAGATATGAAAGACATTGCGTTTTTTATGTTGGGAAAAGTACAATTATGCCGTTTAGCATAAAAGTGTAAGAAAAATAATCTTTTCACTGAAAAATTGTTGCAAAAAATGCTATTTAATATTGTTTTGTATCGCAAACATATTATATTTGTGATAACCTTGAAAAAACAAGGAGAATCACCATCTATAAAAGGAGGATGGCGGAAAGAAAGGATTTTATTAGAATTATAGACTAAACATTTGATAATATGCCAATATTTCAAATAACCACGAAGCACAGAAAGAGTGTCAATGGCATTCTGATTGAGCCAGGAATGACGGTTCAGGTAGTATCCCAGAGTTTTGGTAATCCTGTTTGCACTAATGGTGGACAGCCAGTAGTAGATGCCTTCATGCGCATTTACGGTATAGACATCAAGAAAGCAGGATGTTTGAATACTGCGGATTTGGAAGTTGTGAAGGTTGGATAAAAGAATTAGAACTA
The DNA here is from genome assembly GCA_045642085.1 of Paludibacteraceae bacterium. GTDB lineage: Bacteria > Bacteroidota > Bacteroidia > Bacteroidales > Paludibacteraceae > UBA1723. Next base: position 67,337 of record JAZUIF010000131.1, on the reverse strand, counting down.
TGGTTAAAGAAAAAATACAAAAGTTAAAAGAGATAGCCCAGTTTACAGGAATGACATCGTGTCTAAATGCAGTTTGTGATGTAGAAAAAAAGGTAAATGAGAAAAATCCCAATATTATAGTTCCAATTGTCGGTGAGTTTAGTTCTGGAAAAACCACTTTGATTAATGCATTGACAGAAGGTAAATTTTTGGAAACAGCAACAAAACCTACAACAGCAACAATTTATACAATTAGTTTTTGTCAGGAAAAAAATAGAGCTGTCGGTGTTGATGATAATGGACAAGAACATATTTTGGATATTTCAAATTTGAAAAATGACAGTTTGAAAGAATATCCAGTTATCAATGTTAGTGACACAAGTCAATTAATACCATCTTCTACTATATTGGTAGATACCCCAGGATTAGCTTCAAACGACAAGTCACATAAGCAAGCTCTATTGTCATTTTTACCGAATGCAGATGCTATATTATTGGCTGTTGATGTAAACAAGCAGTTTACGTCTGTAAACAAAGAGTTTATGGAAAGTGCTCGACAGGCAAATAGGGAAGTATTTGTTGTGTTGACAATGTGTGATACCAAAACAGAAGAAGCGGTAAAGCAGACAGTTTGTTTATTGTCTAAACAGGAAAATATAACCCCTGATCATATAGTTTGTACATCCTCAACAAAAGGAGATATAAAACAGTTGGTTGATCTTTTGTTTAGGATAGAGCAGAAGAAATCAGAATATATTAATAATGCATCTGTAGGAAGATTGAAGACGACAGCCAATCAACTATTGAGTGTTGTTTCAGAGATGCTGGCTGCAACCAAAGAGGACAATGAGTTGCAGCATCAACTGAAACATTTGCAGGTAGAACAGTCTAGAGTATCAAACGCTATTGAGAATCTTTTGTTGGATCTTCAATCTGATATCACATTAAAATATAATGATGCAGTTAGAACATTTGACAATCTTATCTTTGATAAGTTGGAATCATTAGTATCTCAATCAAGTTCGGATATTGATGCAGAGGCATCATCGTACGTTAATGGAACGTCTAGAATGATTCAAAATGAATTCCAATTGAATATCAGTAATATTCTTCGAGATTATTCTGTACGTAGAATTGCAAATCAGGATGACATTAATAATCCTTTATCTGAGGTGCCTGTTATGGAGTATGTATTTGATGATTTGGTTTATGATTTAGACTTAAAGAATGCGGGTCATGAATACGACAAAACTATAGCGAAAACTATTAAGTATGGGGCAAAGGCTGCCAAACTTATTGCATCTTCAGGAGCAACAGCGGTCGAAGATGTTGGAGATGTAGCCTTGGATGTCACAGGTGAAGTAGTTGAAGAAGTGGCAGAAGATAATCTAGAAGATATGGTAAAAAGCAAGATTTTTGAAGGTTTGACAAATGAAAATACTTTGGAAATCATTGTTTCTTCGATTACAGAGCATACAATGGCAAAGCCTCAGAGACGACGTATTATTCATGAATATCTGGATGATAGAGTAATTCCACAGTTTAAGAAGTTACTTAATGGTCTGCAAAATAGTATTCTTGAAGATATAAGAGTTAGAATGACAGATGCGGTAAAGGGAAATATTGAGAATCGTAATTCGCTTTTGAAAAGACTTCAGGAAGAAGCTAGAGAGAAGCATTATGAATATATTTCAAAGTTGGATTCTCTAAAGAAATATCAAGTAGAACTTCAAAAATTTTAATATTATGATTAAAGTTTTATTGGGTACAGTAGTTGGATTTTTGTTTGCTACATGGGGAATGCCTTTGTTGAGCAAAAAGAAATCGGGAGAAAAACAAGATGGTGTTTTATTCGAATCCCGAGATAAGTCATCTAGAATCATGGATGACTTGTCTGATGAGAATGAAAAATTAAGACGTCGAACAAAAGAAATGCAGCAAGAGATTGATGAGTTGACAAACAAGAATTTGAAACTATCTCGTCAATTGAAAGAAAAAATAGATGCACAGGAAGAAGCTAGTGATGACGTTGATACTTACAAGAAGAAGGTGTTTAAACTAGAAACCAGAATTTCACAGTTGGAAAGTGAATGTAGGGAATGGGAAATTGCGTGCAATGAATTGAAGTCTCAATTAAATAAATAGAATTATTATTATGAAAGGATACATTTATCTATATTCTTATATAGGAGTTGCGTTTTTGCTTGGATTTATCATAATGTATTTCATTAAATCTAAGATGAAGTCTGTAGATAAGAATGCATCAGAGGAAAATGCAAATCTACAGAAGAAACTAGATGAGGCAAATAAGAAGCTTAAAGAAATTTCAGGTTCTAAAGCTGGAGATGATCATCTTAAATCTAATCTTGAAAATGCAGAAAAACGTATATCTGAACTAGAATCGCTAATTGCATCATCAAAAGGAAGTGATGATGCTGCTTCAAAATTGCTTGAATCTCAGTTGGCAGAAGCAAAAAGCAAAATCATTGATTTGGAGAAAGAGTGTGCCAATTCAGAAAGTATTAAAGAAGAACTTTCAAAAGCAAAATCAAGTATAAAAAAACTTGAGGATGAGATTGATGACAACGAGGATGAGATTGACTCGTTAAAAAAGAAGGTTAAGACAAAGACACAAGAAAAAGAAGAGGTTGAGGAACAGTTGTATTCTGCCAAGAAGTCATTACAAGAAGAAGAAGAGAAGAATAAAGATTTAGAAAAGAAAAACAAAGCTGCAGAGAGTGAGATACAAGGAATGAAAGAAAGTAATGATTTTGTGTCTACGCTCCTTAAAGCAGAAAAGGAAAATGCTGAGGATACAAAGGCAATAGAAAAATCTATAAATGAGCTTGAAATTTTCATTAAAAATGATTTGAAGAGATTTTATGATGATCATTTCGATTTGTCTGAAGGTGGGAAAGCAATTATGGGTGAGAAGTCAGCTCAAACATGGGATACTGTTGATACGTGGGTGGCTCAGTCGAAAAAGACTTGGTTGGCGAATAAAAAAATTATCAGCTTTATTGGAGAATTTTCTGCTGGTAAAACTACGATTGTTAATACAATATTGAGTCAAGGTGATCCTAATATTCCTAAGTTGCCAACTAATTCTAAAGCAACTACTGCTATTCCTACTTATATTTCAGGAGGAAAATTGACAAAATATACATTTGTTTCTCCAGATGACGCAAGAAAACACATTGACAAGGAAAAGTTTGAGAATGTCACTAAAGATGCTTTGTCAAAGTTTGAAGGTATAAACAAACTTATCAAGTATTTTGTGATGGAATATGATAATCACAATTTACAGAACTTGACAATTCTTGATACTCCAGGTTTTCAAAGTAATGATCCAGAAGATGAACAAAGAACATTGGGTGTCGTTAATGAAAGTGACGCTTTGTTTTGGGTTGTAGATGTTAATAGAGGAGAGTTGAATGCCAAGTCACTTAAAATTTTGTCTAAATTTAGTAAACCTTTGTATTTTGTTTTGAATCAGTGTGATACGGTATCTCCTGCACAGGCTCAAAAAACAATGGAACAGGTAAGAAAAACTGCGACTGCAGCAAATCTCAAATTTACTGATATAATCCAGTTTGGAAAAGATTATCCTTTAGAAAACATACTAGGTCCGATTAATAAATTAGACAAATCAAATGCTAATGATTATTTGAAGACGTTAGTTTGTATGGTCAAAAATGATGAATCTGTATATAAGAATGGTGCCGCTGAATTAAAAAAGAACTTGAAAGAGTGGGATGATTGTATTGAATCTTGGGCTGCAACATTGAATAGTAATATAAGATTCCTAAAACAAAATGCTCAAGAAGCTAAGTCTGTTCCTCATTGGGAAGAGCATTTCTTTAGTAAGGATAGGTACGAGATGTCTTCATATGAATTTCAGAATTTGGAATCGTATCTAAATTCATGTGTGGATTGCTGTGATGATATCAAACAAAATTTTGATGGGCAGATGGAAAATGTAGCTAATAGAACTAATGTCCATGCTGCATATATGGAAAATGAGCAATTATGCAAAGAGTTCATGGATCTATCAAAAAGACTTCAAAAGTTGGTAAATGCCTACTATTCAGTGGTCTATTCAGGAAAGAAATAGTTGACTAACAAAATATAATTATTATGAGTAATATATTTCAAGATATTCAGAAGAACAAAACAGGTTTGCTAGAACTTGTTTCAAAAGCGGATTCTTTTGGATGGTGGAAAGATGAAGATGTAGCATCACAGAAAGAAGGTAAATCATCGGTTTCTGAACAAATTAAAACTGCCATAGAGAGTGATAGGCTAACCATTGGCGTAATCGGTCAGATGAAATGTGGTAAGAGTACTTTCCTAAATGCATTTGTTTTTGGTAAAGAGGTACTTCCTGCTGCAACGACTCCAATGACCGCCGCATTGACTGTTATTACATACGGCACTTCAGAAAAATTGACAGCAGAGTTTTATACTGCTGATGAATGGCAGGAACAACTAAATGCATCTGCTTTAGATATTGAAGAGTTTAAGGATGATCCTGTTCAGACATCTAAGATTAAAGCAGCCAAGGAACTTGTTGCTCAATCAAAAAGATTGGGTGATCAATTGAATGGTCTGTTGGGTAAAACTCAAAGCGATAGTTTGGATAAACTTATAGAATATGTTGGTGCTGAAGGCAAATATGTATCTATTACAAAGTCTGTAAATATAGAATATCCAGCAGATTATCTTAAAGGAGTGGAAATCGTTGATACTCCCGGATTTAATGATCCTATTCAATCTCGAGAGGAACGTACCAAGGATTTCTTGAAACGTGCGGATGCAGTTTTGATGATGTTGTATGCAAACCAACCATTTTCAAAAGAAGATAATGCAATCCTTTTCGACAATGTCCGCAAGTGTGGAGTTGGTAAAGTATTGATCGCTGTCAATAAATATGATCTGCCGTTAAGTAATGGAGAGACAGAGGAGGAAATGACTGCTTATGTAAGGGATCAGTTGACTCTGGCTTTAGAGAATTGTGGTGATCCTATGATCGGAAAAGCATTTGGTGATAGTATAGATCCTATTTGCATCTCAGCACAAATGGAGATGTTGTCACTTTTACCTATGTCTGTCATAACTGCTGATAACGATAAGAATTTTCATTTGAATAAGTTGTATAAGGATTTTGGTAAATCATCACAAAAAGATTTGCATGAATTGTCTAATTTTGAAAAGATGGTCTGCAAAATCAAAAAAATGTTAACTGAAGATAAAGCTGAGATTCTTTTTAGAAAACCTATTACAAGAATTCTACAAACAGGAGAATCAATACAGAGTGGTTTATTGTCTAGTTTGGCAAAAGAAACTGCAGTGTTAAGAGATTGTAGTAAACCGGATGACCAACTAGAGGATGAGATGGCTGCAATTCAAAAAGTAATCAAAAAGGCCAATAGAAAGATTGAAGGTCTTGGAGATGATTTGGATGATGCTCTAAAAAGTATCTCAAATTCAGGAAAACGAGAATTGGATGATATGCTCGATGCTGCAGTTAAACAGATGTATCGTCGTATAGATGATTGGGGGGTTCTCCAGAATTCAAGCAAAGACAAGTTAGAGCGTGATCTAAATTATATTCAGGAAAAACTTGTAGAACGAGATCTTGTTTTTAAGCTCGATGAAATAAACGATAAAGCGAAAAAAGTGATGCGTAAAACATCCAATGACTTTGTGGATGATTTGTCAGATTTGATTATTGATTATTTAGATGATTTTGATACAGATGACATAGTAAGAGACCTAAAAAAAGCATTCGATTTTGGTAATTCTAAAGAAAGTTCTGTTGACAAGTCGTTTAAGGAAGATGAATTTATGTCTCGTGGGGTAGTTAATGGTTTGGTCGTTTTTGGAGGAGGCTTGATAGGTCTAGGAATTAAGACTGGTATTGATTTCTTGCGTCAGGAAGGGATGCGTCAGAAGTATAGGGACAAAGTAGATGATTTTAAGAAGTCATTTGATCCGTCTTACTTCTTGAGTAATCTTATGGATGAGAAAGAAACCGTCATTAGTAATGCAAAAAAAATTGCAATTGAAGAATGCTTGAACCCAATTCAAGAAAATCTTCAAAAAATCATAGATAAGAAAGATGAAAGAGACAAAATTAAGAAGAATGCGGAGGAAAACATTGTTTCTTTGCAGTCAAAAGTTGATGCAATAAAAGCACAATTGGAGGAAATTAATGGTCTTGAGGTTGTGAAAAAATTTAGAATGTCATAATCTAAATATGGTTGTCTTATTTGTTATAATATGCTTGAGTTCAAGACCATTTGGCATCTATTTTCAGATGAGGAATGGTATGATATAATGAACTGTCTAACTTGGTGTGGAACAACATATAATGTTAATGCTTATATCTCAGTTTATAATAAAAATAATACTGTTTCAGGAAAGGCAATAAAATATGCCAATGCTTTACTAAAAGGAATAAGAATAATACAGAATGTCAGTTAATAATCCCAAATATATTGGGATTATGATATTTATATTTTATTATGGACAAACTTCTTCCAGGTTCCATTATCCGTGCTTTTCGCGGATTCTATTTCCACTACGGTGTTTACGTTGGGGACAATAGGGTAGTGCATTTTTGTTCTACAAGTGAATATGAACTTGATGCGGACTCTGCTGATGTTATAGAAACGTCGTTCTCACAATTCTCTAAAGGCGATCTAGTGTCAGTTGATACTCAGGAGAAACCGTTGTTTGAGGGGGATGAGATAGTCCGACGAGCACGAATGTCAATCGGCACAAAACTCGGCACTTACAATCTGCTTAGCAATAATTGTGAGCATTTCGCTAACTGGTGCAGATGTGGTAAACTTGTGTCGCATCAAAAACTCTTTGTTGATAGTGTTGTCGACGAGATATTCCCGAAAGGAAGTATCGTAAGGGATTTGAAAGATATCGCATTTGTTCTTTTCCAGCAGGACGATAAGAAAGTACAATCGTTTTATAATAGATCTCAATTGCCCAAATAATGCAATCCACCACTCTTGAATTTCCACATAATGCCCGTACTGTCTATACGGCGGTGACGAGGCTTTTTAGTAAGCAGACGGGATTTTCTTCCGTCGACTGCAATGACGATTTGTTCGTTGTTGAGGCTCGTAATGGATCTTGGCTATCTCCTTTCTCTGAGAAGATCAAGGTGAAGGTTGTCGCTATGAGTAGTCAAGAATCTAAGGTCGTGGTGGAATCGTCGTCGAGCTCGATTCTAAATCTTCTTAATTTTGGGGCCAATAAAGGAAATGTCTCCAACTTGAGTGATTATATCAATAATGAGGTGTATAAACTTTGTCAGCCTGGTGAGATTCCAATGGTGAATCAAGATGATCATTCCACCATTTGGTTTAAGTCGCCAGATATAAAATTCAAGCAATAAAGAAAATAGCCAACTGCAATAAAGCGGTTGGCTATTTTCTTATCTTAACGATTATACAACTATCATTTTGGAAGCTCTGGAATCTCTAGTTGTTTCTTTATACTAGACCATGCGGCAACCAATCCTGCACCGTTCTGCACATTGCAATAGAGCATGTTTGGCGACAAAGATCCCATCATATCGTCGTTTTGCACTTTCTGGAGTGTACGATAGTACAAATACATCTCTTTATTAATGTGACGCAACTCATAGTAAACAGGGTCTTTGAAGTTTAAATCAGTAAATTCATAATTGCCTAATACACCTATGGTGAATCTGATTTTTGATGTTTGACCATTGAACAATTTATCATCGAAAAGATCATATAGATTAAAATCGAAATCATCAAATAGATTGTAGTCGGATTTGCTTTGATTCCAATTCATTATAGGGTCATTTGAATAAAGTAGCCCAGTGTGTTCTACGTATTCAGATGTAGAGTCTATCGGAATTGGATTTGACGTATAAATTACATCTGGACCATTCTCATCCTCTACCCACCAATAGCCATCTAACCAATAACCGCGGACTGTATCTATTGAGTAATCGTATACGTAATATTTGGTGTTTGCGTGGAATAGAATCTGATAATAGTCTTCAGTGTTAGGATCGTCCTCTATGTTGAGCTCATAGGTTATTCTGTACCTGTCACAATCACCATATATATCTTCATATATATCATAGAAGGATTGCTCCCTTTTTTGTTTTTCTACACTGATAAGTTTGAATTCAGCTTTGGGTTTGCTTGGTATACTTACAGTAGTGTATACATCGTCAAAGCCGTTTGATTTTGCTCTCAATGTATATGTTTCTCCTGCTTTTGCTTTCAATCCTTCTGCTTTCATCAAAGCATTGTTTCCTTGGACAACATATTTATAATCTACATTCCCTTCTGTAACTGAGACATTTGCATCCGGAAGAAATACTACTGGAGTGATTTTGTTTTTGATTTGCTCAAAGATTATATCACTTTTCGACACTTGGCACCAAGGTGTTTCTCCGTCTATAAACTGACCATTTACCACAATGAAGTTTTTAACCCCCAAATCGTAATAGTCGACTTCCTCTTCACAAGCAGTAAAGATAAAAAGGAAAATATATAATAGAGCTGCTAGCTTTTTCATTGTATTATTTTTTAAAATTTTATAGAATATGAGATTGATGGAATTATAGGGAAAATAGAAAGTTTCATCAATTTCTTTCTGTTTTCTTCTTTGTCTGTCTCAAATCGATACATGTATGGATTATGTCGATTGTAGACATTAAACACACTGCAAGATAGTTGACGCTTAATCTTACTTCCTTCTTTCTGACGATGGAAATTGACGCCTAGGTCAAGTCTGTGATAATTCTCCATACGATAATTGTTGCGGCTCGATGTGAAATCGACTCTGTTGTCACAATCATGCTCATCATAAGTATTTACAACATTCTGGTTGTATATTGGTGGTAAATTGCCACTGTTGTCATCATAATGTAGACTTGCTGCTAAAATTGAATGAGTCTTCATTGTGAATGGATAACCTCTACCGAATACCCAAGTCGCTCCAATGTCCACTTTTTGTGAGAATTTATGATTCAATACGATGCTTATGTCGTGTGTCCTGTCATAGTTGGATGGGAACCATTTGCCTTGATTGATTTCGTCGAATTGACGTTCTGATTTAGACAAGGTATAGGCTATCCAACCTGTTGTCTTTCCAACTTCTTTTTTCAACATCATCTCTACACCTTTCGACCTGCCTTTTCCCATTTCCACTTTATCTTCCCATGCGGAGTTGGAAACCATGCTGGCTCCTTCTTTGTATTCAATGATATTATCCATTGATTTATAGTATCCTTCTATGGCAAAAAGGAAGTCGTTAGGTAAGCCGAACACGAATCCTATTGCCGATTGGTGAGAATTGACTGGTTTGATATCGCCTGTCACTGGTACCCAAAGGTCTGTTGGTAATCCGACTGTCGAATTCGACAATAGATGCAGATACTGACGCATTCTGCTGTATGCTGCTTTTATTGTGAATTTTTCTGTAGGATGAGCTGCGAATGAAAGACGTGGCTCTATTGATGTGTATGTCTTATTGTCGACATTGAAGAGCGACGCATGCAAACCAATATTTAGATTTATTCTTTTGGTTATCTTGAATTCATCCTCGACGAATAGGTTGCATTCTGTCGGCTTCTTGACTGACGAGTGGATTGTTGTGTCAGTATTATAGTCGTTGCCATTCGAATCTTCTTCTTCAGCCCATTTTTGATAGAATCCTTGCTCTCCTGGTTCGAAGGAGTGCATAATGAGGGCTTCTCCAAACTTTATCTCATGTTTGTTGTTTGGAGTGTATGTGAATGTGTTCTTAAAGCTCCAGTCTTTGATTTGAGATGTATAGTTTAAGTTCATCTCATACTCTTTCTTGTGTGTTTGGAAGTCGTAGTCTACATCACTAAACTCGGTAAAGAATTTGTATTTTGAGAATGCGACGGTTGTATTCATGAACAGTTTGTTGTGAATCATGAAGTTCCATCTAAGCGCGGATGTGAGGTTTCCCCATCCTAAAGCCATTTCTGATTCGTAATTTTCTTCATCTTCTTCGAAACTTAATTTGTCTCTACCTGAATATATGCTGAAATACAAACGATGCTTGTCGTTGAATTTATGGCTGAGTTTTGCGTTCAAATCCCAGAAAAAGTATCCAAACTTTTCATCGTCTGGCATGAATGGTTTTGATAAGACATCAAAGTATGTTCTTCTTGCTGACACGAAGAATGTTGTTTTTTCTTTTACTATTGGTCCTTCAAGACTGAATTTAGATGATAGCAGACCAATTTGTGCGGCTCCGTGAATCTCTTGGTCGTTTCCGTCTTTAGTGTGGATGTCCATCACAGATGAGAGTCTTCCTCCAAATCGGGCAGGGAAGCCTCCTTTATGTAGGTTGACAGTCTTAATGGCATCTGAATTGAATACGGAGAAGAATCCAAATAGGTGTGTCACATTGTAAATTGGCACATCATCAAGCAGAATTAGGTTTTCATCTGGCGACCCACCACGTACATATAGTCCGGATGAACCTTCTGTACCACTCTGCACTCCTGGTAGCATTTGCACAGTCTTAACAAGGTCTGGCTCTCCAAGCATTGCGGGAAGCACATTTAAAAGTTCTGGAGAGATAACCTCTTTACTGATTACTGTCTCCTCTAATCTATGGTCTCTCTTTATCTCTTTTGCGGTTACGACCAACTCTTCCAACTGGTTGTCTGGCTCCAGTTTGATTCTGACAGTTGTGTCATTCTTCAAATTGAAAGTCAATTGTTTCTCTGAATAGCTTACGTAGGACGCAATAATCTGATTTTGCCCTTCTGGTAATGTAAGTACGAAATAACCGTATTGGTTAGTCTCTGTTCCTCTCTTTCCGTCTGGAGTCATAACATAAGCTCCAATAAGAGTTTCTCCTGAGTTTGCATCAGTCACATATCCTGCGATGGTCTTGGTTTGACCTGTGGCTGCGACTGCAGTGCTCATTGCTAATGAGCAGAGTGTGGATTTAATAAACTTCATGTGTTTAATATCGCATTATTAATTTCATTAACTTTCGTTTATATAACGATAAGCATTATGTTTTTATTGCATTAATAGTAGTAAAAAGAATATTAAAACATCCAAAGATTTTTACTTCGGTTATTCGTTATTCTTTATTCCATTGATGTATTCCAAAATATTTGATTCTGGATTATCTATATTGTCGACTGCGACATTCAGAATGTCGACTGCAATCGGTTGTAGCCGGACTCCATCCCATGTCGTCGCCTTATTGTCGGCAGAATGAATAAATTCCTCAATCGGCTTGTATTTGTCGAAGATGAAATGGAAACTAAACTGTAACGTATAGCATCTTATATACAGACATTTGTCGGCAATATCATACGATGCTTCATCGGCTAGTGTATGGTCTGCAACCCAAAGAGAAAAAAGATATGTGGCTTGCCGTTTGATGTATTTATATTGCAAAACTCCCTTGAACTCTTTTTTCTTTGCCGCTGCATTAAGAAGATTTACTGCGGCAAGATTCAAGAAAAACTCATCTTTATTCTGAGGATCTTTGCCGTGAATAATCTCCAACGATTGCTCTACAATGTCAAGAGTGATTTCCAACATCGTCTAATCAACAACATTTTGCAATTTCGATGATCACGTCCATCGCTGCTTTCATTGATTTCACTGGGACATATTCTGTGTTGGAATGGAAATTATGTCCGCCAGCAAACAGATTAGGGCAGGGTAGTCCCATGAATGAAAGTCTAGCTCCATCTGTTCCTCCACGAATTGGCACTACAACCGGTGTGATGTCGAGCGTCTTCATCGCATTGATTGCTCTATCCACAACGTGTGGCACTTTCTCAATCTCCTGCTTCATATTGGCATATTGGTCTCTGATTTCCAACTCGACTTTGCCATTCTTATAATGAGCGTTCAAAGCGTCAACCACGCGTTGCAAATACTCTTTTCTGTCGACAAAACTCTTCTCATCGAAATCACGGATGATTAGGTTAATCTCCCCTGAAGTCACGGATGATTCCATTCCTGTGACGTGGAAGAATCCTTTGTAGCCGTCTGTTGTCTCTGGAGTCTCATCTTCTGGAAGCATATTCATGAAATCGGAGATAAGACGGTTGGCGTTGACCATCTTGCCCAATGCGTATCCTGGATGGATATTATGTCCTGTGAATTTGATTGTTGCGGCTGCGGCGTTGAAATTTTCATATTCTATTTCTCCTACTCCGCCTCCGTCAAGTGTGTAAGCAAAATCAGCACCAAATTTCTCTACATTGAAATGGTCTGCTCCCTCTCCAATCTCTTCGTCTGGAGTAAAGGCGACACGTATCTTACCGTGTTTTACTTCTGGATGTTGAATTAGATACTCAGCTGCTGTCACTATTTCTGCAATTCCTGCTTTATCGTCAGCTCCAAGTAGGGTAGTGCCATCGGATGTGATTATCTCCTCTCCGATGTAGTTGTTTAGCTCTTTATACTCTCTCGCACTTATCTTGATGTCAAGCTTCTCGTTGATGACTAGAGTGTCGCCTTCAAACTTAACCACCTGTGGTTTTACATTTGCACCAGATGTCTCTGGACTTGTATCCATGTGGGCGATGAATCCGATTGTTGGAGCGTCACAATCACAGTTGGCTGGGATAGTAGCTGTTACGATGGAGTGTCGACTGATATGTACATCCTGTAATCCAAGTTCTTCCAATTCGTTGGCCAACATCTCTGCGAAATAACCTTGTGATGCTGTCGACGGTGTTGTGTGAGTGTTTTCGTCAGATTGGGTGTCAATCTTGACGTAGTTGAAAAAGCGTTCAACTAATTTATTTAGATTATTATGCATAAATCAATTCTGAATTAAAAATGCTAAATACTAAATTTTGATGTTTATTTAGCATTTAGCATTTTATTAAATCTTCTCTGCATCTGATGTCTTGATCCAAGCTCTATGTCCACCGCTTGTTTCAATCTCATACCAGTCTTTAACTTGCTGTTTCACCATTACTTTTGTACCTTCATGAAGTACTAAAGCGTCAGTCGCATTGTCCTTTGGAGAACTCTTTGCTGTCACAGATGGAGTGAATACGATTGCATATTCGTGTGCTGTGATTTTATCTTTGGCACTCTTTGCACTGAAGAAACTTACGAGACATACCAAGAATGTCAGAATTGCTCCGACAAACCCTATCTTACGTACAGCTATTGACTTAACGTATAGATAAAGAGATGCTCCTACCAAAGTTAGAAGGAAAAAGATGATAGACATCTTTGCCCAAGCGTCAGAACTGTATAGGTTCACAAAACTACGAATCCATTCTGAGATTGCCAACTGGTCAACTGCTGTCTCATCTTTGTCGACAGTCTGAGCTTTAGCCAACTCAAGGTTTGTTCTGATATCTCCATCATTTGGATCCAACAGAATAGCTCTTTCGTAATTCAAAATGGCTGCTCCTAGTTTTCCAGTTTTATAGTATGCGTTGCCCAAATTATAATATAGGGCTGCACTCTCCTGTGTCTTCAATAAATCCTCATATTTGGCAATGGCTTCGTCAAACTTGTTGTTTGAATATGCTGCATTTCCTTCTATGATTCTGCTATCTGCTGTTGCCCATGCACTGAATACAGATAGCGACAATATGATCGATAGAACTATGTTTTTCATTGTCTTCATTTTTTTACCTCCTCTTCAATGCTGTTGATTAGAGCAATTGCGTTTTCGTAGATCTCTTTTGGAGACTCCTTGACTGCTGCAGGAGCGAATCGAGCAAACTGGCAAGTGTCAAGAATCTTAGAGAATTGGCTGATTGTCTCTTCTTTCAAACCTTTCTCTTTCAATATCTCTTCCAAAGCATCCTTGCTCTGTTGAGCTAATGGAATGTTGAATTTATCTCCAACGAATCCTGTGATTGCTTTGATTGTCTCGTCGTAGAATGACTTCAAATCTTCCTTGTCAAGGAATGATTTTGCTGTGGCCAATCTCTTCAACGCCTGCTTGTTGGCTTTCTTCTTCTTCACCAATGCAATGTTACTGTTCTCTTCTGCCAACTTTCTTAGGAATAAGTAGGCGATGATAAACAATACCAAAGGAATGATAAACCATAGGTAGAATGCCATAGAACCAAACAAAAAGTCGTCCTTAGGCGTTGTGTTCATATCCTTTGTATTGATGTAGCGGATCTCACTTGTGCCAAGATACTTGATGCTCTCCTTGTTAGTGTAGTTTGAAACTACAGTCTGATTGTCCATAGTCTCAGCTCCCTTCTCGACATTAATCTTGTACTCTGGTGTCTTTAGAGTCTTGTAAGATTTTGTCTTTGTATCAAAGTAGCTAAATTCAGCTGATGGAATCACATACTCACCAGGGTAGCGTGCGATAGCAAGATACTCAATCTCCTTACTTCCGTTAAGTCCCGCGTCTGATGCTTTGATTTTTGCAGTTACTTTTGGATCGTATAGTTCGAAGTCAGTAGGGAATTTGATCTCTGGATTCTTGGCATACTTAAGATTACCACTACCATTGATCTTGACTTTGACATTGATTGCATCATTTGTCTTGTATCCGTTTTCTGGAGTGATTGTAGTGTTCATTGAGAATGAACCAACAGCACCGCTAAAATCTGCAGGCTTGCCATTCTTTGGTAACTCCTGAACATTGATTTTAACTCCAGGAATAGTCAAATTCTTCTTTAACTCTCTTACAGATGTAAACATGTCTCCGAAGAATCCTCCACCGCCACCTTGTACACGTACCTGTACAACAGCGGTAATGTTTCCTTTCTCCAACTCCTGTGCTCCACTTTTCTGTGGAATCAACACACATTGTTTAAGGATATAAGTGTTGTATACTTTTCCGTTTACATTCTCTTTGCTTTGGCGTGTGGCTTCTGGAACTTCAATCTCCTGAGAGATGAATCCTTTGTATTCAGGCAATTTATAATCGTCAAAACCACGTAGAGCGACGCGGTAGTAAACTTTAGTTGTGGCAACAAACTGCTCCTGCTCATACATTTTTGTCTTTGACAATTCTGTGCGGATGAACAAGTCGTTGTCGTCAATTGTTGTGCTATTGCTTGAACTTTGTGCTCTCTGAGATCCTTGGTTTGTATTAGTCTCTCCTTTGATTACTTTAATGACCAATGCATTGGAACGCACAATTTTATCTCCAACAGTTGCTTTAGCTGGAGAAATTGTAAATGAACCTTCTTTGTTAGGAGTCAACACATATGTGTATGTCGTAGAACTGGTTCTGGTAACCTGTCCATTGACACTTTGGAAACTCTGGCTAGTCGACTGCTGAGGTCCATAAAGAATTGTGAAATCCGACAATGATTCAAGCGGTAGCTGTACATTGTCTGATTGCGCATTGTTGAGTGTAAACGTTAGGTTGAACTTCTGTCCTACAGCCACAACATTATCTGCTTTCGCTACGAACGAAACATCTCCTGCTGCAAAGACTGACGTCACACAAAATGCTAAAGTCAGTAGTATGGCTAATATCTTTTTCATTTTCCTTTAAATAAATATGCCTTAGACGCTCGTCAATGCGTCTTTAAATGCAAAAATAATCAAATTTCTGGTATTTTACTACCAGTCTTTCTCTATTCTTTTCTTTTTTGCATTCTTCATCTGTTCCTTCATTCTTTCGTCTTGCTTCTCTTTTTCATCTCTTTCTAGAGCCTCTAGCAATTGACGTGCTGAATTCTGGTCCATATGATGTTCTCCTTCACGAGCATCATCTCTTTGGTCGTGATTCTCTTGCTCTTTTCCGTCCTTAGGCGGCTGTTGGTCCTGATTCTGTTGCTGTTGCTGCTGTTGATTTTGCTGATTCTGTTGCTGTTGCTGCTGAATCTGCAACATCTTCTTTGCATACGCAAGATTGTAACGTGTGTCTTCGTCGTCAGGATTAAGCTTCAAACTCTTCTTGTAGGCATCGATACTCTCTTCATATTTTTTGTTTTGAAGATAAGTGTTGCCAATATTGTGCATGATAGCAGCATTCTCCTTGTTGCTGTTTTTCTCGCTTATCGCCTGCTTGTAGTTCTCTATTGCGGAATCGTATTCGTTTCTACGATAGAAGGTGTTACCCATATTGTAGTTTGCGATTTTGGATGCCACATTTTTATCCAAAGCTTTTCTATATTCGTCTTCTGCACCTTTATAATCTTTAGCCTCGTATTTGTCGTTTCCTTTGCGGATAAATTCATCCTCTGGGTTCGACGCGTACGACGGAAGAGTGAAAAGTGTAACTATTGTTGACGCTAACAATTTATTTATCATTGTCTTGTTCATAGTCAATGTTAATTAGACGGTTCTAAAATAGTTTGAATTTAGAAAGGAATTTATTCTTTCTCTCTTTGATAAATATCTCAAGAATAAGAATTACGAATACAATCCATGCGATTGTCTGGAACTGCTCGTCAAAATCGGTGTAGACTTTGCTTTCCACGTCTCCTTTTGCCGACTTGTCTAGCTCTGTCTGGATGTATTTCAAAGCATTGTTAGTGTTGTCTGCTCTGACATACATTCCACCTCCAGCGGCTGCAATCTCAGATGCCATCTGCTCGTTTAGCTTAGTGATGACTGTTTGTCCGTCAATGTCTTTTCTGAAACTTCCGTGGCCATCTGGAATAGGTGCTCCTTCTGGTTTTCCGATTCCGATAACATGTACCTGTATTCCGCTTTCGTAAGCTGCTTTAGCCTGCTCAATAGCGTCGTCTTCGTGGTTTTCTCCATCGGTAATAACTATGATGGCTTTTCCTACGTTTGTCTTACTACTGAATCCGTTTACAGCCATCTTGATTGCAGCGCCAATTGCTGTACCCTGTGTCGGAATGACTCCTGTACTGATATTTGACGCATACATCTTGGCTGCACTGTAGTCGGCAGTCATAGGTAGCTGAGTAAAGGCTTGCCCGGCAAACACAATCAATCCAAGTTTGTCGTTCTCCATTCCGTCGACAAATTTATAGATCATCTGTTTTGACTTCTGGAGACGGCTTGGTTTGATGTCCTCACAAAGCATGGAGTTGGATACGTCCATTGCGATCATAACCTCAACACCTTTTCTCTTCACCATCTCTAGCTTGGATCCGAACTGAGGACGAGCTGCTACGAAGATAGCTCCAGCAAGTGCAATCAAAAACAATGCACACTTAAGGTAGTATCTCCAAGTGGTATATCCTGGCATGAATTGCTTTAGAATCTGATAGTTTCCGAATTTCTTCAGGTTTCGGCTTCTGCGAAACATCGCGTAACCGAAAATCACTGCCATCGGTATCAGTGCGAAAAGCAGATATAGATATTCTGAATTTGCAAATCTAAACATACTCTTTTTCTTATAGGTTGTGGCTCTTATGGATTGTGACGCACTACCAAATAGCGCACTAAAAATTCAAGAAGCATTACACCAAGCAGTGCAAGTGCGAATGGCAAGTACTCCTCGTTCTTTTTGCTGTATTCTTGCACACTGATCTTTGTCTTCTCTAGCTGGTCGATTTCCTCGTAGATAGCTTTCAAAGATTTGTTGTCTGTCGCACGGAAATATTTTCCATCTGTGTTGGCAGAGATTGATTTAAGTGTGCCTTCGTCGATGTCAACTGGCACCATCTGACGCTGAATTCCAAACGCGGTCTGGAAAGGGTAGGGTGCCATACCTTTGGTTCCAACTCCAATGGTGTAGACACGGATTCCAAATGACTTAGCAAGCTCACTAGCCATTGATGGGTCGATCTCTCCTGTGTTGTTCGAACCGTCGGTAAGAAGGATGATGACCTTTGATTTTGCCTGACTATCTTTCAGTCTGTTTACAGCTGACGCCAAACCAAGTCCGATTGCTGTACCATTGGCTTGAATCATCTGCTCGTTGATCACGCTGAACAGTTGAGACAATGCTGCCTTGTCTGTTGTCAATGGACACTGTGTGAAACTTTCTCCTGAAAATACCACAAGACCAATGTTGTCGTTTGGACGGCTGTTGACGAATTCAGAACTGATGCTCTTCGCTGCCTCAAGTCGGTTTGGCTTCAAATCTTCGGCCAACATAGATCCCGAGATATCGATTGACATCATGATGTCGATACCCTCCACGTTTTGGTCAGACCATGTCTCATTGCTCTGTGGTCGTGCTAATATGACACAGAGTAATCCCAATGCCACCATTCTAAGTGCGAATGGCAGATGGAGAATATAGTATCTCAAACTTTTTGGCGCTTGCTTGAATGGATTGGTAGTCGAAACCTGCAAGTTTGCAGTCAGTTTGTTTCGACGCCATATATACCATGCCGTAATTGGAATGATAAGCAGAGCCAAATATAAATATTGTGGTGATTCAAATGCGAACATAAGTCGTTATGCTAAATGTTATTTGAATTGCTCTCTGTTGTTACTGACACTTCTGCTTTAGCTTTCTTGCCCTTCACTGGCTCAATCACAACAGGTTTTGTTTTGCTGACAATAAGGTATGCGTTGGCAAGGCTTATCTCGCAATCTTCTTCTGTTGGAATCGCTTTCGCAAACTTTGCCATATCGGCTTTGTTGAGAATGTTCTTCAACTCTTGGATAATTGGCATTGCGTCAGTTTTGTATTTCAACTCATCAAGAATCTCATCAGATGTCATCTCCATAGCATTGATATTGAATCTGCTACAGAAATACTCTCTAAGAGTGTCTGTGACATCTGTATAGTACTCTTTGATTCGATTAGAGTCTTTCCAAATTCTTTTTGCTTTGATTTCATCCAATTTGTTAATTGCGACTACATCAATTGGCAATACGATCTCTGGCTCTTCTGGAACGGCAAGACCTTCTTTCTCAGCTTTCTTCTTGTTAAGATATTTCTGGATATAAGGCCAACCGAATTTCCAAGCTAGGAATCCAAGTATTGCGACAAGCAATATTATAAGAAGGATAGTGAAGAATTTTGCCCAGTCAAAACCAAGTGTCATAATATCTTTGATATCTTTGACACTAGTAGAGTCTGGTTGTCCTGCTTCATCAAGTTTGATCTCAATGTCGTTGTTCACTTCCAATGCCATAGGATTGGTAGAAACAGTCTCTCCACTTCTTATATTGACATATTTGAATGGAGGAATGATACAACTTCCTGAATCAAACGATGTTATAATCACATCCTGCTTGATTTCAAGTGAGCCTCCCATATCTGTTGTGTCGGACTGTCTCAATTTTACCACGTCGACTTTGCCAGTTGAGTCTTTCTCCACTTGCAATTCAAAGTCCTGATCCTTTGGCTGTGTCAAAGTTAGGTGGACGGCTGTCTGACGGCCAATACCGATATGGGCTGAATCCATCCTTGCGGTTAGACTAGCTGCGTTTGCCGCAAGACTGCCGCATAAGAAAAATGCTGTGGCTATACTATGAAATTTCATGAATTACAATGTTTTATGCTCTCTGCTTGAATAGCTTCATTAGCGACTTGACATAATCGTCAGTCGTTGAGATAGAGATATAATCCACTCCGCTCTTTGCAAAACGTTGTGCGAGCAATTCGTCTTTCTCTCTAACATACTGCTCGTACACTTTTCGTATGGTTTTGCTTGATGTGTCGACCCACATGTCTTCGTTAGTCTCGGCATCTTTAACCTTCATTAAGCCGACGTCTGGCAACTCTTTCTCCCTTGGATCATAGATTTGCAAGGCTGCCAAATCGTGCTTTTTGCTTGCGATAAGAAGTGAATCCGAATAGTCGTTATCGTCGATAAAGTCAGAAATCAAGAATGCCGAACAACGCTTCTTTACCATATTGGTGAAGTATTTGAGAGCAAAATCGATATTTGTCTTTCTACTTGTAGGCTCGAAACTCAATAATTCTCTGATGATATAGAGGATGTGTTTCTTTCCCTTCTGAGGTGGAATATATTTTTCGATTTTGTCTGAGAAGAAGATGACACCGATCTTATCGTTGTTTGTAGCGGCAGAGAAAGCGATGGTTGCTGCTACCTCTGTCAGATACTCTCTCTTTGTCTGTACCGCAGTTCCGAAGTCATCACTGCCGGAAACGTCGACAAGGAGCATCAATGTCATTTCTCGTTCCTCTTCAAACACTTTGATAAATGGCTTTGAATAGCGTGCGGTGACATTCCAGTCGATGCTTCTCACGTCGTCGCCAGGCTGGTATTCGCGCACTTCTGCGAACTGCATACCTCGGCCTTTGAACGCAGTGTGGTACTCTCCAGCAAAAATGTTGTTGGAGAGACCTCGCGTCTTTATCTCTATTTTGCGGACTTTCTTTAAAAGTTCGCTGGTGTCTACCTTTTTGTTATCTTCCATCACCAAATATCTTTAGACGGTAAATTAAGGCACCTCTACAGCATTGATGATCTCGTTGATGATGTCATCAGTGCTCATGTTGTTTGCCTCTGCCTCGTAAGTCAAACCGATACGGTGGCGTAGAATGTCGTGGGCTACAGCTCTCACGTCTTCTGGCAATACATATCCTCTGCGCTTTACGAATGCATATGCTCTTGATGCTTTTGCAAGTGAGATAGATGCACGTGGAGATCCTCCGAATGCGATCATATCTTTCAATCTGTCAAGTCCATACTCTTCAGGGAAACGAGTGGCAAATACTATCTCTGTGATGTATTTCTGGATCTTCTCGTCCATATAAACGTCGTGAACTACCTTTCTTGCCTCGATGATATCTTCTGGCTTAAGAAGTGCAGTCACGGTCTTTGGCTCACGCTTCAACTGTGCCTGGATGATTCTCATCTCCTCTTCTCTCTTTGGATATGTGATGATCACCTTGAACATGAAACGGTCCATCTGAGCTTCTGGCAATGGGTATGTACCTTCCTGCTCAACTGGGTTCTGTGTGGCCATAACCAAGAATGGAGAAGGCAACTTGAATGTTGTCTCACCAATTGTCACCTGACGCTCCTGCATTCCCTCAAGCAAAGCTGACTGAACCTTTGCTGGAGCACGGTTGATCTCATCTGCCAATACGAAGTTGGCGAAGATAGGACCTTTCTTGATTGTGAACTCCTCGTTCTTCTGACTATAGATCTGTGTTCCTAATACGTCGGCTGGCAACAAATCTGGAGTGAACTGGATTCTGCTGTATTTAGCTGAGATAAGTTGCGCTAGGGTAGTGATTGACGCTGTCTTTGCCAATCCTGGCACACCTTCTAGCAAAACGTGTCCGTCTGCCAAAAGTGCTATAATCAAAATCTCCTTTAGATGCTTTTGTCCTTCAATGATTGTGTCCATTCCAGAAAGAAGGTTGTCTACGAAAGCACTCTGTCTTTCAATTCTTTCATTCAAACGGCTGAAATCTGGATTTCCGCTTTCAATTAATTCACTCATTGTTATCTTTTGTTTTTACGTTTCTTATTACATTGCAACTTTTATCTATATAACGTGAAATCTTCACAATTATTGTGTTGTATCTGTCAAATAGTTAAAATATTGCTTTTTTATTTTATTTCAAATGGAGATGCGTGTGTCGCATCTCCATTTGTTTATTTTACGAATTGATGTTGTATCTCTTTTGCTGTCAATATACTATGTTCTGAATCTGGATTCACGAACTTTTTGTTGTCTAACATTGGCACTTTGATTTTGGTGCCGGCCTTGATGTAGTTCGGATTCTTGATTACATCTTTGTTGTATAGATAGATGTAAACCCAGAAGTCTTTTGAACCATAATGGCGGAGCGATACAAGTGTGAGTCGGCTAGCGTTGCCTAATTTCTCTTCTATCGGATCTCCTTTGTCTGTGATATCCATCTCAGGATGTTTAGTCTTCATATAACTTATGAAATCATCCTTGAAGTTAGTGGAATATTTAGTTTCCTGCTTGACTACAGGCTTTTCTTCCTCTTCTTTAGATTCAACAGTTTCTTCCTTTTCTATTGTGTCGACAAGATCATTTGTTTCTTTGGCTTCTGTCTCTGTTTTGTTTGCAATGATCTGTTCCTCAATTTCTTTTGCCTCTTCTGCTTCTACAGAATCTACAATTATCTCCGTAGCCACAGGTTCTTTTCCTGTCAACTTGTCGCGCATCTTGGAGATGATGTTAGGGTCTGACATCCATGCAACCAAACCGACAACTGCCAAGATCAATAGGAACAATATGATTGCTATTCCTAATTTTTTGCCATGTCCTTTGTCGTTGTCGTCATCCTCTTCTTCGGGATTTAGATCATGACGCTTGAATGTATTTGCGTATGCTACTTTTTCTTCTGGTGTAGCCTCTACATTTTCATCTTCATCAGCATTTGGATCTTCCTCTTCTTTCTCTTCTGGTTCATCACCTGCATTGTCCTCTGTTTCGATATCATCTGCCTTAGGTCCCTCAACTACTTGCTCAGGTTCTGCCTTGGTCTCCTCTGCGATGATCTGCTCAGGTTCAGTCTTAGACTCATCTGCAATGATCTGCTCAGGTTCTGCCTTAGTCTCCTCTGCAATAATCTGCTCAGACTCAGTCTTAGACTCCTCTGCAATAATCTGCTCAGACTCAGCTTTAGCCTCCTCTGCAATGATCTGCTCTGGTTCAGCTTTTGGCTCGTCGACAACAATCTCAATCTCGGGCTCCTCAACATTTTGTGTTGATTTCGTCTTTGATTCTTCAGCTGAAGTCTCCTCCTCCTCGTCGCTTTCTGGAGCGTCCACCTCTCCCTCTGGAGAAAGAATGTAAGTCGACTCGAAATGAGCGTATGGCTTGTTTAATAATTCCGCCAATGCTGAGTCCGGCGTGAAAGAAATTTTATTGTGTGCAGGAATGATTGTGTTCTCTCCTGTATTGACGTCTTTACTCTTTCTCGCATCAACTGTAACGACTTTAAATGTACCTAGTCCTTTAATTTTTACATTTCCGTCTGTCTGTAGACCTTCACCTATCTGAGCAAAGAAGATGCGCAAAAAATCCTCCCAACCTTTTTTGTTGATTAGGCTGACGTTTGTGCTCAATAGCTGGGATAGTTCGGAAATCGTGATTTTTTTATTCATTGTTATCCTTCTGTATTGAATCCTTCAAAATATCACTTGGTTTGAATCCGCAAACCAATTTTGGCGCTGTCATTATGCGCTGTTTAGTAGTAGGGTTATAGGAAATTCTTCCCTCTTTTTTGCGTAGGTCGAATGAACCGAAACCAGAAATCATGATTGTGTCGTTGCCTTCCAACACTTTTGCCATAGTGGCAACTGTGTCGTCAATCATGCTCTCAATCTGCTGTGCCTTCATGCCGGTTTTCTCGGATAGAGCGGCTACCAAATCTTTGTGTTTCATAGTCTTTTCTCTAAGAGGCTTTATTGCCAATTGCAAATATATTAAAAATAATTTGCAATGAAAAACAACAAATATTAAAATTGGTTTATTGTTGATTTTTTGCGATGAAATGGTTGCTTTGGTTTCAGGTTTCCGTAGGGGCAGTGCCTTGTGCCTGCCCATTGTCTTGTGCCTGTCCATAATTAAGGTTCCAGGTCTTAATCTATATAATAAAAAAGAGACGCAAATCTGCGTCTCTAAATTTATCTTGGACTATTGTTGTTGATATTCTGTAATACCATTTCCAAAGTGTCAAGGTCGTTGATATACACTTCTCTAGGTTTACTGCCGACTTGTGGGCCTACGATTCCGGCAACCTCAAGCTGGTCCATCAATCGTCCTGAACGGTTGTATCCCAAACTGAATTTTCTTTGCAACATTGATGTTGAGCCTTGTCCTGAGCCGACAATCAATCGTGCTGCCTCTTCAAAGAATGGATCTCGGTTGCGTAGATCGATGCCTTTATCTTCTGCCGATTCTACGTTCGGATCAACGTATTCTGGCAATTCAAATGGTTCGATATATCCTTCTTGGCCTTGAATGTAGTCGTTGATTGCCTCTACTTCTGGAGTGTCCACAAATGCACATTGAACACGTTCAAGATTTCCATTAGATAGAATCAACATATCTCCTCGTCCGATTAGTGTCTCTGCTCCTGTACAGTCGAGAATTGTCTTTGAGTCGATCGCTTGCGCTGTCTTACATGCAAAACGTACAGGGAAGTTTGACTTGATCAAACCTGTGATTACGTTTACTGATGGACGCTGTGTGGCAAGGATTACATGGATTCCAATCGCACGTGCTTTCTGGGCAAGTCGAGCTACAGGAGTCTCGATGTCTTTTCCTACCTGCATGATAAGGTCGGCAAACTCATCGATGATCACAACAATATATGGTAAGAAGTGGTGTCCGTTCTCTGGATTCAACTTGCGTTCTTTATATTTGTTGTTGTATTCGATGATGTTTCTTACCTTGGCTTTCATCAATAGCTCGTAGCGGTTTTCCATCTCCACACAAAGACTGTTCATGGCAGCCACCACTTTCGTGACGTCGGTGATGATTGCCTTTTCTTCACCTGGCATCTTTGCTAGATAGTGGTTGAGTAGGGGACTGTACATTGAGAACTCTACTGTCTTTGGATCGACTAGTACAAGTTTAAGCTCCGACGGATGTTTCTTATACAACAATGACATCAACACTGCATTCAACGCTACTGATTTTCCTTGTCCTGTTGCTCCGGCACAGATTACGTGTGGACATTTTGCAAGGTCGATCATGTAGTTGTTGTTGGTGATGGTCTTACCTAGAATGATAGGCAATTCCATTGTGTTAGTCTGGTATTTCTTACTAGCCACCATGTCGTGCATTGGCACAATCAACTTTTTCTTGTTTGGTACCTCGATACCGATTGTTCCTTTGCCTGGGATAGGAGCGATGATACGTACTCCCTCAGCCTTAAGGCTCATGGCGATATCTTTGTTTAGGCTCTGTACCTTTGAGATTCGTATTCCTGGAGCTAATGTGATTTCATAAAGAGTGACTGTTGGACCGAGTTGAGCCTCGATACTTGTCACCTGTACTCCATAAGTGTCGAGAGCTGTGATGATGGCTTGCTGGTTTTCTTTTAGCTCATCCTCGTTTGCCTCTATCTTATTGTTGGGATACTCTTTTAAAAGTTCAATTGGAGGGAACTGGTAGTGAGGCAAATCAAGTCGTGGATCGATTGGCTCCAATTGTACAGATCCTTCCTCTTCAAATACGGAGACAGGCATCTCTTGCTCTGCCGGATTCTTTGACTGCTCTTCTTCTACGGCTTGTTGAACTGACTGCGGCTCATGATTAAAAGGTAGGTCATCGTCGTCGTTGATCTTAATCTTGAATCCGCCATTGCTGTCGTTGTCAACAGGCTTTTCTGATTCTTCTACAATCGGTTTCGATATTGGTTTCTCTACTGGTTCTTTTGTCTCGACTGTAGGAATTTCTTCTTGTTCTACAACTTCAGTTTTCTCTTCTTCTTTTGTTTCTTCCTCTACTTCATTTGGTTCCGAAGCGTTGCTCTCAGACTCCTTTTCTTTGCCATTCGCTACGTTGCCGTCAGAAGTTTTATTTGCTTCCTCTTTTGTGTCCTCTTTTGCTTCGACATTTTCTTGTCCTTTCTTTTCAAAAAAGATTTTTATCTTTTCTATTAAGTTGGGATACATCAATGTTACGAACATCATAAGAGTAGTCAACAAAACGAGCACAGTTCCGAATACTCCGATGTAGGTGTTAAGTGTTGTTGCGGTATTCTGTCCATGAAGTCCTCCCCAATATATTGAACTGTTGTCAGAAATAGGGGCACAGACAAGTCCGAGAAATAGTGAAAACCATACCATCCAAAATAGGTTGGTTCCGATTATTCTTCCGATATTTAGTTTGAATGAAGTCAAGATATTCCAACCTATGCACGTAAGTATGATTAGAATACAGATTGACGACACTCCAAATGTCTTGTTGATCATAAAGTCGGCGATTACAGCACCTGAAAATCCAGATGCGTTAAGAGCACCTTCTTCTGCAATCTGGGTAGGGGATACACCTGCCTCTATTAAACTTGCGTCTGTTGAATTTGTAAAAAAGAAGTTGACATACGCCATGAATACGTATAGGCATATCACTAGCAATAGGATGCCAATACAAATTTTGGTGTTGCTGTTTGTGACGCTTTTCTTGATGCGTGCTTTTAGTCTGGAGATAAGGTTTTCCTTCTTTTCTCCAACTTCAGGTTCTTTTTTGCTCGTCATGTTAAAATAAGTATCTTTGATAAGTTCTACAAAAATAGGAAAAAAAGATAACAATCGGTGTTATCAATTTTAGATTAATTTATAATTTGTGACTTGTGATTGATAATTAAGTGTTTATAGGTTTGTGGTTTGAATCTTTTAAGGTTAGGTGGTTTGAACTTTATTTTGAAAAATGGTGGACTCAATACGAGTCCACCATTATATTGTTTATATCCTCGACTTCAATAAGAGCTGTCGACTAAATCTTTGACTTATTTGATTAAGCCTAATTTCTTCATTTCAGCCAAAAGCAATGCCTTGTTGCTGTCGGCCATCTTGCATAGAGGTAGACGATATTCCTCTCTCATCATTCCCATTGCTGCCAACGCTGCCTTCACTGGAATTGGATTGCTCTCTACAAATAGAAGATCCATCAAACGACGGTATTTGTAGTGGATTTCACGTGCCTCTGCAGCTTTACCTGCGATAGACAACTCCATCATTTTTGCAAATTCTTTAGGAATTACGTTGCAGGCTACTGAGATACATCCGTCTGCTCCTAATAGGTTGGAAACCATTGATGTGCCGTCGTCACCAGAATAGATCTTGAATCCTTTCTTTCTGCCGTCAACAAGCTCCTCGATGATACCGATGTTTCCACTTGCCTCCTTGATTCCGACGATGTTCTCAAAGTCGTTAGCAAGACGGAATACAGTTGCTGGCTTGATAGCAGAACCTGTACGTCCTGGCACATTATAAAGGATGATAGGAATATTTACATTTTTGGCAAGCTCCGCAAAGTGAAGGTACATTCCCTCTGCTGTAGGCTTGTTGTAGTATGGCCCAACACACAAAACTGCATCAACACCTGATGATGCTGCGTTCTTAGTATAGCTGATGCAAGATGCTGTGCTGTTGCTACCTGTTCCAGCGATGACAGTCATCTTTCCACCGATGCGCTTCATTGTGTGCTCGAACATCTGAGCGTCTTCTTTCTCGCTCAATGTTGGAGTCTCACCTGTTGTTCCACACACTACGACACCTGATGTGCCATTCTCCAAATGAAAGTCCAATAACGCGTCATACGATGCGTAATCGATTGATCCGTCGGCATTAAACGGCGTAACCAATGCTGCGATTGAACCTTGTAACGTAAATGTATCCATTGTTTCTTGTTTTCTTCAAAGTAGTAATGATGCAAAAGTAATAAACTTTTACTAATGATTTTGCATTTAGTAATAGAAATATCCGAAGATTCCACTTAGAATAATCAGATAAATAGGGTTGATCTTGAAAAAGAATGTGGCTACGAATACAATTGCGCAAACAATCGCACTCTCTAAACCAATGAAATTCTCTTTGTTGATTGCTATCATTCCATTTTCGACATTAAACATCATCAGCATTCCGGCTGAGAATATCAATCCAACTACGATTGGGTTGAGCGACGATAATAATCTCTTGACGTAGCGATTCTCCTTATTCTTGAAAAGCCATGTGATTACCAATGCCATTAAAAGTATTGTAGGCAAACATAATGCGAATGTTGTGAACAGAGCACCAAATAATCCACCTTGATTATAGCCGATGTATGTGGCACAGTTGATGGAAATTGGACCTGGGGTCATCTGCGACAAAGCTAGGATATCTGCAAATTCGCTGTTTGTCATCCAGCTGTTCTTGTCGACTACATCAAACTGAATCATTGAAATCATTCCATATCCACCACCAAATCCGAATAATCCGATTTTGAAGAAGCTCCAGAATAGTTTTAAATATAATATTGCATCCATGTCTTTAACTCCTTAATCTTTAATCGTTTTCCTTCTTTGATGAGATAAACTCCTCCTCTTTTTCGTCGACATCATTGCTTCCGTCGTCAGCGTTGTCGTTTTTGATATTCTTAAATTGATAGTATTCCCAAGTCAACGCACAGACAATAGTCGCCATGATGATATAAACGGGAGACATCTTTAAGAATACCACTGCCGCCGCCACCAAAATAGGGATTGGCAGATATTTCAATGATAGTTTTGTCTTGATGAACATTCTCACTGATGGAGCAAGGATTAGAGCTACTACACATGGTCGGATGCCAGCGAACACTCTCATCACTATTTCGTTTTCTCTAAACTCCTGGAAACATGTGCTGATGGCTCCGATAATCACCAACGATGGAATCACTGCTCCGAGAAATGATACCGCGGCTCCTGCTTTCCCTGCAATTCTATAGCCGACATAAAGGGCTGTGTTGACAGCAAAAACTCCTGGAAGAGACTGCACAATGGTAATCATCTTCCAAAACTCATCCTCTTCAATCCATTTTTTCTGTCTCACTACCGCTTGCTCCACGAGGGCAAGCATGGCATATCCACCTCCAAGGGTGAAACTTCCTATCTTTAGGAAAGTTGTGAGTAAGTCGAAATATAGTCTCACGGTCTAAATAAAATCTTTTTCTAATGTCATTTATTACAATAGCACGTCTAGTTCTGGGCATGACGCTGCTAACTTTCCGTTGATCACGCAAACTGATTCAACCTTTGCTTTTGCACATAACGCATTGTCTGAAAGTCGGTAGATATCCTGATAGAACACATATTTGATTCCCTCTTTCTCCACGTAAAGTTTGCAGACAAATTCGTCTCCACTCTTTAATGATTTCTTGTAGTCGATGCTGATTCTAGCTACCACTGCATCGATTCCTTTGTCGTGAAGATCTGCGAAGCTGATGTTGCGAGACAAAAGAAATTCATGACGGGCGTGCTCTGTATAATGCTGATAATTAGCATTATTTACGATTCCTTGTAGGTCGCACTCGTAGTCGCGAACCTTAAACTTCTCTTCGAATATGTATTCTTTCTTTACTATTGCCATAGCAGTACGTTTTTGCTAATATTTATCAACTCTTTTTCCAAAATACCGGTGTCAAGACGAACAACACGGTGAATATTTCAAGTCGGCCGATGAGCATAAGTATGCCCATAAACCATTTGATGAAGTCTGGTTGATCCGCAAACACTCCGTTTGTTTGTGATGCCAATCCAGGTCCGACGTTGCTCAAACATGAGATTGCCATACCCACGGATTCTGTGAATTCGTTGCCAACGAACATGAAGACGATGATGCTCACCATACAAGTGCCGGCGAAGATTACAACGTAGGCAAGGATGTTGGTGATGATGTTGTCCGGAACAACCTTTTTGTTAAGTTTCACAGGGATGATAGCCTGAGGGTGAAGCAGACGTTTGAATTCCAAATAACTGTTTTTCACCAACAGCATCACTCTCATTATCTTTATTCCTCCACTTGCACTACCTGCGCTTCCTCCTACAATCATACATAAGAATAGTGTGCCCCAGATAAATGGGTGCCACTGGCTGATATCAGTGTAGACGTAACCTGTGCCTGATACCATTGCCGTCGACTCAAATAGGGAAGTACGGAATGTTTCTTCTGTATCACAGTTGTTAAGATTATTGGTGTAAAGCAAGCTTGCAAACACGATAATCGTTATAACTATATTGATTATTATATAGATGTTGAATTCCTCACTGCTCTTGGCTCTTGATAAGTCTCCTTTCATTAATGTAAATGTCACCATGAAGTTGACTCCTGCCAAAACCATATAGAAACATACGAAGTATTCCAAAAGAGGAGAATTCCAGAATAATATACCTTGATTTTTAGTGGAGAATCCACCTGTTGAGATTGTGGTCATCGCATGGCAGATGGAGTCGAATATATCCATGCCACCAACACAGAATAGAATGACCTCAGATATTGTGATGGCGACGTATGCTCCGTAAAGCATCTGCGCTGTCTGCATCACACGTGGAGTAAGTTTATCTTTTGTTGGGCCAGTAACTTCGGCAATATACAGCTGCATACCTCCGACTCCCAAGAATGGAAGGATGGCGAGTGACAATACGATGATTCCCATACCGCCCAACCATTGTGTGGTGGAGCGCCATAATGCTATTCCATGTGGGAGAATTTCAACATCGGTGAAGATGGTGGCTCCAGTGGTTGAGAATCCAGAGATTGTTTCGAAATATGCGTCAGTGAATGATTCTGTATATCCGCCGATGAAGTAGGGTAGAGCTCCGAATAGAGAGAACACCACCCAGACGAGTGACACGATAAGATAACCTTCTCGTTTGCCTAATTTGATTTCGGATTCGCCTCTTCTTTTTCGTGTAGATATGATACTGTACGTACCAATCGCAGCGGTGATGACCGTCGTGATGGCAAGAGAAAGAATATCACTCTCTCCGTAGCAAATAGACACAATAAGGCATATCAGCAGGAAGAAAGCTTCGAATGCTAATAAAGAGCCGAGTGTTAGGGCTACTGCTTTTTTATCAATTAGTGATCTCTTCATCTTAGTTGAATAGTTCGCCTACTCGTTTGATGCTTGATTTCAAGCAGAATACCACTACTTTGTCGCCAGCGAAGATTTCAGACATACCATTCACGATGAAACTTTCACCGTTTCTGATCACACCACCGATGAAGATGTTGTGTGGTAGTTTAAGATCTTTCACAAAACCTTTGGTGATTTGTGAACCCTCTTTTGCTGTCAACTCCACGATTTCCGCGTCGGCATAACTCATACGTTTGATTTTACGGATATCTGAACTTAGAGACAGACGATAGATATATGTGGCGGCGATCTCCATTTTGTTGATGATCACTCCGATATCCATTCGTTCTGCCAATGGAATATAGTCGACATTCTCGACTTCAGCCACAATCTTCTGTACTCCATGTCGACGTGCGGCAAGACAGGCAAGAATGTTTGCTTCTGAGTTGTCGGTCAATGCTACGAATGCATCTGCATCGTCGATATTCTCTTCTTTAAGTAGCTCAATATCAGTTGCATCACCCTGCAATACGAGAGCGTCTCCGATCTCCTGCTCCACAAGCTTTCTGACTTTCTTCTCGTCTTTCTCAAACATCTTTATGTTAATACCGCCGAGCTGCTTCACTGTCTTGACTGCAATCTTGCCACCTCCCATGACAATCATATCTTTCACGGTGTAAAGTGTCTTTCCTGCTTGTTTGCGGACATCGTCGATATAGTCGGGAGTTGTGATGAAATAGACCAAGTCGTCAGGAAGAATTTCAGTGTAACCGCCTGGGATGATGGTCTCCTCCTCACGTTTGATAGTTACAATACGGTAGTTTTGGCTTCCTTTCAAATCCATCAATCGTTTGTTGGCGATTGGCGCGTTGTTTCTGACTTTCACACCAAGCACGAGAAGCTTGCCTCCGTTGAAGTCGATCCATTGTCTTACCCAACTTTGGCGAATTGATTGTGCGATCTCCTCAGCTGCCAAAAGCTCAGGATATATCAGTTTCTCCACACCAAGTTTGGCAAGAATAGCTCGGTTTTCCTGCTCCATTAGGTCCTCGCTATCCACGCGAGCAACAGTTTTCTTTGCTCCAAGTTCGTGGGCGAATATACAGGCGTTTAGGTTCTGACTCTCATTTTTTGTCACGCCGACGAACAAATCAGCTTCGCTCACACCTGCGTTACGAAGGATTGTAAGAGATGTTGCTGAACCTTCAAGCACACTAAGGTCGTAGGAATTTTCCAAACTCCTAAGTCTTTGAGGATCGTCGTCGATAAGGGTGATGTCGTGATTCTCTCGTGAGAATAATTTTGCCAAATGGCCTCCCACTGCACCAGCTCCAGCAATTACAATTTTCATTCTTCGTTTGTTATATTAACAGATTGCAAAGTTAATATTTTTTATGATTAAAAGCATAAAAAAAGAGCAAAGACGCATTGAATTGCATCTTTGCTCTTTTATCTTTTCAAATGTTTGGTTCTCTTTTAATCAACAGATAATCTCAATTTTCCATTTATATCCAGACTGATTTTCAAGCCCATCGGAGTGATGTTTATTCTGTCGACGTTGATGTCGTCAAGTCTTCCGTTGATCTTCACGTCTGGGAAAACTTCCGTATCGAAGATTGAGTTGCGTCCAAACTCTTTGATCATCTCAAATTCAGAGCGGAGTGGCAGTTCAAATTCTGATTCCAACTTCTTTTTCAACTGTTTTTTGTAGAACAAGTTTACAATCTTGGCCAATACATTTTTTGTATCCAATTTATAGTCGACATCCTTGACTTTTATTGATACACTTTCTTTATCAAAATATGGCATACTCTCAAGATAGATTTTGCCGTTGATGAATCCGGCTACGCCAAGACCGATTACAAGTTTGTCTTTTTTCCCGTAGAAGAAAATTGTGTCGACAGCAATAGAATGTCGACCTTCACCGAAGGTTGTGCCTTTCAACAAATCCATTGCCACAGAATCCATAAGAGGATATGGAAGATCTGTCAGTACACCCAAGTCGATTGTATCGATGCAGGCATTGTACATCTTTAATGGAGGCAATGCAGTTTTTCTTCTTGCTCCTGGATTCTGATCTCCTACAAACAAATCTAGTTTTGTCTTGATTCCCAGGGTTGTAGTAAGCTTGCCTAAATCACCAAGCAAAGGAGTGCAGTATACGTTTTCTGGCGATGCCACGATCCATATCTTATAGCCTGATGCGTCGGTTGAAATTGGTTCTTGAAGAGAGTTCCATATTTCAGCCATGTAGTCGGCAAGTGGTATTTGCTCGTTGAGAGCTTTGTCTATCTCTTTGTTGAAATCATTTCTGTAGCTGGCGATCAAGTTGTCTGCAAGGAATGCGATTGACATATTCATTCCAAGAATTTTGATTGTTGGTTTCGACAGCCATCTGTAGTCGAGAATTGTTGTTTTAGTCAAGAGTTTCCAATCCTTGGAGAAGTTGATTGTCGTTTGGAAATCAATTTCTATCTCTGCATTCAACTCTTTGTCTGTGGTTGTAATTCCAATGTCGAAACGTTTTTCAGCCCAGATTTTTACTGGGATAGTGTAGAATAAAGTGTCGGCTTGATACTTAAGCTTGATGTTTCTTGTTTTCCACGCTTTTAGTTTTAGACCATCGTCTTCAATGATTGAGTCATTATATATTAGTCCCTCAAAAGCTTCATTCAGACGACGTTCAATCAATGGAATATTGATCGACATCGGAATATGAATGGTGGAAGTACGCGGAATGTAATAGAATTTATCGTATACCTCTTCAGGAGCCTCGATAGCGTTGGAGTCAATCTCCAGACTGTCCACTTTTATTGAAAGAAGTGTGTCAAGAGGAAGATCGTTGATATCGTTGACAATCTCTTTTCTTGCATAAGCTAGCTGCAATATGCTGAAAAATAAAACTATAACAGATAAAAGTCTTCGCATAGTTATTTTAATTTACCTTCTTTTTCAAGTTGTTTTGCCTCGTTCCATATTGCATTCATGTCATCGAGCGAAATAGATTTCAAATCGATACCTTTCTTGATTGTCTTTTCTTCAAGATAGTTGAAGCGACGGATGAATTTAGCGTTAGTGCTTTCCAAAGCGTTGTCTGGGTTGATTTTGTAGAGACGGGCACAGTTGATAAGAGAGAAAAGAAGGTCGCCAAACTCATCCTCTTGTTTTTGAGGGTCCATGTTTTGGATTTCGACCATCAACTCTTCAAATTCTTCTCTGACTTTTCCCCAAGCTTGCTCACGATTCTCCCAGTCGAAACCTACATTTCTGGCTTTGTCCTGGATTCTATAAGCTTTTATTAATGAAGGTAGGGCAGATGGCACACCAGAAAGCACACTTTTGTTGCCATCCTTTTCCTTCATCTTGATTTTTTCCCAGTTGTTCTCAACCTGGTTTGCAGTTTTTGCATCACCGGTGCCGAAAACGTGAGGATGGCGGAAAATCATTTTGTCGCAAACGGAGTTACAGACGTCTGCGATATCGAAATCGTTGGTTTCGGATCCGATTTTTGAATAGAAAACGATGTGAAACAACACGTCGCCAAGCTCCTTTTTGATATTTGGAAGGTCGTTTTTAGCCAATGCGTCGCAAAGTTCGTAAGCCTCTTCTATTGTGTTAGGACGTATGCTTTGAAATGTCTGTTTGCTATCCCAAGGGCATTTAGCTCTGAGTTCATCCATCACGTCGAGCAGACGTTCAAATGCTGCAAGTTGTGCCTTCCTGTCGTTCATGATATCAAAATGTTACTTTTCAATAAAATCAGAATTTTTATTTCCTGCAGCGTCGACAATTTTAGTGGCTTCAGAAAGATCTTTTTCCAAAACCATTAGTTTGACTCCGGTCATTGAATTGAACATTGGCAATAGAATTGTGGTTTGCTCATCCTTGACCATTGAGGGAATATTGTACGACGCGAGTAGCTCTTTTACTACGTTGGCCTCGAATACGGTGTTGTATGTTCTGAAAACTACAACTTTCTCATTTAAACTTTCCATAGTTCCAATTTACGTTTGCCGATTTGACCTACAGTTGACACATACATTGTAGTCAACGGAATTATTAATTCAAAAGGAATGAACAATAGTGCTGAACCTTTCATTCCAAATGCGTGAGCACCTTTGACAAATGTGTAACATTGTACACAGTAGCGGATGATTGCCATTATGCCGCAAACACTGCTCACGAAATATTCTTCAGAAACTATTCCGTAGATAACGCCGATAAGGAATATCAAATAGAATAGATATCTGGTTGTAACCTCAGTGTTGATTCTGAATTTTACATCGTTTGGATAGTATTCGCTATTCTCTAAGTCAGTCTCTTTCTTTTCAATGAAACTCTTTAATGTCACCTCCTTATTGATGGAAGTGCTAGCGTTTGGACTTGTCTCAACAGCAATGTTGTTTCCATTTGAAATTTCAGTGATGAAAATATCGTCTTCGCCACCTTCGACGTTAAGGTTAGAAGCGAAACCTCTGTTTTCGAAGAATTTCTCTTTACGGTATGCCATGTTTTTGATTGTACCGCTATATGCCAAACCTTTTAATGCGAATGACATATATTTAATAGCTGAGAATACATTGTCGAAATTGACGAATCTTTGCCATAAAGACTCACAGTTGTCTGTTGCTCTATTATGGTTGAAGCCAAGTACAAGGTCAGTTTCTTCATTGAAATTACGCATGATTTCAGTCAACCAATCTTTTGTGTCGGCAACACAATCAGAATCTGTAAATACTAGATAGTCGTAGAAAGCGGCCTTAATGCCCACTGTCATACACATCTTTTTACGACTCATGTATTTTGCATCCTCAGGAAGGTAAGTTGTACGAAGATGTGAATATTTCTTTTTAAGATCATCCAGAAGAATGGTCGTGTCATTTGTTGTGCCATCGTTAACCACTACCACCTCATAATTAGGATAGCTTTGCTCAAGGATAGAAGGCAGACATTTGGCAAGATTTTCACTGTCATATCTAGAAACAACAATGATACTTACCGGAGGCCTTTTTATGACATGTTTCACATTACCATTTTTTAATGCCTGGCCATTACGTGCAACAGATGCATAGTAATAAATATAAAAGAATAACTGAATTGCAAAGCATGTTCCTAATGCTGCTAATATTCCGATGGCTATTTCTGAAAGTTCAAGGTTGGCAAAGTAGTTTGCCACCAAATCTCCTAAATCTATAAAATCCTGTATGCTCATATATATATTTATTTGAGTACAAATATACGTATTTTTTAAAAATATAATTTGTCATAATTCTCTTTTTGTAGAAAATTGTTGATTTTATTTTGTACGTAAGATATTTATATTTATTTTTGCATTTGATAAGTGCTTAATCGAATATGACGT
Organism: Paludibacteraceae bacterium; assembly: GCA_045642085.1. GTDB lineage: Bacteria > Bacteroidota > Bacteroidia > Bacteroidales > Paludibacteraceae > UBA1723. The sequence goes on along the minus strand of JAZUIF010000131.1, from coordinate 31,592 downwards.
TGGTATGTTCGTGAGGTATTGAACACAATTTAAGGATTTTTATTATATCAAAAGATGAGAAAAATTTTAGTTGCCATTGTGGCATTAATGACAAGTCTATCTGCCATTGCTGGTGATATTGACCTTTTCTTCAAGGGAGGTGCAACTATTAGCAAATTTAATCTTGAAGGATCAGAAAACAGAATGGGTGTAGCCGCTGGACTAGGAGGTAAATTCTTAATCAGTGACAGTAGATTCTTTATTATGCCTGAGGCTATGTATGTTCAGAAGGGACAGGATAACATGGTTGTTTACAATGATGAGTTGTCTTTTCTTCCTGTATTGTATCATATGATTGAAGTTCCAATTGTGTTTGGTGCTCAGTTTGATTTGCCAGTGAAAGATTTGAGACTAGGTTTTGGTGCTGGTCCTTACATTTCATACGACTATAGATTTAATGTAGTTGATGATGCAATGAAATATGCAAAAAGTGCTAATAAATATAAGGGCTTGAGCCATGGTGATGTCGGTCTTACATTCACACTTGAGTTCCATTACAAGAGATTGATGGTGTTCTATGATTACGATCTTGGTTTGAGAGATATCACTCAAAGAACTCTAAATACTTTTGATCAGTCTTTGAATCATCGTAGTATGAGAATCGGAGCGGGATACACATTCCCAAGATTGAATGTTTCTAAGCAGAGAAAGAAAGCTCAGATGTAATTCTGAATCAGATAAAGATATAATTAAGGAGCGGGTTGAAAAACTCGCTCTTTTGTTTAATATTAGTCAGTCCCAATACAATAGCTTTGATAAAATCGTTATTATCTGAGGTTGCTTTGGTGAAGGTTAAAGTTGCAATAACCAAATAAATAATCCTCATTTGGATAACTGCTATATAATCCCAATTTTTATTGTCATGAAAAATTTTTTTAGATTTCTTTTGGCGTTTGTTGGCGTCATGTTATTATATGTTTATAATAATCCAGAAGTTATTGATAAATATAAAAAGGATCTGATGAATTCCACAGAACCAGATTCGACTGTGACCGTAGAGCATATTGAGTCAGATACAGTAAAAAATTCTGTAAAAGTTTCAGCAAAAGATACAGTACCTGTCATTGTTGTGAATAAGGAGAAGAAAAGTGAACTAAAATTTAAGTCTAGAAAACCTATTGTAAGGGACAAATACACAATAGATACTGCATCTATCAATGAATTGAAATGTCATTTCATTTTGGAAAAAAATGATAAATCAGATTTCTATTATCCCAAATGTGCACCTAGTATCAATGGGAAAAGGTATTCTAATATGAGATGCTTTTATGCTTATGTCGGTGTCTTTAATAAGGGACAGGTATATACTAATTTGCCATTGAATATGACGATTGTTGATTCTGTAAAACTGGATATCAAAAAACTAGTAATATCTGTTGATGAAGGAGATGAATTTGTCATTTCTGAAAAACCAGACCTATATCCTGGATATAATGAAAAATATTCAGCTGCATATTATATTAATCTGAGCGAATATCAAAAATTGGCTTGGGCTTTGTATTATGCTGATTCAGCTAAAGTGGTTTATGACAATTCTGGAGAGAGAAGAGAGATGGCTATAACGTCTGAAGAATTGCAATACCTTCGTTATTCAATGGATTTTTACAGATCTTGGATAAGATGTCCTAAATGTGTGTTCTAAGATTTCTATAAATTATAAAGAAGCCACGATAATCATTTGATTGTCGTGGCTTCTTTTATTTCTTCTTGCTTGCTCTATATTCCCATGGAGCTACACTATGTGGATCACTCCATAACCCGATTTTGGCTTTCTTAGCTTCTGCTTCAGCTTGAATGTATTTTCCAGCTTTGTCGAAGCGTGGCTCTCTCCATGCAAGACCGCATTTGACGAGTTCTAGATTAATATCAATCCCGTCGACAAAAACTTCCATGGCCAATCTGTGGTGGTTTCCTGAACCAGTGCGTAACATAGTTATTTTGCCAGAATGGAGTAGAGTAGAGAGTTTTTCTTTTGCTTTGTTGGCAAACGGTTGCCCCTTTTCTGGAGTGTCAATACCTGCCATACGTACGGTGTGAATCTCTCCGTTACAGTCTAGGTAGTCGAACGTGTCTCCATCTTTCACCTTTAATATCTTTTGTACACATGTGACATCATTGTTCTGAGGAAAGGCAGCAAATGAGTTTGATGTGTGTATATTTGATGTTGCAGGAAGCTTGCAAGTTTTTTTCCCATTAACATCTCTGACTATTCTGCTTTGTCCTTTTTTTACAATCAGATATAATCCGACGGTGACGTCGCTTTTATTGGCATCCCCAACGTATGTATAGTCGCTTTTGCTGATATGGGCTTTCTTTGGAATGTCTTTATGGATAACCCCATTTTTCAGTTCAGCGTAATATTTCTGCTTCAAATCACCATTTTTATTGACATAGTCCTCCGATACCAAACGGTTGATATCATGGTTGGTGATACAGAATGTGTCTGCGATGGCTTTGGTGTTGGTTGCTGCAAATATATTGATTGACGCTAATAATGTAATCAACGTCATAAAAATCCTCTTTATCCTATTCATGGTTGGTTAAATTTTAATGTAATCAAATTTGGTGACCCGACGTGTTTGTTGCCTTCACGTCGCTTGATAATAAAAAAGGGAGCGTTTGCGGCGCTCCCTTTTGATGAATATTGTTTGATTAGAACAATTTCTTTGGATAAACGCCAGATGCGACAAGCGACTCGATCTTAGAAACCACCATTGGACGGTCTTCCTTGTAAGTCACACCGAACCATTTGCATGGAGTGTCAAGCACCTTGATTGTTGCTGTCTTAGTCTGGATAAGCTTGTTTACCATTGTTGGGATACCATACTCAGCCTTCAAGTTTCCGTTAACGCCGTCAAGGAATACCTTGAAATCAGCCTCTGAATGTACGAAATAGTCAGGAGTGAATCCCCACATGTTCATAGATACAGGAAGGTTCTCGTCGATGCTGTTGAAATCACCTGTTGTCTGGTTCTTGAAGATTACTTCATTACCCTTTCTGTGGATTTCATAGTGCTCCTCAACTGTAGAAAGGCAACCGTTGCTGTCTGTGTGGCAAACACCTCTTGATACTGTACCACTCTCAGAAAGAGTGTTTCCAAGACGGTAGCCAACCATGCAGTAGTCGTTCTTCTTGCCATCAAGAGCGATCAATGCCTTAGCAAGAATCTCGAAGCTCTCTTTGCCATAGAAATCATCTGCGTTGATAACTGCGAATGGAGTCTTAACAGCATCCTTTGCAACCAAGATTGCGTGGTTTGTTCCCCATGGCTTCTCACGTCCTTCTGGAACGCTATAACCTGCAGGTAAGCAATCCAAAGCCTGGAAAACTGTCTGCACCTCTACAACACCTTTGTATTTAGACAAGATTTTCTCGTTGAAATCTTTTTCAAAATCACGACGGATAACAAATACTACCTTGCCGAATCCTGCTCTAACTGCGTCATAGATTGAATAATCCATGATTGTTTCACCACTTGGACCAACTCCATCGAGCTGCTTCAATGTGCCGTAACGACTACCCATTCCGGCTGCCAAAACTAATAATGTTGGTTTCATTTTTCTAATTAACTACCTAATTCTGTCAAAAATTTTATTCTTACAAGACGAACTTCCTCTTCTGTATAGTCGCCTCCTAAATTTTCAATTGCTGAGTCGATGTCGTCTGATTCTGCTTCATCTTTGAAGTAGTCGTAGATCTCATCTACTCTGTCCTCATCCATCACCTGCTCGATGAAGTAGCTGATGTCTGGTGGTGTGTCTGGACCAGAGTTGACAATAGACTCGATTTCTGTAAGCATGTCGTCAAATTCAATGCCTCTACCTGCAGCCCACTCGTCAAGCGGCTTCTTTAGGTCGATGGCATTAAGAATCTCAACCTTTATCTTTGATTTGCTTGGAGCTGTACGGATTCTGAAATCCTCAGGTCTCTGGATTTCGTTCTCCTCTACATGTCTGCGTATAACGTCGACGAATTCCTTACCGAACTTCTTTGCCTTACCTTGTCCGACACCTGGTATGTTGGCCAACTCGTCCAAGTTGATTGGATAAGTAGTAGCCATTGCCTCCAATGCTGGATCCTGGAAAATAACAAATGGTGGAATCTCCATCTGGTTTGCCATCTTCTTTCTCAAATCCTTAAGCATTGAGAACAACTCTGGATCTACTGCACATGAGTCTGCATCTCCTGTCTGAGGAATGTTTTCAATATCAATATCGTCAATATCTTCTTCATCTACGATATTGATCTTAAAGCTCTTTGGCTTAGACAAGAATTTCTTTCCATCAGGAGTAATCTTCAAGTTGCCATAGCTCTCAACATCTTTCTTAAGGTATCCTGCTACGATGGCCTCTTGGATTACAGTCTGCCATGTTGATTCTGGCTCTGACTTTCCTTCACCAAAAGTGTCAATCTCCTCATGTTGATTCAACTCAACAATCATAGGTGTTTCTCTACCCATGATGATGTCGATCACATAATCAATTTTCTCCTGCTCTCCTAAAGCTACAACGGTTTCCAATACCGTGCTTAGTAACTCTTTTGCCTCCACTGTTTTCTTTGGATTTAAACAATTATCGCAATTTCCACAATTATCTTCTACATATTCTTCACCGAAATAATGAAGCAATATTTTTCTGCGGCACATAGTTGTCGTGGCATACATCTGTGTCTCAGCTAATAATTGTTTGCCTATTTCTTTTTCTGAACCATTTTTACTTTGTGTGAACTTCTCAAGTTTCTTGAGGTCTTCTTCGCAGTAATATGCGATGCATCGTCCCTCTCCGCCATCTCTTCCTGCTCGGCCAGTCTCTTGGTAGTAGCCTTCCAAACTCTTTGGTATATCGTAGTGGATGACATACCTTACATCTGGTTTGTCGATTCCCATTCCGAATGCGATTGTCGCTACAATCACGTCTACTTTTTCAAGAAGAAAATCATCCTGATTGTCGCTTCTCACTTGGGCATCCATACCTGCGTGGTATGGTCTGGCTTTAATGCCGTTGAGATTCAATGTCTCTGCAAGGTCTTCCACCTGTTTGCGGCTCAAACAATAGATGATTCCGCTTTTGCCGTGGTTTGCTCGGATAAACTTGATAAGATCTTTGTCGACATCCTTTGTCTTCGGCTTAACCTCATAGTAAAGGTTAGAGCGGTTGAATGAAGATTTGAATACTTTCGCGTCTTTCATTCCTAGACTTTTCTGGATGTCGTGCTGAACCTTTGGAGTCGCTGTGGCTGTAAGCGCTATCACACCCACTTTTTGTCCGATACGGTCGATGATAGGGCGGATATTACGGTACTCCTGACGGAAATCATGTCCCCATTCAGAAATACAGTGTGCCTCGTCTACGGCATAAAATGAGATTTTCACGTTCTGCAAAAACTCAATATATTCGTCTTTTGTCAACGACTCTGGCGCAACATATAGTAATTTTGTTCTTTTCTCTATTATGTCTGTCTTGACACTGTCGACTTCAGCTTTCGACAGTGACGAGTTCAAAAAATGAGCGATTCCACGTTCTTCACTGAAATTTCGCATAGCGTCGACTTGATTCTTCATCAACGCAATCAATGGAGATATAACAATGGCAGTGCCATCCATAATCAATGATGGCAATTGGTAACACAATGATTTGCCGCCACCTGTCGGCATCAACACGAATGTGTCGTTACCGCTAAGTACGTTCATGATAATATCCTCTTGGTTACCCTTAAAAGAGTCGAATCCAAAATGATATTTTAGCTCCTTATGTAATTCTTCCTTTGTCATCATATCTCCAAATTTAATGCTAAATTACACAAACGCAAAATTCTTTTAATCTCATTTCCGTATTTTTAAATGAAATTTAAGATTCTGCTGTCAAACTTAGATTCTCAAGCTTCTTAAGCGCATAATCTTTTGTGATTTCTACGCTCTTGACTTTCTTTGAAGGTGTCTCAAACATTACGTCGGTCATAATCATCTCGACGATTGATCTCAAACCTCTGGCTCCAAGTTTGCACTCCACAGTTTTCTCAACAATCAAGTCAAGTGTCTCATCTGTAAATGAAAGTGTCACACCATCCATCTCCATAAGTTTGACATATTGCTTGATGATAGAATTCTTTGGCTCGACAAGGATTCTGCGTAATGCTGCTGAATCCAGTTTGTCAAGATGTGTGAGCAATGGTAGACGACCAATGATCTCTGGAATTAGTCCGAACGACTTCAAATCGTGTGGAGACACATACTGGATGATGTCGTCCAATGAAATTTGAGCATTCTTTCCTCTTGCGACACTGTATCCCACTGCTTTTGTGTTCATTCTCATGGCAATCTTTCTCTCGATGCCGTCGAACGCTCCTCCACATATAAATAGAATATTCTTTGTGTCTACCTGAATCATCTTCTGGTCGGGATGCTTTCTACCTCCCTGTGGTGGCACGTTTACAATCGAACCTTCCAACAATTTAAGCAATCCCTGCTGAACACCTTCTCCGCTCACATCTCGTGTGATTGACGGATTGTCTCCCTTTCTTGCTATCTTATCTATTTCATCGATGAAGACGATGCCTCGCTGTGCCGACTCTACATCGTAGTCTGACACCTGAAGCAGACGAGTCAAGATACTTTCGATGTCCTCACCTACATAACCAGCCTCTGTGAATACAGTGGCGTCGACGATGGTGAACGGTACGTTTAGTAGCTTTGCGATGGTGCGGGCAAGTAATGTCTTACCTGTACCTGTCGGTCCGACCATGATGATGTTTGATTTTTCAATCTCAACACCGTCGTCTTCAATATCTTGTTTTAAGCGCTTGTAGTGGTTGTAAACAGCCACCGACAATACTTTCTTTGCTGTTTCCTGACCGATAACATATTGATCCATATATTCGACGATCTCCTTTGGTGTAGGAAGCTTGGCGTCGAATCCGGATTTGTTTTTCCCATTCTTTTCTTGTGTCAGATTTGGCAACATTGTATATGCCTGCTGCACGCAAACGTCGCAAATCTTTCCGCTCAATCCTTCAAGTAGCACATTGCACTCTTTGGATGTGCGGCCACAGAAACTACATCTATCAGTGTTATGTCCTGCCATATTTTATTTCATCTTCACCAAAACCTCGTCTATCATGCCATACTCCTTGGCCTCTTCTGCTGTCATCCAGCAGTCACGGTCGGAATCAGCCCACACTTTGTCGAATGACTGACCTGAGTGGTCTGCGATGATTGTGTATAGCTCTTGTTTCAATTTCAAGATTTCGCGAGCTGTGATTTCGATATCAGATGCCTGTCCCTGGGCTCCTCCCATAGGCTGGTGAATCATTACGCGTGAATGCTTCAACGCATATCTCTTACCTTTAGCTCCAGACACTAGCAATACTGATGCCATTGATGCTGCAAGACCTGTGCATATTGTTGACACGTCCGATGAAATGAACTGCATTGTGTCGTAGATTCCTAAACCATCATATACCGAACCACCAGGTGAATTCAAATATATCGAGATGTCCTTGCCTGGGTTTGCCGACTCAAGATATAGTAGCTGGGCCTGAACCACATTTGCTGTATATGAGTCGATCTGGTCGCCCAAGAAGATGATTCTGTCCATCATTAGACGTGAGAAAACATCCATCTGAGTGACGTTGAGCTGACGCTCCTCCAAAATGCTTGGAGATATATAGCTATTTGAAATCTGGGATGTGTACTGGTCCAATGCAAGACCGTTCATTCCTAAATGTCCAACTGCGAATTTTCTGAAATCGTTCTTCATTTTTCTTTCTTTTTTCCTTATATGCAAACTTAAAGAAATAAAATATCAATATCCAATAAAAACGAGCATTTTTTTTGTTCGATACTAAACTTTTTTCAAAAAACACTGTTTTTGTCAATAAATACGGCCTTTTATTCCATTTTTAATGGATTTAGTCAAAGAAAATATATGCTTATTTATGTTCGACGACATGTATTTGCCGTTGTATGTCTTATCTGTTTTTTGACAATAATTTATTTTGCATGTCACTACTAATGTTATTGCCTGAAATCTTATGCTGTTACCACGATTTGTAAAATAAAAAGAGACGCCGTTGTTACGACGTCTCTTGTATGATAATCTGATTAGTAGATTACTTGTTCTGGAACATTGCGCTGAAATCATCCAAAGAGATTGCTTTGTTCTCCAATGTGATCTTAGACTTAGCGATCTCGATGAACTTCTCGTTCTTGATGTTCTCAACGATCTGCTGGCTCTGCTGCTGATTCTTCATCATCTCGCGAGCGTAGTTCTCCAATACATCATCAGGAACTGCAACCATACCGTACTGAGCGAACTGAGCCTTAGCAACCTTCTTGCAGAATGCGATAACGTCAGCCTGCTCGATCTTTGCCTTGTTCTCAACAAGGACAGCATCCTTGTAAAGCATCCACTTCATCTCGTCGATCTCGTTAGCATATGACTTGTCGAACTCTTCGTCAGACAACTTATCTGCCTGCTCCTTGTTGTTAAGCTTCAAGAATCTCTTGAAGATAGCATCTGGGAACTTCTGATCCTTAATCTTATCAAGAATAGCCTCTCTTACGTCTAGGCTAAGCTTGTAGTCGCTATCAGCAGTTAGTGAACCCTGAAGTTCCTCTTTGATCTTAGCTCTGAACTCAGCCTCATTCTTAACAGCACCCTCACCAAGAGCCTTGTCGAACAACTCCTGATTAACCTCAGCCTCTGTGTAGTGTGAGATAGAAGTGATCTCAAGAGAAAGCTCGTCGTTAACATTAGCAACATCTTCCTTCTTGATCTTCAAGAATGATGCGATCTCAGCCTCGTTGCCAGCCATAGATGCCTTCAAAGAGATGTTTAGCTTAGCACCCTTCTTTGCACCGATGAACAACTTCTTCTGATCCTCATCCTTCAAATATTTTGGTGAAAGGATAGCCTCTTCTACCTTGACGCCACCTTCCTTCTCCTTGCCGTTCTCAAGCTCAACAACTGTTGCCTTAACGATATCGTTCTCTGTAACAACATCTCCTTCTGAGTATGAACCGTAACGTGAAGCGTAAGACTTGATTGTCTCGTCGATCATCTTGTCATCAACAGCGATGTCGTACTGAGCTACCTTAATGTTCTTGTCTAGAGCAACCTTGTACTCTGGGATCAATGCAACGTCGAAAGTAAGAGTGTAGTTTACATCCTTCTCAAAGTCTAGCAACTCCTGACCCTCAGCCAAGATTGGCTCGCCTAGTACGCGAAGCTTGTTCTCGTTGATGTAGTTTGATAGCATTTCAGGAACCAACTTGTTAACCTCTTCTGCCATTGCACTCTTGCGGTACATCTTGTCGATCAACGATGCTGGAGCTTTACCAGGACGGAAACCTGGGATGCTAGCCTTCTGACGGTATGAACGAAGAGCATTGTCAACTCTTCCCTTGTAATCTTCCTCATTGATGCTAAGTGTTAGCTGCAAGCTCACTTCATCAATTACTTTCTTTTCGATATTCATATTAAATATTATTACTTTCTGTTAACTGCTTTTGCTTCCATTTTTATATGCTCGTGCAAAAAGCGAATGCAAATATATAAAAATATGAAATAAGAAAGACTATTTTTGTGAAAAACTAACTTAAAATGCTTTTCTTTTTGTCAAAAACTAAAAGTTCATTGCGGATTCTTTTAATATTTGCTAAACGTAATGTTTTTTCTCTTGTCGTTTTGCTCTACTGAATTTTTAGATTGATCCGCCTTTTAATTGTGTCTTATTTTGTAGCGAGAATGTTTGGAAAATTAGAAAAAACGTTCACGTAAATGTTTTTTAACACAAATTTCCAATGGTTAAATTAAAAATGTTGTACATTTGCAGAAATTAATCATTAAAGGAAAAGGAAATGAAAAAAGTTTTTGCTTTTGCACTTGCTGCTATGTCATTTTTGTCTGCTAACGCTGGTAACCAGCGTGCTACTGGTATGACAATGGTTGATGGATTCAAGTTAGGCGTTGGTATTGGTGTGCCAGGTTGGGAAGGCGATAACGCAGTTATGCCTATGATTACTATTGATGGTGCTGCTGGTCTTGCTAGTGGTTTCATTAATACAAAGAATTTTGGTAACAATGGTGGTATCGATTTAGGATTCCAGTATGGTATCTGTGGTTATGATCACGATATGTGGCATGAAACTCACGGTCTAAGAGATCTTGGACTTATGGAGCATTTGATCGTTCTTCGTTCTGCTTTTCATTTCCAGTTCTTGAAGAGACTTGACACTTACGCTGGTTTCAATGGTGGTGTTGCTCTTTCTATCCCTACAGGTGATTGGACAGAGGCAGAGAAGGATGCTTGGGATCACGTTAATGGTGTGTTTGGTATGTATTCTGGTGGTACTTGGTACTTCAACGATGCTATCGGAGCAGGTATTGAGTTTGAGGGTGACTGGATCCATAGTCACGCTACTCCTAACATCTCAGCTAAGTTCCAGTTCAGATTCTAATCTGAGTTTATCTAATTCATATAGGGCGGTCGGTCTGACCGTCCTTTTTTATTTTAAATTGTTCATAACATTAATTGAAAGAAATTTTGCAGAAAAGGAAAATATAAATACATTTGCACAAATAAGTATCAATTTGTTAAGGATGAAAAGGATTTTAATTTCGATTGTAATGCTGATTTCAGCATTTAATATATTTGCGGAGCCTGATGTTAAAGTGCGAATGGGTTTGCAGGCGGGATACAATATGTCCAAGTGGAATGGAGATTTCAACGACGCTTACGGAACAAAATTCAAGCACGGTTTCAGTATTGGAGCTGTGGCTGAAATTCAGCTAAACTCAAAATGGAGCATTCAGCCAGGTTTGTTGATTTGTTCAGAGGGTACTAAATTGGATTCTCTTCCGTTCACTATGAATATGTCATCCGCATTGGGAGGCTTGAGTATCGATGGTTTTGATGCTGTGGTTTCTGGTGTTGGTCATGATGTTAAGGTTGGCGCATTTGGTTTGAAACTGCCAATTGATGTTATGTACTCTATTTATAATGTAGGTCCAGGTCGACTTGTTCCTAGCCTTGGTATGTACGTTTGCGATTACCTTGGAGGAAAAACTTTGGACGAGGTTACTTATGGTCAGGAGTCTGTATTTAAGAAGAATTGGGAGGCTGATATCGAGCAATCTAAGGATTGGATTCCAGATGAGTTCGACTATGGTCTATCTTTCAAGATTTTGTATGAGATGATGAAGGAGCCAATTAATGGTATGTATTGGCAGGTTGGAATTTCAAGAGGTTTCACTTCTTGCCAGAATATGGTTATTTCGGCTTCGTTTGGCTATAAGTTCCAATATATCAGAGCTCTACGCTCTCGTTACAACACTGGTATCTTGGAGTACAATCCATAATAGATAAGAGTTGAGATTCAAAAAAATCTACATAGAGCTGACTAACGTCTGTAATTTCAAATGCAGTTTTTGTCAGTCATCTCAGAGAAAGAAAAAGTTTATGTCGCCGGAAGAATTTTCGGCGATACTTTTTTATATCCGCCCCTATACTGAATATATTTACCTTCATGTGCTTGGTGAGCCTACTTTACATCCAAATTTTTGTGAATTGGTGAAGATGGCTGTCGACGGTGGATTCCATGTGAATCTCACAACTAATGGATCGATGCTGGAGAAGGTTGAGCAGGTGTTTGCTGATAAACTTGTCCGTCAGTGCAATGTATCTGTTCATGCGTATGCGGAGAATATTCCATCGGAGCAATGGAAGGATAAGATGGATAGCGTCTTTGCTTTTGCCAAGAGATATTCAGAGAATACATATTTCAGTTTTCGTCTTTGGAATAATGGTGCCGATGGTGCTTCCGACTTCAACGATTACTGTAAAGAAGCTATAAATTCATTTTTTTCTACTCAGATAGAGGATACGATTTCTCGTAATGTGAAAATCCAGGATCATATTTTCTTGCAGAATGCGGCTAGATTTTCGTGGCCAGGACAGAAGAAGTTGGATCTGCAACATAAGAAATGTTATGCTTTGCGTGACCATATTGCCATCCTTTGCAACGGAAGTGTGGTGCCATGTTGTCTGGATGCAAATGGAGATATGACATTAGGAAACATCTTTACGACTCCTTTAGAAGAGATCATAAATTGCAAAGATGCGATTGAAATGAAACAGGCTTTTGCCAGAAATGAAATAGTGAATCCTATATGTAAGGATTGTGGATTTATATTGTAGACGCGTATGTTGATAATAAAAAACAGTATTCTGCCGACGAAGGGTTTTGCCGCCATCAACCTTTTTACGCTGCTTTTTGTGCGTAGGGAGGCGACAGTCAACACTGTGCTTATCAACCATGAGTCGATTCACTCTGCTCAGATGAAGGAGATGCTTTTTATTCCGTTTTATCTATGGTATGTGATAGAATGGCTTGTCTGGCTGGTAAAGTATCGTAATTCCCATGTCGCTTATCGTCGTATATCATTCGAAAGAGAAGCCTATTGCTATCAATATGATCTCTATTATTTGAAAAAACGAAAGCGTTGGGCTTGGTGGAGATTTCTGACGTTGAAAAAGAATAAATAAAGAGAAGAGACGCGATTTGTTCGCGTCTCTTTGTCTATATGCAGTGTTTATTTCACTATCTCGTGTTTCTCCATAAACTCGATCAGTTCTCTTGTCATGTCGTTATGCTTTGCTGCACTTGGATGCCAGTCTGTACCCCAACCGAATTTGCCGTCGTCTGGTGTGAAGTTGAAACGATATACTTTATCATCTCCATCTTTTACCATTTGGAATGCTATTTCGTCAAGCGTCATCATCGCGTCAGCCAACGCTTTGTCGTGCATCATTGGTCCGGTAACTAGGATCAATTTGCTCTTTGGGTTGGTTTCTCTTACTCTTGCCACAAACTTTTGTGCTGCGGTTCTGAATTTCTGCAAGTCGTAGTTGCCTTCACTTGTGTCGTTTGTGCCTAGGTTAAGGAATACAACATCGGCATTTACACTGCTATGATCCCATTTGTAAGTGGTGTCAGTGAATAGGGTATAGTCGTAAAGTGTGCTCATGTTGACAGCACTACCGTCGCGTGAGTCTCCATAATTACGATACATGCCATAGCCTGATTTGGCAAACACTATATATTCTGCGTTGTATTTTTCAGAAATCTGATATGCGAAGGTTTTTGTGAAGTCTTCAGTCGCATAGTTGAATGTCTGGCTTCTGTCTCCGTCCACACCATATCCGCATGTGATGGAATTACCAATGAAGTAAAATTTAGGTGTGGCTGTCGACTTGTCACTTGCCTTCAAATCTCCGTCTGTTTCAAAACCATAGAATTCAGGCTGCAACTCGTGGCCTTCGTCACAGTACACCACCTTGATGCTGTGTTCTGCTTTTTTGTCCAAACTGTCAGCCAACACTATTTTGCCATTTTCTGGAATTTCAATTTTCTTTCTCTTTCCATCAATTTCTGCCCAGAAGAATCCACAGCTTGGTTTTGTAAGCATATTGATGTATGAGCCAGTGAATTTAGTCGAAATTGATACGCCTGGATAAGACCACTTCGCTTTCCCATCTAGATTGACCACACGTCCGCTGATTTCGATTCTTTCATCTCCAGCGTTAAACATTTTACTTGAGTTTGATATGTTGTTTGTCTTTCCGCATCCAGTTGATAGAATAGCCATGGATGTAATCATTGTGATTGCTAAAAAGTGAATTGGTTTAATCATATTTGTGTTTTGTTAAATTGAAACTTCTTTATAGATTTGACGGATCATTGCCTCATCTACGTCTTCAAAATCATCTGGCTTTGGAAAAACCAAGATTCCTGCCATGTCGATCACGCCTGGACTGATCATTCTTCCTTGCTCGTAATACGACGGACGATGTTTGTCTCTAGGGAATACCCATACTGTCCAACTGTTTGTCGATGTGATGTAGTGAGCCACCACATTCATGCGTGGTTCCCATTCGTCTTCTTTAATCTCCAAACTGTTATACAAATCTCTGTATTGTTTGCAGATAGCATCTTTATCAGATCCTTCAAACACTACACATTTTCTTAGGAATTTGTTGATTTCAAAGACGCGAAGATCTCGCGTCTCTACAATCTCAAACTCAGATAATGGTTTCTCATCAAGTGGCATCAAACCACTTTGTACTGCTTGGAAATGCATGTGGTCGGGTGCTGATGCTCCACACTTTGGCCCGTTGTAGAGTAGGGCAAAGTCTGGTAGGTCTTTGCTCAAATCAAGCATTGTGGCGAAATGTGGAAGAATCTCCTGACGCTCGTGACGCAAAAGTGGAATTGTGAGATGCTTCTTCAAAATCGGAAATGGATTCTTCAGTATCTCGAAATTTTCGTTGTATCCTACACTTGGCTGATCCACAGGACGGTTTTCTGCACAAAGAAAACATTTGCGTTTTGCGATTGTAGCTTTGTCTAATTTTGCTCCCGACGACACTGCTCTTGCGGGGTTGTGTTGAGCCACAACCTTATGCCCGTCTATCACGAATGTCTTGGTCAAAACCTCAAGGTTTTCGTTTGCTGGGATAAGTATGTCGTAAACTTTCTTCTGAATCTCGCTCATGTCTTCGTCTTCGTTTTTCGTTATTTCATTAACAATTGACGATGGAACATCTCACGTTCAAGTAGGGCAGCCTCTTCTGTCTCACGTTTCAACTGAAGCTCAGCAGAGTGGATGAAATTCATTTTGTCTTCCATCTTAGCACTCTCTGTTGAGATATATTTCTGTAGCACCACAGTCTTATGCTTCTGAGCCATGCTTAGGAAATTCTCGTAGCGCGGCATTGCTGTCGTGAATCGTAATCTTGAATCCATGAATGCTGATCTGGCGAATGCTCTGTCGACGAATCTGTAAAGTCCGCTCAAGCAGCACTGTGGCATAGCCTCCCCAAGATGCATTGCGTCGGCTTTAGAGAATAGCTCCATATCAGGATGGATGGATAGCACCATTCCTGCTTTTGTCTCAGCCATTCGCTTTACGATATAACGGATGTCTGCGGCTTTGATCAATGTGTTGTATTGGATCTCGATCACCACATCTGCCAAACCAACCAAATCGAGTGGTAGGTTGTACTCTGTCTCGTAAGTCGGGTAGCCAGTGTAGACGAAATGAGGCTCCTTTAGTCTGATGTCGACTGCATCGTCTCCATAATATCTTTTCAATTCGACAGCAATCTTTGTTTTTTGCTCGTAACGGTGGATATTCAACTCATCATCTTCTTTTGTGTTCTCATCGCCAAGCAGAAGAACCAAGACTTTTGGCTTTTCCTCTTTTTCTACAATCTGAGCGATATCCTCTGTCTCTTTGATTTGGTCGGATGGAATTCCTACATTCATGCGTGTCATGTCGAAATGCAGATCCATAGCGAAACTTGCAAGCTGTGATGCTGTGCCTTTCTCATTGTTTACGATGTTCTCGTAACCTGGCAGATAGACCTCGTCATAAAGAGCGTCGCAGATATGGACGATCTCACCACGTTTGTTGAATGAGTTGTTGAAGATCATTCTGTCGAGCTGCATGAATCCGAATTCTTTCTGATAAGCGTCGTATTTCTCGCAGTTGATTCCAAAGATAGTTCCGAAGTCTCTGTCGTAAACTGACATTCCTGTTGTTGGATTGGCAAGGCGCATTCTGATTCTGCGTCCGTTCACCACTTTGTTATAGTCGGAGTAGGTGATCATGGCATCTGTCTCTACCATCACTCTGACCAATTCGGATAGTTCGCTTGGGTGGATGTTATAATCCACAAGTCGGCTTAGAAAGATTGCGTAGTGACGGCTCTCTGGCCTATTACCTTTCACATATTCTGCTTCTGGTGAACCAAGCACGGCGTCGATCAGACTGCCGTTCATCTTCTCGTTGGCTGTACAGTCGCGGTCGACATATATAATATTATTTTTTCTCTTTCTGTCGGAGTTGAAATTAGGAAAGTCAAGCTTGATGATTGTGGATGTGAAGTTGCCACAATACAGTTTGCCGCCAATCATCAGGTCGGATGATAGGTTGACCTCTTTGATCAGTTCCTGGAACTTGTCTTCGCATGCCTGATTACGGAATGCGGCGTAGAACATTAGTGATATGTTGATGTTTTCTATTTCCATGTCCTGACCTTATTATTTGTTAAAACCTCTTGACAACATTTCAATTGTACGGATAGAATCCTTATAGTTGTTGTTTGCGTTGATTTTCTCAACCGACAACGAAGAGTCGGAGTTTCCTCCCCATCTGCGGCAGCAGTAAAGACTGTCGTAGATTCTTCCGATTCTGTATTTCTTTGACATCTGCAAACCTACCGCGTAATCCTCTCCGTAGCTTGCGTTTGGAATCGGAATCTCCACAAGTACAGGAGTGAAGAAGGCACGTGGAGCTCCGAGTCCGTTGATGCGGACTGCGTTGTTAGGTCCCTCTTTGTCGGTCCACTCTTTGTGTGCGATCAATCCTGGTGGGATAGGGTTGAGGTCGAAGTCTGTCAATGAGTATGAGCCGATCACCATCGCACATTTCTCTTTTTCAAATGTGTCGACGATCTTCTGCAATGTGTTTTCGTCCTGGTAGACATCGTCGCTATCAAGCTGCACACAATATAATCCGCATGACTCATGACGAACGGCTTCCATCCAACAACCACCGATTCCAAGATCGGTGCGCGACGGGAATATATGATAGAGACGGTTGTTATTATTGGCAAGCTTGATAAGTTTGTTTGTTGTCTTGTCTGTAGAGAAATTATCCACTACAATCACATTGACTTTTCCGTCTCTTAACTTCTGATTAAGTGCTGAGTTTACAGCATCCTCGATAGTTTTCTCACGGTTTCTTACAGGAATGATAACCGACACTTTGAACTTATAGTTGTCTGCGTAATCGGTAGTCTCGATTTTGACTCTGTTTGTCTTCTCAAAGTCGACATATGCTCCAGCAAGTTTTGCATACTCAAGATAAGCACGCTGCATTTCAAGCTGTTTAAGCTCGTTGTTTGGGTTCACATAGTCAAACTGTTTGTCTTCTGCACTACGGCTGTCAAACTCGCTCTCCTGATATAAAGTCTGGCGGATATGGTATGTGTCGCCATTCTGGCAAAGCATCAGGCGCATGAAATAGTAGGCGGCGTAGTCGTAGTCGTCTGCCATCTTCTCGCTTGCTTTCACCCATTCCGATGCTTTATAAAGCACGATGCTTCCCATGTTGAAATCCTCTCTGACGCTTCCAATCTGAGGAGCAATCACAGGAGTGTTGTGGGCCTCACCGTCTGATATAGTAATATAATTTGAGTAGATGCAAGTACGGCCAGTGTAAGCGGCAGCGAAAGCAAATTCGGCTTCACCTCCGTTGATCATCTTGCAATCCACATTTTTGGTGATGAGCATCAGGTAGTCGTCTGCATTGAAGTTTGCTTTCTTCAATGCCTGTGATACCTGCCATACCGAACGGCTGCTGCCGAGGATATGCTCTGGATTGTCTACTTTGTCAAGTAGTATGTAGTCTGCGTCTGCAGTGGTTTTTCCGTTGAATCTGTTGCCGACGCTTTCGTCTACAAATTCAGTATATACATATATTTTCATTATTCTACTTTGTCGTTTTCTTTTGAGTTGTTTTTTTAGCTGCTGGCTTCTTCTTCACTGGTGTCGACTTTTTAGCTGCAGTTTTTGACTTTGCTGCTTTGTTCTTGTCTCCAATCAATCCGAAGAATGTTGCGAGCTCTTTCATGAATGTCACTTGCTCATCCTCGTCGATGCTTTCAAACGGCACTGCGCTGATGAGTGTGTTTAGTTTGCCTTTCTGTCCAACAGCTGCTGGTTCTCCATTCTCAAGGTATCTGAACACTACGAACGCGTTTGCATTGCCTTTGTCGATGATGTTTGGCGATGCTACTGTATATTGACGTTCGTTTGGACTGTTGTTGAATTTATAGTTATGCTTAAAGTCGTTCTTTATGCTGAACGACGTTTGAATCTGGCTTAACTGCATCCCGTCTTCAGCTGTGGCAGCCTTAAGTTTTACACCCAACACCTCATGAGCAAATTTTGCGACTGATGGATGTTCGATCTTTGTCAATTCCAATTCCGACATCAAGTACGCACCTGAAACGAATAGGTTTCCGCCTGAGAGAAGATATTTTGACAATTTCTTTCTGGTAGGGTAGTTCAATACATTGTATCGCTTCTGCTTTCCGCATTTAGTCTCTTTCTCCATACCGAGAATATAATCCACCATGCAGAACTTAGTCCTATCTATATTATTATGTGTCTCAAAAGCTTCGTCGCTCATGGAAACAAAACTGAATCCTAGAGAGTGTAATGCTTTACCATGAATATAAGGATAGTTGAATGAGTTTCCTGCGATGATTTGTCCTTCCAAGTTCTTGTCGCAAGCTCCGAATCCTGCTTGGTCGTTGGATATATATGGAGAAGACTTTGTGAAATCAGTTTGACTTCCTGTTTTTGATATATCTCTGATATATGGCACGCCTGGGTCGTTGCTATCTACGAAACCACCCATTAGGGAATCCTCGTAGAATTCAGGAGCAGATACACGGTTGAAGCCGTTGACAATCAACGCTCTTCCTTTCTCCTTGGATGCGATACATGCGGATAGAATTTCAGTAGGGAAACTCTCTCCACCTCTGTTGACGGCAGTCACTTTGAATCTGTAAATGGAGTCTTTCTGTAGCTCCATAGAGTATTTGTTCTCATCCAAATAGATTCCGTTGTTGAATCCTTTGTCGCCAATAGCAGTATATAGAATATAACCGTCAGTTTTGACTGAAGGCTCAAGGCTATCCTTTGTAGGTCTCCACGACAAGTTGATCTTGTCGCCATTGAAATCGATGGCGAAATGCGATGGGGCAAGTGGAGTGAACTCATAGTCCTCTATTTTATTGATACCTGCGATGAATTTAGTACAAGCCTTGTAGATAGATCTGGCCACTGTAAACTTGAACTCAGGATCGTGAGCATACTTCATATCTTCGAAGTTCTGATGCGACAACAACTCAAGAAGCATTGTAGGGACCTCAGGCACTCTAGCCTCGTAATAGGCTTCGTCTCTCAAACCACGGTTGTGCCAATCTGTACAATACACTCTTCTAATGTCGTCAACCACCTGTGTCTGAATCATGTCGGCAAAATCACGAGACGCCATACGGGATAGTCCGGTAGGGTATTCTGTCTTACCCATATCGCTAGTAAGAAATATCGCTAGAGTTCCGATTGTAGTGGAATCGATTCCGGCATCAGTGTGTAGGGCAAGTGCCAAATCAATAGGAATTCCCTTACCTTTGGTTTTTGTGTTAAGATGCGAACCTCCTGATAGAGCATTCACCCAGATCGCACGGCTCATGTAGTCGGTCTTATATTCATTGCTCTGACCGCAGTAGACACTGTCGGAGAAACCAGCCATTTGAAGCCAATAGCGGGCACATTCCAAATATTTAGGTTTCTCACTGGTGAAGAAGAATGGTTCTGGTGCACCCTCTACTTTAGCGATGCTTCTTTCAACGCATCCCACTCCGCCTCCGAATTTCACTGCATCGGCTGTAATCAGTTTGCCTTTTTCAACACTTTGGCTAGTCAGACGTACTTTTCCGATTTGAGGATTCGAACCAGCTTTGAATTGGAAAGTGCCAAGATAAATCCAAGTGTTGCTACCCTTGGTTTGGTCTACAATAAACTCAGTCTCACCACCTGTGTGGTAGACAGTGTAGTGGGTGTCGTCTGCACTCTTTGGCAGACTTTTATAAGAAATGTAGACGGCATATTCGCCATCTTCTGGAATCTCTGGAATCCAATCTGTGTAAGCTGAACCGCTTGGATGAGAACGGATGACGCGATATGAACCGTCGGCAAAAGGATTATCGCCATGACGATATATTTTTTTCTTTTGAGCGTATCCTGTTGTGTCGGCTTTGTCTGGGTTTGGATTATGCCATTTGGCGCGACGTGCATTCTCCTCAATATATTCCGTCTCCTTTGCACTCTCATAATCCACAATGACTTCGTTTTTCTGGACATCTCTTTCTCTTGGGTAGAAGACATTTGCTCCTGCATTTTCCAACATTGGAATCAGATATGGCAAAACGATAGAAGGAGTATAAGTGTCCTCAGAAATTCCAAACAGACGAGGACGCTGCAGAATCCAAAGGTTTTGCGACGGCTCGAAATAGTATCCGTGGCTGGCCCAAAGAGCAATGTGTCGACCTTGTAAACCAGCGGAAGGAGTGCAAGGAGCACCCACTTTTGTGACTAGATTCTTTAATTCCTTGGTGTCTTTGTTTTTGAGTCTGAGTATGCGCGAATTGTCTTTTTTAGTCTCCTTACGCATCTCATTCGGCACATAGTCGTAGATGTTTCTAGAAGATATATATAATTCGACGTCGAAATTCTTGTATGGAGCAGGAAGATTCTTGCTGATGCTGTCTTTCAAAGCTCTGATAGCATCTTCTCTAAGGTTGACATTTTTAAAAGGTTTGCTCAATGAAATCTGGATGATGGAATCTTTAATGCTCGCGCTATAATTTTCCATTTTAAGAGTTCCAAATTTCAGAGTGGGGAAGTTCTCATTTCTAAACCAAGTAAAGACAGTATCCAACGAACTGTTTATTGAACCGTCCGTTTTTTGAGCAGAAGCGCTCATGCACATGTTTATGCATATGGCTAAGAAGAGAAATATTCTGTATAAATGTCGTGTCACGTCTGTTTATTCTTACAATATGTGTGCAAATATAACATAAAATCAATTTTTATACAAAAATCTTGAATGTCGAATTGAAATAATGCTTATATTCGCACCGTCTTTTGTAAGACAAGATTAAGTAGTAATATTTCAGTTCGTTTTATGTGATTAATTATCCAAGCATTTCTATGGGAATAGAGGTGCTTGTTTTTGTTTTAAAAAATGTTAAAAGTTGTTGAGTAGCATAGTTTATTTGTTAGTGAAAACTTTTATTTTATCTTTTTCTCTTGTACCTTTGCATTGTTCGTGAAATAGGTTTAATTTTAGGACAAAGATTAAGGATACACAAAAATTTAGGATATGACACAGGATGATTTGGATTTGCTGAAGCAGATGGGAATTTCTGAAGAGAAGCTTTCGGAACAGTTGGAATGTTTCAAGAAAGGTTTCCCATTTTTGAAGGTTGTGTGTGCTGCCACTGTGGAAGATGGAATTTTAAACTTGTCTGATAAAGATAAGGACAAATACATCTCTCTATGGCGTGAATACTTGGCCGCCGGTCACGATGTGTTGAAATTTACTCCTGCGTCTGGAGCAGCAAGCCGTATGTTTAAGGATTTGTTCGCGTTCAGAGACAGAGGAGGGGAGCCACAAACAGATTTTGAGCAGAAGTTTATAAGCGAGATCCAGAAGTTTGCTTTTTACGAGCAGCTTAATAAGGTATGCTTGAAGAACGACGGAAAGAATGTCATGCGTCTTATCACAGAAAAACGCTATACAAATATACTTGACGCGTTGCTTGAGCAGAATGGATTGAACTATGGATTCTTACCAAAAGGTTTGATTCAGTTCCATAAAAATGATAAGGGTGTTCGCACTGCTTTTGAAGAGCATTTGGCTGAGGGTGCGATGTACGCGAAAAATAAGAATGGTATTGTTCGTCTGCATTTTACAGTCTCTGAGGACCACCTTACATATTTCAACAGATTGTTGTCGGAAAAGGTTGCTGACTACGAATATAATTTCGGAGCCCAGTACGACGTGACGTTCTCTGTTCAGCGTCATAGCACAGATACTGTTGCAGCCGACGAGAATAATGAGCCATTCCGTTCAAAGACTGGCAAGATGGTGTTCCGCCCAGGTGGACATGGTGCATTGATTCAGAATCTTAATGATATAGATTCTGAGATTATCTTTATTAAGAATATTGATAATGTTGTGCCAGACGCATTGAAGCAGCCTACAGTAGAGTATAAGGCTATGTTGGCTGGAGTGCTAGTCGAGTACCAGGCTCAGATGTTTAAGTATTTGAAGAAGCTTAGCAGTGCATCAGTAAGTGATAAGGAGCTTGACGAAATTGAAAAGTTCGTTGTGGAAAAACTTCATGTTGATGCTGCTGACTGTACTCTTGCTTTTGCTAATAAGATTGAGTATTTGAAGAAGAAGTTGGATCGACCTATCCGCGTATGTGGTATGGTGAGAAACGAGGGTGAGCCAGGAGGTGGACCATACGTTGCTGTAAATCCTGATGGCAGCCATTCTCTTCAGATTCTTGAGAGCGCTCAGTTTGATAGCAACGACCCTGAGCAGATGAAGATTTTTGGTGAAGCTACTCACTTTAATCCAGTTGATATCGTTTGTGGTGTAAAGGATTACAAGGGCGATAAGTACGATCTTACTAAGTTCGTTGATCCTAACACTGGTTTCATCTCTAGCAAGAGCAAGGATGGCAAGGCTTTGAAGGCACTTGAGCTTCCTGGTTTGTGGAATGGTGCAATGAGCGACTGGAATACAATCTTCGTTGAAGTTCCTGTCGACACATTCAACCCAGTGAAGACAGTCAACGATCTTTTGAGAAACGAGCATCAGATGTAATCTGAATTTGGTTTAGCAAAAAAATCCAGAAATTTAAAGGCGGCAGTAATGTCGCCTTTTTTTGATTTTTTTTTCTCATTTATTTTGTATTTCAAATTTCATTTATAACTTTGCAGTACAAAGTACTTTTAATTCGTACAGAGACATGAAAG
Organism: Paludibacteraceae bacterium; assembly: GCA_045642085.1. Taxonomy (GTDB): domain Bacteria; phylum Bacteroidota; class Bacteroidia; order Bacteroidales; family Paludibacteraceae; genus UBA1723. Next base: position 8,865 of record JAZUIF010000131.1, on the reverse strand, counting down.
AAAATGAAGCATTAAATACACTAAACGATATCAGAGAGATGATGGCGAAGTCGTCAAAGGTTCTTTCTTTGAGTGGAACGTCGTCAATTATCGTCGGCATCTTGGCTATTGTGGCATCATACATCGCCAACTGCATTTTGGAGAATCCTTCATTGGCTCAGGATGACAAAACAATTGCTCTATTGAGTGAGGGTGGTTTACTTCTTGCTATATGCGTTAGTATCGTATTCTTCTTTTCTAAAAAGAAGGCTTCAAAGAGTAACATGTCATTCCGTATGGATAAGACCACTAAACAGATGCTTTGGAACTTTGGTCTTCCTCTTTTGATTGGTGGTATACTTTGCTTGATTTTTGTGATGAAGGGTGTGTATGGTTTGACTTCGTCGATGATGCTTATATTCTATGGTTTGGCTCTTTTTTGTGGTTCTACATACACTTACTCGACTGCAAAGTATTTGGGTTATGCCAATATAATATTAGGTTTGATCGACTGTGCTACTGGAGACCACGCCATTCTATTCTGGGCTTTAGGTTTCGGTCTTTGCCACATCATCTACGGAATATTCTTCTATTTCAAACATGAAAGAAATTGATCATGAAGGATGAGTTGAAGAATATAAACAAGGCTTTTGAAAGCAAGGTGCGTTTGGGCATCATGTCGGCACTGATGGTGAACGAGGAACTTGACTTCGTGAGCCTGAAGAGTCTACTTGAGTTGACCGACGGTAATCTTGCCAGCCACACCAAAAGTTTGGAGGAACTTGGGTATATCCAGAGCCGTAAACAGTTTATCGGCCGTAAACCCAACACTACTTTCCAAATCACAGATCTTGGCAGGGCTGCTTTCGCTGAGCACTTGAATGCTTTGGAGTCGTTTCTTAAACTTTCGAGATGGTAGTGGCCTCTTTTTTTACTATTTAACTTTGAAACTCAAAGTACTTTTAGAAACTAAAAATATAATTTGAAATGAGATTTGTTCCGATATTCATTCTTACTGCAATAGGATCTATTGTTGTGTTTTTAACACTTGAATTACAATCCGTTCTACATTTAAATTATCGATATGAGGTGTTGGCATCATACTTATTTTGTATTTGTATGTCAGTATTGTATTATACAAAGGCAGATGCAAATAAGAAATTATTAAAGAGTATAACTCTTGCTTTGATGCCTTTATTACTACTAGTATGTTTTATAGTGATTTGTGTAGTATTGATTTTCACAAGTGATGAACTTATATATCAAGATTAAACTTCTAATTTTTTTTACTCATATACTTTGTAATTCAAAGTACTTTAAAATTTTCAGATTATGGAAACACAAAATTTCAACACAATGGAGACTACTCCAAAGACAACAAGTAAGGGTACAGGTTTTAAGATGATCATCATCACCGTACTATCGCTATTGATGCTTGTCCCTATGGCTATGATCGAGAATCTGATTGAGGAGCGTAAGTCGACGTCGGATCAGACTATTGAGAAGGTGACTGGACAATGGTGTGCGGCTCAGAACATTGTCGGCCCAACTCTTTCTGTTAAGCAGGGTACATGGACTTCAGTTACAGAAGATGAGGAGGGTGTTTGTGCAGCTGATCCTTCTGCAAAGAAACGTGTGGAGAGCGTGAAGGTGTTGTTGCCTAAAAAATTAAATGTCAAGGGTGACATTCAGAATGAGACTCGCAAGAAGGGGTTGTATCAGGTTTCAATTTTCAAAGCTCCTATTGAGTTGGATGGCTCATTTGAGTTGAGCGACGCGATGCAGAATTCAATTTCGGAGAATAATCAGGTGATTGTGAATTTTTCGTTGAGTGATCTTAAAGGTATCACAGAGGAAATGAAGATCACAATCGCTGGTAAGGAGTTGGAGTTGAAGCCAAGTGGCAACGGTTTACTTTCTGGAATGAGTCAACTTTCAGCAACAGTGGATTTGAACGGAGTGGAGGATCTCAAGAATATTCCTTTCAGTATGAAGTTTAATATCAAGGGTTCACAGTCGATCAAGTTTGCTCCTGTTGGTGAGATGACCACCGTCGCACTGACATCAAATGCCACAACTCCAAGTTTCACTGGTAATTTCCTTCCAGAAGAGAATAATGTGAGCGACGCGGGATTCACAAGCAATTGGAAGATCTCTTACCTCAACAGAAATTATCCGCAGGAATTAGATGAGCCATCTTATGATGTAAAGAATTCAATTAGCAACTCTATGTTCGGCGTCGACTTGCTAATTCCAGTACAGCATTATCAGCAGTCACTTCGTTGCACAAAATACGCTATGCTATTCATCATGCTCACATTTGCAGTCTTCTTCTTTGTGGAGCATATTCAGCAGAAGAACATCCATCCGATCCAGTATCTTCTCGTCGGCCTTGCTCTTACATTGTTCTACTCGTTGCTAATCTCATTGTCGGAGCATATCGGATTCACTCCTGCTTATATGGTGGCATCAGCAATGACGATCACAATGCTCACACTCTATACAGCTGCAGTGTTGCGCATTAAGAAGACAGCATTTTCTATCGGTGGTATTCTGACGGTACTTTACATCTACATTTTCGTGCTAATCCGAATGGAAACATACGCTTTGGTTGCAGGAAGTGTTGGTCTATTCTTCATCTTGGCTGGTATCATGTACTTGTCGCAGAAGGTAGATTGGAATAAGGTTGTAAAGTAGTGAACTAAAAATTATATTACTGTTACTTAAAAATTTACTAACTATGGATGGTATCTTATTGTTATTATTTTTTATTGGATTTACAATCTACACGATTATAATCTGTGTTGTACGTTTCTTACTCATATTTTTTAGCTGACTATGAAACGAAACATTTATATTTTCCTGTTCGTGGTCATCTTCTTGCAGGAAGTCATTATTGCAATGTATGTAAATGACCTGTTTATCCGTCCATACGGTGGAGACATCATAGTGGAGTGGTTAATCTACTGCTTTGTACGCATCTTCTACCCAAAGAAATACAAAGCATTGCCATTCTACATCTTTCTATTCTCCGTCGGCATAGAGATCACTCAATATTTCAAGTTGGTGGATGTGTTAGGGTGGGGCGACAATGCAGTTGCCCGTGCAGTGATGGGAACATCGTTTGCTTGGGCTGACATTATATGCTACGCGATTGGATGGGTAAGCATTCTGTTAGGTCAGGAGATTTGGAAGGAAAGGCAACGAATTTAGTCCAAATATACAATTCGTATTTTTTGAATTTTAGAATTTATTTTTGAATTTCAAAATTTGTTGCTAATTTTGTGATGTTAAATTCTAATATTTATGAGGATAATATCACGTACAAAAATTATTGACTACTACACTGAGCACGCTGATTCAAAGGTTGCTTTAGAAGAGTGGTATACTAAAACTAAAGCTGCTCAGTGGACATGCTTTGATGACATAAAAAGAACTTTCAATAGCGTGGATGCTGTCGGTAATCAGCATTATGTTTTCAATATTCGAGGTAACAACTATAGACTTATTGTTGTTATAAAGTTTACCATTGGAACTGTGCTGATTCGGTTTGTAGGTACTCACGCAGAATATGATAAAATTGATGCATCAACTATTTAACAAAGATAATATGGCAAAAATTACAACAAAAACAGCGTATGACGCTACTATGGAGCGTATAGAGGAATTATTGCCATTGATTAATGACAATACTCCTGTTACTGATAAAAACTCTATAGAGTTAGATCTTTTGACCGCTATGGTAGAAGAGTATGAGGAAGAACATTACCCAATCGAACAGCCTTCGTTGGTTGATGTTATGAAACTTCGTATGTATGAGATGGGACTAACCCAAGCTAAACTTGCTGAGTTGTTAGGGGTGAGTTCTTCTCGAGTTAGTGATATTTTCAATGGCCGATGTGAACCAACTTTGCAACTGGCTCGTGAGATCTGCCGAAAGATGAATGTTGACGCTCGTATTGTGTTGGGTGTGTGATTATTTAAGCTATATCCAATTATGAATTATGAATTTTGCATTATGAATTAATATAAAATTCTTATCTTTGTAGCAATAACAAAGAACTTATGAATATAGCAACTCTTATATCTGGCGGTGTCGACAGCTCTGTCGTCGTGCATCAGTTGTGCGAACAAGGTCTTAAGCCAGATTTATTCTACATACAGATTGGTGGTGGATGCGACGGTTTGTCCGATTGCTCTATGGATGATGACATCATGATCTCGTCTATGATTGCAAAAAAATATGGTTTGCAGTTCGACGTGGTGAATCTTCACAAGGAGTATTGGGAAAACGTTGTTGGTTACGCAAAGGAGAAGGTTATGCGTGGTTTGACTCCTAATCCGGATGTGATGTGCAACAAGTTCATCAAATTCGGTATGTTTGAGGAGAGAGTTGGCCATCAGTACGATTTCACTGCCACTGGCCATTATGCAAGAGCCGTCAGAGAAGGAGGCTTGACTTGGCTTTGTACAGCTCCGGATCCTATCAAGGACCAGACTGATTTCTTGTCGCAGCTATCACAGAAGCAGATCGCTAAATCGATGTTCCCAATTGGCGACATGATGAAGAGTGAGGTGCGCAGAATAGCTCAGGAGTCTCGTCTGCCAAGCGCGTATAGAAAGGATAGTCAGGGAATCTGTTTCCTTGGCAAATTCAAATACAACGATTTCTTGAAGAATATCGTTGGTGAGAAGGAAGGCAATATTGTCGACAAGGAGAGTGGCAAAATCTTAGGAAAACATAAAGGTTTCTGGTACCACACTATCGGCCAACGTAAGGGTCTAGGCTTGAGTGGCGGACCATGGTTTGTTGTCGACAAGGATATCGACGACAATGTGGTGTATGTCTCTCGTTGTGAGCAGAAGGGTGGAATCTACGGAAATAATTTTGTCGTTACAGCATTCAACCATCTTACTTTGTCGGAGCATCCTTGGAAGGCTGGGGAAGTGTACGATGTGAAGTTTAAGATTCGCCACACAGAGATGTTGAAGTGTGGTAAGCTTCGACTTGCCGACAACGGAATTGATTTGAATCTTGAGAGTCCAGAACCTATTCAGGGAATTGCACCTGGTCAGTTTGGTGTGATCTATGATGAGGAAGGAAACAGATGCTACGGAAGTGGCGAAATTCGTTTGCTATTGTAAGAGATGAAGAGACTGATATCTGCAATATTCGCTTTGTGGTTTACGGCCTCTTCGTTTGCCCAGGATAAGGTTTGCCCGCTTGAGGGTGAAGGTCTGTGGGCTTTTTATTCACGTATGGGTCTTAATACCAAAGAACTGCGTGATCAATTTTTTGCACTTAATAAAGGTCGATTTGGAAAAGATTCCACGTTGTTGACGGGAGTGTATTATAAGATTCCACATGCTGGAGATTCCAAAATCACAACAAATGCTGAAGAGAAAAACATTGTCGATACTACCAAGAAAATCAAGAAAGTCACAGTAAAGGATAAGGTTTGTCCACTCGAAGGAGAAGGATTGTGGGCATTCTACGCTCGTGTCGGCTTGAATACCAAAGATTTGCGAGATGTATTCTTGGATATCAATCAAGGACGATTCGGAAAAGATGCGTCATTGTTGACTGGAGTCTATTATAAGATTCCGACGATAGACGATATTGTTCCTGCTGAGTCGGCTCCGGTTGCAAAAGACCAGGTGCCTATGAAGCCGCAGAAGAGTGACGTCATCGAGCCACTTTTCGGAAAAGATTATGAACGAGTGCCAGTGACAAGCAAAGAGTTGGATGGCGCAGTGTTCTATCTTGTTTCAGGTCATGGTGGTCCGGATCCGGGTGCGATTGGTAAGTTTGCAGGCCATGAGTTACATGAGGATGAGTATGCTTACGATGTAATTCTCCGTTTGGGTAGACAGTTGATGATGCGAGGTGCAAAGGTGAATTTCATCATTCAGGATAAAGTCGACGGAATACGTGATGATCAGTTTTTGCAGACATCACGACGCGAGACATGTATGGGAGCAACTATTCCACTTGATCAAGTGAAGCGACTAAAACAGCGTTGTGATAAGATAAACGCATTGTATAAGAAAGATGAGAAAGGTTATCGTCGTGCTGTATTCATTCACCTTGATAGCCGAAGCGAGAGAAAGCGAATTGATATTTTCCTATACCATGCCAAAGGAAGTAAACTAGGTAAGATGACAGCAGAAAGCATCCGCACTACGTTGGAAGACAAATATGCGCATCATCAGCCTAACCGTGGCTTTGAAGGCACCGTCAGCAGACGAGACCTATATGTATTGACTGAGACCAATCCGCCATCAGTATTCTTCGAACTTGGTAATATCCAGAATCTTCAGGATCAGCAGCGTTTCATCCGTACCAGCAACCGTGAGGCTATGGCTAAGTGGATTGCAGAGGGATTTGTGAAGGATTACAAGATCCAGAAGCAGATTGAGAAAAATGAGAAGGAAAGAGCAGAGGCAAAAAAGAAAAAAAATGAAAAATGAATGTCATACAAATATAGAATCAAACGATTCTAATATTATTGATTATCAATCTTTATTAAAAACTATTGGATGCTTGATTGAGAATGCTCGATCAAAGGTGGCAATAGAGGTAAATAGTATTCTTTTGGATACTTATTGGGAAACAGGACATTACATTATTGATTTTGAACAAAATGGAAATGCACGTGCTGAATATGGAAAAGGTCTGTTAAAACAATTATCAAAAGATTTAACAAACGCATACGGTGCAGGTTTTAATCATTTTAACCTCATTTATATGAGGAAACTTTATCTTGCATTTCCAAAAAGTAGGACACTGTCCTACAAATTAAGTTGGAGTCATTATACAGAAATATTGAAATGTGATGACCAATTGGAGCGAGACTTCTATTTGAAACAATGTGAAGAGGAAAAATGGAATGTTAGAGAATTAAAACGCCAAATGAAAAGTATGCTTTTTCATCGAATTGCATTAAGTAAAGATAAAGATGGAGTTTTGGCATTAGCAAAAGAAGGTCAACATATTCAAGAGGCAAAAGATTTGCTTAAAGATCCATTTGTATGGGAATTTGTTGATTTACCACAGAAAGAACGTGTACTTGAAACTGATTTAGAGTCTGCTCTAGTTCATAAGTTTGCCGATTTTATGTTGGAGATGGGAAAAGGCTTTTGTTTGATGAAAGAGCAATACCCAATTCCGATTGAAGGTGAAGTCTATCATTGTGATTTGGTTTTTTATCATGCTATATTGAAATGTCATGTGTTAATAGATCTGAAGCGAGGTGCCATAAAGCATGAAGACATAGGACAAATGAACTTTTATTTAAACTATTTCAGACATGAAGTTTGTCAAAGTGATGATAATCCTCCTGTAGGAATCGTTTTAGGCTCAGCAAAAGATGATTTGGTTATGCAATATGCATTGGAAGGTATTTCTAACCAACTATTTGCAGCAAAATATCAATTATATCTTCCTAAGCGAGAAATTCTTCAGTCAAGATTAGATGCTATTTTGAATGAAGCAGATATTGAACGAGAAAAGGAGTCATTGAAAAATCAATAAAAGTAATTTAAGTGCAAAATAAACTCGTTATATTAATTGCATTCATATTCTGCATCACCAGCGTCTACGCCCGCAAAGAAATCCATCTTTACGGTACCGTCACAGACACAACTGGAGCTCCATTATCGTTCACCGATATTGTGATACAGGACTGTAATCTGAAGATTATGGCAGACGTGAAAGGCAAGTATGATATCAAAGTGCCACGTCGCAAAAAAGTATGGTTTATATGGTCGCACTACATTCCACATAAGATGCGAGCAAGAAAGAGTGGGGAATATAATGTGGTGCTGAAGGAACCGGCAAATTTGTAAATGCTGATAAGTAAAGACGACGATGGATTATCGCCCACGGTAACCAATCGTTGGAAAACGAGACGCTACCGTGGGCGGAATGGGGAATAAAACTTTTATTCAAGTAATGTTGTATAATCGAAAGGAATACATCCCCCAGGATATGTTTCGTTAGGATCATAATGAGACTCTTTATCCCATTCAATTACTTTCAAAACTTCATCAAAAGACTCTATGTTAAAATAATTCTCTTTTTTTGCAAATTCCAATAATTCGTCATCCAACAATGATGATGCACGAGATTGGCAAACGAAATTGAAATATCCATGTTTTTCTTCTGCAGCATGCTTTTTATTTAGCTCAACTTCCATTTTGGCAAAATAGCAAATCTTTCTGATGAAACTAATCTTTGTACGCATATGAGCTTGAATATGGTACTTATCCAAATACATATACAACAAGTCAAATGCTTTGATGTCTAATTTGTTGCTTTTGTCCGCTTCGTATGCTACAATTGCACTATCAGTTTTTTCAAAGACTAAATCAAATATATCTTTACCTACCCACAATTTGTTTGTTTTGTGGATGTCTCTGCTAACATCGTGAGTCTCATACTCATCGGGAACAGATGAAAGATAGTTTTTTAATTTTATTTCATTCACTTCACGATCTTCAAAGCATCTTATGTCATTAAAAAAATCCAAATAGTTGTTCATCAACCATACTTTTGCCGCTTTGTTGTCATTAAAGACATAAAGATTGGCATTAATATTGAATTTTATTTTTTTTATGTCAACTACGATGTCCGAATTTTCATCATACTTTACATATTCAACTCCAAAAGTGTCTTTACATTCAACTTCTTTTTCGAAAGTGATTATTTTGGTAGTATAGCGTCCATGAAACCATGCCATCCTATATTTTGTGGATAATTGATATCCATACCCTAAAACACTTGGATCTTCTTTTCTACTTTCAAAGTCAGTTATTGCTGTTAGAAAATCAAATGATTTGTAAAACTTATTATAATCCCCAATACAAATTTTTTTTATTTTTTTG
>JAZUIF010000130.1:0-15755 GCA_045642085.1 Paludibacteraceae bacterium | reverse complement strand
CAAAACAATTAATGAGAAATTCGTGGTGAATTTATGCTAATTCGTGTTCATTTAATTTTACGAATCATTTTCTGGAAATTTTACGTTCTCCCTATCTCCACAAAAATCCGATAGGATTTTCTCTGTGGTCTCATAGTCTCCGTGGTTATATTAAATTTAATTGTCGTTTCAAACCAACCAAATGATGAATTCACCTCCATTTCCTAAAAAATCTTAAAATATGCACAATTTGTTGATTTTATGCAATTTTTGGGTTGTAAAATAAATATGAATTGCATAGATTTGAAAAATTTTAGAAAAGGGGTTTATATTATGGCTAGAAAACTTTGTATTTTTATAACATCTCTATTGACTGTTATCTTGTATTCGTTCATCACGAACGGATGCTCACAGAATAAGCAGTTGACTGACATGTCCTGTGAAGAAAGGGCTATTGACTATTTGGAAAAGGGAATCAGAGTTCCAGAAGACTCAATTAAAAGTGTAATCAGATTGTCCGACTCTACTTACGCTTGCAACTTAAAAGTTGAAAATGAAGGTTCATGCTATTATATCTACACTACTTTGTTGGACAACAAATTCTGTAAAGGTTTTGGTGTGTTCTTCCCTACTTCTGGAGAATTAGCAGGTCTGCTTAATGTGAAAGATGAGAATGGCAATATTATCGATAAGAACAAAGATCCTGAAGGTTGGAATAAGAAAATCGACGATACCATCATCTGTATCTTAACTAAGATGCAGGATGAGGATTGGGCTTATATCTCTAATGAATAATATTCTCATTTAGGAGATATATTCCCCAACGGGAAAATCATCATATTTTCTACCGATATTGAATCCCCTACCGACATCAAATCCCTACGGAATAATGGCAATCCCGATTCGTGCAATACGTGTTCGACAAAAAAATGCGAAGCATTCAATTAATGAAAATTCGTGGTGAATTTATGACAATTCGTGTTCGCTTATTTTTACGAATCATTTTCTGGAAATTTTACGTTCTCCCAATCTCCACAAAATCCGACAGGATTTCTCTGTGATCTCAAAGACCCTATGGTATTTTTATTTGGGTAGACGCACGTCCATGCGTCTCTACTCCCCTACTCCTTTACAATCTTTGTTTTCTCCCCATTCACATCAAGCATATAAACACCTTGTGGTAAGGCCTCAACATTGACGTTTGTGTCGCCATCGATCTTGATCTGCATGACCATTTTTCCAGACACATCGTATAGTTTGGCTATGCCAGTTGCGATGCCCTTAATAAAGAAGGACTCTGTTGTAGGGTTTGGATAAACCTCCATAGTTTTATTTGACACTAGATCATCACCAGTTGGTTCTGTGCAAACGAATTTTGTAATCTCAAACGAACGTTTATTGTCGACAGCCCACTGATGTGCGTAGGAGTTCTCCACACAATAGATCTTTGCCTTCTTAGGGATGGCATTGAGGCTACCGATAGAAGAGATTGTCTGAGGAATCCAAATCTCAGTCAAACTGTCGTTGTTCAAGAATACACTTTCTCCGATAGTTTCAACTCCCTCGCAAATTTTCACGCTCTCCAAACCGTCTTTGTAGAATGAGTAATTGCCGATGCTTTTTACGTTGCCCGGAATCATCACCGTCTTCAAATTAGGAAGCTCTCTGAATAGGTTTTTCTGAATCTTTGATACGCTGTCGCCTATGATGATTTTCTCCACGTTGATACATTTTGCAAATGGGGAAGTGGAGTAGCTTTCCACATTGTTTGTTGCGTTGTATGAAATTGTTTTTAGGGATTCGCAGCTCAAAAACGCAGACGATGCAATGGAATCGATAGAAGATGGCAGATAGATGCTGTCGATAAGAGTTTTCTCAAATGCATATGAACCAATTACTTTCAATCCTTGTCCTAAGTTTACACTCTTTAATCCACATTCCAAAAAAGCATTGGATCCGATTGCCTCGACGGTGCTCGGAATAGTGATTTCTGAAAGTGAAGGTAGCTTTTGGAACATTCTTGGAGGCACTGATTTTACATTCTCACCGATGATGACAGTCTCCAACTTTTCACAATTCAAAAATGGAGCAGTTACGTTTGAGTACTGCAATGAGTTTGCTTTCGGATTGTAAGTGACTTTCTTAAGTGATTTGCAATTCTGGAACGCATAATATCCAACCGACTCCACATATTTAGGAATCGACACCTCTTCCAAAGTTGGGTGGCCTTTAAATGCGTTAGAACCAATACTGCGTAGACTTAGTGGCAAATAAACTGATGTTGATGTTGAGTCAACAAAAGGAATACTTGTCGATACGATCACAGTTCCCTCTGGAAAATACAACAGTGAGTCAATCTGTGTAGGCACATGGTATGTCTCTGCTTTGATTGCGGCTTTTTGTTCGTCAGTTAGACGGTAAGGCTCCCAGTTTGCCAACTCTTCACCCTCAAGCGGATAGATCACTCTGAATTTACGGTACGGATCTTCATAGTCGATCATGCCATTGGTGATTCTTTCCCACGGATCAATCCACCCGTTATGTACACCGAGTGACCAACCATAGTTAGAGTGAACTTGAAGATGTCCGTCCTTTATTCTTGCACCGTCTATAATCCAACCATGATTAGATGTGTTTGCAAGGTTCTTGGCCTTCATCATCACAGGAATCTTTCGCTTCATGTGATCGATGATGAACTCCTCAAGCCACTCTTTAGTTTTTTCTATTGTGGAACTATTGCCTAAATATTCATACTGCTCAACACGGACAGGAGAATGTTCTTCAATTCCTGCTGAGTATCCTGGGTAATATGTGTATTTCGCGTCCAAAAATCCATTGTTGGTTGTCACCGTCTGGTACCATAGATATTTGTCTGCATCCAACATTGAAGAATCAGGAATCTCAGCGTTGGAGAATACATCTGGAATGGAGTCCATATTTACTGGATCTGCATCAAAATCAGCAAAATAAACATCTTTAGATGTATTGTAACACTTTGAACCATAAAAGTTGATTCCCCAGTAGTGACGCATCATTGCGTCGGAAAGATTTCCACATCCTACACGTTCATTTTCAGGAGTATATTGGCATTTGCCTCCACGCTGATCCCATACTGTCTCAAAAAAATAGTCTTGAAACATTTCCGTGACGCCTATAGGAAGCCCTTCTTCTGTATACTGATAATCACGATTGTTCTCTATTGCCCAAAGATTTGCCGCAGAACCCTCTGGGGAAATGATGATGGTGTTGGGATGGAAGGCATTCTCTTCAATTGTAGTCACACTTTCAGGAATGACAACTTTCCTAAGATTGACGCAGTATCTGAATGCTGACTCTTTGATTGTCTCAACTCCTTCCGGAATGACGAGTGTCCCCTTCAAATAACTGCATTTTCTGAAAGCGGAAGATCCGATTGTTTTCAGTGTTGACGGAAATTCAATAGATCTGATGTCAAGTCTATTATTAAATTCTGCAGTCTTGATATCAATTGTCCCATCTTCAAATTTCAGGATTCCATCTTCTACAGTTTGTGCATAGGCAGTTCCCCCTAATGCTAATAATGATAGTAATAGTTTTTTCATTCTTTCACAAATTTAGAAGTTACACCATTTATATCCAACACATAAATGCCTTTTGCTAGCGATGTAACGTCGACATATGTATCTCCATCTATTTTCTTCTGCATCATCAGCAAGCCATTGACATCGTAGAGCTTGGCTGTACCGTCGTTCACTCCTTGAATTGTAATGCCATTGGTTGTTGGATTTGGTGCGACGGTAATATTTTCAGCCGACGCTTCACCCACTCGTGACTCTTCTCCACAGTCGCATTTTCCATATTCATATGCAAGTTTGTTGGCTTTTGCGTATGATTCAGCGTAACTGCCCTCTTCACAGATTATCTTGATTCCCTTAGGGAAAACTCCTGTGCCAATCGAATCGATCGATGCGGGCAAACATATAGATTTGAGAGCAGTGCCATTGAAAGCATAACTTCCAATCGTTTTGACGCCATCCGATATAGTGACGTCTGTCAATGGTGACGATGCAAACGCATAAACACCAATTGTTTTCACACTTCCAGGAATGACTATCTTTTTTAGGCTTGGAAGATCACGGAAGGCTCTATTGGGAATCGTCGTTACTTTGTCGCCTATAATCACATCAGACAAGAGAGAATCCCTTTTGAATGTAGTGATAGTGTTGCCGGATCCCATATAAGTGCAATTGATCGCGTTGAAATAAACGGTTTTCAAATTTGAGCAATCCGCAAACGACAAATCTACCAATCTCTCTATGCTTTCAGGAATTGTGATCTCAGTAAGATTCTCACATCCCATGAATGCCGTTGATCCTACACTACGCAGAGTAGAAGGGAGATAGATGGATGTCAGATCATTGTTTTTCAAAAACTCTTTCTGCAACACGAAGGTTGTTCCCTCCGGAATGTGTAGATGCCCATTGTTGATGAATGGCTTGTTAGCAGTGTCTGCTTTGATATTTTCCACCTGTTCATCAGTGACACGGAATGGCTTCCAAGCCGCAAGTTCCTCGCCTTCCAACAACTCATACTCCACAATCTTTCTGAATGTCAGGTCGTCAAATTCAAGTATCGGTTTGCGGAAATCAAACCAACCGTCGTCGTCACCAGTGAATCCAAAATTACAATGTACTTGGAATTCTCCATCTTTGATTCGGGCTCCGTCCAACACGAATGCGTGAGAATTGCCGTCAGAAGCACGTCTCGCATAATGCCATAGTGGTTTGCCAGCTTTTAGATTAGCCACAATCTTATCCTCGATATCTTTAGGAGACAAGTCGTTGCCCTTATTACCTTCGCTGTAGTCGCCCACAAAATTAGTTGTGTACTGTTCCACTCTTATCGGAGCATGCTCCTCCATACGAGGAAGCCAATCCGGATATTTCTGACGCTGTTCGCTATGGATCCAGTCTATCTCATACACCATTCCTTGGTTGAATAGATGTAAGTCGGCATCACGCATCTTTTCGTCGCTATATGTTGACATGAAGCAAAGAGGAATCTTACTATAGTCTGGATGTTCCTTGTCGAAATCGGCGTAGAAAATTGTGTCGGGAGTGGCATAGCATCGAGATCCTTCGTAGACAACACCCAACTGATAAAGTATAATACAATGAGCCATGTTGCCACATACCACATATTTCTTTTGTTGAGCAAACTGGTTTCTTCCGCCTCGCTGATTCCAAGCCACAGGGACGAAATAGTCGACAATCATTTCGCTGACGCCGACTGGCAGACCCTCTTGTGTAAACTGATAATCATAACCGTTAGCGATTGCCCATTTGTGAGCGTATGAGTTCTCTTCTACAACCAAAGTCGCATTATGACAAAATGCTTTTTCTCCGATTGAGTCGACGGAAGAAGGAACAATCACCTTACGAAGATTAATACAGCAGTCGAATGCTTGAGAATGAATTGCTTTCACATTGTTTGGAATCTCAACACGGTGGAGATACATGCAGTACATGAATGACTTCGCACTGATGGTGTCCAAAGTTGATGGAAATTTCACGTCGACAATATCCGCATTGACAAAAGCCTGAGCCGGCATTCTGTATGTGCCTTCTGAAAAAGTCAAAACACTGTCATTAATCGTGTAATCAATAGAATATGCATAATTGTTTTGGTAAGCCCACTCTTGAGCAAATGATCCTGTTGGAGCGTCAATGAATGTGGTCGACGGAATGGCTTTGTCTCCAATTGTCTCAATTGTGTTTGGCAATGAAATAGACTGAAGACTTGTGTTATAAAAAGCCATATACGCTACGGTAGTCGTGCCTTCTCCTATCTTCACTCTCTTAAGATTCTTACATGCGTTGAATGCCGACCACTGAATCTCTTCTACTGTACCTGGTATCTCAACTTCTGTCAATCCTGTGCATCCGCAAAAGGCTCGGTTGCCGATAGTTTTCAGTGAAGATGGAAATATGATAGACGTGATTTCTGTATTGCCATAATACTCTTGTGATTTTAATGCAGTTGTTCCCTCATCAATAATCAAGACACCATTGTCGATTGTGTGTGCCGACACTAACGACGAGCAGAAGCCAAGCAGTACAATGGCCGCCTTTCTAAGCAGTATGGATTTTCCCATAAAATTCGTTTTAATTTAGTCCTAATAAAAAGCAATTAGAGTTCTATCAACAATCAATGTAAAACAACAAGTGAACTCAATATATGCATTAATCGAAACAAATATAGCATATTTAGTTGAAAAACAAAACAATTTTATGAATATTTATAAAATTCCAAGGTTTCTTAGCAAAAAGCAAGGGGTACATATCATTAGTGATACATACCCCCTGTATATTGGAATAATGATTTTATTTCCCCTGGTTGTCTAGCCACTGGAAGATGGTTTTGTAAGCCTCATCTCTTGGCTCTTTCTCAGAAAGAAGAAGGTCATGTTTTCCATCTTTGATAGTTACGGGCGTGACATTCTTACCTATTCTCTTACCATATTTCTGAATCTCTTTGGCATCCAACACAACATCAGCATATCTTTCTCGTTCTTTCCACTTAGTTGTCTCTTTAGCTGATTTGTCGCTACTCATAAGAAGGATTGGGCATTTGATGTCAAGACGACGGTGGACCTTAATCTGTCCACGGTTGATAGCGTGTACCCAGCCAGAACGTTTCGGATGCCCCTTAGGTTTCTTAAAATCTGTATTGTATTCCCACTCTCCATAATACTCTTTAAGAAGACTTTGTGCATATCCGTCTACGGTTCTCGACGCTTTTTGCACCTTGATTCTCTTAAATGGTATGCCTACCAAACTCACAAAAGGTATCACAATACCCTCCATCATAGGACCGAAATTCCAGTCGAAGAAAGGGCTGTTGAGAATCAGTCCATCCACATTGCCAGCCTTTGTCTGACCTGTATAAAGAGAAGATGAGAGACCTCCTGTAGAGTGACCCATAAGATATATTTTCTCGTTGCCCTCCTGACGTGCAATAGCGATTGCGCTGTCGATGTCGGCAAAGTATTCATCCATACTCGCGCAGAAAAATGGGTCTTGGTGAGGAAGTATGGAGCGTCCATATTTACGTAGGTCGACGGCATAGAAATTAAAACCGTGAGCATTGGCACTGTCGCCAAGAGCACTTTGGAAGAAATAGTCGTTGTAGCCATGCACGTATACTATGGCTTTCTTCACATTGTCTAATGTCGGCTTTTTGATAACGGTGCAGACTACCCTTCCGTCGTAATCGTTGGGTTGTTCGATAGTGCGGCTCACATAGCCGTTTCCCATTGCATCATTTTGATATTGAGCATTCGCATTAATCGGAAATATGACTAATAACAAAACAATAAACTTGAAAATCTTCGTAATATGGTGTTTCATTTTTTAATCGTTTAATAATGCAAAGATAAAAATTATTTTGGCAGTCATGACATTCCTTCATACAATCATCCGTGAGTCTTCTACAATCCACGTGAATAAACGCCCAATATTTACCATAAACATCAATCGTTGGAGCAATAATCCATTTTTTTGAAACAATTTTTACATTCCCATTATGAAGCAAGCGATACTTTTGCACTCAATATAACTCAACACTAACATGAAATTTAAACATTTATTACTAACCACAGTTTGTGGCTTTACGACTCAGACTTTTGCAGCCGACGACATTTGTGCGACAAACGAGGCTAAGGGGATTTATGAAGTTGAATGTTCTAGCGACTTTAAAGCTACTGAAGTGACAGTTTCTGAGAAATCAGGATCAGGAGTTCTCAACCTTAAGGAGAATGACGATTACGTCAAGATCAACGTCAATCTGCCAGCCAAAGGTGCTTACAAAGTGTATGTGGGCTACAACTCACTTTACGGTTACAAGCAGATCAACTGTGCTGTGAATGGAATTGGTGGCACAGCTAATCTTGGCAACTCAAGTGATGAGTCGGCAGACAAGAAAGGAGAAACACTTGTTGCGACTTACGACTTCAAAGCAGGTGAAAACACTGTGACGCTGACTCCGATCTGGACATGGGCAGTGGTCGACTATGTACGTATTGAGAAAGACGACAATGCTCCGACTTACGACTTCAAGATGTCGGATGTTGACGGATTCAAGGTGGACGGCACAAAACTTTTAGACCGTTGTGGCAATGAGTTTGTGATGCGTGGAGTAAACTTGGCTTACACATGGTTTAAGAGCACAGCTTACGACCAGCTTGAGGCTATCCATAAATACGGAGCTAATGCGGTGCGTATCGTATTGAATAACGGAATTAAGAATAAAGCAGACGATGCGGCATCAGTAAAGAAGATCGCAGACAAATGTAAGGAATACGGAATGGTGGCTATTCTTGAGGTCCACGATGTTACTGGTAGCGACAAGATAGACGATCTACTAAAGGCAGCCGAGTATTTTGCTGGCATGGCTTCCACCTTGAAGGGTACAGAATCGTATATCATGATCAACATCGCCAACGAGTGGCATAATTCATCGTCAGCAACTGTTTGGAGAGATGGTTACGTAAAAGCTATTCCAGTTCTTCGAAAAGCAGGACTACGACACTGTATCATGGTCGACGCTGGAGGTTATGGTCAGAATGCTTCGACAATCCACACTTATGGGAAGGATGTGATGGCAGCAGATGTCGACAATAATATTTTGTTCTCAATCCATATGTATGGTGGAGCTGGCAACACTAACAGAGTTATCCCTAACATCGACGGTGTGATCAACCAGGATTTGGCTGTTTGTGTAGGAGAGTTTGGATGGTACCACAGTGATGGAGACGTCGACGAGGATAAGATTCTTTCTTATTGTCAGGAGAAGAATGTAGGTTGGTTGGCATGGTCGTGGTATGGGAACGGAAGTCCTGTGGAGTATCTTGACGTGGTGAAAGATCCTTCGAAGAATCCTGTTCTATCGTCGTACAACAATATCACAATCAACAACTACAACAACACCAAAACTTGGAAAGCATCTGCAAATTGGGGAAAGACAATCACAGATGCATGGAAAGCAGAGGCTAAACCAGCCACGTTGAATGAATGTACAGTGACAGAGGTGAATGATATCTTCTTGGAGAACGACCAAAAGTTTTTTCTTGCCAACTCTGAATTGAACATCATACTAGATAAAGATAGCGATATCACCATTTCAGACATCAGCGGACGAGTGCTTTACGCCAACGAGATGTCAGAAGGACACAACAAAGTGGATGTCAATGATTTACGCAACGGCATCTATCTATTGAACATTGATGGCAAGGTTAATAAATTCATAAAGAAATAACGATTATTTAATAGCTTATCATTTTGCCGACACCGTAGTTTGTTACGCTAACAGACTACGGTGTCATTTTTATTGTGCAGTTTCGGGTCACGGAATAAGGTTCGCTCATTTCTTCTTCAAATGTGCAATGGCGAAAAATTGAACATTGATGGCGAAAAATTGAAAAAATAGATCGGCACTGTTTTGATATGAAGACAAAAGAGATAAAATCGGTTGAATTTCTCAAAAAAATGACATTTCTTCCCAAAAAAATCCCCAAAATGCTTTTTTTGTAAAATTGAAAGAGTAAGTTTGCAACGTCGTCTATAGAGAAAATTTGAATAGTCAAAAAGAAATATAGGACAACGACAGGAATAGGCGAAAAATCGGACAAGCGACTGGTTTTGGCAAAATAAAAACAAACATGGGGCTAACAAGCACGAATATCTATAAATTCTGTGAACAGTCGCATACAAAAACTAAAAAGAACGAATGGCAAATTCAAAAAAAGCAATAATAATCGGAGGTGGATTAAGTGGACTTACTGCAGGCATCTATCTTAGAAAATATGGTTTCGATGTCGAGATTCTAGAGAAGAACGCATATATGGGCGGTCTTTGTACTGGATGGGTCCGCAAAGGTTCATATATCGATGGTTGTATCCATTGGCTTACAGAGTCGAACCACGGTGAGCTCCACGATGTGATGCGTGAGATCGGTGCGTTGGGAGACAATGTTCCAGTCACTCATTTTGAAGCTTATAGCCAAGCTGTTGTGAACGGCAAAGAGGTGAATTTCTATCTTGATCCCGACCGTTTTGAAAAGGAATTGCTTTCATTCGCCACTAAGAATGATGTGCCAAAGGTGGAGATGCTGATCAAGTTTGTCCGCAAATTCAAACTTAATCTCATCACAGCTGGCAACCCATACCATCTGTGGACACTTTGGGAAAAGATTAAGTTTATCAGCCGAATCGTCCGTTTGATTTCCGTCTTCAAGGGAGGAACAAAACTTACCATTGAGGATTTTGCGAATTCGTTGGAGAGCGAGGAACTACGTTTCGCATTTAAAAACACCTTCGTGCCAAACCACTATTCCCTATTCTCGTTTGCCAACACAATGGGAGGAATCTGCGATTTCAATTCCGGTATTCCAGAAGGAGGATCCAAAGCCTTTGCTCAACGAGTGGTTGACAAATTCACAAGTTTGGGCGGAAAGATTCGTACAAGCTGCCCGGTGGAGAAGATCGTGATAGATGGAGATAAGGCGACGGGAGTAGCGTTGAAAAATGGGGAGATTATCTCTGCCGACTACGTTATTCCAGCTTGCGATGTCCACTACACTCAAGAAGTGCTATTAGAAAAGAAGTTCACAATCACACAGATAGCGGAGGCAGAGAAGGAGAAAACAGACTATCCATCGTTCAGTCTCTTTATGGTATCTTTCCGCACGAAGAAAGATGTGTCGGATCTTAACCCTAATAGGTATATTCAATGCGATGAGTATGAGGTGTTGGGAGAAAAATGTAACTGCATCTACATGAAGCATTTCGGTTATGATAAAACATTGTCGAAAGACGGACAGACTGTAGTGCAGGCATACATGGAGAGTTCGGAAGCCATGTTCGACAAACTTAATGCAATGACTCACGACGAATACAAAGCCTTCAAAGAAGAGTACACTGCACAGATAACCGCAATTGTAGAGAAAACCGTTGGCGACGAATATGGAGAGTTGGAATATCTAGACGTCTGCACCCCAATCACGTTCAACAAGTGGACCAACGCATATAAAGGCACTTTCATGACACATATGTTGTCGAAGAACAGTCGACAAATCATTCTACGTAACGACATCCTACCGTTGCGTAATGTCGCCATGGCAGGACATTGGATGATGATGCCAGGAGGTGTGCCAGTAGCGATAATGCAAGGTAAGTTTGCAGCCATGAGCATTCGTCACATGGATAAAAATCCTCATAAGTTTGACATGAAGAAATCTCTTCAACGCTTGCATCAACCGTTGAAGAGAGAGTCTGGACATTCGATGTTTAAGAGAGAATCGTAAGCTCACGCATAAATACACATTAAAACAAGAAAATCAGTATATTAATACATAGAAGAATGGGGCATTTTGAAATAAAATGCCCCATTTTAGTTTATTTACTCCTAAAAAAATGTTCTAAAAGTATAAAGTCTTATCAATGGATATTGTATATTTGCAGTAATTTGTAGTAAACAAAAGGGCTATAATTAACGTTTGAATAAGAAATTTTATAATCTGGCGAAAAAAATGGCAACTGGATTTAGTACGATAAAGGAGTTTATCGACTTCATTAGCGAAAAATATTCCACAACCGATGCCTACAGATTCATTGTAGACGAATCAGTGGAATGTAGGACTTACAATCAACTAAAAGCTGATTCATACTCGTTGGCGTCATTCCTCGTCAACAAAGGTTATAATCATAATCACATCGCAATTCTAGGAGGAACAAGTTACGACTGGATTGTGTCGTTCTTTGCTGTTGTGATTAGCGGAAACGTCGTGATTCCAATCGACAGGATGCTTTCAGAAAAGGAGATGCTTTTCCTATTTGAGAAGGGCGACGTGGATTGCATCCTCCACAGCGAAGATTTCAACCGTGTTGCGGATCATGGCAAAGAGTCGGTAGAGAAGGTCAAGGAAACTATCAGCTTTTCATCCGACATTTTCAAGCAAGCATTAAAGACTCCACACGTCGAAATGCCACAGACAAATCCCGATGAAATGGTGGAAATCCTATTCACATCCGGAACGACTGGTACTAGCAAGGGCGTAATGCTATCCCAAACCAATATCGTATGTAATCTGAAGGATATCATCAGAATGGATTATGCGTCCAATTTGAAGAGCCACATGGTCATGTTGAGTGTGTTGCCAATCCACCACACTTTCGAGCTTACCGTTGACAATTTGGGAGTGTTAGGCTGTGGTGCGACAGTCTGCATCAACGACAAACTTGAGAATATCGTCAAGAACATGTGTCTATTCAAGCCAAATATGATTCTGATTGTCCCTGCCATCGCAGAGGCTTTCTACAAGAAGATTCAGGAGGCTATCAAAGACCCTGCCACACAGAAGAAACTTAATCTTGGACGTAAGCTTGTCAAGATGTCAAAGACATTGGGTATGGACACCAGAAGAAAGGTGTTCAAATCGATGTTGGATAAATTCGGTGGCGAACTAACTAATATCGTAGTGGGAGGTGCCGCGCTTCGTCCAGAGATCTGCAAATGTTTCGATGAGTTCGGAATCAACGTCTACCAAGGTTATGGTCTTACTGAGTGTGCCCCGTTGGTGGCGGCAAACTATCCAGGCATGGACAGAGTCGGTTCGGTAGGTCAGGCAGTCAAGTATATGGAAGTGAAGATTGAGAACGATGAGATTTTGACTAAAGGTCCAGGACTTATGCTTGGCTACTACAAAAGCCAGGAGCAGACAGACGAAGTAATCAAAGACGGATGGTTCCACACTGGTGATTTAGGCTATATCGACAATGACGGATACATCTTTATCACAGGACGTTGCAAGAGTTTGATCATCCTCGACAATGGAAAAAACATCTATCCAGAGGAGTTGGAAGAGAAGCTATTGCATATAGATGGAGTGAAAGACGCATTCGTCTATGGAGACAAAGGACGTATTTGCGCGCTGATTCTTCCTTTCGACAAGGATAAGAAGAGAGATATCGAGAATGAGATCAAAAAAGTCAACGAGACACTTCCTACCTACAAGAAGATAACTTTTGTAAGCTTCTCCAACAAGGAGTTTCCAAAGACAACTACATTGAAAATCAAGCGTCATGAGCTACTTAAGTCTATCCAGAGCCAATCTGCTGACGACGAAGTGAAATATGTCGCACCAAATACTCCGACTGAGAAACGCGTAGCAGATGCCTTCCAGCAGATACTTGACCACAAGGTTGGACTATTAGACGATTTCTTTGAGTTGGGTGGAGATTCATTGAGTGCATTCGAGTTGGCTTCCAACTTGGGAATCATTGCTCAGAATATCTACGAGTACCCAACAGTGGAGAAGCTTGCCAAATACATTGACGACAGCAACGAATCAGTGGAAGAGGACAACAGCGTAGATGTCAACGCTCTTATAGCCAAGGATGCCAACGTGGAGGTTAACAATCCACATAAATGCATCTTCCTAACTGGAGCCACTGGTTACTTGGGAGCACATGTGATGCGTGAGTTTATGAACAAGAAGATCAAGGTGATTGCACTTGTAAGAGATGAGGAACGTTTGAAGAAAACATTGAAGCGTTACTTCCCTAAGCAGTTCAACTCATTCGTTTACAGCACAGTAAAGGGCAATCTTGAATCGGAACATTTTGGCATCGACGACGCCACTTACGCTAAGCTAATCAAGGAGGTGGACACTGTCGTTCATATTGCAGCCAACGTTCATCATGCCGGCCACTATTCAGAGTTTGAGCGTACCAACGTCAACGGAACAAAGAATGCGATTGCTTTCTGTAAGGATGCGAATGCCGTCCTACACCATACATCCACAGCATCAGTATGTGGAGTGGGAACATGTCAGATTCCAGAGTCGGATGTGGTGTTTAGAGAAAACATCTTGTATATCGGACAGAAGTATACTCAGAACGTATACATTCATTCAAAATACAAGGCTGAGGAGGCTGTGTTGCTAGCTCGAGCAGAAGGATTAAAAGCAAACATCTACCGTATCGGAAATCTTACGTGGAGAAAATCAGACGGTTTGTTCCAGAAGAATGCGGAAGAAAACGGATTTGTAAGCAGATCAAGAGGTTTATTCAAGGCAAAAATGTATAGTCAGGAGTTGGATGAATACCCAATGGATTTCACTCCAGTCGACGAATGTGCAGAAGCTTACGCTAAGTTGGTGCTTCACAACAGAATGAATAATATCTATCAGTTGTATAATCCACACGTCTACTCTATTGAGAAGCTTGCCAAGAAGATGTTCGTAAGATTCAAGCGAGTACCAAAAGCAACATTGGATAAATACTTGAAGGAGAACATCCACGATAAAGACATCGCGATATTATCATTCTACAACTCAATTGCATCAAAGTCGAGAAACGTTCCTTGGAACAACGATTTCACATGCAATATGTTGAAGCAATTGGGATTCAAATGGTCAAAAATCGGATTCTTCTATTTGAGATATTTCGCAAAGTTTATGAAATAATTCTGATGAACAGACACAAAAATAGGACAGGTTGAAGCCTGTCCTATTTTGTTTGGAGACTCTTTAAGATAATAATATTCGCAACTAATTTATTTTTAGAGACGGGGCATGCCCTGTCTTAAATTTTGCCAAATCAATACGTAAGATTAACACAAAATATTTGCCGATTCAAATTCGATTTATATATTTGCAAATGAAAACGAATATCATTGAAAAAGACAACACCCACAGCCACGGTAGCCACATGCCTACGGCATTAGTGTCAACCATGGACTAATTAGGAGAACCGTATCCACGGTTCTGAAAGGGTTGTTTCAAACGTGTATTTCGCAACCGTGGCAACGGTTGTCCTGACAGGCCATTGTTGCCGAAAATGGCGGAACCTTTCGGCTACTGTGGCCGTAGTAGAATGTTGAAATTCATTGGCGGATGTCGGTGGCAGAGTAAAAAAACAAAATTTATTTTATTAAAAAACAAACAAATATAAATTTATTATGGATGATATTATCAAAGATAAGGTTTTAGGAGAATTAAAGTATCAAAAATTTGCATGGGTTAAACGTATGGATACTCCATACCTTAATTCGAAAGGAAATTTAGTGCTTGGTATTCAAGATCCAAACAAAGAAGGCATTCTTGATGTTCAAAGAGAAGCCTATAAGACTTATTTGCAGAATGAGGAAAAATATAAAAACTGTGTGACGGATCTGCTCTTGGACTATTACAAATGGAACTACGAGGTCATTGCACGAACCGTGTCTGGATTGCCTGAGAGTTGTCACAAAGATGTTATTACAGATAAAGAATTTTATAATGGTGCTGTAGCTTTATGGTATCTTTTCATTTGTAGAGACGGTAGTTTTGGATATGTCTTTGGATGCTGTTGGGACAAAGAGAATGGTATTGCTGTCCTATTGTCCGAAGACGAACCTCGTGTAATATCCAGAACACAGCTTGAGAATCTCCACAAACTTAATGATCCAACTGTCGGCCTGCTTGTCCACGACGGAAAGAACGCATGGAAGGGCTTTGAAGTAAACAAATTCTTTGGCAAACCAGAGAATCTTGAGATTGAACTTGAGGGTGGAGTCGACGAGGGAATCACCGAGGCTCAGCAGAAAGCATACTCTGATTATTTGGAGAGGAAACAATCTTATTTTGATGAACTCACAAAAATGATGTTGGGAGTCTATGTCGGTAGTGATGAGCAGGCAGAAGCTATGCTTAAGACAGGTCAGAAGATCTTTATGATGGATGTCTTGCCTAAGACTCTT
>JAZUIF010000129.1:0-31285 GCA_045642085.1 Paludibacteraceae bacterium | reverse complement strand
AAGAAATATGTGAATGCAACCAAGATAACAAAGAGCAACTTTTAGAGTGGATAGAATATATAGAAGCCCTTAAAAATTATATTTCAAATCCCGTTATTGCATTCGATTATGCAAATAATCATAAACACAGACCTAATGGCTGTATTGTTATAAATGAAATTGGTTATGAAGCAGAATTCAGTACAAATATAGATATATCAAATCAAGTATTTGTATGTATTTATAAAATTAATTTCCAACTTGAAATGTATGGTTTAACATCTCCTGAAATAAATATAGATAATAATAACGAAAATAAAACATATAGAAAAATGAATAGAATTAGATTAACAGAATCACAACTACATAATGTGATTCGTAGATGTATCAATGAGGCATTGGATGAATTGGATTGGAGAACTGCTCAATCAGCCGCAGAAAAAGCCTACGCTAACGGCGATGATAAAAGAGGTCGAATGTTTTCCAACTATGCTAATCAAAGGATGAATGACAGAGCAGCAAATACTGCCCAATATAACAAAAGTGGTCAAGAAATGCTGAAAAAAGAACAGTCAAAGAAAAATAATACTTATTACGATAATAATAATTTCTATAATGCTGTTGCCCAAGATAATGAAGATATGAGAAATGATTGGCAGCATTATGCACAAGGCAAATCAAGGTATACCAAAGGAAAAGGTTGGGAAAACATTGATTAATCGTGTATTAAAAAAAACTCCACACTATCTTAATTGGTAATGTGGAGTTTTTGTATATATGCGTTTTGGACAACTGTTATATAATTACCTAAAATTTTAGGTGATTATATACGAGTTGTCCAAACACGCTTATTTTTATACACCGTCCTACGGACTCGCGTTGGAGGGGAGAGTTAGGGCGTTCCGCCCTTAATAATCCTCATTTTGGACAACTGCTATATAATCTCCAAATTTTTTATATCTTTGCTTTTCGGGATATGTATGCTTCTCTAATAGCATTTGATTATGATTTTAAGATTACTTTTTATACTCTATCTGACATTGACTTTTTGCGGCATCTCTTCAGCTGTGAAATATGTTGACTTGCGTCATAACACTAAGGATGTACGCTACAGTATCGCGCAATACACTACTGTCGACGGTATGGGTAGCGATAAGGTGTTCGGATTGATGCAGGATTCCCATAAGAATGTTTGGATTGTAACAGATTTCTCTCTCGACCGTTTCGATGGTAAGTCGTTCCACCATTACACTAATGATAAGTACACTGAACTTCAACGTAATGATTTGCGTCAGGTGAAAAGGTGTGTCATTGATGGTAAGGAGAATATCTTTATCGGTTCTTGCAATGGCCTTTGTATGAGATATGATGAGGAGTCGGATAAGTTTATTGATATCAAACCGCTTGAATACGAGACTAATATCTATAAGGAACCCCATCAGTTTAAGGTTTGCAAGGATGGTAACTGCTATATGTCGACTGTCGACGGTTTCTATAAATACGACGGTGAGCGTTTTACCCATGAGTTTAATATGTTTGAACATGCAAAGAAGATGTTCATTCTGGATTTTCATGTTGACAGTCATAACCGTTTCTATTTTGGAGGTATCCAGAATTTTACGGTCATGGACAAAGATGGCAAACTCCTTCGTAAGTATCAGGAGTCGGATGGCTGTTCGGGTATTATCATCAAGTTTGTGGAGCTGTCTGAATCTCGTCTCGCGGTGATTGGAAGTGGCTCAACAATTCAGGTGCTTAATGTGGGTGGCGATAGTGTTGAGGTGGAATCGGTGGTCCAACTGCCTTTCTTCTCCACTTATGATGCTCTGCTTGCGTCGGATGGCAAACTCTATATGGCTACCGATGGAGAGGGACTTTGGCGTGTCGACACGGATCTGAATGAGAGATCGGTGTTTGAGCATATCCTTTCATACGGTGAGCAACCCAAGGAGTTGAGCAAAATCTATACGATGATGCAGAGTGCCGACAATGAAATCTGGCTTGGTACTCAGATGGGTGGTGTGTTCCGTCTTTCTCTCAATAGGGAGAAGGGTGTGAATTATTCTACAGATTTCGGTCTTGAAAATTTTGTCGCTACAGATTTTTTGGAGTTGCCGAGTGGTGATATCTTCATGACTACAGACGGACAAGGCGCTTTTGTTCTTGATAATAAATTCCAGGTAAAGAAGAAGATTTCGCTGACTTCCAATAATATTATGCGTGCCGACTGGAACAAAGCTGGCAATATTTGGTTGTCGACATGGGGCGACGGTATTCTTGAAATGGATCCCAATACCTTCAAAACTAAAGTGTTGGAGTTTGAACATCCAGAGTTTGTGCGTCCTAAATGTGTGTTCTCAGTGGCTGAGATAAGCAACGGTGAAATGTATCTCTGTACTGCCGGAATGGGCTTGTGGGTGAAGCGAACGAATGGCAAATGGGAGTTGATGGACCTTCGTGAAGGCGACTATACAGTGGAGGATAATTGGGTGCTGCGTGCTTTTGAAACACCTAATCATAATATTTGGGTTGTCACTTCCAATTCTGTCGCGATGATCAAGGATGGGGTAGTGAAGCATGCGTTGCCTTGTGTGGTGTTGGAGAAGACTCACACTCCAATGATGTTCGCTGATTCGCAGATGGATGGCTATGGTAATCTGTATGTCGCAACTACGCGTGGAATAATGGTGATTCTTGAGTCGACTTTGGAATATAAGATGCTTGACTATCTGCCTTCTGGTTTGGATTTCAAATCAATAGAGAAGAAAAAAGATGGCACTTTTGTTTGTGCTACGTCGAATGGTATTTTGAGCTTTAATCCGACGACTCAAAAATATTCGTTGATTCCTACAAATACAGCTAAGACTCAAAAGAAATTTTTCACCAATTCATCGCTGCTTGTCCGTAATAGCGGACAGATTTTGGCTGGAACATCAAGTGGATTCTATATTGTGTCGGATTCACTAAAGCCGCAAATGAATAAGATTGGCGACTTGAACTGGGGTACTGTTTATGTCGACGGTGAACGTATCTCTCATCGTGATATTCTTGAGATTTCTGCCTCGCACAATAAGAATGTGTCGGTGGAGGTGAAAGTGGCTGATTTCCGTGAGAATGTACAGGACAAACTCTATTATAAACTTGATGGCAAGGACGACAAGTGGAATGAGGTGCCTGAGGATAAGGTGATCAAATTCACCTATTTACCGAGTGGTGATTTCAGATTGAAGGTGGCTTACACAGCTGATGCTAATAAGGTTGAGCCGACTGAATATTTGGAGATGAAACTTGATGTTGCTCCTGTGTGGTATCAGTCGTGGTGGTTCGTCCTTTTAGTGTTGGCATTTATAGCTCTTGGTTTCAAATTGGCTTACGAATATCGTCTACGTAAACATACTATTCAGGAGAAAATCTTGAAGGAGAAGGTTGCAGAGCGTACAGAAGAACTTCGTACCGCTCTTGACATGAAGGAGAATATCATCTCTGTGATTGCCCACGACTTGAAAAATTCTATGTTTGGAATCGTCGGTGCGTTGTCGCCATACAATGATGATAATGGACCAAAAACTCCAGAAACGGAGAAATTGAAGAAAGCATACGAACAAGCCAACACGTTGCAGAACACAATGCTTTCTCTTGTGAATTGGGCGATAGCAAAACGAGAGACGACAAAACCAGTTCTTGTCGAAACAGATGTTGTGGCAATTTTGGAAGAGGTGGTGAATTTGAATTGCGCCGTGATTGAGGATAAGCAGATTTCCATCGTTCGTAAGTTTAAGACCACAGATTACGCATCCTCAGATGAACGAATGCTCTCTACGATTCTTCGTAACTTTATGAATAACAGCATTAAATATACTCCTGAGAACGGAGAGATTGTATTGTCGACATATTCTAAGGATGGCAGATTCTTTGTGGAGTTTGCTGACAATGGCAAAGGAATGACGGAAGATCAGCTTAATGCTATCCGTTCGTCAGCAGGAGTGATCAAGAATGGCGAGACTGGATATAGCGGAGAGGTTTCCACTGGATTGGGATTCTCATTGGTTCACAGTTATCTTGACATTCTTGGCGCGACAATGCGTATTGAGAGTGAGTTGGGAAAAGGCACTCAGATCACTGTGGAGATGCCAGCTGCAGAACATAAGACAACGGAGAAGAAACTCGATGTAAATGAGAACATCGCGCTTGATTTCTCATTCCTTCAAAACAAACGAATTTTGATAGTTGAGGATGACGAGTTGATTCTCGACAATATCAAGAATCTGTTGTCTGGATATTCGAAAGTGGATACAGCTACAAATGGTCAGGTAGCTTATACAAAAGCGTTGCAGACAATTCCTGATTTGATTGTCAGTGATTTACAGATGCCGATAGTAAACGGTATTGAGCTATGCAAGATGCTTCGTGCACAGGAAAAGACTAAGATGATACCGTTTGTGATCATGTCGGCATCAGGAAGTGAACGAGCAAAAATGTCCACGTTGAAAGTCGGAGCACTTGATTATATCAACAAACCATTTAAGAATGAAGAGATGTTGCTTAAGATCTATAACATCTTGAAACTGAAGGAAGAGGCTCCTGATTCTTCCGCTATAAATCAGGAAGAGTCTCCTGAAATCGGATTTGTGAAGGATTTCAACGAAATGATAGAGCAGCATTACGCAGAGAGTGACCTGACAATCGGAAAGATGGCATCACTCCTTTGTATGAGTACAGCCACACTTGGCCGACGTTGCACAACCCATTTCGACAAAACACCTATACAGTTGCTTCTTGACTATCGTATGAATCTTTCGCATACGATGCTCACGATGCCAAACCAGTCGCTATCAATCAGCGACATCGCTTATAAGGTTGGATTCTCAGATCCTGCATATTTCTCAAAGAAATTCAAGGAATATTTCGGAGTCGCGCCATCACAGGTAATCGGATAAAGGATTGATTTTGCTTTGCCAAAATTTATTTATATCTTTGTAAATCGGTGGAATAAATTAGAAATTATGGTAAACGAGAGTCATCCAACGGGATTATATCTGCTTTTCTCCACAGAAATGTGGGAAAGGTTCAGTTACTATGGAATGCGTGCGATTTTCACGTTGTTTCTTATCGGAGCATTGAATTACGATAAGGAGGCAGCGTCGCAGATGTATGGTAATTATACAGGTTTGGTCTATCTTACTCCGTTGATTGGAGGCTATATAGCGGATAATTTCTGGGGAAACAAACGTTCGATTATTGTCGGCGGATTGTTGATGGCATTAGGACAGTTTTTTCTTTTCCTTTGTGCCTCATTTTTAGGTCAGGGGATGTTGACTCATTCGCTACTTATCGCCGGATTAGGTTTGCTCGTGTTTGGCAATGGCTTTTTCAAACCCAATATTTCAAGTATGGTAGGAACATTGTATCCCGACAATGATCCACGTAAAGATTCCGCCTACACAATTTTCTACATGGGTATCAATTTCGGTGCCTTCTTCTCACCGTTGGTTTGCGGCTATTTCGGAGTGACAGGAGATCCTGCTGATTTCAAATACGGATTCTTGGCGGCATGTGTCGGCATGATAATCGGAGTTGTGTCGTTCATACTTGGAAAAGAGAAATATCTTGTCACACCAGATGGAGCAGAGATTGGTGGAGTGCCACAGACGGTGAATTCAATCAAGGCTGTTGAAACGTCGTCATCATCAATGCAGGTCGACAAAAAGAAAGTCGGCTTGTTTGTGTTGCTTGAAATCGTAGTTTTTGGATTGTTATATTGGCTTTTCGACGGAGATTACATCGGAGCCTTGATTTATAGTTTGAGTGGGGTAGTTCCTCTATATATCATTACAGATAAGTCCGTTACAAAAGATGAAAGACGCAATATTCTTGTCATCTACATCCTTGCATTCTTTGTGATCTTCTTCTGGGCGGCATTTGAGCAGGCAGGTGCATCGTTGACATATTTTGCTGAAGAACAAACTGATAGATTCTTGCCAAACTTCTTTGATTTCAAATTGGATTTGACAGGTAAAGTAATTGCGGTCTCATTATTTACCGTTTTCTCTGTCGGCGCGACATACTTGATAGGAAAGAGAAGAGGAAATGGTTTTGATTTGCCGACATACCTCTCAGTCATTATCTTAGCAGTGACTGTTTCATTCATCTTCTTCAGTTCAGGAGAAGAAGTCAACACAAGTTATTTCGGAAGTTTGAATCCAATCTTCATCATCGTGCTTGCTCCGGTGATGTCGTCGATGTGGATGATGTTGGAAGGAAAAGATATCCATATCGCATCGCCTACAAAGCAAGCGATTGGTTTGGCATTGCTGTCATTTGGTTATTTCTTCATCGCTTACGGGGTGGATGATGTGCCTGCAGGAGAGAAAGTGTCAATGATGTGGATTACGACATTGTATTTAGTGTTGAGTATCGGAGAGTTGAGCCTGTCGCCAATCGGTTTATCGATGGTGAACAAATTGTCGCCGACACGTTTCGCATCGCTACTTATGAGCGTTTGGTTATTATCGTCAGCCACAGCCAACAAGTTTGCTGGAGTCCTTTCCGCACTATATCCTGAAGGCGACGCCGACGGTGTAGTCGTAGCCAAATCATTTCTAGGATATGAGATCACTAATCTTCACGATTTCTTCATGGTGTTTGCCGTGATGTCAGGAGTGGCGGCAGTGATGTTGTTCATGATATGCAGATGGATCAACAATAATGTAAAGTGTTAATTGCGTCTTCATTAGATTGTAACTTATGAGAATGTTTTTGAGACATATTTATGGATTAAGCAAAAGTATCGCATTGGTGCTTATGCTTGTTTTATATGTCTCAAATGTATTTGCAGAGACATTTAATGCATGTGGAACGAATTCCATTTGGAGCGCATATTTGGTCAGAAATACTTATGATTCAAGGAATGGGTATTATCCTGAAGAAGTTATAGATTTTTTTTATCCCGAAGATTTCTTCTCAGGACAAGGTGCACGCATCCCAGAATATGAAAATAATATAGATCCATATATAGTGCCATATTTTGAGTTTAATGATGTCTCTTGTGTTGATATTGATTCTTTTTATATAGAGGCTAGTTACAAAAACAAAAAAAGATTTTATCCGGGAATTATTATCCAATTTGGCCTTGGTATTCTTACACCCCAACAATACCAATTGGATTTCAAGAAAATATTGAAACCTAGTTCTATAAGTGAAAGTTCTAGAGCAGGTATTTATGCATCGAATAAGTCGTCAATTATGGAAGATGAGGAGTCACTTCTTAGATATTCTGACAATATATACGACGATGAAGATGATATATTATGGTTTAGATACAAGGATGGTGTATTTACATCTAGTATGGGACAAAACGAAAAAATGACAATATGTAAGCTTACTAGTTTAGCATTTACATGGAGTCATTCAGGAGGAATGGTTAATTATTTTCACTTAGAAATAAATGAAGATGTCTATCATGAGGATTTTTCCGACTGTAGTAATGCTATGAAGTATAATGAATGTTCTCCTAAAGAACCTGATAAACTAAAAATCATTTGTGATAGGATTGCTGATTGTAGAAATAATAGTTATCATTTCTATGTTGATAGTAATCTTGATGATATTCATTGGGTGAGTTTGGATGGGTTGTCTCATGACGGAAAAGATCTTACATTTCCATTAGAAGAATTTGATGGAGGTTGTATAGCAGCGTGGGGACAAAGATCGCCATGTGATAAACCTGTGTATGACACTATATGTCCTCCATTACCGGATTTGTCAGAAAAAGAATCATTTCAAGATGAGTCAATTTGTTGGAATGAACCATTTTATGTCAATGGTAAACGAGTGATTAAGAGTGGTTATTATAATGGATTGTTTAGAGCTTCCAATGGCTGCGATAGTATTGTAAACTATAATATCACAGTTAATTCTGGTGACACTACATTGAAAGATTCCGTTTACAGATGTGGAATGGAATTAGCACCAGAAAATATGTACTTGTACGACACAATTGATGTTCCTGGAAGATGCCCTGATTTACAGATGTCTCCAATTGTAGAGATGAGTGATAAGCGTCATATTACAATTTCAAAAGTTAAGGAAGAAACGGATGCGGTATATGTTGATGTGACTGATAATCTCGGTAATGTTTCTTACATATCATATTGGAATGGTATAGAAAGTGAACATAAATCAGATGGCTATTTTGAATTTAATAAATCTGGTCACTATACAATTGTTGCTTACGATGAAGAGACTGGATGTATAGATAGTGTAAGTTTCAACTATTCTGCAGAAATAATACCTGACACTTATTTCAATCCAGATGAATTAGGCAATAATAAATGGAATATCAAAGGATTGGAAAAATTCAGTGGCCATAGAGTATGCATATACGATCGTTTTGGAAAAAGGCTAATTTGTTACGATGGCAATTTCGACGGTTGGGATGGTACTTACCAGGGACATCCAATGCCGTCGACTGACTACTGGTATACAATTGAAGTGATAGACATAAACTATAACACCAGCGGACATTTCACGTTATACAGGTTTGACAAATAGAGATGTTTTAGAACAGAGGTTTCCGTTTAAGCGCCTCTGCTTTCATTTATATTCTATTTTTTTATCGCATCTACACTTGTTTTGCCCCTTTATCTCAAAAAAAATATATAATTTTGCAGAAAATTTTTGATATGTTTTCAGGTATTGTAGAGGGAATGGGTGTTGTACGCAAATTGGTGCAGGATGGAACAAACTTGCATCTTACGCTTTCTTGCCCGTTCACATCAGAATTAAAAATAGATCAGAGTGTAGCTCACAATGGTGTCTGCCTTACAGTGGTGAACATCGATGGAGATGAGTATACAGTCACTGCTATCAAGGAGACACTAGATAAATCTAATCTAGGAAAATTGTCTGTAGGGTCAAAAGTCAATCTTGAGCGAAGCATGATGATGAATGGCAGACTAGATGGACACATTGTCCAGGGGCATGTAGATCAGACTGCAACATGCATCGAGCGAAAGGAAGAACAGGGTAGTCATTACTTCACATTTAAGTATGAAGCAAATGATGATATGATTTCTGCAGGTTATTTCACTGTAGAGAAGGGTTCTGTGACTGTTAATGGTACAAGTTTGACTGTTTGCCGTTCAAAACGAGATCAGTTTACAGTAGCCATCATCCCTTACACATTGGAACATACAAATTTCTGCGATATTCAAGTTGGTTCGGTGGTCAATATTGAGTTTGATATCATCGGAAAATACATTGCACGTTTACAGGGATTACAAAAATAAGAAACATTGATATTAAGACATAACTAGGATGAAAAGACAATTATTCGTATCTCTTTTTGTTGCATCTGCTGTTGCGGCCGGAGTCGCACAGGAGGTGAAAGTTGATGAAAACAATGAGGTCAAGTCAGTGGTTACAAGTTTGGCAGTCGCTAACAAGGATGCCATTAATACTGGCGTGGCTGCAGATACTGCTTCTTGGAAATTTCCAGGAACATTATCTTTAAGCGCAGTTCAGACATCTCACAATGCTTATTCAGTTGAGGGCGACGGTACTGTAGTTGGTATTAATTTCGCTGCGACATTGAATGCCAATTATATCCGTGGCAAGCACAAGTGGGATTCTAAGCTAGATTTAGCTTACGGAACTAACTTCTCAAAGGATTATGAGGCTGAGCCATATTGGAGAAAGCAGAATGATGAACTTAAGTTGATGTCTAAGTATGGTTATATGGCAGACAAGAATGTCTACTATACAGCTATGGCATCTTTTGAGACTCAGTTCACTCCAACTTACCGTTATGATGATATCGATTCAATGACAGAGGATGGATTTGATTTTGTTTCAAGCAGCCGTGAGGAGAGAATCGATACAGGCATTGTAAAGAATATGTTTGTCAATCCAGCATATGCTAAGTTGTCTCTTGGATTGGATATGAAGATGTCTGACACAGAAAACTTCTATTTCTACGTTTCTCCACTATCTGCACGTTGGACATTCTGTGAGAACGATGTTATTGCGTCAAACTACTCAATGGAGAAGATCAATGACGGAGATAATATTTACAAGAACACTCGTTTTGAGGCCGGTGTGCTTTTCAATTTGAACTACTCTAAGGCTTTCACTGATGTTTTCTCATTGAATACATCTCTTGAGGCATTTTTCGCAGCTTATGGTAAGCCACGTGT
This sequence comes from Paludibacteraceae bacterium, assembly GCA_045642085.1. Classification (GTDB taxonomy): domain Bacteria; phylum Bacteroidota; class Bacteroidia; order Bacteroidales; family Paludibacteraceae; genus UBA1723. The sequence goes on along the minus strand of JAZUIF010000129.1, from coordinate 21,113 downwards.
TTTCCAACTTTCAAAAGATGCGATCAGAGATAATGTTCTTTACGATTTGAGTAATGTCAAGAGCGATTGGGAAGACACTGATTATATTGCAAGACATGGTCGCTATGTAGTATGGAAGACTGAATTTATTCTTAAGGCTACAAAGTATTTGACATTCAATTTCAGAACTCAGTTGAAGTACGACAACTCAGAAGTTGATTATCACAAGGATTTGATCCGTGCTGACAAGGGTGATTGCGATGATACTCGTGTAAGTTTGTTGAGTGGTAATGCAAATTACTACAACTACGGATACAAAAAGGCATTCTGGCAGTTCTGGGAGTCATCATCTCTAGGAATCGCATACTCATTTTAATAATTTAAAGCATTGAAGGTAATGAAGACAAAATATAATTTGCTTGCATCTGTAGTTGCTGTGATGGGTGTGTCGACAGTTGCTGCTCAGGAGGATGTAAATGAAGGTTTGAATATGATCAAGGAGACTCAAAGCACAGTTACTGGTCTAGCAGAGTCTCACAAGGATGATATTAATGGAGAGTTGGGAGCCGACTCAGCAGTTTGGAAGTTCCCAGGAATGGTAGGTATGAACGCCGCTCAGACATTTCATAATATCTATTCTCATGATGGAGTAGGTTCTACTTTCGCTGTAGATGGATATTTGAATTTGAACGCCAACTATACTCGTGGTCGTCATAAGTGGGACAACAGTTTCTCTGCTAAGTATGGTGTTACTCTATCATCTGAGTATGAGCATAATCCAAAAGTTCATAAGGCTATCGATGAGTTGAATTTGTCTACTAAGTACGGATTCAAGGCATCTAAGAACCTTTTCTATAGTGCTATGGCATCATTTGAGTCAAGAATCACTCCAACATACAACTACGACAATGTTGATTCATGGTTCGTTGACAGAATTGATGAGATTAAGGCAGAAGGTGGTCTTGAGGCTAATGAGACTCCAGTAGGTCACGTAAACAAAATGTTTGATGACCTAGACAGAGACAGCATCAAATCATTGGGTATGATGCAGAACAAGTTTGGAAACCCTAATATTGTTAAGGCTTCTGTCGGTATTGATTTTGTGCCTGAGAAACTAAAGGACAACATGTCAATCTATATCTCTCCAATCACAGGAAAGTTCACATTCTGTAAGGATGATGATATCGCTCCAAACTATTCAATGAAGCGTGATGTTGATGGTTCTTACGAAGATCTACGTACTGAAGTCGGTGCTTTGTTGAATATCAATTACACTAAGTCATTCAACAAAGTGTTCACTTTGATTTCTAAACTAGAAGGATTCTACGCTTACAATAAGGAGACTTATGGATTTAGCGAGGCATTCAGATTGGCACATCCTCAGTTTAATAAGGGTATGATTTGGTCTGGTTATGATATTGTTGATTTGGATGAATATGTGAATGAGGTGATTGCTTCAACAAAATCATTGCAGTTCGACAATAATGGTGTTGCAACAGACATCTACGACAAGACAAATGGTTGGTCGTTGAAGTTCAATTTGGATTTGTTGTTCAAGCTTTCTAAGCATCTCGATCTTTCTATTAAGACTCAGTTGAAGTATGATAAGGCTGAGATCAATTATCATAAGGACATTCAGAAGATTGATGAAGATGTTCTTAATAAGGTTGTTGATCGTCGTGACGCTAAGTTCTTCGATACTGAGGATAATAAGGATTACGATTCAAGATACAACAACGGATATCGAAGAGCATTTCTTCAGTTCTGGGAGAGCACAACTCTAGGTTTGTCGTATACATGGTAATATGATTGAACCTTAGACGTTTGAGTCGATTGAAATAAAGAATTGGGATGAAGTTTTCTTTATCCCAATTTTTTTGTCTTGATGTGTACCTCCCCAGGGTACAAAAAATAAAAAATCCATTATCTTTGCAGAATAATCAACAAGATAATTATGAACTACAAGAACAACGAATATAGAGCATTGGCTGAGTGGGAACGACAGAGTTTTGTTCAGTTGACATGGCCGCATGAAGATACAGATTGGAATTATATCCTAGACGATGCTGTACGTACATTTTGTGATATAGCTAAGGCAATCATTCGTTTTGAGAAACTTGTGATTGTTTGTCAGGATGAGGCTGAAGTTCGTCGTCAACTTGGAGATGTTGATTATTCACAGATCATCTTCACTCAGATACCTAGCAATGATACATGGGCTAGAGACCATGCTGGAATAACAATGGTGAAAGATGGAAGATTGAAAGTCTGTAATTTTATCTTCAATGGTTGGGGACAGAAATTTGCTTCCGACAAAGACAATCAGATTACGACTGAGATGCGAAAGAAGAATTTCTTCTCATCTGATGCTGATGTGGTGGATATCCCATTTGTTCTTGAAGGAGGAAGTGTGGAGTTCAATACACGTGGAGAGTTATTGTCGACATACAACTGTTTGAATGCTCCAAATCGTAATAATCAGTATTCTGGCAAGCAGGTTGAAGAGATTTTGACTAAGATTTTCAACCTGAAGAAAGTTCATTGGCTATATAATGGCGATTTGATTGGCGACGACACAGACGGACATATTGATACATTGGCACGTTTTTGTGATGACACAACAATCGCTTATGTGAAGTGTGATGATGTTAATGACGACCATTATCAGTGGTTGAAGGCAATGGAGGATGATTTGAAAGCGTTGAGAGATATTGATGGTAAACCATTCAATCTTGTGCCGCTTCCAATGCCAGATGCAGTGATTGATGAGAATGACGAACGTATACCTGCTACTTACGCGAATTTCTTGATTCTTAATGGAGCAGTGCTGGTTCCAACATACAATCAGAAGCATGATGCAGATGCAATTGCAACGTTGCAAAAAGTGTTTAAGGATAGAGAAGTTATCGGAGTTGACTGCCAGACATTAATTCGTCAGCATGGATCACTACACTGCGTCACAATGCAGTATCCAGAAGGCGTATTGAATTGTAAAGATGACGTTTGTCGCACTTCTACAACACCAACGAAAGAGTGGAGTAGTGACGACATTTTCCCAAAATTTGATATGCTTGTTCAGATTTGATAGTAGATTGTAGATTCTAATACACGGGCAGATTTAATTCTGTCCGTTTTTTTTATTGTCAAAAATGAGAAAAAGAAATAAAAATATTATATTTGCAGAAAGTAAATAAATAAAATAGGATTATGTCAACATTGATTGCCAACCCGATTTACGATTCGGTATTTAAGTACATGATAGCCAACAATAAAGTGGCTAAGATTTTGTTATCGGCGTTATTAAAAAAGAATGTTGTTAAAGTCGTTCAGATCAACAATGAATATTCGGTACCATATTCCGATGATCTATCAATTTGTCGTATTGATTTTGGAGCAACCGTAAGTGAGGAGATTGTGCTTCCAAATGGAAAGACTGAGGTTAAGGAAAGTATGGTTACAATTGAATTGCAGAAAGTCTATCTTCCAAGTGAAGTGTTACGTTTCCGCCAATATACAGGCATTCACTATTGCAATCCTGAAATGGTTCACAGAGTAAATAACGATATTGTCAAAGAGGCTGCGGATCCTATGATTTCGGTATTCATTCTTGGACATAAGTTGGATGTGATAGACGAGTGTGTATGTTATATCAGCCGAGAGTATCGCGACTATAATGGAAACAAGATGGATATAAAGGATCCGTTTGCTGAATCGTTGAGTCACGACAGCATTATTGTGCAGGTCCCACTGTTGCCGAATGATAATGTGAAGAATCGAGTGGAGGAGTTGCTACAAGTGCTCAATCAGTCTCGCAAGTCGGCTGATGGACATTTCATCAGTATTGATGAATCGAAGTATAAAGATGATGAAGAGGTAAACGAGCTTATCCGCACTCTTAAAGGAGCTGCTTGTGATTCTGAAATCAGAAGAACGATGATGCTTGAAGATGAAATTCTGCGTGATCTCAAAGATTTGAATGCGACTGTACGTATTCAAAAGGAGCAATTAGCGGAGCAGAAAGAACAATTGGCAGAGCAGAAGGAGCAATTGGCGGAACAGAAGGAACAATTGGCAGAGCAGAAGGAACAATTGGCGGAAAAAGAGGAACAATTGGCAGAGCAGAAGGGACAATTGGTCAGTTCAGTCAAATTGCTAGCATCTTTGGATTTTTCTCCGGAGATGATTGCTGATCAGTTAAAAATTGATAGAGAAGATGTTCTTCGTATGTTGAACGATAGATAAGGATTATATTAGTTTGCTATGGAGTTAATTAACAAAGATATGACTTTCTTCGCTAATTGTGAAGAGAATAAGAATGAGAAAGGGATAACTTCTACGGCTGCTACTCATTTGTCGGAATTAGCAACTGAGATTATCGCTGGTTGCAAGGCAAAACTTGAGTCTGCCTCTTTCGTAAACGGTTTTGTTGATATCGTAGGCTCATCTAACGATAAGGGCAAACAGGTGGAGATCGGTTATGCCACACATCAACTTGCAGAGTTTAACGCATTAGTGTCAAGAGTCGCAGATATGCACTCATTCTGTGCATGGATGCGTGAGGCAGTGAAGACAAAGGAAAGAATGATGGAGGAAGTATCAAATGTAACCCTTAATGATTGGGCTGAACATGAGAATATCACTATCAATAATATGCCTCCACGAGATCCTGAACTGACAGAACAGGATATCATCAAAACATTGTCAGTTGCTGAGCGATGTGAGTATTATTCGTTGGAAGCCAAAGCAGCTGCATTCGGTAAGTTCATTCATCCAGATGAACCATTCTCAGTTGCCAGACGTCGTCTGCAGGAGATATTGTCAAAACCAATCTCGACTCAGGGAGAGGGTAGTTCATTGCTGATCTATCGCTATGAGGGTTCCGTTGATGAGGAAGATGTGGAGAAGGTTTATTTGCAGTTGCAGAGTGAACACCGTGATGCTGAGAAACGTTTGAATCAGATCAAGACATCTATCAAGAAAAAACTTAATCTTGCCAAAGCTGAGCAGACTGAGGTTTATAAGAATAAAATCGACGCGTATATGACAGAATCGAAGAAAATCAACGCAGATTTTTGTGCATGGCAACGTCGTGAAATAGAGAAAATATCAAGCTTGAAGATAATCGTCCCTAACGATTTACAGTCGACATTCGATTATTTGTCAAGCCTTGACGAGAAATAGTTAAAATAATCGGTGGGTGATGCGTGAGGCCGCAAAGGATCCTGACCTTCACCCTTCATGACGCTATTGCTGACAATTTGGTATGGCTATGCAAAGCATAACCTGATATTATAGCTCCGAATGGAGTCTAAAAGTATTTGCTTTTAACATATTGGCGGCATCTCTCAGAATAAAAACTTCTTTGTCTTCGGGAGATGTCGGTCTTTGCCTTAGCCCTTGTCCTTGTCTCAAGTCTGCAATAGCGTCAACGATGTTTGTTTTGTTTGACGGTGTATCATGCCGTCGCATAAATAATAATTCCAAATTTATATCAATTCATTATGTACAAGAATCTTTTTATCGATTTCGACGATACATTATACGATACAAAAGGTAATGCTAATATCTCATTAAAGGAGATGTTTGATTATTTCCATTTGGATCAGTATTTCCCAGATTATGATAAGTTCCATCGTTCTTATTGGAAGACTAATGTGGAATTATGGGATCAATATGCGAAGGGCGAGATTGATAGAGATTACCTTATTCTTGAACGTTTCCGTCGACCATTGTCGGAAGGTGTGGATTCTAAAGGCAATCCATTTGATCCGACTCCTGATTACTGTCTTAAAGTCAGTGATGTGTTTCTTGAATTCTGTTCTAATAAACCAGGATTGGTGGATGGAGCACGTGAGTTGATGGATTATCTTAAACAGAAGGGATATAAATTGTTTATGTGCAGCAACGGATTCCATGAAGTTCAATATAAGAAATTGAAATCATGTGGACTTTTGGATTCCTTCGATAAAATCATATTGTCAGAAGACGCAGGAGCAAACAAGCCAAGTGCTGTTTTCTTTGAGTATGCTTTCAAGGAGACTGGTGCTACTGCGGAAGATACTCTTATGATTGGAGATAATTTCTCAACTGATATCTTAGGTGCAAAAAGTGTTGGATTGGCTACAATGTTTTTCAACCGCAAGCCAGATACGTTTACTGCACCTGAACCCGTTGAATATGAGATTCATTCGTTGAAGGAGGCAATTGATTTGCTATAAAGATATGGCGAAGATTATTCTTATCACTGGAGGCCAACGCTCGGGAAAGAGCACTTATGCGGAGAATTTGGCATTATCTTTTTCTGATAATCCTGTCTATATGGCGACAGCTCACATTTGGGATGACGAATTCCGTGAACGAGTGCGTCGACATCAGGAAAGAAGAGGAGAACAATGGACCAATATTGAGGAAGAGAAATATCTGTCTCGTCATGATGTATCAGGAAGAGTCGTTTTAGTCGACTGCCTGACTCTATGGTCAACAAACTTTTTCTTTGAGGCTGGTGATGAGGCTGATATCGATGATGTGTTGGATACTATCAAGCGAGAGTTTGATGCTTTTACCAAACAAGACGCTTGCTTTATCTTTGTGACAAATGAGATAGGATTGGGAGGCACGAGTGTTAATGCAGTGCAACGAAGATTTACAGACTTGCTTGGCTGGCTCAATCAGTATGTGGCGTCAAAAGCCGATTCTGTGACATTAATGGTGTCTGGTATCCCAGTTAAAATCAAATAATATGGTATCAAGAGATCAGATTCAGTCGAAGATAGATAATCTTAATAAGCCTAAGGGTTCTTTGGGTAGGTTAGAGTCCTTAGCTCTACAAATATGTGAGATTCAGCAGACTCTTACACCAAGTTTGTCTAATCCTTGCCATATCCTTTTCGGTGGTGATCATGGTATAGAAAGGGAAGGTGTATCCTTTTCTCCACGTGAGATTACTTGGCAACAGATGATAAACTATACTCGTGGTGGCGGTGGAGTCAACATGTTTTGCCGTCAGCATGGCTTTGATTTGCGTATAGTTGATGTCGGTGTTGATTATGATTTTGCTTCCGACCTGATTGCTCTGGATATAACTGATTATCATAATAAAATCATCAATCGTAAGATTGCTTATGGCACCAACAATTTCCTTTATGGTCCAGCTATGACAGAATTGGAATGGGGCAGAGCATTGAAAATCGGAGCAGAGCAAGTCGACTTGTGCTATGGTGAAGACTGTAATATTATATCATTCGGAGAGATGGGTATAGGCAACACTTCTCCTTCCAGCATCCTTATGCATCTTCTTTTGAATATCCCACTAGTGGATTGTGTCGGTGCTGGTAGTGGATTGGATAATGATGGCATTCGTCACAAATATGAGGTACTGAAACGAGCTGTCGACAATTATCATTTGAACGATTCGGATGCATTGCCATCTGACGTACGTGAAGCTATATACTTTTGTGGCTTTGAGATGGCTGCTGCTATCGGTGCGATGCTTCATGCGGCAGAGAAGAATATGATAGTTCTTGTCGACGGATTTATAATGACTGCTTGTATGCTTGTGGCCAAAACAATAAACCCTAAGGTCATAAATAATGCTATCTTTGCACATTGTGGAGATGAAGGGGGGCATAAACGAATGCTTGATGCAATGAATGCTCAGCCTCTATTGAATCTTGGCTTGAGACTTGGTGAGGGTACAGGTGCTATTTGTGCTTATCCGATAGTCCAATCGGCAGTGAATATGATTAACGAGATGGATAATTTCCAACACGCTGCAATTACAAAATACTTCTAATGAAACGTTTGATTGCTGCTTTGTCTTTTTTTACAAGATTGCCTTTCTGGCGACTTACCACGTTGGAGTCTCGACACTATGAGAATATGGTGCCGATGTGGCCTTTCGCAGGTATTTTCACAGGAGGCATTATGGCATCAGTCTTATTAGTGGCTTCAATCGTTGTTCCTGTTAATGTGGCTATTGTGTTGGCTTTGATAAGTAGAGTCTTGTTGACAGGTGGACTTCACGAGGATGGTTTTGCTGATTTTTGTGATGGATTCGGAGGTGGCTCAACTGGAAATCCTGATAAAGACAGAGAACGAACTCTACGAATTATGAAAGATTCGTTTATCGGCACTTACGGAGTTTTGGGATTAATTCTTTATTATCTTTTGCTGTGGACACTGCTTTCTTCCATCTCGCCGTTAATTCCTTTGTGGCATATGGCTTGTGGAATGATTGTAGTAGACGTGTTCAGCAAGTATATGAGTTCGATGATTGTCTACTTCTTGCCTTATGCTCGTGAAGCTGAAAATGCGAAAAATAAGTTGGTTTACAATAAAGGGAATAAACCGTACTTGGCAATGCTGTTGTCGGTTTTGACTATAAACGCTCCCGTACTTTATTTCCTATTTCGATGGATGAAACGTCGTATTGGAGGATACACAGGAGATTGTTGTGGAGCTACATTCATCATAATTGAACTATATAACTATTTGTTACTGCTTATCTTATGCGGAAAGTTACTATGAGACCGATAATGTTGGTTGGCACAGGCAGTGACGTTGGTAAAAGTGTTATCGCTACTGCACTCTGCCGAATATTCAAGCAAGACGGCTATCAGCCAGCTCCGTTCAAGGCTCAGAATATGGCTTTGAACTCTTTTGCCACTCCTGATGGTTTTGAAATCGGACGTGCACAGGCAGTTCAGGCTGAGGCTTGTGGTTTGGCTCCTCATACCGATATGAATCCTCTGCTATTGAAACCCAATAGTGAACACACAACTCAGGTGGTACTCAATGGAAAACCAATTGGGAATCGTTCGGCTTACGACTATTTTCGTAAGGAAGGACGAGAGACTTTGCGTAGTGCGGTTCACGATGCTTTCGACAGATTGGCACAACAATATAATCCAATCGTGATGGAGGGGGCAGGTAGTGTTTCTGAAATAAACCTTCGTGAATCCGATATCGTAAATATGTCAATGGCTCAACATGCAGGTGCCGATGTGATTCTTGTTGCTGATATAGATAAAGGAGGTGTTTTTGCCTCTTGTTACGGATCTATCATGTTACAGACTCCAGAAGATCGTAAACTGATTAAGGGAATTATAGTAAATAAATTCCGTGGAGATATCCGCCTGTTTGAGACAGGAAGGAAAATGTTGGAAGATATTTGTGGTGTGCCAGTTTTGGGTGTGGTGCCAGTGCTTCCTAATATCAATATAGACGAGGAGGATAGTGTCGCTCTTGAAAAGAAAAATAATACTCTTGCCGACGACAAAATCAACGTGGTTGTGGTGATGTTACGCCACATCAGTAATTTCACAGATTTCAATGTGTTGGAAAGAGATCCTCGAGTCAACCTATTTTATTCAAATAATGTTTCGGATATTGAATCAGCCGACATTATAATCCTGCCTGGTTCCAAATCCACACTTGATGACCTTCTTGAGCTACGTCGTAATGGTGTGGCTAAGGCAATACTCATGGCTCATAAAGTCGGCAAAACAATCATAGGCATCTGTGGCGGTTATCAGATGTTGGGACAGACTGTTAATGATCCTAGTGGAGTGGAAGGAGAAATCTCATCTTTGCCTGGACTTGGATTGCTTGATATCCATACCATGATGACAGAGGAAAAGACTACACGTCAGGTGGAGTTTTTGTTTGAAGGGAAAAGTTGTAATGGCTATGAGATACATCAAGGCATTAGCGGAAAGATGGTGGATGGAGAGATTGTCAACGATGATTGCAAATATACGATTTGCGATAATGTGATAGGAACATATATTCATGGTGTTCTTGACAATCAGCCAGTCATTGATTTTATACTTAAGGATGTCTCTCCGACAGTAAAACATGAGGAGGTAGATCCTTATGACCGTCTTGCCGATCATATACGCAAACACGTTGATATTAATCAAATATATAGTTGGAATGATTAACGGACACGGTGACGACATACATAATTACAGTGAAGTAAGATGTAATTTTTCATCTAATATCTATGCTGGTTTTTCTCATGATGGTTTGTTTGAACATCTGAGAAACTCTATGCATCTCATTACCAATTACCCTGAACCGTCACCAATCTCGTTGGAAAAACGTATTGCTGAAATCAACGAAGTAGATGCTAACTGTATCATGGTGACGAATGGTGCGACTGAGGCTATTTATCTTATTGCCAATAGATTCAAGGATTATATGCCTGTCGTCCCACAACCAACATTCTCAGAATATTCTGATGCTTGCGAATTAAATAGATGCCAAATGTCAGAAACTACGAAACGAAATATCTGGTGGCTTTGTGTTCCTAACAATCCAACGGGAAGTGTTATGTCAAAATCTGAGTTGATTGACAAAGTTTCGACAAATCCGAATGATATCTTTGTCGTCGACGCAAGTTATGTTGCCTATACAGATAAGGAAACTTTGGGACTGGATGAGACTATACGTTTTGACAATGTGCTTATGCTTCGTTCGATGACGAAAGATTACGGAGTGCCTGGTCTACGTTTAGGTTATGTGGTTGGCAATGTGGATTTGCTCAAAAAAGTAAGAGAGACTCGTATGCCGTGGTCAGTCAACGCTTTAGCCATAGAAGCAGGACATTATTTGCTTGCTCATCGTAATGAGTATAGAATACCACTTGAAACACTTATTGCTGAACGTCGACGTGTCGAGAATAAATTAAATGCAATGGGTATCACTACTTCTGTTTCAGACACTCATATCCTTTTATGTCGACTTCCCAATAGAAATGCAAATGAATTAAAAGAGTATTTGATTTCAAATCACGGCATTTTGATTCGGGATGCAAGTAATTTCCCTACACTTTTACCTCAGCATTTCCGCATTGCCGTGCAGACAAAGGCGGAGAATAATCAACTGATTAAAGCACTTAAACAATGGATCTGATAGATATTCTTATTTCCAATTCCTTACTGATAACACTTTTATTAGCATGGGTGCTTGATCTTTGTTTCGGAGATCCAGAATCTTTGCCGCATCCTGTAGTGTATATGGGAAAATGGATTGCATTAGGAAATAGAAAATTTAATAATGGGGAGCATAGAAAACTTAAGGGTGCGATATTCGCGATAGTTAGTATTATTGGTGTTGGTTTGCTGACATGGCTATTCTTTAGATCCTTGAAATCTTTCCCATTACTTAATATTCTGATTTCGTCAATTCTCCTCTTTTTCTGTTTGGCTGGCCATACACTTCGTAAGGAGGTAAAGATGGTGTTTGAAGCACTGGAGATTGGATTAGAAGAGGGCCGCAAGCAGGTGGCACGAATAGTGGGACGTGATACAGCACAATTATCAGAGCAGGAAGTGCGTACAGCTGCACTAGAAACACTTGCAGAAAATCTGTCGGATGGGGTGATCGCTCCACTCTTTTGGTTCATGCTTCTTGGAGTGCCAGGAGCAATGGCATACAAAATGATTAATACCCTCGACTCAATGATCGGTTATAAAGATGAGAAGTACAAGGATTTTGGCTGTTGGGCCGCTCATATCGACGATATAGCAAACTATATTCCTGCCAAACTCACTGCTTTTCTCATTCTTGTGGCTGGAGGCATTAATGGCAGACGAATCAAATTTCTGATGAAATATGGCCCTGAACATGCTTCCCCTAATAGTGGATGGCCGGAAGCGGCATTAGCCTCGATCCTTGATTGCAGGTTTGGTGGTCCACATAATTATTTTGGAAAAGAGTTTTATAAACCCTATATAGGCGACAATCCTCGACAGTTGACAATATCGGATATGTATGTAAGCATACGTGTTTGTCTCATTGCGGAGATTGTTTCAATGTTGTTAAGCATAATAGTCTTGCTTTTTTATTATTTTTTTAGTCAAATAATTTTGATGAAATAGAATTTGTGCTACTTTTGCTTATGTACTTAGTCGAACAAATAATGCGAAAAAATAATTAGGGGTTTTGACGCTAAGTATGAAAAGTTAGTTTAGTGTTAATTTAATAATTTATTTTATGGGTAATTTTTTTAAGTATGCTGCAACGGTAGCGGCAACGTCTTTCATTGCATCTTCATTTGTTAGTTGTGACAAGGAGATTGGTGCAGAAGTCGAGCCTGATGGTTTTGCTCCAAAACATTTGCATTTCACATTGCCTGTTACCCTTGGAACTGGTTATTGCTGGCAATGGACAAATAAATCTAGAGCTGCAGCCGATTCTGTTATGAGAAGAATTGAACCTGCAAATTCGGAGTCTTTGAGTACTGGTGGGGCTGGATATGAAGCATGGGAGTTTCTTACTAAAGAGACAGGTGAAGAGGTATTGAAATTTCGTTATTTGAGAGAATGGGATGAGTCAAGTGTTGTAAAGGACACTGTAATTTCTTTTAAGAAATAGTCTAAAGTTAGTTTAGTTTATTATTAATAATTTATTTATGGGTAATTTTATTAAGTATGCTGTACTTACAGCAGCAACAGTTCTAACAGCAACTTCATTTGTAAGTTGTGATAAAGAGGATGGCAAGGATGAGTTTGTAAGCGAAAACATTAAAGTGACGCTTCATTGTGATCCTGATATGCCTGGCTTTGGTCCAAGTCATTCGTACCATTGGCAATGGATGAATTGTGAAGAGGCGGCTGTCGTGGCTATTAAAAATCCGAATTCTAAACTTGATACTGTGCTTATTCCTTTAGACTCAATTCGTTTAGACACAATTGGTTTTGATCAAGTACCTTATACTAAATTTGATAGTATAGATGTTTTTACCGGTCATGATCAAGTGTGGGAGTTTCAAACAAAAGAAACTGGTGTCAGAGAGTTGAAGTTTAACTATTATAGGATGACTTCTGGTATTACAAATGATACTAGTGGTGTTCACTTTTATCATATTGAGGATTTGTTAAGAGACACAGTTATCAAATTCTAGTGTTTAGGTTGGATTGACTATTAGTTGTCGGTCTATCAACATACTACGGTTTGGTTTTGTCAACAGACAAAACCAAACCGTAATTTTTATATGTTTTTATAATCTCTCACAGAACACATACGAGTCTCCAAACAAACCATCCAGGTTTGGCTTTTCTTCGAAGAATCCGAATAGAGAAGATCCCGAACCTGACATTGATGCGTAGACTGCACCTAGATCGTAAAGTTTCTCTTTGATTGCTGCTACTGACGGATGTAAAGCGAAAATTGTCTTTTCAAAATCATTTTCCAACTTGCCTTTCCACTCTTTCATCGGTAATGCCACGATGTCACGACAGTTTATTTTGGCTGGTGCTGGTGTGATGCCACGGAACGCGTCTGCTGTGGAAACATGGACGTTTGGTTTAACTAAAACGAAATAGTATCCCTTTAAGTTCACGTCGACATCGGAAAGAATCTCACCTTTTCCTTCAGCATACATCGGACGATTATAGATAAAGATAGGACAGTCGGCACCGATAGTGATGGCGATTTCCGCCATCTTCTCATTGCTCCATCCAAGATTGTAGTGCTCATTCATCATACGGATCATGAACGATGCATCCGCGCTACCGCCACCAATTCCAGCTCCGAACGGAATGCTCTTCTGCAAACGAACCACTGCGTCAAACGTACGGTCTGCAGCCTTTTCCACTGCACGAAAGGCTCTCACCACAAGATTCTTCTCTACATCACCGTCGACTTCCAATCCTGTCTGGATGAATTTCAAACCTTTCTCGTTGGAGTCCAATAGCTCAAGAGCGTCACACACAGGGATAGGGTAGAACACCGTCTCCAAATTAGAATATCCGTCGGGACGACGACTTACAACATTAAGTCCTAAATTTATTTTAGCATTTGGAAATGTTATCATAATAAAAAAATTAATCTTATTACAAAAATAGACAAAATGCAGTTATACAGCAAGACACTTACATCTTTCGTTGAGTTAGATATTTTGTAAATATTTGTCGATGAAGATAAAAATAAATTATTTTTGCAAAAGTTAATTCGCTTTTACAATGAATCAGGTACGATTTTTTCTTATAGTCTTTATAGTTGTCTTTTGCTCTTCATGCAAAAGATTCGAAGAACATGATTTTGTCGATTTAGGTTTGCCATCCGGTACATTATGGGCCACATATAATGTCGGAGCATCCTTACCATCTGAATCTGGAGAACTTTATTCGTGGGGTGAAAGTGCTCCTAAAACTTATTATTCAAAATCTTCATATGTCGGAGGAATAGAAGACGCTGCAACTGTGAATTGGGGTGACGAATGGCGTATGCCATATAAAAAAGAGATGGAAGAGTTGATCAAAGGATGTAAATGGACATGGACTGATAATTATGAAGGTACAAATGCGAAAGGTGTTGTTGGAACTTCGTTGTTTAATAAAAAAAGCATCTTCTTTCCAGCCTGTGAATTTAGATATAAAAAAAATAATGATGAAATGGTCTCGTATCACTATGGTGCTAATGTTGATGGAGTTGGCGTATCTCATTTAGAAGGATCGTATTTTTTGAAAGATATTTATGAAAATGGAAATTCTAGTACGGTATGTGCCAACTCTTTGTCTTTTTCGCAAAATAATCTGCCTGAGCTATCACATGAACGAGTAGAGTATGCATGTAATGTGAGAGCTGTTCGTTGTAAAAAGATCGATAATAAACAAAAGGACTGTCCGGCTGTATTAAAAGAATCATTTGCACTGTCTGCTGATAGTGTGGAAGACTTCCATGTCGTGGGCGACTATAATACACAAACGCTTACTGTTTCTGGTTATTTCAATTGCAATACAGATTGGACTTATAAATACATGGATACGTTATCGCTTGATGGCGTCTTGTTTTTAATGGTAAGAGGTGAAAATACTGGTAAAAACTATACCGATCCTCATAAAAGTGACTTCTTTAATAGAAAAATAAAAATTTCTAAGAATATTGATAAGGTTGTCTTTGGCCCGACTTTACAAACTCTCTGGATTAGAAAAGATTATGAATATGAACTAACCGGAGATCCTGTGGCTGAGATGATTGATATAATATCGTCGACAGATTTAAATCCTTATTATAAGGGTACATATTTCAATAAGAAAGAAGAAGACAAGGTGTTTTCCAAACGATGTAAAGATACAACTGAATTCGCTTCTATTTTGCCGGATGGATTTCTTCTTAATGAATTTATTCCATGTGATGTGAACAAGGATGGATATTCTGACTATTTGATTGTTATGGAGGGACCTTATGAGGAAGGAAAATATCCAAAACTTGACGAGTATGAAGAAGGTGAAAATTGGCCACATGTCGGTAAAGGCATCATGCTAGTAATCAATGAAAATGATACTGCTTTCGTGTCTGACATCTGGAACCAAGGATGTCTTACTCCTGATGATGATCCTTTGAGGTATTTTTCACTAAGTGCCAAAGATGATTATTTGGATATAAATGATTATAATTCAAGTAATAGGTTTGTTTATAGAGATGGCAATTATCAATTGGTTGAGATTGAAAGAAAGTTTTATTGTGGTGAAAATAAACTAGTACTTGGACGACACATTGATTTAGATAAAGGATACGAAGAGTTAAAAGAATATAAAACTGAATTTCCATATTGGGATTTATGTGAGCTAGTTCGTCCTTTTGATGATGATAAATATTACTTTATGTCTAAATTCAAAATAAAAAGACATTCACCTCATACATTGACAAACATGAAGGAGATCTATTTGTCATTGACAGGACATTATTGTTGGTGACAAAAGTTAGTTTATTGTGATTTGATAAACCTATTGGCCTTGAACAGATTTTTATCTGCTCAAGGTCTTTTCATATACCAATTTATCTTCATTGACATTTATTGCATACCTATCTAATTAGACATTATGAATTATGCATTTAGTATTATTTTGATTATCTTTGCAAAAAAGTATGCATTCTGCATTCTTTTGTAAAAATGACGTAAGCATTTTATGGTTAAAACAAATAGGTTCACACTTGATAATGGTTTGCACGTGGTGCATTTGGAGGACAAAACATCTCAGACAGTGACATTGAACACTGTGTTTGATGTTGGTTCCAAGGACGAGGATCCTGAGCATACAGGTTTTGCACATCTCTTTGAGCATCTGATGTTTTCTGGCTCTGTCAATGTGGACGATTATGACGGTGTGCTTCAGAATGCTGGTGCTTATAACAATGCTTTCACCACTCAGGATTTGACTAATTACTACGTCGTGCTTCCTGCTGTGAATGCTGAGGTCGGTTTCTGGGTCGAGTCGGATAGAATGTTGTCGTTGGCTTTCAACGAGAAAGGACTTGAAGTTCAACGTGGAGTGGTTAGCGAGGAGTTCAAGGAACGTACCTCGAATAAACCATACGGAGATGCCTATCACTATTTGTTTGCAATGATGTATCCTGCCGACCATACTTATTCATGGCCTACGATTGGTAAGGAGATCAAGCATATTCAGGATGCTACAATGGAGGATGTCAAGTCGTTTTTCTTCTCTCACTACGCTCCGAATAATGCACATCTTGCGGTAGTTGGAAATATCACTCTTGATGAGGTTAAGCGTTTGGTGGGGAAATACTATGGCGACATACCTTCGCGTGATGTGCTCAAACGTAAGATGGTAGAAATTCCAGAGCAGACTGTCGAACGAAGAAAAGAGGTGCGAGGAGATGTGCCGAATGATAAGTTGTATATGACATTCCGTTCTCCTTCACGTTTGGATGCTGATTACTACGCTTCGGATATCCTTTCTGACCTGTTGTCGAATGGTATGTCGTCGCGAATGTATAAGAAATTGATTGTTGAGACTAGAATGTTCTCATCTATCGATGCTTGTATTCGAGGAAGTATAGAAGATGGAGCTTTCTATGTGGTTGGTGTTCCTAATGATGGATTCAGCCGTGAGGAGTGTGAATCTGCGATTTGGAATGAGTTTGAGAAGTTGAAGAAGGATTGTGTTGAGGCTCTTGAATTGGAGAAGGTTGTCAATAAATATGAAGCGACTCAGATACTTTCTGATCTATCGGAAGCTGCAAAAGCTGAGCGTCTAAGTTATTATGAGATGATTGGAGCTCCTGATTTGGTCAATACGGATTTCGACAATTACTCAAAGGTTACTCCAACTGAGTTGAGAAACGCAGCACAGAAGGTTTTCCGTCATGAGAATTGCAATGTGCTTTGGTATATGAAGAACGACAGTGATCGTGAATAATTTAATTTGATGAATAGATTTTTTAATATAATCCTTTCTGTACTTGCAAGCACTGCTGTGTTTGCTGAGACGTCGACATCTATTGAGGTGGGGAAGGATTCTTTGAATGTTGAGGCTGCTATTGAAAAGGGTGATTCTGTAATGGCAATGAGAGATTCTGTAATGACAGTGGAAGATTCAGTGTCTGCTGTTTTGAATGATTCTATAAAAGTTGCCAAAATAGACTCTGTAGTGAATGTGAAAACTAATTCAGAACCTGAGTTTCAATACCATACAGATGTTATGCCGTCTAAACGTGGTCCACAGGATTCGATGATGTATTTCTCTTGGCGAGCAGACGGACCACTTGGTCAGCCGGTTCGTGCGTATGCCGACACTACACTCGATAAAGTATATATTGCCAATATGGCGGATAAGAATACATTGCGTTATGCCGACCATTCATCGCTTGGCTCTCCTGGTATTTCATTGATCTATGCCGACAGAATAAAGAAATCTGATTTCTTTTTCTTCACTCCATATGAGGCAAACTATACATCTCCAGATGACATCCTTTATTACAATACTCGTAAGCCATATTCTAAATTCTGGTTTATAGGTGCAGGTCCGAGCAACCGTAGTGATCAGTGTGTTGGAGGAATATTCACTGTCAACGCTGGATCGAAGTTTAATTTCGGAATGTACGGAGATTGGGTGAATTCGTATGGAGCATATGAGTCGACATCTACAAGAAATTGTAATGCTGGATTCTTTGGAAGCTATATGGGTTTGCGTTCCAATTTGATGATGAATATAGGATTCGCAAAATTCGAGAATTATGAGAATGGTGGATTTTTGAATGAGTCGTATATCACATCACCGGAAAGATATGGAAATCCTGCGGATGAGGCTATTCCAGTCTATTTCTCTGGAAACACATTCTCAAAACTTCATGGTTACAATATGCATCTCAACTATAAGTATCATCTTGGATTTGAGAAGGAGTATAGAGTTAATGCGGATTCTGTAGTCGTTGATTATGTGCCAGTTACATCTTTTATTGCTGATATGCGATATGAGTCTGATTGGAAGAGATATACAGAGAGATCGTCAACGAGAGCTCACGATACATTCTATAATGCAAGTGCTGAGACTCGTAAATTCATGCCGAAAGCTACAATGGATAGCGTCTTGTTCCGTCAGTTTAAGGGTAATTTCGGAGTCTCTCTTAATGAAGAATTCAATAAGCTGATGAAATTTGGATTGGCTGGATATTATACAGTTAGCTCCAAAACCTATCATTATGCCGACGGTTTACAGTTTGACTACCGCTACATGGATAAAGAATTTATAGCTGTTAACAAGTTGAGAGAGGTGAATTTGGAAGATGGTGTCGCTTATATCGATTCTGTCGGTTATCGTGGACGTCCAAACTGGAATACAAACAAAGATACTAAGATGGGTATCGGAGCTGTATTGTCGAAACACTCAGGCAAACATTTGTTTTTCAATGTGATCGGTGAATATTATTTCGTTGATGAGAAGTTGACAGGAAGCTCATATTTGTTGAAGGGAGATATCAAGACAGAATTTAATATTGGTAATCAACCGGTATCTTTAGGTGGAAATGTAGAGTTGAAGAACGAGTGTCCTAATTATTTTGAGGATCATTACTATTCCAACTACTTCAATTGGGATAATGATTTCGATAATAAGAGAAGTCTTTCAATTGACGGAGCATTTGAGATGCCTAAAATCGGATTCTCAGCAAAGGTTGGTTACTATAATGTCGACAACTACATCTATTTTAATGAAAGAGTTCTACCAGTACAGACATCAGATGCTGTAAATGTCTTCTATCTTGGAGCAAAAGAGAAACTTAAGTTTGGAGTGTTCCACTGGGATAATGAGATTGCCTACCAGACTACTTCTGATAAGTATATTATGCCATTGCCAACATTCGTTTGGAACAGTAATGTTTATCTAAGAACTCCTGCAATCTTCAAGAAGAGTTTGATTCTTCAGGTTGGAGCTTCTTTGGATTATCACACAAGTTTCTACGCTCAGAAATATAACCCAGCAACGGGAATGTTTTATGTCCAGCGTGATAAGGAATATGGAGAATATCCATTGCTTAATGTATATGGACAGGCTCAGTTAAAGGTAATGAGAATGTTTGTGGTTTGGAATCATGTCAACCAGAAGATGGGCAACAATTCTAACTATATGATGAGCCCGGGTTACGCAATGAGTCCATCTTTTGTACGCGTCGGAATATCTGTAACATTTGACGATTAAAATTATACAGTTATGAAAGGGACGAACATTTTCAAATCAATCATGATTGCGTTTGTGGTGTTGGCTGGATTGGCATTTCTTGTCGGTCGTTACACATCACGGAACCCCAAGGTGGATAATTTTGAACGTATTCGAGAAAATGGAGCATTGAAAGTGTTTATTGATCCCTCTTCAGATGGTATGCAGATAACTGTGGATGGAGACACTGTCGGAGAACAGTTTGAATTGATTCGTGATTTTTGTCGACTGCAGAATCTAAATGTTAAATATACGCTTGAGAGTAATCTAAACAAAGCCATCGAGGCTCTTGACAATGGAGATTGCGATGTTATCGTCCGCTATATTCCAGTAACAACCTCTTTGCGAGATACGTTGTTGTTTACAGAGAGTCTTATTCACGACAAACAAGTGCTTGTTCAAAGAAAAAAAGTGACGAAGAAAACAGATGCAGATACGACTTCGTATGCAGAAACATTTGTTCACAACCAGTTGGAACTTGCTGAGAAGACTGTGACATTGGCAGAAAACTCACCGTCGATAGTCAGAATCAATAATCTATCTAAGGAGATCGGTGACACAATATACATCAATACAATCCCACGATACGACAACGAAGCAATCGCCATCATGGTGTCAAAAGGTGATTTTGAGTATACCGTGCTTGGCCTACATGCAGCAACAAGGCTTCAGAAAGAGTATCAAAACCTTGATATTCACCTCTCTATTGGTTTCGCTCAACTCCATTCGTGGGCTGTACGCAAGACCAGTTTGGAATTGTGTGATTCGCTTAATTCATTCATCAAGAAAAACAATATCGACAAATGAATTTCTTAGCGCACATATATCTGTCTGGAGATGAAGATGAGGGTCAGATGATCGGCAATTATATAGGAGACTATGTCAAAGGACGCCGACTTTCTGAGTATCCATTTTCAATGCAGTGTGGAATACTTGTGCATCGAGAAATAGATCATTTTACAGATACTCATCCAGTTTACAAAAGGAGCAAAGATAGATTTGTGCCAGTGGCAGGAAGATATGCAGGAGTTGTTTGTGACGTCGTTTATGACCATTTCTTGGCTAAAAACTGGGGTGGTTATCATTCTACTCCATTGAAGAGATACGCGTGGAGAGTGTATGGGATAATCTTAAAAAATTGGTTTCATCTGCCAAGTGAAATGCAGAGATTCTCGGTTAATTTCATAGCAAAACGAAGATTGACTGCTTATTCTACAATAGAAGGAATCCAAGAAACATTAGAGTTGATGTCGCATGGGACATCGTTGCCAGATTGCTCTAAGGAAGTTGTGAAAGTGATGGAGCGTGACTATTTTGAACTAGAAAACGAATTCCTTGAATTCTTCTTTGAAATCAGAAGACATCTGGATGACTTCAAGATGAATTTTTGAAATCGCTAATTATAGTATTATATGGAGACGTATTTTTTCTTATTGTTTGTCCTTGTAGTTTGTTTGGAGTTCCTATTTGTAAGAGCTTATTATAGATCAATAGCAAATGAATTTGACATGTTCTCTCAGAGACATAAGTTCGAACAGAGTGGAAATTATCGCCATAATGATCTAGAATTATGCCCTGATGAACCTTTGAATTATGTGTTGGCATCATCTCTTCTTTTTATTGCGTTATGCTTTTTGATGTATCTTTTTGACACATATACATCATTTG
>JAZUIF010000128.1:0-12648 GCA_045642085.1 Paludibacteraceae bacterium | reverse complement strand
TAACATGGTTGATTGACTCTCCTTCGTCTAACATCCGCATGTAACTCCGCAACTCTACTTCTCCGTGTTTCTTTCTTACTCTTTTTTCTTCCATAAAATAAACCCCTAAAGTTTTTTGTCTAACTTTAGGGGTTCATATCAAAATCCCGTCTTATTTGTTTAATGAGCATCAAGCCAATTAGTCGCAACCGACATTTCAACCTTTAATGGTACTTTCATTTGGAATGCATTCTCCATCTCTCTCTTAACTATCTCACGCATTATCTCTTCTTCAGATTTAAGTACGTTGAAGTTCAATTCGTCGTGTACCTGAATAATCATTCTCGACTTTAATCCTCTGCTCTCTATCTCCTTCTCAATATTGATCATAGCAATCTTGATGATGTCAGCTGCAGTTCCCTGGATCGGAGCATTGATTGCATTACGTTCAGCATTCTGACGTAAGGATCCATTTCGTGAATTGATATCTTGGATAAAACGTCTTCTTCCAAACAATGTCTCAACATATTCATGCTCATGAGCGAAAGCCTTAATCTTCTCCAAATAATCGTAAACATTTGGAAATGCCTGGAAATAGTTTTCGATCATTTCCTTTGCTTCTGTTTTCGACATCTCCAATCTATCGGCCAAACCATAAGCTGATATTCCGTAGAGAATTCCAAAGTTGGCAGTCTTAGCTTTACTACGCATTTCCTTAGTAACTTCTTCTGCTGGAACCTTAAATATCTTAGAAGCTGTGTCTTGATGGAAATCAAAACCAGATGTGAAGGACTCAATCAGACCTGCATCTTCTGATACGTGAGCCATGACTCTCAACTCAATTTGTGAGTAATCGGCCGACAAGAATACTGAATCTTCACCTGCAACAAAGCTTCTACGAATTTCACGTCCCAAACTATCTCTTACAGGAATATTCTGCAAATTTGGATTGCTTGAGCTTAATCGTCCAGTAGCTGTAACTGTCTGATTAAATGAAGTATGAATCTTTCCAGTACGTGGATTGACAATCTCTGGAAGAGCATCAATATAAGTACTCAACAACTTCTTAACACCACGATAATCAAGAATCTTCTCAATAATTGGATGCTTACTCTTCAACGATATCAACACATCCTCACTTGTCGACATCTGTCCACCCTTGGTTTTCTTCACTTTATCAACAAGATTCAACTCATTGTAGATAACATCACCAACCTGCTTTGGTGAAGAGATGTTGAAAGAGTGTCCAGCTAAAGTATAGATTTCATTTGCAATGTTCTCCATATCTGCCGTCATCTTGATAGATGATTCTTTCAAACTTGCCTTATCGATAGTTACACCTGCATTCTCCATCTCTGAAAGAACATGCATCAACGGCATCTCGATAGTTTTAAACAATTTATCAAGATTGTTCTTAACCAACTCATCTTTGAAAATCTCGTAAAGTTGGAAAGTGATGTCTGCATCTTCAGCCGCATAATCAGCAAGACGATTTTTGTCTAAACTTCTTAATGGAAGATTCTTCTTTCCATTCTCAGTTGTCAACTCTTCGTAGGTAACTGTTTTATATTTCAAATATTGTTCAGCTAAAGCATCCATACCATGTCTCAACTCTGGTTGGATTAGGTAGTGGGCGATCATAGTATCGAACAATTCACCCTTCACCTCTACCCCATACTGTTTGAGCATCAACACATCGAATTTCAAATTCTGACCAATTTTCAAAATTTTCTCATTCTCAAACAAAGGTTTGAACTTATCAACAATTTTTTGACACTCTTCACGATTTTCTGGTAAAAGAATGAAAAAAGCCTCATTTTTCTTCCAACAGAAGCTCATTCCCACTAAATCAGCCGAAAATACGTCAGTTGAGGTCGTTTCTGTGTCAAAACAGAAAAAATCTTGAGTAGAAATTTTAGCCAAAAATTGGTCAATATCCTCTTGATTTTCAATCAATTTGTAGTCGTGAGACACTGAAGTTAACTCGCTGAGAATTGAATATTTTTCTTCAGGCTGTGTAATTGTACTGAAATCATCAAATAGAGAGAGTTGAACAGGGGCTGATTTTTGGGTATATTTGTTGATGAAACTTTTCAATTCAAGATCATTAAAAATTTTCAGCATCTCATCCACCTTCTTCTCTTTAATAGCAAGATCGCTTATAGTCGACTCGATAGGAACCTCAGTACATATTGTTACAAGAAACTTTGAAAATTTAATCATTTCAACACTCTCTTGAACCTTTGTCTTTAAAGCACCTTTTATAGATTCTGAATTTTCAATAACAGACTCAACTGATCCAAACTCTTGAAGCAACTTGACTGCAGTCTTCTCTCCTACTCCTTTACAACCAGGGATGTTATCACTTGCGTCACCCATAAGAGCAAGAAGATCTATGATTTGTGATGGATCTTTAATCCCCCACTTTTCACAAACCATATTCTTATCCATAAGTTCAAGTCCATTACCATGAACGATTCGAAGCATTTTGATGTTGTCGTCGACAAGCTGAGCATAATCCTTATCAGGAGTAACCATCAACACCTCAAGACCTTCGGTTGAACCACGTTTAGCTAAAGTTCCGACTATATCATCAGCTTCGTAACCATCTATAGCAAAAATAGGAATATTATATGCTTCAACAATTTTTTTAATCAAAGGCACTGAAGCATGAATCTCTTCTGGAGTGGCTTGTCGCTGAGCCTTATATTCAGGATAAGCCTCATGACGAAAAGTTTTAGCCGCAGAATCGAAAACAACAGCAATATGAGAAGGAGCATAATCCTTAAGAATCATCTCCAACTTATTAACAAATCCATAAACAATTGAAGTGTTTTCACCCTTCGAATTTTTCATCGGCTTATTCATCAAGGCATAATATGAGCCAAAAATGATGGGATAAGCATCAATTAAAACAAGTCTATTATCCATTTTTTGAAATTCATTTCTCAAACTTACGTACATTTATTAAATTTGCAAAAGATTTTTGATTGATTTACGAATGTCGACATTAGATACAGCTAAAAAAGCAATAGAAAAGGAGTTTGAAATCTTCAGCAAGAAGTTTGACGGATACTTTGCGTCAGACAATGAATTGCTATCGGCTGTAAACAACTATATTCTTCAGAAGAAAGGAAAACAGATCCGACCAATCATGGCTCTGCTTGCAGCTAAATGTCTTGGCGACGTTAACGATGCAAGTTACGACGGTGCGACTTCAGTTGAAATGCTACACACTGCCAGTCTTATCCACGATGATATAGTTGACGAAGCCGACTCACGACGTGGGCAAAAATCAGTCAACAGTGTATGGCAAAATAAAGTATCTGTTTTGGTTGGCGACTACCTACTTTCACAAGCTTTGAACGTAGCGTCGCAGACAAATTCTTTGGATATAATCAAGTCAATTTGTAGTGTCGGAAAACAGTTGACAGATGGTGAATTGATCCAACTTTACAATTCAAAAAACAGAACTTTCAACGAAGATATCTATTATAAAGTAATCGAGAAAAAAACAGCAGTATTATTCTCAACTGCTTGTTTTATAGGTGCTAAAAGTGTGAATAATAATCAACAAATGATTGACGCACTTGTTAATTTCGGTACTATTTTCGGACTTTGCTTCCAGATTCGTGACGACATTTTCGACTACTTATCAACAGAGAAAGAGATAGGTAAACCAGTAGGAAATGACATTCGTGAAGGTAAAGCAACTCTTCCACTAATTTATGCTTTAAACAACTCTTCAGAAGCTAAAAGAGAAGAAATTATCAACCTTTTGAAGAAAGATAATAAAAACGATAAAGAGGTTGAACAACTTATCAACTTTGCTGTTGATAACGGTGGAATTGAGTATGCAGCTAAGAAGATGAAAGAATTTGAACAAGATGGAATCAAAGCTCTTGATATAATTCCAGAATCAGATGCTAAGAAAGCTCTTCTAATGCTTCTTAATTATACTATAATCAGAAATTACTAATCGGCGTTTGGTGTCGTGAGTTACCAATTGTTTAGTGTCATGAGTTATTAACTCATGAATAAACAAAAGCTTAGAAAAATTAGAAAAATAAAAAGGCACGATCTCTCGTGCCTTTTATCATTAATTTTAATTTCCTAATTAAAAGTATTTAACCTCCTCACCAGAAATATCAGAAAGAAGATTATTAGCCAAACTGCTAGCTCCAATTCTGAACAAAGATTTATCCGTATGATCGGCTCCTAGGACACTTTCTACTATCGAATAGTACATGACAGCATCCGATGACTTAGAAATGCCTCCAGCAGCCTTAAAACCTACATTTCGACCTATTTCAGGTTCCATCTTGGCAATAACCTGACACATCACGTAAGCTGCAGTAAGATTTGCTACACTTCCATCCTTTCCTGTACTTGTTTTGATGAAATCAGCACCAGCATTGATTGCTATGATAGCAGCCTTCTCAATGTTTTCAACAGTTTTCAACAATGATACCTCAAGAATGACTTTCAATGTCACATCCTTGCAACATGCTTTGATCTCTGAAATCTCATCATAAATATCATCATACTCCTCAGCAAAGAATTTGCCGACAGGGAACACAATATCAATCTCAGTAGCACCAGATGCAATAGCAAGTCCTACCTCTGCCATCTTTACCTCAATGAAAGTCTGTGAATGTGGAAAACCACCTGCTACAGCAACGATATCAACATCCTCTGTCAATGATTCCTTTACAATTGGAACGAACGCTGGATAAACACAAATACCTGCTGGTAATGGTAGAATCTCAAACTTAGAATCAAATTGGTTAACCTTATCAACAAGTTTAAGGACAGAGTCATTATTATCTGTCGATTTTAGTGTTGTAAGGTCGATATTTTCAAGAAGCTTGCAATATACAGACTTAGTGTTGTTACGCTCAAAATTCGTTCTTAAAAGGGCATCTACGGACATTTCTACCTCTTTGTCGCTCTTGCCTGTAGAATACTTGGAAAATAAATCGTAAATATTATTCATCTTGTTATTTTAATTTCTCATTGTTAATATGTCGGTCTTTATCTCGACTTGTCTTCTTCTCAATGTTTTTATGGAATGCTTCTGTCAAGTCGACACCTGTCTGGTTGGCCAAACAAGTTAAAACCCACAATATATCGGCCATCTCATCAGCTATAGATGACTCTTTTTCTTTATTCTTGAAACTTTGATCGCCATACGTTCTTGCCATCAGACGTGCCAACTCACCAACTTCCTCCATTAAGCAAGCAGTATTGGTGAGCTCAGAAAAATAGCGCACACCGTAACGCTTGATCCAATCGTCGACGGTGTGCTGTAAATCTTTAAGTGTAATGTCTTGCATTATAGACCTAAATTATAGACCTAATTTAGCACTGATTTCCAACATCTTCAAGATAGGTTTTACTGCCTGCTCTCTCAACTCATCTGAAACCTTAATCTCAGGAGCCTCGTTTTTCAACACGTTGTAAACCTTTTCTAGTGTGTTAAGACGCATATAGCTGCAGTTGTTGCAAGCACATGTTGAATCCTCTGGCGGAATTGGAATAAACACTTTATCTGGAGCCGACTTCTGCATCTCATGTAGAATACCACTCTCTGTTGCAACCAAGAATCTCTTGCAGTCTGATGCAATGGCATATTTCAAAAGTCCAGCTGTAGAACCTACCTTATCAGCCAAACGAACAATCACATCTTTACACTCTGGATGAACAAGAACCTGTGCATCTGGATACTCTTTCTTCAAATCAAGCACCTTGCGAACTGAGAACTTCTCATGTACGTGGCAAGCACCATTCCATAGAACCATGTTTCTGCCAGTGATGCTATTGATATAGTTTCCTAGATTCTTGTCAGGACCAAAGATGATCTTCTCATCCTTTGGAAAACTGTCGACAATCTGCTTTGCGTTTGTACTAGTCACAACTACATCAGTCAAAGCTTTCACAGCAGCTGTAGTGTTGACATAAGAGATTACTTTGTGACCAGGATGATCCTTGATGAACTTCTCAAACTCATCAGCCGGACAACTGTCGGCAAGCGAACAACCAGCTTCCATATCTGGCACAAGCACCTTCTTGTTTGGAGACAAAATCTTAGCTGTCTCACCCATGAAATGAACACCGCAAAGCATTATTATATCAGCGTCAGTCTTAGCAGCCCACTGAGCAAGAGCCAAACTGTCGCCAACGAAATCAGCTATATCCTGAATCTCACCGTCTTGGTAATAATGCGCCATGATGATTGCATTCTTCTCCTTTTTCAAACGGTTGATTTCCGAAATCAAAAATTCCTTTTCCATTATATTTATCTATTGATATAAGAAAAAATACTAGTTTAAAATCAATTCAATACAACAATAATAGGGTGTTAATTATGTTGATAAATAGGTAAAGAAAAAGTAATCAATTATAATCAAGAGTTGATTAACAATTCCGTCTTTTCTAACTTGCTGAAAAAGCGAGCGAATAACAATGTTATCAACAATATTAACAACAATGCAAATATAATTTTTCTTTCGCTAAGTTGAAATCATAAGTGTTAGTAAAGTGCTAAATTTTGTAAAAACTATCTTGATAAGTTTATAAAAAAAAGTGCAAAATAAATTTGGAGATATGGAATGGTAGTCGGCTTATAATTGTTTTTTGAATTCCAACTAATAGTTATCATTTCTTTTCTTGAAGTTTTCAACATTTTTAACAGCCTTTTTTCACATCTAAGAGGGGTTAAAAACCGGGGTTATCAACAGCGAAAGGGCAAATTGTTAATTCTACTTTTCAATGAGTAATTCACATTTTTGATAATGTCAATGTTGTTTGTGAAAAATACAAAAAAATGAAGTTGTGCAGTATTTATGCATATGTGTGATATATATTTGCAATAGTTTCACTAATTTATGATTAGTGTTTATAGTATGAAAGTAGTAAATTTGTAAAAACAAAGAGATTTATGAGTTTGCAGAACAATACAAAGATCTACAAGGCATCGGCTGGAAGTGGCAAGACTTTTCGCTTGGCTGTGGAGTACCTAAAACTTATTTTGAAAGATAAAGAAGCTTTCAAATCCATCTTAGCTGTGACTTTTACCAATAAGGCTACCGCGGAGATGAAGGAGAGAATTCTGTTTGAACTTTATGGTCTGTATCACGGTTATGAGGATTCTAACGGTTATCGTGATGTGCTTATAAAGGAGCTTGGACCTGGTTGGGATGCTGAAAAGATCAAAGAAAAGTCTGGTGAAGCTATAACAGCTATCATTCACGACTATTCACGTTTCAGAATTGAAACTATCGACTCTTTTTTCCAGAGTATATTACGTAATCTTATTCATGAGCTTGAGATAGGTGCGATTATCAATCTTGAGCTAGACAATACTTCTGTTGTGCATGAGGCTGTCAACGACATGATGAACAGTCTGCACGAGGATGATAAAAAGCAGTTGCTTAAATGGTTGACTGATTTTTCTGTGGAGAATCTTAGAGATGGCAAGAGTTGGAGAGTCAACAGTAATATAGAGAAGTTTGCTGCCAACATTTTTAATGAGGATTTCATCACTAAGAAGAAAGATGACGGTTCTTATTCCATCGATAAACTGACTGTCTACAGGGATAATATGAATGCAATTCTGAAGGGTCATGTCGACAAGTTGAAAGGCATGGCTGGTGAATTTTTCACGAAAACAGATGCATGGAATGCTACTCCTGATAATTTCTACTATGGCACAAAAGGTTTGTGGGGATACTTCGGCAAAATAAAAAATGGTGATTATGCTGAAGATAAGATGCCAAACAGCTATGTGCAGAAATCGTTGGATTCGGTAGATAATGTTGAGTCGAAGAAGTCAAATCCAAATGTTGACGCGGCGTGGGTACACAGTCAGCTAAATAAAATTGAGGATTATCGTAATGAACATTTGGAGGAAATGTGCACATGTGAGACGGTGCTTAAGAATATCAACAATATTGGTCTGTTGTATGATATTGAGAGCATTGTGCGTCGCAACAATGAGATGACAGGCAAGTTTTTGCTTGGTGACACTGCTATGCTTCTTAATAAAATCATCGATAAAAGTACAGCTCCATTCATTTATGAAAAGATAGGCACTACCCTACGCCATATTATGATTGATGAGTTCCAGGACACATCAAAAATCCAGTGGGATAATTTCCTTCCATTATTGTCAGACTCTGTGGCTAACGGTGGGTCTAATCTTATTGTGGGTGATCCTAAACAGTCGATTTATCGTTGGAGAAACGGTGACTATAGCATCATTGAGAATGTTGTCGACTATAGTGAACTTTATCCTAAAAAAGAGGATATGGACACCAACTACAGAAGTTTCAACAATGTGATCAAGTTCAACAATGCTATTTTCAAAAGCTGTATTACTTTTATTCCTGATGGCGACGATACTATCCATCAGCAGATCCAGAATATCTACGAAAAGGCAAGTCAGAAGAGCAAGGATAAGGGAGAGGGATATGTGAAGTATCAGATTGTGAAGAAGGAGGATGGAGAGAAAGCCGACGAGGCAATTCTTCGTGCGATGGTGGAGCAGATCAAGGAGTTGAAGAGTCGTGGTATAGAGGAAAAAAACATAGCAATTTTAGTTCGTAAGAATGGACAAACAGCCAAGATTGCTGAGTTTTTGTCGGGTATGAAGGAAAGAGGTGAACTACCGAAAGATGAATTCAATATTGTGTCAAGTGAAGCATTCCGTCTCGACAATTCTCTATGTGTCAACATAATTATCAATGCTTTATGTTTTATCAATGATCCGCATAACGATGTGTTTGAGCATCGTCTATATCTCGATTACATCAGTTTGAGTGGAAAGATTATCGATAAAGAGAGCGACGACTTTAAGGAGATAAAGAATAAGGTTCTCAATACATCCACTCTTCCACTTTACGAGATGATTGAGGAAATATATTTCATTCTTGATTTGAAGAAGATTGAGAACAATGGAGTATATATGCAGTTGTTCTTGGATAAAGTGAACACATTCATCAACAGAAAATCATCTGATCTTAGCACTTTAATCAAGTATTGGAATGAGAAACTGTGTGGAGCTACATTGTCGACTAGCAATGAGAGCAATGGTATGAGTGTGCTTACTGTCCACAAGTCGAAGGGATTGGAGTTTAAGACGGTGATTATTCCGTTTGCCGACTGGGAAATTGAGGATACCAAGAACGACAA
The DNA here is from genome assembly GCA_045642085.1 of Paludibacteraceae bacterium. Lineage (GTDB taxonomy): Bacteria > Bacteroidota > Bacteroidia > Bacteroidales > Paludibacteraceae > UBA1723. The sequence continues at coordinate 3,477 of JAZUIF010000128.1, read as the reverse complement.
TATACTTTGGTGTGAGGCAAATAAGAGTCCATACAATGATATTCCGTTGCTTCCTATCAACTACAATAAGAATCTTAAAAACAGTATTTTCAAGGAGGATTATGATCTTGAAAAGTCACAAATGTGGATTGATAATATCAATCTTCTTTATGTGGCATTCACACGTGCTGAAGCCAATTTGATTATATTCTCTCCAGAACCTTCCAAAAGTGATGTTGATGGTGCAAAAAAAATCAATTCGCTTTTGTCAAGTATTTTCTCTAATAAGGCTAAATCAATGAGTGATGATGATACAAAGATTTTAGCTGAACACTGGGATGAAAATAATTTGATATTTGAGTATGGTGAGTTGAGCAATGTGGTAGATAAAAAAAGGTCTACTGAAAACACTTTGAAGAAGGAGGCTGAAAAGATTACCTTGGATTATGTGAATTATAGAATCAACAATGAAGGTAATCAAGATTCTGTCATTCAATTCCGTCAGTCTGATAAGAGTAAGATTTATTTGAAAGATCCGGAAAAGTATGATTCAAAGGACAGATCAAAGAAGGAACCGTCTGCAGATAATTTTATGGAGACTGGAAAACTGAAGCATGCTATTTTCTCTGATATATATACTATTGATGATGTTGAGAAAGCCGTTAAAAAACAGGTGTTTGAGGGTGTTATATCTAAGGATAAGATAGATGAATACACCTCTTCAATTCGAAAACATATAGAGAGTGCACCATCGGAATGGTTCGACAAGTCGGCTAAAGTGATTAATGAGCACGCTATTCTGATGAAGAGAAGAAATTCTCTAGGCAAAACTGAGATTGAGAACAAACGTCCTGACAGAATTGTTATGGTGAATGGCAAAGTCATTATTGTCGACTTTAAGTTTGGTGAGAAGAACACCAAATATAATAATCAGGTCAATGAGTATGCCGACTTGATACGACAGATGGGCTACAGCAATGTAGAATCATTTTTGTGGTATGTGGAGAAGGGAGAGATAGAGAAATGCTGAATTAAATAAGTATTTATAACCCAGCAGTTTCAAACATCTTCCTATATGCTTCAGCTTTTTTATCCAAACTTAATGGATAAGCTCTAGAAGATGAAGGTAGACGGTAAAGTATGGGCAATCTCAACCCCATGATTCTCCAATGGTCGTTGATGAAGTTAGGATAGAAGAAATCCATGCTCCAACGTTTGCGTTGAGGCGGAAAACTACCTAAAAAGAGCACTTTTGTGTTCTCAGGAAGGAAAGGAAACAAAGGATGGTACTCTATTGTAGAGTCGGAACGTTTTATATTTTCTAAATTTAAGAATGACATTAACATCACTTTTTTGCTGCAGGTTTCTTCGTACTAGCAGGCTTATTGGTAGGCTTGGAAACCACCACATTCTCGCTAACTACTGCACGTACACTTCTACCATTAAAGCGCTTGTTGCCTCTCCAGTCGATATAATAGTTGGCAAAACAAAGGAAATACGATCCATTCATTGTATTCTTGAACAGAGATGAACTCCAGTAGTAGCCTTCATTGTGAACTAACGAGTTTTCAGTGCCATTGTAATATCCAGCAGCTGGCAAGAAAATGGTATTTTGATTTTTTCTTGAATGACCTATACGTCCTGCGACTCCACTTCCTTCAAAATTATTCGTCCACTCCCAAGAGCAGCCGTCCAACAATTCCTGAATCTCCTTGGATGTGGGGATACGCCATGCACTTCCCCAATTGAAAGAGGCTGCATCGTCGGCTTTTTCAAGTGTAATTTTATTGTCGACCTTACCCTCTTCTTTTTTGGTGCAATATTTAGTTATAAACTGTCCATTATCCTTTGCCCATTTGTAATTTTCCCAAGTGAAATCTTTCTTAGGCTCGGTCTCTCCCCATGCAAAATAATCTCCGTATTCAGTTGGTTTAGTTGCCCCAACATTACAGGTCGCCCATAATCTTCCGCTTGGTAATTCAAGATCTACATAGTCATGTTCACGCACATTACCGCTTATTGTTTGTGCATAACATTCAATTCCACATGTGATTAATAGGACTAGCAACGAACAAATTCTTTTTTTCATGTTATTGGTAATATATTTTTCGCAAAATTACAACAGAACAAATATTTATCCAAATTTCGAAATTATAATATCAAAAATTATATGCTAATATTCAGTCGATTCGGTCAATATATAAAAAAGCCCACGGCATAAAACCGCAGGCTTGTATTTAGAATTCAGAATCTAGCATTCATCATTTCTTCTTATAGTTGTTGAACTCTTCCTTGATGTTGTTGAAGATCTCCTTTACTTTCTCGATTTTCTTGGCTCTGAAAGCGTTCGAACCGCAGAAAGCATATCCTTGACTAAGATCGCCGCGAAATGCGTTGTAAAGGGCTGAAACGATGCAATATGGGCTATTCTTAACATCACATGTCTTGATGCAGTGGCATAGACACTTCTTAGGTTGTGTCTCTCCATCCTTCACACGTGCGATAAAGTCGTTGTGGATAGCGCGTCCTGGCATTCCTACAGGGCTCTTGATAATCTCGATGTCCTTCTCGTTGGCATTGATGTATGCCTCCTTGAACTCTCTTGATGCGTCACACTCCTCTGTAGTCACGAAACGTGTTCCCATCTGCACACCTGAAGCTCCACACTCCATGATGCGAGCCATATCCTCTCCTGTGTAGATTCCACCACCAGCAAAAACTGGGATGTTTTTCTCGTTGCTGTACTCTTTGGCAACCTCTACTACCTCTGGAACTGTCTTCTCAAGTGAGAAATTCTCGTCGTTGATCTCGTTTTCCTTGTAACCAAGATGGCCACCTGCCTTTGGACCCTCTACTACGATTGCGTCTGGCAAGTAGTTGTAAAGGCTCTTCCACTTTGAACAGATGATCTTAGCTGCACGTGCTGATGATACGATTGGAACCAACTTAGTTGTGCTGTCTTTCTCAAGGAAAGAAGGCATGTTAAGTGGTAGACCAGCTCCTGAGAAGATGATATCAGCCTTCTCCTGGATAGCAGTCTTTACCATGTCGGCAAAATTCGACATAGCCACCATCACGTTAACACCGATTATACCGTTAGTCTTTTCTCTAGCTTTACGAATCTCTTCCTGCAAACCATAGATGCTTGCCTTCATATAGTTCTTTGAAAAGTCATTGTAGATCAAACCAAGTCCTGCGCTTGAAATTACACCTACGCCACCTTCATTGGCTACTGCTGATGCCAATCCTGATAGAGAAATACCTACTCCCATTCCACCCTGAATGATTGGAACTCTTAGCGACAAATCTCCTATTTTAATAGAATCCATAGTGATACTTTATTACCTTTCTCATTAATTTTCCGCAAAAGTAAGGAAATATTTGGTTTTATATTGATTTTTAATGTATATTTTAATTATTAAATTTATTTGAATAAAATAATATTTGTGTTTTTCAATCATACAAAATGACAAAGAGTTATTATACAAAAGTAATGCG
>JAZUIF010000127.1:0-15729 GCA_045642085.1 Paludibacteraceae bacterium | reverse complement strand
AATGCTAGAATCGAAGTAAAGTCCGTAAGCGTTGTAGCTATAGTCCTCGTCTACAGGAGAACCCCAGTAGTAGCCGCTAGAACCCACATCGTAGCTCGAAAGACCATAGCGACGTCCAGCGGCAGGAAGGAAAATCCAATTATTATTTTTTGCAATAATTTTGTATCCATTTACACTACCGATTGTAACCCAATTCCATGTACATTCGTTCGCAAGTTCTTGCAATTCAGCGATTGTCGGCATTCTCCACTTTTCTCCCCAGTTTACAGTAGCGGCATCATCCAACGATTCCAAAACTGATTTATCATCTAAATTTTTACTATATTTTTTAATACTTTCATAATCACCGTCACCCAACCTATACGTTTCCCAACTATAGTCATCCTTCGGTGAGGTTTCACCCCAAGCAAAATAGCTTCCATAATTAGTATAATTTGAAGCACCGACGTTGCATGTAGCCCATTTCACACTTAATCCAAGATCGACATAGTCGTGACCGTCAATAGTACCAGACACAGGAATCTTATTTTTAGATTTCTCTGCGATGTTTTTATTGTCACCAACAAAACTATTCATAATTGCATCAGACAGCGGCCGTGATGCGTATGCCACCACAGCAATCAATGCGAATTTTAATATCGTCTTAATATTTAATTCCATTCAATTGGACTATAATCGTTTGGGCAATTCATTGTGGTTGCCCGGGATTTATCCAATCAACAAGACATCGTCAAGGCTGTCTCTCGACTCAAGAGCCTTCACCACTCCATCTTTACAAGCAGAATCAAATACCTTCACAACCAAATTGTGGATGCCGATCTCAGAAAGAATTCCCGTCGCCTCTCTTACCATTGACTCAACCGAGAAATTCTTATTGTTGCTTGGAACGTAGAAGAGATATCCTTTTCCACACTGAGCGCCACATGGAGTATCTGTCTCAATCTTATCGAAAAGATCCTTGACATCCTTATACTTTTCAGCCGCTCCGTTCATCTCCTCAGCACAAGCTGAATCTGTCATTGTTCCGACAATAAACACTGCACCATATTGTTCAAGGTAGTCGAATGCTACGCCTTTTCCTTCTTTTAGATTCATATTTTTTATAATTGTGTGAGACGCGGCACGCCACGTCTCTACGGATGTGCTATTCAAATCAATTCTCTTCAGATCCTTCTTCTGAAGGATAAAAATCCTTGCCGTATCTGTCGAAAGTGAATGTCAGTTTAACACCAAAACTTGTGTAACCCAAACTTTCTGCAATTCTCTCCTTAGTCGACATCTTCTGTCCACTTAACACACTTGAATGAATCAGATAAGCAGGAAGTTCTGACTGATCCTTCGGTTGCGACGTTTTCAAGAAATCATAAACTTCCTTATTCTTAGCATACTGGATATTATCCTCATCTGAATCTGCCTTAAACTTGATTCTATACAATGCCTTATCGACAAACACTCCTGCGTTGATACTAAACATATCATTTATCTTAAAGCGATAGCCTGCATCCGCAGTAAACATCATCATAATTGGGGAACTTGTAAACTGGCCCTCATAATTGCAGTCTTTACCATTCAAACCAAGAGCTGCGCCATGATTCATCACAGTATTATAAGCAGGGATTTCACACGTGAAATCACAATCCTTCAATGTCTGATTATATTTCAATTTAATCGGAACGCCAACTTTCAAACCTGCATGTCCAAACAGATTACCTGTAGCATACGATATTGTAATAGGAACATCAAGCAATATAAGTTTGTTGACCTCCTCAATCTCGCCAACTTTATATTTGAAATTCAACTTGTCGCCCTCATAATCCACATAGCTATACTCATCGTAATAATTGTTCGACAAGAAAGTACCTGTAGTGAATGAGAAATTGACTCCGACCATGAATCCCCAATGATGGTTGAGATAATAATCGTACATCAAATGCACTCCTGGCGATAACGACACCTTACCCTCTCCCATTTCCGACTTGTATGTCATGAATGTTGGTCCGAAGGTCATTCCTAAGCCGACATGAGAATGAGTCTCATCAATCTCCTGCAATACATCACGTTTGGTAGAATGAAGTTGCACTTTATAGGTTGAATCAACAAAGATGGTACGGTCTGTCGACAATAACGGTGCATCCTCAAACACTCCGTAGTACGACAGATCCTTCAATGTCGATTGCTCTGTTTTACGTAATGGTTCTAGAGGGACATCTGGATTCTTGCCCCAAATAGAATTCTCGTAATTGAAAATCAAACTATCTACAAAAGTCTTTTTCTCGACAACAACCTTTTTCGCTGCAGTAGAAACAGACGTATTGCTTAATGCAGCAATAGCCAATGCAACAGCGAATCTAAATCCTTTTTTTATATTATGTAGTCCCATAGTAATACTTTCAATTTCATCTTACAATAAAGCGCGTATCCAACATTCTTTCATCTGATTCATATATCAACACGAAATAATGTCCTACTGGCAAATTCACCTCTAACTGAATTGGATACATAGTCGGAACAAAATTGCCTACCATGATTCCCATTGCATCGTAGATCTCAACTCGCAAATTCTTCTTCTCATCTTCCGTAAACGGATAGTCGATTGTAAGAATATTATCTGGAGCGACTGGGTTAGGATATATCTTCAATTCTCTTCCCTTGTCGACACAATACGTTTCTGAGACATACTCTCTTCCAGTTGTCGAAGTAACCTCCACATAGTAGCATCCATTTAGTTTCTCTCCCTTAGCTCCTTCATAATACTCCTTAGTCGCACCTGGGATAGCCACTCCATTCTTGTACCACTGATATGTCGCAAACTTCACTTTGCCTATATTGTTATTACAGAACAATGTGTATCCAAACTTGTCTACGATAACCGGATACCCCAAATCCTTCTCTACAACAATCTTAATCTCTACAAATGAGTCACAACCTTCCGCATTCACCAAAGTGTCTCGGATTACCTGGCTGCGTCGATATGTTGTACCGCCATAGACTACCGAACTTTCTCCTGTATATACAATAGAATTATATGTCGGTTGCTTCACATGAACATTATAATGCACAATACTGTCGCAAATATACTCTTTTCCTGCGACATTATACACTTTTTGGTACATACATTGATAATCATCCACATCTTCCTTGATTACCACCTCTCCATTTTCGGGATCATTGATAATCACGCTATCACATTCTGAGATATAGATTGTTGGCGACTCTATACGTGGCAACACTAGAATCTTTACATTAACAAAGCTATCACAATCACACAAACGACTCTTCAAATGAAGCTGAAGTGTTGTGTCGTTGTAGAAGATATCCCCATTGAATTCAGCGAACTCACATCCCATAACCTCCACGTTTGTCGATGTCGGATGCAGAACAACTACATGCTGAGTATTGAAGATTGGACATCCTTGCTCTGTAGTTCCTACCTCAACACTGATTATATGATCCTCATAGTATGTCATTTTATTGATATCACAAACAACAGAATCACAGCCATATCTTGTAGGCAAAACATTTTCAATCGTCTCAACAAATCTAAAGTCAAGGAATCGAATTAAACTGTCACAACCAGCTGCCGAACGATATGTGATTGTCTCTTTGTAATCTCCGTCACTTGCTAAATATACCTTGCCTGCATACATGATTGTATCTCCACAAGTACTCTTGCGAATTGTGTCGTAGATTGGATTAGCAACTGCAATATGCACATTATTGACAATACTATCGCAGACTGGGCCGGAAGTATAACGTATCACGTCAACTGTATCAACACTAGAGGTGAATGTTGTTGGCTCGACATTTCCATAGAATGTGTACTGAGCCTCACTACAACCTGATATGTTGATGTTGTTGTATTTTGTTGTACGGATCGAATAACGTCGCAACTGAATAGAACTGTCACAATCACAATGTGAATTATTAAACTTCTTGCGAACCAAATAATCCTGTGTGGATGTGAATGTTGTATCCAATGACTCATCATAGAAATCACCACAATTTACGAACTCAACAGTATCTCTGACCGGAGCTGGCAAAATATGAATTGTACGAACCAATACACTGTCACACTTCTTGTCTCGTGGGATTTTTGTAAGTACCACTGTATCACGTGTGATGTATCCGATCACATTCTCTATTCCGCCGACATTCTCTGTAAGTCTATAACGTTCACAGTAATACTCATCAGGAATCTTCGTTGTATCAGCCGATGTGTTATGTGAAATACGGATATCTCGTTTCTGCAAATAATAGCCTTCTACTTTTATTCCATGCAATGTTTCGCTCAACTGTTCTACCAAAACAGTATCGCGTGTTATTCTCTTGAAATTGACATTGTCTAGATAGAAATCACATGCGTAAATCACAGTGTCCATCTTGAACACGCGGTCGTAAACATAGATATTTCTTTTTACAATACTATCACAACCTTTACTTGTCACTAAAGTATCGTAAAGAGTAAGAGTCTGTCCTCCTGTCAATTTTTTGCCATTAATTCTAAACGAATCAAGATAAACCTCGTCAAACTCATATGCATCACTGTTTGTGACATTTAGTTTAACATTAACGATAACACTATCGCAGTTACATTTTTTAGATCTAATGGTATCGTAGAAGGTTACACTCTTAGAGTAATATTTTCCATCAATCTCACAGAATACTGAATCACAACCTGAATTAGTATAAACCGAGTCAGTTCGAGGAATAACAACTCTCAAATTAGTTGTAATAACAGAATCACAACCAACAGTCTCATTTAGAGTGATATATTCAGTATTTGTATAATTGTTTCCACGATAAACAGCTCCTGTCACAGAACTTTTTGCACAAAGAACGGTATCGATCAAATACTCTGTCAATTTCTTTATTTTCACAGTATATTTGATTGTGCTGTCACAATTTGAATTATCTCTCTTATAGACTTCTGTAAACACTGTATCATTATAGCAGACAACCTCTGTTCCATCACTCTTTCTAACAGAAACCTCCTGACATGCAGAGATTAAAGTGTCAACTTGGACAGGGATACAATAAACATCTACCTTAATCTGTTTTGAATAGATTCCGTAAGTAGCTGTTAATGTGTCAGAGCCGACTGCAGTTGGTTTGATTGTGTAACCATTTTCAGTCTTTATGACATCCATCACTCCATTTTTACCAGTCCATTTGATATCAGAATTGGCAACCTTCACGTCGCCATAATTCATAATCTTTGAGACCACATCAAAGGCTCCATTATCATGGTTCTCAAACAGGATCAAAGGCGACGATGCCAACTTCGGTAAAGCCTCTCCGCTCAACGGGCTGCTTAATGTTGGATACATTCCTGCATTATTCTTGAATGCGTCGACCGACAATTTAGAGAATTCAGATGTCAACAGACCTTCGCCGAACTTACTTGAGAATTCGGAAACCTGTTTATCGTAGTAACAATCGTTAACCTCTCCTGAAATATTACCGACAATAGCGTCAGCATCTATCTTATTGCGACAGATGACTCTATTAAGGTTCAATGATGTCTCAATATCAAAATTCACAACTGATCCCGCAATACCTCCAATACAAGCGAATTCAACAGATGGTGAACATTGTGAAGTGACCATACCATAGTTGATACAGTCCTTAATCAAACCTTTGTCCTTTTCAGATTTGGCATTTCCACAAATACCTCCAATTCTTCTGTGTCCGTAGACATTACCGATGTTGACACAACGGATTATATTTGAACTTGTCGAACCAGCAACACCACCAATATAGAATGGATCTGAATCTATTGAGATCGAAATATTTCCTGTGTTGGCACAATCCTCAATTCTTGCGCTTGAGATACCACAAATACCACCTATACAATCAGATGAAGATGTGACCGATACGTTATTAATCACATTGCGAATAACTGGTTCATCTCCCTCATTAAGAGCCGTCGCAGAAGCCACAACACCAGAGACACACATCTTTCCATTTACAACTCCAGTCACAATCAAATTCTCAATAACAGCACCAGTCTCAATACTAGCAAACAAAGCCTGATAATTCTGATTCATATTATTGATTGTGACCTTGATTGTGTGTCCATCTCCGTCAAACACACCTTGGAATGGAGTCGCCAGACTTGCAATAGGTTCTGTAACAATCGTTGACGCCGTACCGTCGCCTAGAATATCAGAAGTCAATTTGAAATGCTTATTGTACGACCAATTGTTTTTCTTAGAAGTCACATAATATTCCTCTGTCACTTTATTCGCCTTGATCAAAGCTGAAAGCGACTTCAAGTCATTCAAATCATTAATCAAATAAGGATCATCAGCAGTACCCTCTCCTGAACGGAATGGAATTGCAGCAATTGTGATATATGTCTCACGAATATCGTCAAACTCTGATTTCTGTGTTAATATTGCTGTCACATCTGTATAAGAAACCAGATCCGACAACTTAGTGTATTCCTCAGAAGAATCAATTTTTCGCAAGCTCAATAAACCTTCAGTAAGAAGCGACGGTGAAGTCTGAACAAATGAAGTCAACTCATCATTCTCAAATGAAGGGATAATTCCAAGCAACTCTGCGTTACGCATATCCATCACAAAAGATGGTATATATACTGGATTTAAATCCGCAGAGAACAAATCATATGCGACGTCTGTAGCTGTAGTTGGTATAAAGTCAAGTCCTGCACGACCTCCTGTAAAACCAGAAGTCACACACTTACCATTTCTTACGATTTGGATATCATAATGACAGTCTGAGTATGAATAGCCAGAGAATGTTGTAGAATAGATATACGGATAAGCTTGTGTCGATCCGCATACACTACCATAGTTAATCAATCTCTTAAAGTCGTAACTTGCAGAAATCTTTTCCGCATCACCTATCAAACCAGCGGCTGTCGGTCCATTTACATATCCAGTATTAAACAAATCAGAGATACGTATATCATCATTGATATCATTAGCGTTACCGATAACTCCACCTGCAATGTTTGAAGCTGTGATAGTACCAGAGTTACATAATCCATATAAATTTCCACCTTCAGAATAAGCGATGACTCCACCTGCTATTGCAGCAGAAATTCTTGCACTATTGAAACAGTTATAGATGTTGCAATTATAAGCTGCGACACACACTCCGGCAGCCAAATCCTTTCCAGATACAAAACCAGATGTCTGCAAATCATGAATAGTGGCATCTTCCGCAACCACAAACAATGCAGCATCAACATCCGAATTATTGATTTTCATCTGGATAGTGTAACCTCCACCATCAAGACTACCCATAAAACGAGTGTCACGAGATGGAGATAATGCAAAATCAAGTCCTGTAATATCTCCTGCAAGTTTGAAATATTTATTCTTTGACCATCCAGGAGCAGTTGCAAGAGAATCTCTCAACTCTTCCAAATGAGCTATATTTCTAAGTATATAAGGATTATCTACTTTTCCTCTACCACCGCCGAATACATTTTTATAAACTCGTATTTTACGTGAAATGACAGCGTCGCCAAGGATACCATAAATGACATCATCTCCAGGGCCAAGTATTGTAGCGAAACCATCATCAGAAACTTCAAACAGACCATTTTTTGATCTCCACTCTACCCCTTCAACCATTCCACATGAGAATCCAGAAGCAATACTGTCAAGACGCTCACCATCCGCAACTATAATAGGAAGAGAAGCTAGTTTTGCAATATCATCATTTAAAGGAAGATATGGATAATAACCTGGTTTCTGCAAAAATGCAGGTTCAATACTCATAGCCAAAGCCGATTCATTATCAAGCCAATTAGAAGTATTTGTATAATAGAAAAAAGGCACATGACCTGAAATCAATGTACTATTTGAAAGGTTATGAACTGAGTCGTTTGACTCTGGTTGTCCATACGAAGAGTCTGAATAAAGACCTCCTAGGATATTGCCTCCTGGCGATGTATTAAATTCGAAATTATCTACAATACGGTTGGATGCATCTTCTGAGATGGACAAACAGTTTTGAAATGGGAAAATCTTAGAATCAGAATACTCTAGACCATTATACTCCTTAACAGTACAATAATAATATCCAACTATGCCAGCCGTATTAACATTGTTATATGATGATATATATCCCATATTTACACAAGACGACAATGTGTTGCTCTCCATTATAAGACTCTGAACATTATAAGATCCTACAATTCCGCCAACACCTTGAATATCATCATTTGCAGATGGTTCATAGGCAGTTACACTACCAATATTTACACAATTTGAAATTTTAACTTGTATTGTAGATCCAGCTATTCCACCACAATGTCCAAACTGGGAATAAACATTACCCGCATTGGTGCAATTATACAATTCCATTACATTTGAATAACGAGTTGGTTTGCCTGAGAAACCGACAATACCACCGACATATGGCGAACCGGACTCTATGCCCATATAGTTAGAGCAATCGTGGAATTTATATTTTTCAGGTTTTTGAATAAAACCAACTATTCCACCCACTCCAGAAGTTGAATTATAAATACTTACGGTATTCTTTGATCGATTTACCAAATTATAATATGTTGATGACGCACCATCAATGCAACCAACGATTCCTCCAAATGCAGAAACTTCATTTTTCACATCATATTCCAAATCTACGGTAATGTCCCTAAAAATGATATTAGATCCTGAACTCATGTTACCGATAACACCACCAATATATTTTGGAGCTGATGACGAAAAGACAACTTTACCCGAAATATTCAAATTTGAAATTTCAACATTATCATTAATAATACCAGCAATAACACCACTTATTCGGCCTGGTAAAATCACATCAATATTTTCAAAATTTATATTTCTGACAATCGAACCATTATATAATGAAGGAAATAATCCAGAATTGACACCTTCATCAAATCCGGTAAATTTCAAGTTTTTAATAGTATGATTATTTCCCTCAAAAAAAACAGGCAATGAATATCCCTGTGTTGAAGTAAAATCGACGCCTTCCATATCAATATCACTCTCAAGAGAAATACTGAACACATGTTGATCAAAACTCCAAAAATCAATCCACTCATTCATGAGATTGAAAGCATTCACTAAATCTTCTGCTTTATTGATTTTATAGGGTTTTTCTGGATTATTTATATCATCTATTTCTAATTCCGCACACACCTTATGTGCTCCTAAATTCAACACCATGATGGCAAGAATTAGGACACTCCTAATATATGATGATATATGACGAATTATCGTACACATTTTTATTAAAAACAAGCTCTTTGCTATTTATGATTTACTATAATATGTTACGCTTTCGCACAACAAACCATACAAAAATAAATCAATCAGTTATTTAAACAAAAACATACACAATCGTTTTTTCAACAAACACATAAAAAAATGTTCATAATTTGTTTATAGTGTTGATAAAGTTGTTTTTTCTATTTGTTGACAGTTTTTTTAATATTGTCGATTCCATTTAAGTTTTCATCAACAAAGAAATATCTATCACCCAATTTCAACCTTAGCAATCCGTCTGAAAAATAAGAAACAAGATCGACATCAAAAGGTAGAAAACGTCCTTTTCCCAATTGACTCAAGGTAAATTTTTCATGATGATCAACATAATGGCTTTTCTTTGAAAAATGACAATTTAAGTAATTATCCGTCTCACTTAATTCTTTATTATATTCACAAAGCGGATAGACATTAGCTGATAGTGTATCAGTTGGATTTATTAAACCTGCATCCTTATATTGAGCATAAACAGTAAGTATTGTGTCTCCAGTATCCGAAATTCGATGAAAGCGAAAATCTCCAGGACATTTCGTGACTTCAACATAGACACTATTTTGGAATCTGGAATAGATTTCAAATGGATATGGATATAAAAGCTTTCCGTCCTCATCTTCCAATTGATACTCTCTATCTTTTATATTTCGCAAATAATTCTTTCCAAACGGAAATCTATCCACTTCATTTCCATCAATATCCAAAAATATTGTTTTCTCGATAGACTCAGGAAATTTATATTCGTCTTCTTGCAAAAATTCAAATCTTTCATACATGTCTTTTAGTTTACAACCAAAAAACAAAAACATTCCATCACATAATCTAGACTCATCATAAAACGGAAGTTTCTCATACAACAAACGTCCATCCTTGTAAACATTACAATAAATTGGATATTTTTGCAATCCGATTTCTGATTCATGAGACAAACAAATAACCTCAATCAACAGTCCATAACAAAAACAAATTGCATTATCATAATCAAATGGAACCACAATATTTCCCTTTTTGTCCACGAATCCATATTTGTTGGTTTTGACATTCTGGAGTAAGAGCAAACCACGGCTATCAAAACTATAATTACAATATCTAAATGATTTATAGCCGTACTCCTCTTCCAATTTTTTCTCCCCCACTATTTTTCCACCACATAGATTTTCCAACGAAAAAACCACCTGTGTTTCTTTATCTGATTCTTTATAATTGTAATGATAAGCGATGATTGGATTATCATTTTCCAATTCTTTAATTTTATCTATATGGTCTGCATATACAAAATATACTTCATTTAGAGAATCATTTTGTACATACATTATATCAAAATCATCAAACTTTTCAGTTCTTATATAATCACCAGAATATAACTCATTACCAGATTTATCTATTATATAATACTCTTTAGAATTATTGTTCATTCTCGGCAAGAAGCAACGACCATTTTCAAATTTCACATCTTCACTTCGGATTTCGTAAACATCTTCATAATCCCATTTCATTGGAATCACCAAATCTCCTGATTTGTCGATGAATCCCAGTTTTCCATCCTTTACAACAAAGGCTCTATCCTCGTGAAAATCGCTGACTAATTGATATTCCTTTATCTTATCATTTAGTCTATCTATCTCATTAACATTTAGATAAGAGCGACATACAAGATAGCAAACAAAAAGGGCTGCGTAAATCGAGATTAAAACTATATGAAATTTCTTCATAAAAAACTATAAAAAAGATCAAATAAAAAAGAGACGTGATTGCTCACGTCTCTTATAAATATGCTAATTAATAGCGTTTGATTACAACTTTGGACCAGCAGCAACTAGAGCCTTACCAGCCTCGTTAGTAGTGTACTTCTCGAAGTTCTTGATGAAACGAGCAGCCAAATCCTTAGCCTTCTCCTCCCACTTGCAAGCGCAGTCGTAAGTGTCGCGAGGATCAAGGATACCAGGGTTTACATTTGGAAGAGCTGTTGGAACCTCGAAGTCGAACATAGGGATCTTCTTAGTAGAAGCCTTCAAGATATCACCTGAAAGGATAGCGTCAATGATACCACGAGTATCAGGAATAGAGATACGCTTACCTGTTCCGTTCCATCCAGTGTTAACCAAATATGCCTTAGCACCAGACTTCTTCATCTTCTTAACTAGCTCCTCAGCATACTTAGTTGGGTGCAACTCAAGGAATGCCTGACCGAAACAAGCTGAGAATGTTGGAGTTGGCTCTGTGATACCACGCTCTGTACCAGCAAGCTTAGCAGTAAATCCTGATAGGAAGTAGTACTGAGTCTGCTCTGGAGTCAAGATAGATACTGGAGGCAATACTCCGAATGCGTCAGCAGAAAGGAAGATAACGTTCTTTGCAGCTGGAGCTGAAGATCCTGGCTGGATGTTGTTGATGTGGTTGATTGGATAAGAAACACGAGTATTCTCAGTTACGCTCTTATCGTCGAAGTTGATCTTACCGTTAGCATCAACAGTTACGTTCTCAAGAAGTGCGTTGCGCTTGATAGCTCCGTAGATATCTGGCTCGTGCTCCTTAGAAAGACCGATAACCTTAGCGTAGCATCCACCCTCTAGGTTGAATACGCCCTCATCGTCCCAACCGTGCTCGTCATCACCGATAAGCTTACGCTTAGGATCTGTTGAAAGAGTTGTCTTACCTGTACCTGATAGACCGAAGAAGATAGCTGTGTTCTGACCGTTCATATCGCAGTTTGCTGAACAGTGCATAGAAGCGATACCCTGTAGAGGCAAGTAGTAGTTCTGCATTGAGAACATACCCTTCTTCATCTCACCACCATACCAAGTGTTGATGATAACCTGCTCACGAGATGTTACGTTGAATGCAACACATGTCTCTGAGTTTAGGCCTAGCTCCTTGTAGTTAGATACCTTTGCCTTTGAAGCGTTGTAAATAACAAAGTTAGGCTCGAAGTTAGCCAACTCCTCCTTTGTAGGCTGGATGAACATGTTTGTTACAAAGTGAGCCTGCCATGCAACCTCAACGATGAAACGAACAGCAAGACGTGTAGCCTTGTTTGCTCCACAGAATGCGTCTACAACATAAAGGTTCTTGTTTGAAAGCTCCTTCTTTGCGATATCCTTTACCTGTGCCCATACGTCCTCTGACATTGGGTGGTTATCGTTCTTGTATGAGTCTGAAGTCCACCATACAGTGTCCTTTGACTTTGCGTCCATTACAATGTACTTGTCCTTAGGAGAACGACCTGTGTAGATACCAGTCATTACGTTAACTGCGCCTAGCTCAGTCTCCTGTCCCTTCTCATAACCCTCAAGTGCAGGATTGATTTCAGCCTTGAAAAGCTCCTCGTACGAAGGATTGTGTGCGATCACTGTAGAACCAGTGATGCCGTACTTTGACAAATCCAAATTAGCCATGTTTGATATTATTTAATTTTAATTATTACTTACTTTTATTCGTTGTTTCACTTACAAAGACAAAAATAGAAAATTTTTTCATTCTATTACTATTTTCTGCCTTTTATTTTCTAAAAACAAAAGAAAATCTTATTAAATAAAGCATAGTTCAACCACACAATATCGTCATTCACCGACAATTACGAATTATGATTTACGAATTAAACATAGATTTTCTGCTTTCTGTACTTATCTTTCACGTAGTCGAAAAACTTGATTCCGTTGGCGTCGGCAATCTGTTTTCCTATCTTTAATGTATCGGGCAGACATTTGAAATCTGAAGTCGACACTAAGCAATCGTACGTCTGGTCGTCTCTGACCATTCTCAATTCAAACACTGTCTCGTCGACTTTATTCTTGCTTATTCCCATGAAATTGAATGTCTGACTCTGCTCGTATGTCTGGAACACAACTCTTGCGAAACTTTTGTCGACATTGCTCCACTCTCCTTTATCTTTGCCAAGGAGTGTATAGCCAGCGAAATATTTGTTTTCCGCATTGTCATAAATAAATGTGTCACGACTTGTGAGCAACATATAAGTTAGGAAAGCTAACAATCCGGAGAACAATACTGTCCCCATGAAATAAAAAACGAATCCATCCGCAGGAAGTATATCATCAGTGATTCCAAATGCGGTCTGCAACGCAAGTATTATGTAGAACATCACCATTGCAATATCCAACATTAGTACTATTCCATATACTGGCAACGGGAAATGGTATCTGTAATCGACTCTAGTCATAAGTTAAGTTATATAAAAAAAGCCACCCTAATGGGTGGCTTATACTATCGAATTAAATATTCAGGAATGCACACACATCTGAGTAGACGCTTTCGGCATTGAATCCGAATTTCTCGTCCAACACTTTATATGGTGCGGAGAATCCGAAGTGGTCAAGTCCGTGGACACATCCGTCCGAACCAACCAATCCTTGCAATGTGCATGGGATTCCTGCAGTCAAACCATATTTCTTAGCAGATGAAGGGATAACCTCCTCCTGATACTCTTTGCTCTGATTTCTGAACAATCCTTCTGAGATTGCAGACACAATCTGAATCTTCAAGTTCTTGCGCTCCTCAAGAAGCTTAGCTCCATCAAACAATGTGCTTACCTCACTACCGTTAGCCACCATTACGATATCTGGTGTGCCCTGGCAAGCCTTAACTATATATGCTCCCTTAGCTGCCTTCTTCGACTCTGCGATTCTGTCGCCAGGAAGATCGTTTACATTCTGACGTGAAAGAATCAACGCTGTTGGAGTGTCTGTGTTCTCCATAGCCATCTTCCATGCCTCAGTTGTCTCATATACGTCTGCTGGACGAAGCACCAACATACTGTTCTTTCCAGCGTGGTTCTTGATCTTCTCCAACAATCTTACCTGCATCTCCTGCTCGATTGGCTGGTGTGTTGGTCCATCCTCTCCTACACGGAATGCGTCGTGACTCCATACATATTTAACTGGTAGACGCATCAACGATGCCATTCTGTAAGCTGGCTTCATATAATCTGAGAATACGAAGAATGTACCACAAGCTGCGTACATACCACCGTGAAGAGCGATACCGTTCATGATACATGCCATTGTCAACTCTGATACTCCGGCGTTCAAGAACTTACCGCTGAAATCTCCGTTAACGATTGGATGAGTCTTCTTCAAGAATCCGTCTGTCTTATCTGAGTTAGACAAGTCAGCAGAACTTACGATCATATTCTCTACGTTCTCAGCCAAGAATCCAAGAACTGTAGCTGAAGCTGCGCGTGTAGCCTGATTTGGTTTCTGCTCAATCTTAGAGAAATCAAGATTAGGAAGTTTACCGCTGAAGAATAGCTCAAGTTTAGCAGCCAACTCTGGGTTCTTCTTAGCCCACTCAGCCTGCTCTGCCTTACGCTTTCTTGCGTCAGCGATCAATTCCTCCTTACGAGCAGCATAAAGTTTCTTTGTCTCCTCGAAGATCTTGAATGGATCGTTAGGATCACCACCAAGATTCTCAATAGTCTTAGCGACATCAACACCAGCAGCAGAAAGCGGCTGTCCGTGAGTCGACACCTGTCCTTCGAAATTAGAACCGTCGGCCTTCAAACAACCACGTCCCATTGTTGTGTTACCAATGATAAGTGTTGGACGCGAAGTCTCAGCATTAGCCTCCTCAAGAGCCTCGATAATCTGAGCTGCATCGTTACCGTTGATTGTGATAACGTTCCAATCCCAAGCCTTATACTTCTGCTCAATATCCTCGTTCGACACCTCATCAACCTTTGTAGAAAGCTGAATGTTGTTAGCATCGTAGAACATAATCAAATTAGACAAACCAAGATTTCCGGCGATACGACCTGCACCCTGAGATATCTCCTCCTGAATACCACCGTCAGAGATGAATGTGTAGATCTTGTGATCCATCCAGTTTCCAAACTTCTGAGTTAGGAACTTTCCAGCGATTGCAGCACCTACAGCCATAGTATGTCCCTGTCCTAATGGACCAGATGTGTTCTCAATACCTCTCTCGAAACAAACTTCTGGATGACCTGGAGTGCAGCTACCCCACTGACGGAAATTCTGGATGTCAGAAACCTCAAACTTGCCAGACAACAACAATACCGAATAAAGCATTGGCGACATGTGACCTGGATCCAAGAAGAAACGGTCTCTACAAATCCATGTTGGATCAGATGGGTCATAACGCAAGTACTTAGAATAGAGCACGTTAATAAAGTCTGCTCCTCCCATACCTCCTCCCGGATGTCCTGATTTAGCCTTTTCTACCATCGACGCAGTCAAAATTCTGATATTGTCTGCAGCAATGCTTAGATTCTTTAAGTCTGCCATTTTATGTTGTATAATGTTGTATTTTTACTTAACGGAGTGCAAAATTAACAAAATTTAATGCTAAAACAAAAATATAAGCCATAAAATAAAGAGCTATCGTTATTTGTTATCTCCATTATTCTTTTGCTTATTTTCCGATTTTTCATATTCCATATATTTGAACCTAAGAGAATACTCAAATGAAGGTCCAGAAGGAGACA
>JAZUIF010000126.1:0-19856 GCA_045642085.1 Paludibacteraceae bacterium | reverse complement strand
TCCTCTTTCTTCAAGATATAAACTGAAGCCTTGAACTCAGAGTGAGGAGTTACAGAACCTGGCTTACAGATTACCATACCTCTCTTGATCTGATCCTTATCGATACCACGAAGCAACAAACCTACGTTGTCACCAGCCTCTCCCTGATCAAGAAGCTTACGGAACATCTCAACACCTGTAATTGTTGAAGTCAACTTCTCAGCACCAAGACCGATGATCTCAACTGGATCACCAACGTGAACGATACCTGTCTCAACACGACCTGTAGCAACTGTACCACGACCTGTGATTGAGAATACGTCCTCAACTGGCATCAAGAATGGCTTATCAACATCACGCTTAGGAAGCTCGATCCATGTATCAACAGCATCCATAAGCTCCATTACCTTCTCCTCCCACTGTGCAACTCCGTTAAGAGCACCTAGTGCAGAACCCTGGATGAATGGAGTGTTGTCTCCGTCGAACTCGTAGAATGAAAGAAGCTCACGCATCTCCATCTCAACTAGCTCAAGCATCTCCTTATCGTCAACCATATCACACTTGTTCATGAATACAACAAGTCTTGGTACGTTTACCTGACGAGCCAAAAGGATGTGCTCACGTGCCTCAGGCATAGGACCATCAGTTGCAGCAACTACGATGATAGCACCGTCCATCTGAGCAGCACCAGTAACCATGTTCTTTACGTAGTCAGCGTGACCTGGACAGTCAACGTGTGCGTAGTGACGGTTAGCAGTCTGATACTCAACGTGTGCAGTGTTGATAGTGATACCACGCTCCTTCTCCTCTGGAGCATTATCAATTGAATCGAATGATCTCAACTCTGAAAGACCCTTCTTTGCCAATACTGTAGTGATTGCAGCTGTAAGAGTAGTCTTACCGTGGTCTACGTGACCGATTGTACCGATATTTACGTGCGGTTTCGAACGATCAAATTGTTCTTTTGCCATAATTATAATGAATTTTATTAATTTTCTAAGGAGCCGATGACGGGACTTGAACCCGTGACCTCTTCCTTACCAAGGAAGTGCTCTACCGCTGAGCTACATTGGCAAACTACCATTTGCGTCGCCGCTGTAGTTCATCGTTGTGGGTGCGGATGGATTCGAACCACCGAAGGCAGAGCCAGCAGATTTACAGTCTGCCCCATTTGGCCACTCTGGTACACACCCTTCTTTCTTGAGCCTCTTGTCGGATTCGAACCAACGACCCCGAGATTACAAATCACGTGCTCTGGCCAACTGAGCTAAAGAGGCTTAAAAAGAGTCGTCAACCGGGCGTTTCCGATTAACGACTGCAAAAGTAGAAACTTTTATTTAAACTGCAAAGAAAATTGCAGATTAATTTCTATTTTTTTCTTTTGTCTTCTGGATTGAACGGATCATTGAGTCCATTGCATTGTCAAATGCCTCCTCAAAGCTATCTGCTGTCTTTGTCACAACAAGCTCATTATTAGGCATCAATACCTTCAACATTACTTCCTTATTGTTGGCAACCTCAGGCTTAATCACCTTCATGGCAATATCTACATTTGTGATCTGGTCTGAATACTGCTCCAATTTCTCGACTTTCTTGTCTACGAATGACTTCAACTCTGCTTTTGCGTCGAAGTGAATTGTCTGAAAATTAACGTTCATATCATTTTTCTTTTAGTGCTCTTGGATGAGCGTGTTTATAAATCTTTTTCATCTGCTCAAAGGTCGTATGCGTGTAGACCTGTGTTGCTGCCAGATTTGAATGTCCTAAAAGTTCTTTCACCGACTCTATCTCCGCCCCATTGTTTAGCATCACTGTCGCAAACGTGTGCCTCAATACGTGTGGACTTCGCTTCGCTATTGTGCTTACTTCGGAAATCTGTTTGTGGATAATCGAATAAACTTTTCGCGGCTTCATTTGTTCTCCTTTATCCGTCACAAATAGATTCTTTTCTGCCCCACCCTCGAAAGTCTCTTGCTTTAGCTTCAGGTATCTTTTCACTAAATCAATGTACTTATCTCCAAGTGGAATCGCCCTCTGCTTGTTTCGCTTTCCAAGGATTGTGGCGACCTTTCTAGCTAAGTCAAAATCGGTTTCTTTTACGTTGATCAATTCTGACAAACGCAAACCTAATGAATAAAACGTTTCAATCATCAAAAAATCGCGAAAATTTTCATACACTGAAAAATTTATATTATTTGCAAGTATTTTTTCGACTTCATTTATTTTTAAAAACATAGGAAGACGCTTTTCTTGCTTCAACGCGCGTATGGAAATCATCGGAGATTTTAAACCAGGAGTCGTCCTTTTACAGAATTTGAAGAAGGATCTTAACGCAGAAATCTTACGATTTACACTGGTCGCCTTCTCTGTTTGCCGCAACTCATATATCCAACTTCTGATATGTTTGTGTGTGATTTCTTTAATGTCTAGGTTACCGTAGTTTTCCAATAAAAAGGTAGAGAATTGGTTCAGGTCGTTCTCATAAGCAATAAAGGTATGAGAAGAATAATTCTTCTCATACCTTATATATTGTTTGAAGTCTTCAATCAATCTGTCCACGAGAACGATTAATCTTCGTTACCATACTGTGCCTGTACGTAGATAGCGTGAATCTTCTGCTGACGCTTTAGCACTGATGGCTTTGTGAACTGCTGGCGGTTTCTCAACTCCTTAACAACACCAGTCTTCTCAAACTTTCTCTTAAACTTCTTCAAGGCTTTTTCGATGTTCTCGCCTTCCTTGATTTGAACAATGATCATAATTTTTAAATGTTACGTTTTTATTTTGCCCGCAAATTTAATCATTTTTTCTTTCAATACGTTAATTATATGAAAAAAATGCGGATTTTTAATGATTTAAACTTTTCTTTTAAACTGTCTGGACATCAAAGCCTTCTTTTCTCAAAGGTTCGGCTATCTTTTCCAGCTCCTCGTGACTTACCTTTTCCAACTCTTTGTATGGTGTCTCACGATCAATTGAATAAATCATTATCTGCTTTGGCGACATTCGTCTGACTGCTTCATACCACGCATTCACTTCCTCTTCTGTCGTATTGTCAATCTTGTTGCCTTCCACAACTCCACGAAGAAACATTGTCTGCAGGATGAAATCGCCATCAAATTGAGCCATCTGCTCTATCACTTTCTCAACGCTGTAGTGCGAATCTACCGGCACATCGATAAGTTTGGCTGTAGAATCAAACGCTGAATCTATCTTCAAAATGTTGTTGTCGACTTTTTTCAATGCTCTCACTACCGACTCATTGGCCAATCGTGTGGCATTTGTCAAAACCGATATCTTTGAATTTGGATGAAACTGATCTCGCAATCGTATCGTCAAATCTATCACATCCTCAAAATGTGGATAGAGTGTCGGCTCTCCGTTACCTGCAAAAGTGATAACATCAAGATGTTTTCCTTCTGCATTCAAAGCTTTCAAGCAAGCTGTCATTTCTTCTTCCACTTTCTGGAACGACGGAAATTTGGCTGACACGCCTTTCTTTGTGAATCCACATTCACAATAGACACATTCGAATGAGCATACCTTATTTTCCGTAGGCAAAAGATTAATGCCTAACGACAATCCTAATCGTCTGCTTTGGACAGGGCCGTAGACGACACCATCAAAAGTCATCATATATCACCTCCTTTCAAAATCTCTATAAACTGTTTGAATAAATGATTTACCTCTCTCTAATATTTCTACATTTGACGACACGATCTCTTTCTGAGAATCATAGTCGTAGGATGCGAAACCTTCTTTTTCAATGATACCAAAACCATTGTTGAATGCAAAAATAGCAAATTCTGGCGAATTATTGTCAAAAACATCCTTACTAAACATAAAATCGTCATGATTTATGCCTAATTGGCTCAACAAAGTGGCCGACAAATCAATCTGAGAACAGATTTTATCTATTTCGGTATGTTTCTTCACTGCTCCTCCACCCCACACCATCGGGATTCGATAACGTAAAGAATCGGAGTTTGCCAAACCTCCTACAAACGTTGTGGAATGATCTGGTAAAATTATAATAAGTGTATTATCCCAATACTTTGTCTGGCGGAATCTGTCCAAAAAGGAGCCAAGACAGCTATCGGTATACATCACTGAATTCAGATATTTATCGTCATGTTTATTATATGGCACTTCAAATGGTTCATGACTGCTGGAAGACAAGACGGTACAGAAAAATCCATCTTCAAATTCTCCTTTTTCAAAATCATTGGCTACATAATCAAACAAGACATGATCATACGCTCCCCACTTTGATTGCTTTTGTTCTTTAGAAAAATTAGCATCACAAATGATTTTCTCATATCCCGACATGACTAAGAAGGAATTCATATTGGTGAAATTGATATCTCCACCATAATAGAATGAGTTCTTATACCCAACTTCTTTAAGTGCTGATGGTAGTTTCTTTACATTCTGACATTTGTTTGTCACCTTCATTAGCGAGGTTGTAGGCATTCCTGGATAAGATGCAAGTATACATGCCAAACCTCTATCAGTACGAAAGCTATTAGCGTAACAACGGTTGAATACTATACCAGCTTCTGCAAATTTGCAAAGGTTAGGCATAGCATCTTCCCCTCCTGTAAGTCGACAAGCAGTTCCGCCAAAACTCTCCATTATACAAAGAAGAACATTCGGACGCTTCGTATTGAGAAGAGTGTCGCTTGTTGAGACACACGAACGTAAATCAGATTTTAGAGAATCACAAATGACACTCGACGTAGCCAAATTCTCTTCATAAATACGTTGGGCTTCGTCGTCAGCTAAGGTGTAATATTCCGAGAAATCATCTGTCTTTTGAAGTGAATACATCAGATTCCAATTCAAGTTGAGGGCCAGATGGTTGAAATAAACATTGTCGCTAAAGTAAACTCTACCGGGGTTCATTGTCGACACGCCTACTCCTCCACGAATGGCAAGAACAACCAAACCGACAGAGAGTAAAGTTGGGATAAGATTAAATCCAATTCCATCAAACCTGGAAACAGATTCTCTTTTTGAAATATCACAAACCTTTGATAGCAGACATGTAAATCCTAATACAAATGCCGACGCAAGAATTACCAGCAGCGACCCATAGATAAGATAATCAGAGGAAGTTCCGCTTGCAAGAGCTGCTGTCGGCGACTGCATATAGAAGAACGGAGTCGCATCCAGACGGAATCCCCAAGCTGGATAAAGCAGCACATCAAGGACGCAGAAAA
Organism: Paludibacteraceae bacterium; assembly: GCA_045642085.1. Classification (GTDB taxonomy): domain Bacteria; phylum Bacteroidota; class Bacteroidia; order Bacteroidales; family Paludibacteraceae; genus UBA1723. The sequence goes on along the minus strand of JAZUIF010000126.1, from coordinate 14,655 downwards.
ATGCAGTCATCAACGACAACACTATTCCTATCACCTTGTAGGTTTTATATTCAGCAGACTTGTTTTTCCAGAAAGAAAAAATCAACGCCGCTACTAAAAACGGAATCATAAAATAGCCACTAGCCGACAAATCCATAGGAAAACCATGGACAAACGACCTTATCGGCTCACTAATTCCATTTTGAAAAGTACTGTTGAAATTGAATAAAGCAAACAAGATGCGCTCCAAGATGAAGCACATCATGAAATACAAATAGAAAAATGATAAATAAATTCCCTTACTTAACATTCTCTCTTTCTCTTAAATCACTAACAATTAGCAGAGCATCCTCTTTGATGTCCTCAGGCAACTCGATGTTTCTCATCTGTAAACTTCTTAGCCAACCTGCAACATCATACTCTTTCAATGTTTCAAACACCTCTCGTAATTGAGCGATCTGCTCATCTGAATATTCCTCAGGGTTGATTCCAGCAAGTGCATCAAGCTCCTCATCGTCGTAATATTCATATTTGAGACTGGTGTTCATAAGGTTTGTCTTCTCACATACCTCATGCTGTCCACAACATTCAGAATCTTCTGCCTGCTCTTTTGCAGCCTCCTCTTCCTGCTCTTTAGCCTTCTCCTCTTCAGAAAGTTGAGCTTTACGCAAAGCCTCTTCTGCCTCTTTCTGTTTTCTGCGAAGATTATAGAAAAGAATCCATACCGCAACAATTGCGATAAAGAACAAGAACAAAGTCAACGTTGAATTCATAAGTATTCTACAACTTTAGTAAGTTTGATACTGTTTGAGCCCTTGATCAAAACAAGGCATCCATTCAATTTATTTTCAGCCAATACTGAGATAAGTTCATCAACATTCTTAAATGTCGACATACCATCTTTAGCTGCGGCAGCAAAACAATCTCCGACAAGCATCACTTTCTTGATACCCGACGCTGCAATCATCTCAACGATCTTATTGTGTTCAGTCTCAGAATCAGCACCAAGCTCACGCATATCACCAAGCACCAATGCCTTCTCCGACTCTGACTTCAATGAGAAGAAGTTGTCGAGTGCGGCCTTCATACTTGTTGGATTGGCATTATAAGCGTCGACAATAAGTTTATTTGACGCAGTCGGAATAAACTGTGATCTGTTGTTTGATGGCTTATAATTCTCCAAAGCTGATACGATCTGCGACATGTCAACTCCAAAATGAGTTCCGACACAAGCGGCAGCCATTACATTCTCCAGATTATAAGCACCGATAAGATTTGTCTGAGCCGACAAACCATTAGTGAATTTCACCTTCAAGAATGGATCTGCCGATTCTACAGTAGCGTTTAAAGCTGAGCCCTCTACTCCGTAGATAATTCGTTTTGCTCCCTCTGATTTTGGGAATATATTTTGATTAGCACCATTTACGAAGATAGTGCCATTACTCTTTTTCAAGTTTTCGTATAATTCTGTCTTTGTCTTGATTACTCCTTCAAAAGAACCGAATCCTAAAATATGAGCTGTACCGACGTTTGTGATCAGACCATAATCAGGCATCGCGATATCAGCCAATGTCTTGATTTCACCTGGGTGATTAGCGCCCATCTCCACAATAGCATACTTGTGATGAGATTTGATGCGAAGTAAAGTCAACGGAACACCGATATGATTATTGAGATTACCCTCCGTATTAACCACATCATCACCATACTTAGCCTTCATCACAGCAGAAGTAAGTTCCTTAGTTGTAGTCTTACCATTTGTTCCAGTGATTGCGATCACTGTTGCGTTCATTTGTTGGCGGTGATAAGAAGCCAACTGTTGAAGAGCAAGCAACGTATCTGGAACATAGAAAATTGTTTTGTTATTAGCACGAGATTCATCACTTGTTAGTGAATATTTGCACCCGGCTTCAATAGCGCTCTCAGCGAACACATTGCCATCAAAGTTATCACCTTTCAAAGCAACAAACATCGAATCCTTCTGGCATTTTCTGCTGTCTGTAGAGACACCATCACATTGGACGAAAAGAGAATATATCGATTTAATATCCATTTCTTTGTCTTATAAAATTCTTGGCAATTATATACAAGTTGTCCAAACACGTTTGTTTTGCACATCGTACGATCTCGCGTTAGAGATGGGCAAGGCAAAATCCAAATATGGGTTCTTAACAATCCTCATTTTAGACAACTGCAATATAATCTTCAAATTCTTTGTTAATCAACAAAAAACGAAGCCTCCAAAAATTGGAAGCTCCGTTTCTTATGTTTTTATAAACTTACTGTTTATCTGTTATCATCCTCAGGACCTACCTTAGACATAGCGCAACGGAAACCTAGGTCGCTGCGAGACTTAGTCTGATCAAGATAACGTCTCTGAGCTGGGCTCAACCAGTATGAACGATCCTTCCAAGAACCACCCTTATAAACACGAGTTGTGTTAGAGATGTTAGAAGTCAACTTAGAAACAGCCTGACCAGCATCTGGATCATACAACTTCTTAGTTGCGATATCTGGATCAACGATTGCAGTCCACTGATTTCTATCAAGAGCACTCTGGCCATCACCATCCTTGAAGTTTCTTACATCAAGACGAGCGTACTTGTCAAGCTCTGTATCCTTATCAGCTGGGATAGCGAAGATAACACGACCAAGGCTATCGATCTGAGGAACCTTAGCTGTAGTACCATCCTCAAGAGTTGTCTGCTCCATTACTGGGCTTACATACTGGTTACCACGGAATGGGTTGTACTCCTGCTCATCATCTGAAGTCAAAACACGATATACATCAAGTACCCACTCATTTACGTTACCAGCCATGTTGTATAGACCGAACTCATTTGGCCAGAAGGCATCAACTGGAGCTGTAATTGTAGCGTGGTCATTCAAGCTTCCTCCGATACCCATGTAGTCACCACGACCTCTTACGTAGTTAGCATACATCTGACCGCGATTTGCTTTCTTATCTTTACCTGGGTTACGCATCTGGTGACCATACCAAGGATAGATCTTCTTCTCCTCGTAGTTTTCCTCACCTTCTACAGAAAGAATTCCGTATGCAGCGTACTCCCACTCAGCCTCGGTTGGGAGACGATACTTAGGAAGTAGGATACCGTCAGACATGTTAGTCTTTCTTGCATTTCCGTATACATCCTTCAAACTCTTCTTTCCTTCTGTTGGCTTGTAATCACCCTTCATCAAGTACTTGTCTGTGCTGAATACCTGGTTCTGAGCGATATCGTTAGCATCTGTATTTCCCTTCAATGCCTGGAAATCTGGATACTGGATTGTTCCTGCTTCAACCATTCTTCTCTCGTTTACACGGTCAGAACGCCAAATACAGAAATCGCTTGCCTGCTCCCAAGACACACCTACAACTGGATAGTAGTTGTATGACACGTGTGTGAAGTAGTACTCCAAATATGGCTCGTTGTAAGACAACTCCTCACGCCATACCAAAGTGTCAGGGCGAGCTCTCTCGATCAACTCAGGAGTATTGTGGAATACATTTGACATCCAGTACAAATACTCACGCCAGTTTACATTGGCAATCTCATATTGGTCCATGTAGAACGAAGCTACAGTGACACGACGTGGAATGTTATTCCAATCTCCTAATACATCCTCAATAACACGACCCATTGTGAAAGTACCACCCTGGATGAATGTCATACCAGTCGGTGTATCCTGTTCATAACCGATAGTTACCTGGTAACCACCGTTCTCTTTGTCGTTGTACTTCCATCCGGTTACATTCGATTCTTGTGAATCTTTCAAGGACTTCTTACCACATGATGTAGTCAAAGCTCCTAAGATCAACATCGCTGTGACCGGCGTAAAAAGCTTTAAGTGTTTCATAGTACCTTTCGAGTATAAGATAATTTACTAATTTTATTTCTAACTTAAATTCATACCATTCAGGTTAACCCTTCTTCCTTTTTTCGAGTTCGCCCGTATTGTATGGTTGGCAAAAATAGATAAACTTTATTTCTTGCAAAATACTTTTGTGATTTTATTGCAAAAAAGTTGATAAATTTGATTAAAAACGGCCATTTTTATGTTGGCAAACTACTTTTTTAATCTTTTTTCTCTTGTTTTCGTTTTATCAACTCTTCCTCCAAAATCTGATCCAAAGACTCTGTGCTTATCTTCTTTGCTACAATTTTTCTCTCCTTGTTTAGCAAGTACACTCCTGGTGTAACTGTCGCATCATAGAACTCCCAGAAATATGATTCTCTTCCTGGATCCCATACGTTAACCCAATCGTGCAAATTATGCTTGTTCAAGAAATCTGTCCACTCTTTCTTGTCTGTCTGTGTATAGCAGCAGAACACCTCAAATCCTTTGTCCTTATACTTTACATAGACAGAGTCGTGCAATACTGGTGTAATCTTCTTACAGTGTCCACATGTTGGCTCAAAGAAGTATACAAGCACAAACTCATTCTTTCCATTCTCAGGACGCAAATCCTTTAACTGTATCATTGTAGAGTCCTGACGACGCATCTTCAAGTTCTTGGCTGTCATACCAATCATATTGTAGCGTACTTTCTTGCACTCTGCCTTCAAATCCTCAATCCAAGATGAGTCTGCCCATTCTGCTTTGCCTGACAAATAATACTTCTCTGCAATCTGATACCACATCTTGTCCATACCCATCATATTACTCTTCAAGCCATAATTCATCATCTTGCTTAGCATTGTCTGGTATGTCTCCTTGTTTCCTTGACTCTTCTGAATCAATACGTCTGCAGCTTCATACAATGAATCTGGAATAGGAATCAATCTTGTCATATAATTGTCTACCTTACCTGAGAAATATGGAGTTCTCAACATACGAGGGTCTGACAAATCGATATTGTCAAAAAAGTGATTCTTAGTAAACTGATATCTTGCCATTGGTCTTGCAGTGTCAGGCAACTCTGCGAAATCAGGAACTTCTACAGAAATTGTTCCTTTTACAAACGAAGAATAGAAAGTTCCTTTTGTCGACTCAATCTCTTTCTTCTGGAACGCCTCTACCTCTTCAGAAAGCTTCTTCATCTTTGTATCGAAAGTAAGAGAATCCATCTTTCCTGCCTTTTTACTTTCTACAGCATCCTTACGCTCCTTGTTTTTCTCCGACATGAATTTGACAAGATTAGAGAAATGAACTGACTCATCTCCCATAGTCACTACTGGTGTCAAATCTGTTGTGTCTGCCTTTAGCTTGATGTTCTGGTCTTTTCCGACTAGCAAATCAAAGAACTTGTCTTGCTTGAAGTAGACAATATACATTCCTTCATCTAGTCTCTGCTTGTCTGCCTCTCTTTTGCTACCATCAAAAACGGCAACTCCTTTTCCATTGAACTGTGCTGTATCTTTCGAATATGTCTTTCCGTTGTAGTAGAAAGCCAAAAACACTTTTGATGTGTCTTTGATATCCGTCATCTTGACCTCAATATGATATGGGCCTTCCTTAGTAGCTGGCGCTGCAAATGAAAAAGCTGCACATATCAACGCCAAAAATGAGAAAATGATTTTTTTCATATCTATTTCTTTTGTTGTTTCTTTTTAATTTCTGCAAATGTACTAAATAAAGTTTTTAGTTTGCACTTCAAGCCAAGCATTTTCTTCAACATTCAAAAAATTTGTTAAACGAGTTCTGACTGTAGCATGATAGTCGTTCAACCATTTTTTTTCTTCTTCTGTTAGCATCGACTCCTCTATCAGCTTGCGGTCGTATGGGCATAGTGTCAGTGTCTCAAATTGCATAAACTCCCCAAAATCAGTCGTTTCTGCTTTCTTCACAGCCAACATATTCTCTATTCTAATTCCCCACTTGCCTGTACGATAAAGTCCTGGCTCATCTGTTATGAACATTCCTTCCTTTAGTTCATAACTTGCACTTTTTTTGCTCATCGACTGCGGACCTTCGTGCACTCCAAGGAAATGTCCCACTCCATGACCTGTGCCGTGTCCATAATTCAATCCTGCATTCCACATGTATTGGCGGGCAAGCGTATCGATTTGAAAACCAACCGTTCCGACAGGAAACTTCTGTAGTTGAATCGCTATATGACCTTTCAACACCAATGTATAATCACGTTTTTGCTCAGCCGACGGAGATTCTGCCAACGATACTGTTCGTGTGATATCTGTTGTGCCACCAAGATAATTTCCACCTGTATCAATCAAAATAATATTGTCAGGAGTCAATTTATAATCACTACCCTTCTTTGCTGAATAGTGAACAATGGCTCCATGGTCTGCAAACCCAGCAATCGTATCAAAACTTTCACAAATATATTCCGACGACTGTTTTCTCAACTCAGCTATCTTGTCGGCAATATCAGTCTCATGCAAACCATTGTCACGATTTTTCTCCAACCACATTAGAAGTCGGACAAGAGCTACTCCATCATCCACCATAATTTTTCTCTCACATTCCAGCTGAATCGTATTCTTGACTGACTTCAATTCCTCAATGAATTTTCGTGTCGACGACACCTTCTTATTTAGAATTCTAGATGTCGCAATATTACATTTTGCATTCTCCAACAAAACTGATGCACCAGACAAACTATCACGCAAACACTGTGCGAATGCCGAATATGAAGCTACGTTTATACCATTCGCACATAAATAAAATTGTACATCCTCAGTGATTTTCAGAGTGTCGACAAACAACGTCGATTTATTCTTTTCAATTATTAAATATGAGTAAAATATCGGAGTGCATAGGGAATCCGCACCTCTAAGATTTGTCACCCACGCCACTTCGTCAAGTGTCGAGACGAGCATCGCGTCCGCATTTTTGGACTCGAAAAACTTACGGCATTTATCTATTTTTGACCTTGCCGACTCACCTGCATATTTCTCAGAATGGATGAATAATTTAGAATCCGACATCTTCGGTTGCTGACCAAACCACAACGATTCATATAAACTTTCATCGTAGGAAATCTTCATGATTTTACTGTGACAACCATCATCTGGGCAACCACAAGGAATTGCCCCTACATTCATAAATTCTTTTTCTTCCGACAGAGACGTGTTCCATGGATCAAGGGCAATCACGTCACCGGAATTCAAAACTGACGATAAAAATTCTGGAATCGAACTTTCGATCTCCTGCTTCACCATACGGATGCCAGCAGGACGCAGTTGTTCAGTCGCCTGCAAATAATATCTTGAATCAGTCCAAAGAGCAGCATCATTTTTTGTTACCACAAGAGTGCCGTTTGAACCATCGAAACCACTCAAAAAAGAGCGGAGGCAGAAGCAATCTGCGGGATATTCGCTGAAATGAGGGTCGCTATCACCCACCACGATAGCATCAACGCCTCTTTGAGCCATCAACTCACGAATTTTTCCAATTTCAATCATATCAATGCATAAGTTTTCAAAAAATTGCCAAATAAAACGCAAATATATGAGTATATGAAAGATTTTTTATTTTTCTTTGCAAAAAAGATTTTAGGTACGATAAAATGCACAAGAATTTAGTTATAGTAGAGTCTCCTGCGAAAGCGAAGACAATCGGTAAATTTTTAGGGAAGGATTTCGTGGTGAAATCGAGCTACGGACACATCCGCGACCTTAAAAAAAGTGGAATGTCCATCAATCTGGACAACAACTACGAACCTCTATACGAAATTCCTGACGACAAGAAGGAACTCGTGGATGATTTGATTAAGGAGGCAAAGGACGCAGAGATTGTGTGGCTGGCATCCGATGAGGACCGCGAGGGAGAGGCTATCGCTTGGCATCTATTTGATGTTTTGAAGCTAAAGAAGGAGAATACACGTCGTATCGTATTCCATGAAATCACAAAGACTGCTATTCTACACGCAATCGAAAATCCACGTGACATCGACGATAATTTGGTTTCGGCTCAGCAAGCTCGACGCGTATTAGACCGTATCGTAGGTTTTGAGCTTTCTCCAGTGCTTTGGAAAAAGGTTCGTCCGTCTCTTTCAGCAGGACGTGTGCAGTCGGTAACAGTGCGTCTTATCGTAGACAGAGAAAAGGAGATTCAGAATTTCGTTAGTGAATCTTCATTCAGAATACAAGCCATCTTTACTGTAGTAGATGCGAAAGGCAAGTCGTCTACTCTTAAAGCAGAACTTCCACAGAGAATCAAAACAGAGGCAGAGGCACGCGCATTTTTGGAGAAGTGCAAAAATGCGGAGTTTAAGGTGTCGGACATCAGCGTTAAGCCAATCAAGAGAGGTCCAGCCGCTCCATTCATCACTTCTACTCTTCAGCAGGAGGCTGCCCGCAAACTTGGTTTCTCAGTGAACATGACAATGTCGCTTGCACAGCAGTTGTATGAAGCAGGACAGATCACTTACATGCGTACCGATTCAGTAAATCTTTCAGACCTTGCTATCAACACTGCAAAGAAGACTATCACTGAGACTATGGGTGAGAAATATGCTCAGTCTCGCCGTTTCACAGCAAAGGCAAAGGGAGCTCAGGAGGCACACGAGGCAATCCGTCCTACATATATAGAGAATCAAACAGTAGAAGGCAACAACAACCTTCAAAAACTATATGACCTAATCTGGAAGCGTACAATCGCATCTCAGATGGCTGATGCCGAAATCGAAAAGACAACTGTCACTATCGAATGTGGCGACGACACATATAAGTTTGTTGCAGATGGTGAGGTTGTGAAATTCGACGGTTTCTTGAAAGTTTACCAGGAGAGTAAGGAGAACAACGAGGAGAGCAACACATCAGTGCTTCCTCCACTTAATAAGGGAATGGTGCTATCTCAGCCAAAAGAGATCAATGCTACTGAGCGTTTCACTCAGCACCCTCCACGCTACAGCGAGGCTTCACTTGTACATAAGCTTGAGGAGCTTGGTATCGGTCGTCCATCTACATACGCACCAACAATCTCTACTATTCAGAACAAGGAATATGCAGAGAAGCGTGATTTGGAAGGTCAGAAAAGAAGCTACCAGACTTTGGTGCTTAAGGACAACAAGATCACAGAGACTACTGAAACAGAGACATACGGAGCAGACAGAAAGAAACTTGTACCGACAGATACAGCTATCGTGGTAAATGATTTCTTGACTGACTACTTCCCTGAGATTCTAGATTACAACTTCACAGCGAAGATTGAGAATAAATTTGATGAGGTAGCGGAAGGAAATGTTAAGTGGGAGAATATGATCGACGACTTCTACCACGATTTCCATCCACTCGTAGAGGATGCATCCCAGATCAGCGAGCGTAAGAATGGTATGCGTAAGCTTGGTGTTGACCCAGCAAGTGGCAAGGATGTATTCGTTAAGATTGCTCGTTTCGGTGCCATCGCTCAGATCGGTGCGACAGAAGATGAAGAGAAACCACGTTTCGCATCCCTACGCAAAAACCAGCATCTTGAGACTATCACATTGGAAGAGGCTCTTGATTTGTTCAAACTTCCTCGTACAGTCGGAACATACGAAGATACAGACTTGGTTGTGGCAGTCGGAAGATTCGGTCCATACATCAAGCACAACGGTCAGGCTTACTCACTTGCCAAAGCATATGATCCTCTTACAGTGACAAATGAAGACTGTATCAAGATCATCGAGGCTAAGCGTGAGGAGATAAAGAATAAAGTAATCAATAAGTTTGATGATAATGGAGTCGAGATTGAAGTCCTTAACGGACGTTTCGGACCATACATCGCTAAAGATGGCGTCAACTATAAGATTGCGAAAGGCACAGATGCTAAAGCGTTGACTATCGATGATTGTCGCAAGATAATCGCAGAGCAGGCCGACAAAGCACCAGCTAAGAAGACAAAGGCAGCTGCTAAGTCGACTACAAAGACCGCTGCCAAGTCGACAGCAAAAACAACTGCAAAGAAGAGCACTAAGAAAAGTGCTGAATAAATATTTATCGCTCCACGGATAGCCAATTGCTAAACCGTGGAACGGTTGTTTTAACAGCCAATGGTTGATTTTTCACGCAGTGAAAAAGCTACCGTTGGGAAAAAAGATTGATATTATATTTAAAGATATGGCAAATACAATGATTCCTGCTTGCGTACAAGACGAGAGAAACAGCAAAGTGCTACGCATCGGTTTCGTGACTGAGGAGACAATTTCAAAGATGGAGAGTTCCAAAGTCGTAATGCTCCACAACCCAGCTACAGGCTCAGACGAGAATGTGTTGGCTGGAGAATACAACGACACAATGGAGGTGGCTGAAATCCAAAAGTCGGCAGCTGGCGACAGCGTGCTTATCCAGGCTCTTCCAAAGGGTTCAACTACCGGAGCTAACCAGTTCCTTGGTTCTAAAAATGTGAAGGATCTTGCTTTCCTAACTGAGCTACAGGATTTCATCGAGAAACGTCACGCAGAAATGCCAGAAGGTTCTTACACAACAAAGCTATTCAAGGGCGGTGCTCCAAAGATGTGTAAGAAGGTAGGTGAAGAGGCTATCGAGGCTATCGTAGAGGCAATCAATGGTACAAACGACCAGTTCATCTACGAGTGTTCAGATATGATCTACCACCTAATCGTATTGCTTACTAGCAAAGGCATCAGAATCGAAGATTTGGCAAGAGAGCTAAAGGCAAGACACAAAGGTTAATGCATAATTCACAATGCATAATTCATAATTCGGCGGCTTAAACAGTCGCCGTTTTGGCAATAATATTAAAGGTTAGCGTCAAGGTTAACGTCAACGTCACAAAAAAAATGAAGAAATTATTACTAATCGTATTTTCTCTAATAAGCATCATCGCAAACGCACAAGAGCTGAATCCTGCGGTGAAAGAATTCGTGGATGCTCCAGGTCTTCACAACGCTGGAGTCGGAATCTTGATCAAGGAGGTTGAGACAGGTGAGATTGTGGCTGAATACCGTAGGAATACCAACCTTATTCCAGCTTCAATCACTAAATTGGTCACAACAGCCTGTGCTTTAGATTTATTATCCGACACTTTCAGATTTGAGACAAAAGTGGTGATGGAAGGTCATCTTTCAAAAGACTCCACTCTACATGGAGGCATCTATGTAGTGGGTGGTGGAGACCCTACTATTGCATCTAAATACACTAAGCCATTAAAGGAGCCTCTATATCGCGACGTAGATGGCAAACCATGCAAGACACAGCCAGACTTCTTCCTTGCCGCATCCGACGCCGTCCGCAAAGCAGGAATAAAGAAGGTAGACGGTGCAGTGATTGGCGACGCAAGCCTATATGCTCAGTGTGCCCAGATGCCTATCTGGCTTGTTGAGGATATCGGCACATACTATGGTGTTGGAGCATCTGCTATCTGTGCCTACGACAATATAATCCGCATCGGAATTCTGAATTCAGCAGAGGATTCAATCGCTAAAGTCTCTTACACAGCACCAAAGACAAATCTCCTTAACATCAACATAATCAACAAAGATGTCCCATACAGAGTAATGTCGACTGATTTCTCTTGGAATAAGACTATCGAGGGACCATTCGAGTTGGGAAAACCACAGGAGATTCAAGCAGAAAACCCAGAGCCAGCACTTTTCGTGGCAGATGCGATTGAGCAGAATCTAAAAGAGGGAGGTATCGAATTCACAAAAGACGCATCCACTACAAGAATAGAGAATTTTACGAAGTCGGATTCGTGCAAACTACTTTACACTCACTACTCTGCCCCACTTTCGGAGATTTGCCGTGAGACAAACTACCACAGCATCAATCTATTTGCAGAGAATATCTTCCTATATTTAGGTTTACGCAACAGTTACACATCGTCATACGGCAAATCCATCACATCTGCGTTCGGATGGTGGAACTCACATGGAGTGAATGCCAAAGGCACATATCAAGTCGACGGTTCTGGACTTAGTATGAAGAATGCCATCAATCCAAATTTCTTTGTTGATGTGCTTATCTACATGAAGACAAAGAGCAAGTACGGAAATGCCTTCTACGAATCGTTGCCGACATGTGGAGTCAACGGTACAGTTAAGAGTTTCTTGGCAAACACACCGTTGAAAGGCAAGGCTCACTTCAAGAGCGGAAGTATGGAGAGAGTACAGAATTATGCCGGTTATGTTGAGCATAACGGCAAGACATACGCCGTCTGCTTGATGGTAAACAATTTCTCATGCTCACGTGGAGAATTGAGAGTGAAGATGGGAAATATGTTGAAGGAGATTTTTAAATAATGCGAAATTATAAATGCAAAATGCGGAATGTTGAATAGAACAAATTCAGCATTCCGCATTTCTTTTTTAATATTTCTCTATATCTACCGTCGCAACATACTTCGCTTTGATCTCACCAAGTTTCTTGAAATTATCTGTCTCTGTGTGAATCTTCTGAGCTTCCACGCTCTCCCATTTCTCCAAAAGAAGGACAGTATTCGCGTCGTCGACAGGGAGAAAATAATCATATTGCATATTTCCTGGCTCGACGCGGCTCTTTTCCGCTATTCCCTCTTTCTTCAACGCTGACATAAAAGCATCTCGTTGACCGTCTTTACAACGGTAGTAAACAATCATTGTTAGCATAGTTCAATATATTTTTGAGTAAAGATACTCTTTAACCGATAACAAATACGTAAAAAAGCGATAAAACGATACATTTTTACGACATGAAATGCGAGAAAGTACAAACCTTTTATATATTTGCGACAAATTAAATGCGAATAAATATATTTTCCACATCAATGAATGAGAAAAATGTAGTTATTTGTGAAGTCGAATTTTATTTATTTTTTTTGCTTATGCGAAAACTTTTATCACTTAGTTTAGGTTTGCTTACCGCAGCAAGTTCGTTTGCTACAGTAAAAAACATTACCATTCCTGCTGTACCAGACGGCAACAAAAGATGTGGTTTTGTAGTTAAGGAAATTCCTACAAACTTAGGATTGACAGACGATCAACACAAAGCCATTGAGGAAGAGTTAGTAGGCTGGACATGGGGTGCTTATTCAGCAATGGCAGACAACATGGTTTACTCCCTATCTAACGGAGGTAATAACATCATCCACGGAGCTACCTTTATAGACTCTTTATCAAGCAACGACACTATCAATGTTGTAATTTCAGCAGGTAAAATGCCTGAATTGCATATCCAGGACACTGTAGTTTGTGCTAGCGAAAATTTGCATGCTATTTCTCTTCCTACATATAAGAATGGAACTGTTTGGATTAAAAACTATTTAACTGGAGAGTATGAGGAAGTAGAATCACTTACATACTCTTATTTTGCGTCGATGTGGCGTTCAAAAGAACCCTTTCCTATAATTTTCAACAAAGATAGTCTATTCCAATACTTCGACCATAATCTTTATCGCGAACTAAATGTTCAACCTATTGACACTATAGCATGGAAGAAGTATATCGATCTTCTTGGAGATCCGATTTTAAATACTCCTGCCACTTCGAACATATACATGTTCACTATGAGCGACACTGTTACTGGTTGTCATGCTAATATGAGTGCACTCATCAGCGTGGATGATTGTTCTAGTAGCGTAATGTGGCTCAACTACAATGGTCCAAAAGAGTACCACGATTATGTAATGGACAGTCCTTCGTATTATTTGAGAGACGACTCTATCATGGCAATTAACCCTCTACTTGATTGCATCTGTCCACTTTCATTGGATACAATCATAGAAAGTACACAATCAGATGACACGTCAGCATGTGAGCACTACAAATATGATGTGACAATCAAGTTGGCAGCGAGATTGGATAGCTCTTATGTAGACACTATCGTCGCCTATATAATACATTTGGATAACTCTGGAGCAACTTTCCAGCTTTTCAAAGACACTGCAATTGCAGAATTTGCAGGCAATTGTGTATTCACAGTTCCATATTTTGTTTTACCTAAAGAAGAAGATTGCAAATGTGGATCTTACTACTACACTGCGAACATGCAGATAGGCGATACAATCACCGAGTCTACTGATTTAATCTTCACAATCAAGAACTACTGTACTGGAACCATTTTCGATACCGTCCATATTCTTGTGCCAGAGAAGGATGAACTTGTACAGATATTCGGAGGAGACACTACTGTACACGCAAAAGATAGTGTAAGTTTGAGATCTATAGTAGAGATCCGAGGAACAACGCTTACATATGATTGGAATACAAATGGCTGCATAAATGTTCCAAACGCAAGTATAATCCTAAATGTATACAAAGACACAGTCACTGAGAACAACTTCGTAAACATATATTCTGAGCCATACATTTTAGATAACATAAAGAAGTCTGGTAAATATTTCTTTACTGCTATAGATACGTTCTCTGGATGTTCAGCGTCTCTAGATGTGGACATTACAGTTTTGGCAAACGACTCCTCTGCTTCTTCAAATCTTACAGCAGATGTCTACGAGCAGGCAGGCGACATCTACACAGTCTCAGGAACTGTAGTGATGAAGAATGTCTACTTGAAAGATGCTCTAGCTAGATTGAAAGAGGGTCTATACATCTTCAACAACAAGAAGATTTACATCAGAAGAAAATAAATCCCTATATCTATTCTTTCACTAAAAAAGGTTGGCCAAATCGGTCAACCTTTTTGTATTTTAATGATGTCTAGTCCTGAAATAGCGTTACAAAAAAAGAGACGTTATGAAAGAAAAAGAAAACGGTTACGTGAAGCGGACGCAGAAGGACTACAGCATGAGTTTCAAATTGTCAGTAGTTAAAGAAGTGGAGACGACAGACATCGG
>JAZUIF010000125.1:0-14291 GCA_045642085.1 Paludibacteraceae bacterium | reverse complement strand
GTCTTTCGCATAGTCAAAAGTCATAAGGCATTAAGGTGGTTATGGCAGCGAGGTCCCACCTCTTCCCATTCCGAACAGAGAAGTTAAGCTCGCTATCGCCGATGGTACTGAATTTCGGGAGAGTAGGTAGCCGCCGCTTTCAAGAGGCAATCTCATTTGAGGTTGCCTCTTTTTTGTTTTAAATCCTGTTGCCCTCAATGCCGCATATCGGATTAATAACCACAGAGGCACAGGGGACGCGGAGATGTTTCCATATGAACGAAGGGTCGGCGCTTAAACCCGCCTGGTTATTTTTATGGGCACAGAGAAATCCTGCGGATTTGAGGGAGAGTAATCATGAATCATCAACCATCAACCATCAATCGTTAATCATTAATCGATAATCATCAATCGTTAATCATTAACCGTCCACGGTAGGCACAATGCCTCCGGCATATGTCCCAACCATGACCTGCGTAGAAAGGAACCGTTTCCACGGTTCGGATTTGGAAATTCTCAACCTTCAACCCTCAACCTTCAACCCTCAACCTTCAACCATTAATCATTAATCGTTAATCGTCAACCGTCCACGGTAGGCACAATGCCTCCGGCATATGTCCCAACCATGGCCTGCGTAGAAAGGAACCGTTTCCACGGTTCGGATTTGCATATGCACAACCATCAACCCTCAATCCTCAATCCTCAACCCTCAACCCTCAACCATTAATCATTAATCGTTAATCATTAACCGTCCACGGTAGGCACAATGCCTCCGGCATATGTCCCAACCATGGCCTGCGTAGAAGGGAACCGTTTCCACGGTTCGGATTTGGCAATTCTCAACCCTCAACCCTCAACCCTCAACCATTAATCAATAATCAGAATTACGCATTACGAATTATGAATTCCCCTACCTTAAATAGATTGTGCATTGCCGTTTCGAAGATATCGGCACCTTCTTCATTGTCTTCCTCAAGCATATTGTCTTCAAAACAATTGTTGCTCCACAGTTTTTCAGGGGTTGCACCATTCATGTAACAGTCTAAGTTTACTGATACACGTATTGCTATTAGTTTGTCTGCTAATCCGAATCTTTCTAAAATTCTAGCTACTGCAATATCTTCCATGTCTGATACTAAGTATTCATCCGGACATTCGTAATATTTGTTGATTTGTTTTGCTATAACATGACCATCTTCGCCCTTCCAATAGTTATCAGAGGTGAGAAATGTCCCTTTTAGTATAGTAGGGTAGACACGCGTGTTTGGGACCGTATTTTGCCTCATAAATGCGATAGTTTTATCGGTCGTGTCTAATGGAATGTCTTTAATCCTTTTGTAGATGGAATCTATGCGTTCTGGATCTAATTTGACACATCCATACTCGCATAAACCACTGTCTGGAAACCATGTTAGTTTACCATCTGAACCTATGACTTGATGACCTAAGTCGTAGTCGGCAAATGCACTGGCAAGCACAACGTCTCCCATAGTCGTGCATTCGTAATTCGTCCCTGCGCAACCTACAGATAGCGTTTGCATCTCACTACAATCAAATCTAGGATCGGTGAGAATGGCCATTAATGTGGCGGTTGTATTTACTTTCCCTGCGTGAGTTAGCGTGAGTGCTATGCCGTCTTTCACAAACAATTTTTCGCCGGGAAATAGCCCTTTTAATTCATATTCTTCACCTCCTTTGACAAATTCCTGATAAAATAGTTCCCCTTCTCCGCAAACGCCGTTGCCGAGTGGACCAATGTCGAATTTAGGAAGAATAAGAATTTTGATTTTCATAAGTGTAAAAGTATCCTTTGTTATGTGTTCAAATAAAATAGACGGAGCTAGCCCCGTCTTTATATAGATATAATTAATTATAATCAGAATTAAGCGTCGTGGAATGCTTTTCCGTTGACATCTTGTCTCTCCAACATCTTGTATTCGCAGCAGAATTCATTCTTTAATCTGCCGATGTATCTTTTAGCTTCCCACTTAGCCATTGGAAGGTCGTGAAGAAGATAGTTACCGCAAGCATCAGGAGTTGTGCCTGGCACCACGTCGTTGAAGTCGACAACAAACTGCATTGCGTCTATCATCAATTGGCGAATAACTTGGCAGTCGTAAGCTCCCTTCACGATAAGATAATTACCTGTCAAGCAGCCCATAGGACCCCAATAGATGATATTTTGCTTCCAACCGTCAAGATTGCGCAAATAAGTAGCGACAAGATGCTCAATGGTGTGGATAGCAGCAGGTGCGATAGCAGGTTCTTGATTTGGTGCAGTCATACGGATATCATAAGTTGTGAAGACCACGTTATCAGAGAAATCCTGACGAGAAATATATATTCCTGGTCTTAAGCCAGTATGATCTACCTGAAAAGAAGGTATTACTTCCATGTTTGTTTGATTAAAGATGATTTAATGGTGCAAAGATACGTATTATTAAGCTAATAAAAGGCGAAGGGGACGAAAAGAGACAAAAAAAGGTTGCACCTTTTGGGTGCAACCAATTTTTTTACGGTTTTGTCGCAAATTACTTGATCTCTGCGAAGTACTTGATTGTACGAACCATCTGAGAAGTATATGAGTTCTCATTGTCGTACCAAGAAACTACCTGAACCTGGTATGTATCATCGCTGATCTTAGATACCATAGTCTGAGTTGCATCGAACAAAGAACCGAACTTCATACCGATGATGTCTGAAGAAACGATTTCGTCCTCTGTGTAACCGAATGACTCGTTAGAAGCAGCCTTCATAGCAGCGTTGATACCCTCCTTAGTAACGTCCTTACCCTTAACAACAGCAACTAGGATAGTAGTTGAACCTGTTGGAGTTGGGATACGCTGTGCAGAACCGATAAGCTTACCGTTCAACTCAGGAATTACAAGACCGATAGCCTTAGCAGCACCTGTTGAGTTAGGAACGATGTTCTGAGCACCAGCACGAGAACGACGAAGGTCACCCTTACGCTGAGGACCGTCAAGAATCATCTGGTCACCTGTGTAAGCGTGGATTGTAGACATGATACCAGACTGAACTGCAGCGTACTTGTTAAGAGCGTCTGCCATTGGAGCAAGACAGTTAGTAGTACAAGAAGCAGCTGAGATAACTGTATCAGAAGCCTTTAGAGTCTTGTGGTTAGTGTTGAATACGATTGTAGGAAGATCGTTACCTGCAGGAGCAGAGATAACTACCTTCTTAGCACCAGCTGTAAGGTGAGCAGAAGCCTTATCCTTTGAAGTGTAGAAACCTGTACACTCAAGAACTACGTCTACACCGTACTTAGCCCATGGGCACTCAGCAGCGTTAGCGCAAGCAGAGATCTTGATCTCCTTACCATCAACGATGATAGAATCCTCAGTAGCAGATACTGTGTGCTTTCCCTCACCGAACTTGCCAGCGAAACCACCCTGTGCAGTATCGTACTTCAAAAGGTGAGCCAACATCTTTGGAGAAGTCAAATCGTTGATTGCAACTACTTCGTAACCATCTGCCTCAAACATCTGACGGAATGCAAGGCGTCCAATACGGCCAAAACCGTTAATAGCAACTTTTACCATTGTTTATTAAAATTAAAAAAATGTATTTATTCTTGTTTTATTATAAAACTCAACTCAAGCCTTATCTTGAACCGATGTCTCCATCAGGTCTCCGAAAGGATCTCCGTGGCAGCCACATCCTGATTTGCATCCTGATAGTGACGCTATCGCCATCGCTGCCATGAAAAATGCAATAATTACTTTTTTCATCAGTTGGGTTTTTGGAAATAATGTCAAAATTAAGCGTTCTGCTCAACCTCTACGTTCTCTACTTCACCGTAACCTGGGCAAGTCTGAGTCTTGCATGACTCGAAAAACAAAGCTACAGCGAATGCAGCCAAAATTAACTTAATAGCTTTCATATAATTAAAATTTATCATTAATAGCTTATCCTTATAATTGCTAACTTGAGAGCAAAGTTACTATTTTTCTAAATATAAAGACAATATTATACAAAAAAATGCGTCTAAGTTTTCAACATTTTTATGACTGCAACGTTTAAGTTCCATTATTAATGTACGTCTTGTGGTTCAATTTGAATTGTGAATATTTTGTTCTATGTCGTTCGACGCGAACGTTGCTGTTGTCATATTAATATGGGTGCTTAAAACTTATCTGGAGTTCGGTTATCTTTTGATCCACTCTATGTTAGTGTATTTCAGTGGATTATCTTCGATTCTCGTTATGAATTTTCGTGAAATTATAGAGTTCCTTATCTCTATTCGTTTGTTGTCTCCATGCATGTAGAATGCATCATAGGAATCTCTAAGTGTACAACTATCTAATAAGACATTATAGCAGTCTTCTAAACTAAGTAAATCTGATTGACATTTGTATATTTCAGTTTTTGTCACATGGATGTTACGGCAATCTGTCATCGACAAACCGATGAATCCACATCCATATAAACTGCAGTTGTCAATCTCCACATTCTGTGTTAGTGCTAATTCTATAACATTTGCTTCGCAGCCGACATCCTCTCTTTTCATAGCGTGTCCTAATTTTAGATTGCGAAACTGAAGATTTTCGCACTTCATTCCACTTATCACATGAGCATATGGATCCTCTGTAAAAATATGAGTGTCTTCTGGATTGTCGCTTTCTCCTTTGATGGTTAGATTCTTTATCCCCAACAACAGTAATGATCCTTCATTATTGTATATTCCTGACGGCACTCCTTCCTCGTAAGTAGGAAGTTTTTTGATCTCTTCTGTTGCGTTCAATTCATTGCCGTTGATGATGATCGTGACATCGCTTGTTATAGATTGAAATAATTCTTTGATTGTTCCAACTCTAATAGCTGTTTCTGAACTTTTCAGTGGAGCCATTTCTAATGCGGGCTCTCTTTGTTGTGAATTCAACTTTTCGATGATAGACAGATATTCTTCTTCACTACAAAAGTCATCATCCTCACTTTCCTCTTCGTCATCCTCGTCTGTCTCTTGTATCTCATCATCTTCGCTGTAAATATTTCCGCTGTCAAAATATTCATCATTAGATGTCGTGATGAGAGATCCTGAATGCAACGTCGTGTCATTACCAAAAAGAGCCTCTAAAGATAGTCCTTGTTTCTTGTTTTTGGCAGAGTCGGATTCTGAAGTTGAGCAACAACACAAGGAGATGCAAAAGAATAGACTTAGAATTGATTTGATATTATTTTTCATTATTTTTTATTTATTTGTGATACAAAGATAACAAAAAAGAGCTGCTTCCCAGCAGCTCTTCTTGTGAACATTTTAGAAAAAGATTATTAGTTGTAAGCACTTTCTCCGTGCTCGTATACGTCAAGTCCTTCCTCTTCAATTCTCTTCTCAACTCTCAATCCGTGGATCTTGTTCAAGCTGAAGAAGATGATGAATCCCATTGCTGCTGCCCACAATCCGATTGTGACCGCACCTGTCAACTGTACTAGGAACATGTCAATTCCACCACCGTAAAGCAAACCACCTTCTGTTGCGAAGATTCCTGTTAGCAATGTTCCTGTGAAACCACATACTCCGTGTACTGAGCTTGCACCTACTGGATCGTCGATCTTAAGTTTGTGCTCGATAAACTCTACAGAGAAGATCATCAATGTACCACAGATCAATCCGATCAACGCTGCACCTACTGGTGATACTGCGTCACATCCTGCTGTGATTCCGACCAATCCTGCCAACACGCCGTTGAGTGTGAATGACAATGATGGTTTTTTATACTTGATCCATGTGATGAACAATGTTGCAAGACCTCCGATCGCTGCTGCAATGTTAGTGTTTACGAATACCAATGTAGACGCTGTTGCATCCTCAACTGATGCGATTGCCAACTGTGAACATGGGTTGAATCCGAACCATCCCATCCATAGGATGAATACTCCAAGTGCTGCGATTGTCAAGTTGTGACCTGGAATGGCACGTGCCTTACCGTCTTTGCCGAACTTGCCTACACGTGGACCAAGGATCCATGCTCCTACCAATGCCATCCAACCTCCGACTGAGTGTACAATTGTACTACCTGCGAAATCGTGGAATCCTCCGTCGTATGAACCGATTGAAAGCTCAGACAACCAGCCTCCACCCCATGTCCAGTGACCGCTGATAGGGTAAACTACAACTGAGATCAATACTGAGTAGATCATATACATGTAGAACTTAGTACGCTCTGCCATTGCACCTGATACGATTGTTGCTGCTGTCGCACAGAATACTGTTTGGAAGATCAAGAATGCATAGTTTGGAATTCCCATCTCTTTCATACAGTCCTTGAAGTCGATATCAAATAAGTTTGGTGCTCCTGCAAATTCACCTGCACCGAACATGATTCCATAACCTAATGCCCAGAACAAGAATGTACCTGCCATGAAGTCGAAGAAGTTCTTCATAAGGATGTTGGCTGTGTTCTTGCTTCTTGTCAAACCTGCCTCAACAAGTGAGAAACCTGGCTGCATGAAGAATACCAACATGGCTCCTAATGCCACCCAAAGTGTATTCAATCCAACCACTACTGGATCAAGTGGTGCTGACTCTTCTGCTGGTGCTGCTGCAACCTCTGCCACTTCAGCAACTGCTGCACTTGCAACCTCTACTGCTGCTGAATCTTGCGCTGCTGCCGGCATTGTAAAGACTCCGGCTAGGAATATAAGGAGTGCGACGAGGGATTTCAATCCTCTCGTGCTGTATAATTTGCTTTTCATTTTCGTTTCGTTTTAATATGTGACTATTGATTGATAGACGGGATCCGTACCGTCAAAATCAATTATTTTGTAAGATGGCAGATGGATAATGCTTAATTTTCTTTCTCTGCGTTGTAAAGCGCGATGTCGCCTCTTTCTCCAGTACGGATTCGGATTGAGTCCTCCACTGGAATGATAAAAATACGACCATCTCCGATCTCTCCAGTCTGCGCTGCCTTCAACACAGCCTCTACCGTCTTCTCTACGTTCTTGTCTCTTACAATCACCGAAACCAATATACGCTCGATGCAGCTTGTGTCGTAAACTACACCACGGTAGATTCGTCCCTGACGGCTCTTTCCGATACCGCGTACTTCGTAGTATGAGAACCATTCGATTCCAGCGTCAAGCAAAGCGTCGCGAACATCGTCGAACTTTGTCTTTCTGATAATTGCTTCAATCTTTTTCATATTATATTCTCGTTTTATGTTCTTAATTCCTTTTTGAAGGCGTGACACATTGCGTCATTTTGATTATGGCAAGACACAATGTGTCACGTCGCTTCAATATATTTTGGCTTAATTAGAAAGATAGTCCAACTACAAGGTGTGCTCTTTCCTCTCTTGGGTTTAGAATCATTTGAGCAAACACAGGCAATTTGAACTTATCTGTGATCTCGATGTCCTTGCTTGCCTTGACTCCGATGTTGATGATTCCGAATTTGTCGACTCCGTAGAATGCAGATTCGTTGAAACAAGCACCAAGAGCGAAATCCCAGTTTACATACTTGCTCTCAACTGGATAACCAAGTTCTACATATGTTGAGAATTCTTCTTTCTCTTCTCCGTCTTTGATTTTCTTGTCGTTCAAGAAGTTGATGTTTGCTGAGATTGTCATCGCGAATTTGTCGCAGCACTCAGCGAAATCCCAACCAAGGTTTGCCTCAAGTACGTGTGAGTGATCAGCGAAGTAGCTATGATCGCTCCAAGATGGAGTACAGAAGTAATCTGTGATTCCGAATGAGAACGCTTTAGCTTGGAATGATGCGTAGAAATCCAATTCTCTTGTCTCCTCAGACTGGAATGAAGTTGATCCCCATGAACCAAGAGTGAAGTTGCCTGCTGTCATCTCAATGCATGGCTGTACAGCAAAACTGCTCTGGTACATACCTCTCCACACGTAAGAGCTCACTACGTCAGCATTAACGTTGAACTCAACTTTCTTTGCCTCTTTTACCTCTGCTGTTTCTTCTGCGAAACAAATGCTTGATGCCATTGTGCCCATCAAGGCTGCAGTCATAATCTTCAACACTTTCATAGTTCCTTTCGTTTTATGTGTTAATATCAGTTCGTTCTGTAATTGAAGGGAAGTAAAAAATTTCAGTTCGTTTTAATGCGTTGTATGTCGTTTTATAATCAGTTTCCCTTTCGATTACACTGCAAAGGTATGGCGAATTCTAGCTATAAAACATAAAAGGACTCATTTTGTATGTATTATTTTATGCTAAATTGCATTTTGTAAGGATTGAAATGTGAAATCCTTACATTTTGAAAGGATTTTTGGTGCTTCTGCTTATAAAATGAAAGTGCTGTTTTTTTTGTGGTGTTTTGCGTGCATTAAGTTGCTGTATTTGTTTAAATGCTTTCTTTTTGAATGGTGATTGTTTTAAATGCGAGCAAAATGTCATTAAATACAAGTATAATGCAACTTTTTGTTTGCGGCTAAATTGTTGCAAATGCAAGTTGCATTAGAGTTTTTCAATAGAAATTTGTTATTTATGTCATTATTATATGAGCTTCATTTAAAAAAGTCTAATATGTTTCCTTTTCTTAACGTGAAAATACTATCTTTGCGAATACTTTGAGAACACTATTACATGAGTATCATTATTTTACAATTAGAAGATGAATGCATTTAAGTTTTTATGTTTAATCCTTGTTTTGGTGTGTTCCGTTTCAAATACGTTTGGAACGTGTCCATTTGAACACTATAAGGATGTAGTCACGGCTTGTACGGGCGAAAATAGCTTAGGTATAGTCTATCCTGCAGGTACCTCCAATACAGAGGTGACATCTTTCCCTTTGCGTCTGAACGATCGTAAGAATGGCTATACGCATGGAATTGGGTGTTTGGACGAGACTCCGTCGCCAGCATGGTTCGCAATGAAAATAGATCAATCAGGTGATCTCCTGATGAAAATTTCCCATTCTAAGGGTGCTGATATTGACTTTGCTTGTTGGGGACCGTTTTGGGGAGAGTCGAAGCAGGCGATGTTAGAAAATGTTTGTGCTAATTTCGATACTTATTTTGTGGATTGTAAAGTGCCTTCTTCCGTCAATGATTGCCGACAGTCTCAGTTGGAACAATGTGAGTCGAGATTTGCTGTGGTTCCTGGGGATTCAGAAATAGAAAAACTGAATAAAAGGGCAAAAATGTCTGAATGTAAGATGGAGGTAGACCGTCGTTCCCAAACAGAACCTGAATATGAGTGCTTCTATGGAAAATATAATGCGTTCCCAATAGATTATATGACAGATTGCAGTTTCTCTGGTTCGCAGACAGAGTCTTGTTTCATTGGGGGTGCAAAAAAAGGTGAATGGTATATTATTCTGGTTACGAATTTTGGAAAAGTCGCAGGCAACATTGAATTCACGAAAATTAATGGCGACGCTACTACTGACTGTAGTGTGATTGTGGATGCGGGGTCCAATTCTCCTGTATGTGAAGGGGAAGAACTAAAACTTTATGTGCAGAACCCTCCTGCTTATTCGACATGCAAATGGACTGGACCTAACGGTTTTGAGGCGGAAGGAGCTAATCCCGTAATCAATGCCGCAGGCGTTTCTGCCAAAGGTACATATTATGTTCAGATTACTACTCATGACGGATTGATATCGGAGAAAACTCCTGTCAATGTAGATGTCATTTCAAATACGCCTATCGACACTGTGGTGCGAGTGGTGGCCACAACAGTTGTGGATTTCAAAGGAACTGAGTTGTCGAAGGAGGGAACTTATCAGATATTTGAAAACAATGGACAATGTTCTAGAGAGTATAACGTGACGGTTGAGGAGGTGCCTTTGTTGCCGGCATTTATAGAGCAGAATGGTCCTGTATGTGAAGGGGTTTCTCTTTTGTTATCGATCGGAGATGCACCATCTAATTTCGATGGCGTGGAATGGAGTGGTCCGAATGGCTTCCGTTCGTCTTCAGAGAATCCAATTGTACGATTTATGAATTCCAATAAATCTGGAAAATACTCGTTGAAAATAAAAAAAGATGGTTTGCTATTCCCTGTTGCTCCTGTTGATGTGAAGGTGATCCCGAAAGTGGTAGAAAAAATATACCAAAAAATTGAGTATGGTCAGACATATGAGTTTGATGGCGAGACGTTAAGCAAACGAGGCAAGTATACAGCTACTTTTGAATCGGAGTACGGATGCGATAGTACTGTCGAACTATATTTGCTTGTAGATATGCCGGATCTTGTGCCGGATGAATTTATTACTCCAAATGGCGATGGCGAAAACGATGTCTGGAATATTAAAAATATCAATTTGTGTCCTGAGGCAGTAATCCGTCTCTATGACAGATATGGCAAAAAAGTGTATGAGGCTTCTAATTACTCTCCAGAAAATGCATGGAGCGGTAAAGATCAAAGTGGTCGAGATCTTCCTTCTTCCGATTATTGGTATACGATAGATGTCCAGAGTGCCGACAAAGTCTACTATGGTCATGTGACGCTGATGAGGTAACCTAGAAACTTGTTGGCGTTAACGACATTGTTATCGTTTAATATTATTATCTTTGTCGCTTGTAATCAAAGCGTAAAGAAATATATGATTTTAATTACAAACGACGACGGTATTTCCGCAAACGGAATAAAGGCTCTTACTGAGGTGGCTCGTGAGTTCGACCAGGTTATTGTGTTCGCTCCTGATGGCCCCCGATCTGGAATGAGCAATGCTATCACATGCAATAAACCGTTGAAATTTGAATGTATAGGTCAACTAAGCAATGTGACTCTTTATTCGTGCACAGGCACTCCTACCGACTGTGTGAAACTTGCAGTGCAGACTGTTTTCAAGAATGCTGAGCGTCCACTTGTTTTGTCGGGAATAAACCACGGAAGCAATGCGTCTGTCAATATAATCTACTCAGGCACTATGGGTGCGGCTTTAGAAGCCAACATCATTGGAATCCCTTCAATTGGATTTTCTATTTTGAGCAATGACTCTAATGTCGACCTTGAACCAGCTAAAGACATCGTGAGATTCATCCTTCAGAAGTATTATGATGGAGAGTATGACAGCTACTATACAGACACCAATTCCGACGTCCCTGTCTGCTTGAATGTGAATATCCCTGATGGAGAAATCAAGGGTGTGATGCTTTGTAATCAGGCAAGAGGCAAATGGAGCGAGGATTTCGAGTTGCGAAAGAATGAGCAGGGAGAGGATGAGTATTGGCTTCTCGGAGAATTCCACAATCTTGATAAGGAGCGTACTGACACTGATTTGTATGCGTTGGCCAACAACTACGTTTCTGTCGTGCCAGTCACTACAGATATGACTTTGAGATTTTGTCCTGAAAGAAAAAAATAATCCCCCAAAAAGAGATAATTATGACATCAGAATACAACAAGTTTTATATAGATGCCAACGGAAACATTGGCACAAAGAAAAGCGGTGATAAATTTGGACTTGGATTTCTTATCAGTATTCTAGTTCCTGCTATCGTATTTATCGTGCTTATCTATGGAATGACTCATTATGCTTTGTCGGAATTGATTGCCTATTCGTGGAAAGCGTATGGCAACTCTCTTTTCCTGCCAATCACGATAGCCTCGCTTCTTCCAAACATGTTTATCTTTTTCTGGATGTATAAGACGGAGAGATGGCAGATGACACGAGGGTTGGTTGTCGCAACATTCATTATATTGGGTGTTTTTGCAGCAAGAGCATATATTCATTTTTGATTAACTGAGAGATGAAGTATTTTATTATTGCAGGAGAAGCTTCAGGCGACCTTCATGCTTCGGGCCTTCTTAAAGCACTGAAGAAAAGAGATGTGAATGCGGAATTCATGGGTCTTGGTGGCGACATGATGCGTGATGAAGGCTGTGAACTGGTGAAACACTACCGCGATATGGCCTATATGGGATTCTTCGCTGTGGCAACTCATCTTGGCAAAATCATGCAGAATATGAAGGATTGCAAGAATGCGATAATGAAATTCAAACCAGATATCGTCATCTTGGTCGACTATCCTAGCTTCAATCTTCAGATTGCTGAATTTGTAAAGAAAAAACTTCCTGGTGTTCCTGTCCATTATTATATAGCTCCGAAGCTATGGGCGTGGAAGGAGTATCGTCTAAAGAATATTAAGAAATACGTCGACAGAGTCTATTCGATTCTGCCGTTCGAGATTGAATGGTTTGGAAAACGCGGTTACCAAGTCGACTACGTAGGAAATCCATGTGCCGACGCGGTGTATAATCGTCCCGACCAAGATGAGTCGTTTGATTCGTTTGTGACATCGCAATACCTTGATGATAAGCCAATCATCGCACTTTTGGCTGGTAGTCGAGTGCAGGAGATCAAGTCGTCTCTTCCTAAGATGTTGGAGGCGACAAAGAATATAGAAGGTTATCAGTTGGTAATCGCAGGAGCTCCGTCGATTTATGATACACTTTACGACAAGATTATTGCTGAATCTGGAGCAAATGCAAAGGTGGTGCATGATGCTACTTATCGTTTGCTTTCACAAGCAAAAGTGGCTGTTGTATGTTCAGGCACTGCAACCTTGGAGACAGCATTGGTTGGCACCCCTCAGACAGTGGTTTACCATATCGGAGGAGGAAAGTTTGTCCATAAGTTCTTGAATCTATTCATCCATGTCGACCAGGTGTCGCTAGTGAATCTTATAGCCAACCGTAAGATGGTGAAGGAGTTGATTATTGAGAATTTCACACCGGAGAAAGTGGAGGCAGAGGTACGTCGATTGCTGACAGATGAGGCACAAGCTCAGATGAAAGCTGATTATGCTGAACTACGTAAGATTGTAGGAGATGCAGGAGTAGGCGACAGAGCCGCACAAAAGATATTAGAGACAATTAATAAATAAAGAGAATAAAATAATGAGAGCATTTTTGTTTGTATTCGGTCTGTTTACATTGGCTTCATGTGGTATGTTGGAAGAGAATGACTGTGTTTGCACTACATCAAGTGGAGATCAGTATGAGGAGTATGATGTTGAAGGAAGTTGTTCTACATTAAATACATCCGATGCGTCTTGCAAAGTTAAGTAAGTATATTCCGACGTTTGCTGTCGGCATATTATTTATCATTTCTGCCATACTCAAGCTCTTGGGTATGGCATCTTTTGAGATGTACCTGTATGAATTTCAGGTTGTCTCATTTGAAGTGGCTGCGGTATTCTCACGATTGATTGTCGCAGCAGAGTTGGCTGTCGGCATAGCTTTGCTTGCTAATATCAAGTGGGCGGACTATGTGGCGGGAGGAATGTTGCTGGCATTTTCCCTTTTCCTTATCGTATTGATAAAGGAAGGCAACACTGGAAATTGCCACTGTATGGGAGAGGTGTTTGATCTGCCGCCAGACAAGTCGATGACAAAGAATATTTTGATGCTTATGCTCCTTTTCTGGGGACATCGTATGGCTAAATATTTCAGTCAGAGCAAAAAGAGTTGGATCATCACGTCGACAATCATCGGCTTGGTTTCGTTAATTGCTGTTTTTGCTCTCAACCGACCTGACTTCATGCGATTGGTGAAAGAGAGGGAGTACAGCCAGGAGAATTTGACAGAGATGCTGACTAAGAAATTCCCGTCGGCATTAGAAGGAGATAAGGTAGTGTGTGTGTTGAGTACAAAATGCGGACATTGCAAGATGGCGGCACGTAAAATGGAAGGCATATTTTCCCGTTATGATTGGAAAGACGACGAGGTGCTAACTGTGTTCGCGGATCATAAAGATTTTTATGATTCTCCAGTGGAACTGTTGGTGGATACATTTTTTATTGAGACGAAAGTAAAACGTAGAAATGTCATCATTATGGATGATGACACCTTACATAAAGTGGCTCCACGTGTGCCGACTATCTTTTTGCTAAAGGATGGTGTGGTGCAGAAAACATGTGGATATAGGAATATTTTGACTGGATATTTTGAAAAATGAAGAGAATGTTATTGTTTTAATACTTTTTGTTTTTAATATTGTGCTTTGTTTTGTTTTATAAATTATAAGAATTATGTTAATAAAAGGATTTGTGGAATCTGCTTCTAAGATGTCTAATTTTTTTAAGAAAAATATTGTGCTTTCTTCCTTTCTATTAGGAAGTTGGGCAAGTGCAAATGCGTTGGTCATCACCGCCGAAAATGGAACAGTTTGTCCGAATGAAGGTGTTATCCTAAATTCGTCACTTGCCACATCGTCTTCTGTCACATGGCAGAAGAAGGTAAACGGTGCATGGGTTAATGCCAGTGAAGAAGGATCACAACTAAAGGTGGGAGTCCCATTTATATATGAGATGGATGATCACGATGTGACATTCCGTGCTGTTGAAAAACTAGGCACAAAGATAACGGTTACATCTAA
>JAZUIF010000124.1:0-11738 GCA_045642085.1 Paludibacteraceae bacterium | reverse complement strand
TATGAAATTTTCAACTCGTGAGAATCTAATATTTAAGTCAATTTTTGATTTTTTCGATTTTCAAATATCCATTCAAGTCTCAAAGAGTTAAAAAGAGAGTATATCGCAACTTTCTTAGTTTTGATACACCCTCTTTTTTGTTTTCCTAAAAATTCTTAATTGTTAGAAAATAATTGATGCGAGTGGGGAGTGTGACTCCAAATTATATGTAATTTCGCAATTGGATTTGATAAATAAAGCTGATGAGAAAAGAAAGAAGAGTATTTATTGCGGTTTTGATGTCGTTGATGTCTATGTTTGGAGCAAGTGCCCAGCAGACTAGTTTGTCTCCCGACCTTCAGAAGATAATATGGGCTTCACACTTTGTTGTCAACAACTACGTAGATACAGTCAACGAGAAACAGTTTGCGGATGAAGCTATAGCCGCCATGTTGCAGACACTTGATCCACACTCATCTTATATTCCAAAGGAAGAGGTAGAAAAAGCAAATGAAGGTTTGCGTGGTGATTTCGATGGAATCGGTGTGACGTTCCAGATGTTGGAAGACACGATGGTGGTGATGCAGACGATCAGTGGGGCTCCTGCAGAGAAAGTTGGAATTATGGCAGGAGACAAGGTTGTTGCTGTCGACGGGGAGAATATCGTCAAGATGAGCACCATCGAGATTCAGAAACGTGTGCGTGGACCACGTGGTACTGATGTTAATATTGAGGTAGTAAGAGGTGGTGAGCCAGCTCCATTGCAGTTCACAATCACACGTGATAAAATTCCATTGTATAGTGTCGACGCTTCTTATATGATTGATAAAGAGGTTGGTTATATCAAGATCAACCGTTATGCTCGAACTACTATGGACGAATATGTTGAGGCATTCAACAAACTTACCAAGCAGGGAATGAAGTATATGATCATCGACCTTCAGGGTAATGGAGGAGGTTTCTTGAACACTGCCAAAGATCTTGTGTCAATGTTTGTGCCAGAGAATTCGATGGTGGTATACACAGAAGGAGTTCACCAGCCACGACAGGAGTATCGCTCATCCGACAGATATTTTGATGGCGATGGAGCTATGATGGCTCCTTCGAAGAGAAAAGAGGGACAGTTCCGTGAGAATGTGACAACACCTGCCGACCATCAGAACCGACTAGTGATTTTGGTCGACGAGAATTCTGCGTCTGCATCAGAGATTACAGCCGGAGCATTGCAGGATCTTGACAGAGCTGTAATTGTCGGTCGTCGTACATTCGGTAAGGGTTTGGTGCAGAAGCCATTTAAGTTCCAGGATGGAAGTGAGATGCGACTTACAATCGCAAAGTACTACACTCCAGCCGGACGTTGTGTGCAGAAGCCATATGAGAAGAACGGAAAGAAAGACTACGCTAAAGATTTGAGCGACAGATGGGCACGTGGAGAGTATATGCACGAAGACAGTATCTCGTTCCCAGATTCGTTGAAATACACAACATTATATAAAGAGCGTACAATCTATGGAGGCGGAGGTATTATGCCAGACGTCTTTGTTCCGCTTGACACTACATATAATACAGCCTATTATAGAAAGATAGTCGGTAAAGGATTGCTCAACAAGTATTGCTTGAAATATGTGGAGCGCAATCGAGAGAAGCTTAATGGCAAGTACGACTATGAGCAGGAAGGCTCGTTTGCAGAGTTCAACAAAAAATTCGAGGTGACAGATGAGATGTTGGAAGAGTTGTTGAAGCAAGCCGACGAAGCAAAGATCGAGCGTGATGAGGAGCAGATCAAGCGTTCACGTGAACATATGAAGGTAAACATGAAGGCATTGATAGCTAGCGACCTTTGGGGACATGCAAAATATTATGAAATCATGAATGCCCAGAGTGAGGTTGTGAAAAAAGCGTTGGCGATCATCAACGATCCGGAACTTTATAAGAATTCTTTTGTCGACAGGAAGAGTGTCAAGAAAGAAGACTCTAAGAAGGATAAGAAAAAGAAATAATATCGATTTGTAGAGACGGGGCATGTCCCCGTCTTTTTTGTTTTACTCAACAAACAATTCATGTTTTTTAGCATAATTTGTTGAAACTGCATCGTTTTATCCACATTCTAAGGATTTTTTCAAAAATCTCTTTCTATAATCAAAAATTATCACGAAATTTGTGCGATTTTTTAAGAACTGAAAAAAATTAAAGAAATATGCACGCATACAGACCATTAAATTTGGTGCTTGAAGACGGTACCGTATTTGAAGGAAAATCGTTTGGCTACGAGGCTCCTGTTTCTGGTGAGGTGGTTTTCGCCACAGCCATGGTTGGTTATCCAGAGAGTTTGACGGATCCATCTTACGCAGGCCAGTTGTTAACAGTCACATTCCCTCTTGTAGGAAACTATGGTGTTCCTAACGATGAGAAGGATGAATTCGGTATTTCCAAATTTTATGAGTCTGATAAAATCCAGGCGTCTGCAATCATCATCTCCGACTATTCAGATCGTTACAGCCATTGGAACGCTGTAAAGAGCCTTGGCGACTGGCTAAAGGCAGAGAAGATTCCAGGAATCTGCGGTATCGACACTCGTGAGCTTACGAAGATTGTTCGTGAGAAGGGTGCTATGAAGGGTAAGTTGGTTTTCCCTGATGAAAATAAAGATATCCCATTTGTTGATCCAAATATCGAGAACCTAGTAGCAAAGGTAAGCTGCAAGGAGGTTGTCACTTACGGTAAGGGTAAGAACAAGATCGTGATGGTCGACTGTGGTGTTAAGAATAATATTATCCGTTGTTTGTTGAAGCGTGACGTTACCCTAACTCGCGTGCCTTGGGATTACGATTTCAACACTCTTGATTTCGACGGACTATTCATCTCAAACGGTCCTGGTAACCCTGCTCTTTGTGGCAAGACAGTGGAGCATATCCGCGTCGCAATGCAGAAGAATAAGCCAATCTTCGGTATCTGTATGGGTAACCAGTTGCTTTCAATCGCTGCAGGTGCTCAGACATACAAGTTGAAGTATGGTCACCGTAGCCACAATCAGCCAGTGAGCATGGCTGGAAGCACACGTGCATATATCACTTCGCAGAATCACGGTTTCGCCGTCGACAATAACACAATCCCTTCTGATTGGGAGCCATTGTTCATCAATATGAACGACGGTACAAACGAAGGTATTCGTCACAAATCAAAACCATTCTTCTCGGCTCAGTTCCACCCAGAGGCTTGCTCTGGTCCGACTGATACTGAGTTCCTTTTCGACACATTCGTTGATATGGTCGCTGCACAGAGCCAGAAGCCTGTAAGCATCATCGACGAGGGTAAGTTCACAGGTCCTAAGAAGTACAACAAGGTATTGCTTCTTGGTTCAGGTGCATTGAAGATCGGTGAGGCTGGAGAGTTCGACTACTCTGGTTCACAGGCTTTGAAAGCTCTTCGTGAAGAGGGAATCAAGACAGTTTTGATCAATCCAAACATTGCTACAGTCCAGACTTCAGAGGGTGTGGCAGATAAGGTTTACTTCTTGCCTGTAACTCCTGAGTTTGTAGAGAGAGTTATCCAGAAGGAGCGTCCAGACGGAATCTTCTTGTCGTTCGGTGGACAGACAGCGTTGAACTGTGGTGTTGCTCTTTACGAGAGTGGCATTCTAAAGAAATACAACATCGAGGTGCTTGGAACACCAGTTCAGGCAATCATCGATACAGAGGACCGCGAGATCTTCAACTCTAAGTTGGCAGAGATCAACGTCAACTATATTAAGAGTGAGGCTGTGACAGACCTTGACCACGCGTTGAAGGCAGCAAACATGCTAGGTTATCCAGTTATTGTGCGTGCAGCTTACGCACTTGGTGGACTAGGATCAGGTTTCTGTAACAACGATGAGGAGTTGAAGGTTCTTGTCGAGAAGGCATTCTCTTACTCTCCACAGGTGTTGGTAGAGAAGTCGTTGAAGGGATGGAAAGAGGTTGAGTACGAGGTAGTACGTGATAAGTACGACAACTGTATTACTGTATGTAATATGGAGAACTTCGACCCACTAGGAATCCATACAGGTGAGTCTATCGTCGTTGCCCCTTCACAGACACTTTCAAATAAGGATTATCACAAACTTCGTGAGACTGCAATCAAGATCATCCGCCACATCGGAATCGTCGGTGAGTGTAATGTGCAGTACGCTTACGATCCACAGAGCGAGGATTATAGAGTAATCGAGGTTAACGCCCGTCTATCTCGTTCATCTGCGTTGGCTTCTAAGGCAACAGGTTATCCTCTTGCATTCGTGGCTGCAAAACTTGGTATGGGCTACGCTTTGCCAGAGTTGAAGAACTCAGTTACAAAGGAGACATCAGCATTCTTCGAGCCTGCTCTTGACTATATCGTATGTAAGATTCCTCGTTGGGATCTTGGTAAGTTCCAGGGAGTTAGCCGCTTGCTTGGATCTTCAATGAAGTCAGTAGGTGAGATCATGGCTATCGGACGTACATTCGAGGAGAGCATCCAGAAGGGTCTACGTATGATTGGTCAGGGAATGCACGGATTCGTTGCAAACAAGGATTTGATGTCCGACAATTTGGACGCAGCTTTGTCTCAGCCAACAGATAAGCGTATCTTCTATATCGCACAGGCTCTTCACGAAGGTTATTCAATCCAGAAGATCCACGATTTGACTAAGATCGACTTGTGGTTCTTGCAGAAACTTGAGAATATCATCAGTTTGGAGAAGGAATTGGGCAGCTTCAATGCATTGAACTCATTGCCTGATGGAACACTTCTTCGTGCTAAGCAGTTAGGATTCTCAGACTTCCAGATTGCACGTCTTGTTACTAAGTGTGACAACAACGTTATCGAGAAGGAGATTTTGAATGTACGTGCTCACAGAAAGAGCAGAGGTATCGTGCCAGTTGTTAAGCAGATCGATACACTTGCTGCTGAGTATCCAGCACAGACAAATTATCTATATGTAACATATTGCGGTACAGCAAATGATGTCAAGTATGTTGGCGACCACAAGTCGGTAGTTGTACTTGGATCTGGAGCTTACCGTATCGGTTCATCAGTTGAGTTTGACTGGTGTGGAGTTAACGCTCTTAACACAATCCGCAAGGAAGGTCTTCGCTCAGTGATGATCAACTACAACCCAGAGACAGTGTCGACAGACTACGATATGTGTGACAGACTTTACTTTGATGAGTTGAGTTTCGAGCGCGTAATGGATATCCTAGAGTTGGAGAATCCTAAGGGAGTTATCGTGTCGACAGGAGGACAGATTCCAAACAACCTAGCTGTTAAGTTGTCAGACGCCGGAGTCACATTGCTTGGTACACAGGCTGTGGATATCGACCGTGCTGAGGACCGTCAGAAATTCTCGTCAATGTGTGATGAGCTTGGTATCGACCAGCCACGTTGGAGCGAGTTGACAAGCTTGGAGGATATCTACGGATTCGTTGATCAGGTAGGATTCCCAGTATTGGTTCGTCCTTCATACGTGCTTTCTGGAGCTGCAATGAACGTATGCTACGACAAGTCGCAGCTTGAGAACTTCTTGAAGCTTGCAGCTAACGTATCTAAGAAGCATCCAGTTGTAATCTCTGAGTTCATGGAGAGATGCAAGGAGATCGAGATCGATGCAGTAGCACAGAACGGAGAGATCGTAGTTTACGCAATATCAGAGCATATCGAGTTTGCCGGAGTTCACTCAGGTGACGCCACAACTCAGTTCCCTCCACAGAAGATTTACGTTGAGACAGTACGCAGAATCAAGGCGATCGCAAGAAAGATTGCTGCTGCGCTTCATATCTCAGGACCATTCAATATCCAGTTCTTGGCTAAGAACAACGAGATCAAGGTTATCGAGTGTAACTTGCGTTCATCACGAAGCTTCCCATTCGTATCGAAGGTGTTGAAGATCAACTTCATCGAGTTGGCTACAAAGATCATGTTGGGCCAGAAGGTAGAGAAGCCAGAGAAGAGTGCATTCGATCTTGACTACGTAGGAGTTAAGGCATCACAGTTCTCTTACGCTCGTTTGGCACAGGCCGATCCAGTACACGGAGTAGACATGAGCTCAACAGGTGAGGTAGGATGTATCGGTGATGATTTGTCAGAGGCATTGTTGAAGTCATTGCTTTCAGTAGGATACAAGATCCCTAAGAAGAACGTAATGATCTCATCAGGTGAGACTAAATCTAAGGTAGATTTGCTTGACGCATGTAAGATGCTACAGGATAACGGATTCGATATCTACGCAACATACGGAACATACAAGTTCTTGTATGAGAATGGAATCCAGTCAACACCAGTTGGTTGGCCAGATGAACCAAATGCAAAGAAGAACGTTATGGAGATGATCCACAACAAAGAGTATGATTTGGTAATCAACATACCAAAGAACAATACACAGCGTGAGATCGAGAACGGATATGCTATCCGTCGTGGAGCTATCGACTTCAATATTCCGTTGATCACAAACGCACGTCTTGCAAGCGCATTCATCCGTTCAATCTGCGAATTGAAGTTTGAGGACATCAAGATCAAGAGCTGGGACGAGTATTAATGTAGAATGTAAATGCATAATGATAAATGAGGAGACGCAATTGCTTGCGTCTCCTTTTTTACGTTAACGTTAACGTTGACGTTGACGATGGCAACTGCAAATTATCAACAATTTCAGGAAAAGAATAGAATTATTTGCATAGAAGAAAAATAATTACTACTTTTGCACCGCTTTTATAGCAAAGTATTTAATTAATTAATAAACAAGTTATGTTGAATCATTACGAAGTCGTTTTCATCTTAACTCCCGTTTTGTCTGACGAACAGATGAAGGAAACGGCAGCAAAATTCAAGAGCGTACTTGTTAACGAAGGATCTAAGATCGTTAATGAGGAGCTTTGGGGAATGCGTAAGCTTGCTTATTCAATCGACAAGAAGAGCTCAGGCTTTTACTGCTTGTTCGAGTTTGAGGCAGAGCCTACAATGGTAGAGAAATTGGAGCTACAGTTCCGTCGTGACGAGAAGGTGCTACGTTTCTTGACTACTAAGTTGGACAAGTATGCAGTAGAGTACGCTGTAAAGAGAAAGAACGGTAAAAAGGAGAACTAAGATTATGGCACAGAACGCATCAGAAATTAGATATTTGACGCCTCCTACAGTAGACGTTAAGAGAAAGAAGTACTGCCGTTTCAAGAAGAACGGTATCAAGTATATCGACTACAAGGATCCTGAATTTTTGAAGAAGTTCCTTAACGAGCAGGGTAAGATTTTGCCTCGCCGTCTAACTGGTACATCTTTGAAGTTCCAGCGTAAGGTTGCTCAGGCTGTTAAGCGTGCTCGTCACCTTGCATTGCTACCATACGTAACAGATTTGTTGAAGTAATAAACAGGAGGAATAACAATGGAAATTATATTGCTAGAGGACGTTACTAATCTTGGTTACAAGGATGACGTTGTAAAGGTAAAGAACGGATACGGTCTTAACTACCTTATTCCTCAGGGAAAGGCTATCGTTGCTACTCCTTCTGCAAAGAAGGTATTGGCTGAGAACTTGAAGCAGAGAGCTCACAAGCTTGCTAAGATCAAGGCTGATGCTGAGGAGTTGGCTGCTAAGTTGAACGCTGTTTCACTTACAATCGCAACTAAGGCTAACAAGGAGTCAGGTGCTATCTACGGTTCTGTAACTAACATCCAGATCGCAGAGGCTCTTGAGAAGGCTGGTTTCAATGTAGAAAGAAAGATTATCTCTGTTAAGGAGTCTGTTAAGGCTCTTGGTGAGTACGTTGCTGTTGCTCGTCTTCACAAGGAGGTAGCTGCTGAGATTAAATTCAACGTTGTTGCTGAATAATTATTCTTAGCTTATAGAAACAAGGCGTTGTTCTTCGGGACAACGCTTTTTTTTGTCTTTTTGTGAAAAAAATCGGCTTTTTGGTGTAAAAATGAAAGAAAAAGCCTAATTTTGAACCTAAATTGTAAACAGGAAACAAATAAGTTTAATAATGGAAAAAATCGACGACTTAGATAGGCAGATTCTTAATATTATTACTAAGAATGCCAGAATCCCGTTCAAGGATATCGCTGAGGATTGTGATGTGTCGAGAGCTGCAATTCACCAGCGTGTACAGCGTCTTATTGATACAGGTGTTATTGTAGGTTCGGGTTATCATGTTAATCCAAAGACTTTGGGTTATCAGACTTGTACTTACATCGGTATCAAACTTGAGAAGGGTTCTATGTATGCTACAGTTGTGCCTGAATTGGAAAAAATCCCTGAGGTTGTAGAGTGTCACTTTACAACAGGACCATACACTATGATGGTAAAGCTTTATGCTAGAGACAACGAAGATTTGATGGATCTTCTTAACGGAAAAATCCAGAGTATCAAGGGTGTTATGTCGACAGAAACTTTGATATCTTTGGATATGAGTATTAAAAGAGAAGTGCCAATTTCATTATAATAAGATGGAACATAAATTATTGATATATAACACACTGACTCGTACTAAACAGTTGTTCAAGCCTTTGCATGAACCACATGTTGGAATGTACGTGTGCGGTCCGACTGTCTACGGAGACGGTCATCTAGGACATGCTCGTCCAGCTATTACATTTGACATTCTTTACAGATTCTTGACTCATCTTGGCTACAAGGTGCGTTATGTCCGTAATATTACAGATGTGGGCCACTTGGAGCATGATGCAGACGAGGGTGAGGATAAGATCGCTAAGAAGGCCCGTCTTGAGCAGAAGGAGCCTATGGAGGTTGTGCAATACTACCTTAACCGTTATCACTCGGCGATGGACCAGCTTGGAGTATTGCCACCAAGTATCGAACCTCATGCGTCGGGACACATCATTGAGCAGATTGATTTTGTCAAGAAGATTCTTGATGCTGGTTACGCTTACGAGAGTGAAGGATCTATCTATTTCGATGTAAAGAAATACAACAAAGATCACCGTTACGGTAAGTTGTCTGGTAGAAATATCGAGGATTTGCTTGAGACAACACGTGATCTTGATGGTCAGAGCGAGAAACATTGCGCACTTGATTTCGCATTGTGGAAGAAAGCTCAGCCAGAGCATATCATGCGTTGGCCATCACCATGGAGCGACGGTTTCCCTGGTTGGCACATGGAGTGTTCTGCAATGGGAACAAAGTATCTAGGAGAAGAGTTTGATATCCACGGAGGAGGAATGGATTTGATCTTCCCTCACCACGAATGTGAGATTGCACAGAGTACAGCAGCTCTAGGCAAAGAGACAGTTCACTACTGGATGCATAATAATATGATTACCATCAACGGACAGAAGATGGGTAAGTCGTTAGGAAACTTCATCACATTGGATGAGTTCTTCACAGGAAGCCATAAGCTTCTTACACAGGCTTACGCACCTATGACAATCCGTTTCTTCATCCTTCAGGCACACTACCGCAGTACAGTCGACTTCAGCAATGAGGCATTGATCGCTGCAGAGAAGGGATTCGCAAGATTGTGTGAGAGCTATGCAAGATTGCAGAAACTAACTCCATCTAAGGAGACTACAATGGAGATGAAGAATTATCGTCAGCTTTGCGAGGAGGCGATGCTAGACGACTTGAACACACCAATTGTCATCTCGCATTTGTATGATGCGACACGTATCATCAACACAGTGTCAGATGGAAAGGCAACAATTTCAGAGGCAGATTTGAAAGAGTTGAAAGAGGTATTTGATTTGTATTTGATCGATTTGCTAGGAATGAGAGTAGAGGAGAATTCAGGAGCAGCAAACGACGCGTACAAAGGAGCTGTAGATTTGCTATTAGAGATCAGAAAGCAGTCGAAGGCAAATAAAGACTGGGCAACAAGCGACAAGATCCGTGATGAGTTGGCAAGACTTGGATTCAAAGTCAAGGACACAAAGGACGGATTTGAGTGGAGCTTGTAAAAATATGTTTTACAATATAAAAACAGACTTGGAAAAGTTAAAAATCTACATTTTTTACATTTTTCTTATGCTTAAAAATTGTAGGATTGTTTTTTAAGACTATTTTTGTGCCGTTTCGTGTATAAAATGCGAAATAAGGTTTTATGGTTAGGAATATTAATTAAAACAAAAGAGTATGATAAAGAAAATTTTACTTGCTAGTAGTGTTCTTTCTCTTGCAGGTGCAGCAAATGCAGAGACAGAGATCTACGTAATCAAAGACGGTAAGATGGTAAACGCTGAGTTCGTTCCATCTTCGGCATCAGAGGACATGTCTACAATCATCAAAGAGTCTAAGAACGAGGCTGGTGATGATATGGTAGAGATCAAGAACCCTGCTGAGAAGTATACATCTGGTTTGATTTACTTGTCAAAGGAGGCAGTAGATTTGAACAAGGCTTGGAATCTTGAGGTTGAGTACTACTTCAATAAGGATATTGTATTCTCAGGAGAGAACATCAAGCGTGAAGGTTTGTCATTCGATTTGATGGCAGATACAGCAGCTGTAGGTGGTGCAACATGGGGAACAAACAGATCACAGGAGGAGTACCGTATCTCTCACGTTTCTATCGACTGTACTTGGCGTGATTTCATCGATTACGATGAGGCAACAGGTGATACTGCAACAACTAAGTTTGGTGTTGGTAAGTTGAGAACTGTTAAGAAGTATGTATACTCTTCTCTATTGCTTCCAAAAGGTGTAGCTGAGAGAGGTGATGCAAACCAGGTTAAGGCTATCTTCATGTCAATCTTCCCAGAAGGTGGTGTTGAGGCATCTGTATTTATCAAGAATTTGAAGTTCGTTTCAGATGGAACAAAGCCATTCTATGCTGATAAGTTTACTCCATTGAAGGGTGAGGGAACAATCTATGTTTCTAACCTTACAAACTACAACTATGGTACTTACGCTGGAAATGCAGAGCTAAAGGCACAGCAGAAGAGTAAGAAGTTTGCTCCTGCAGATCCAACATTGTTCTACGGACAGCAGGCATTCCTAGCTGAGAGTGATGATCCATACTACAGCTATATGATGTGTGACCGTATGTACTGCGAGAAGGGAGAGCAGCGTTCTGTAGGTTTCTACGATACAGAGTACGGTTTTCTTCCTATCACTAAGGCAGCAACAGCAGATAACGAGCGTGTTGATGAGTCTGGTGTATTGTCAGATGCTATCATCCGTATTCCTCTAGGAGAGGGTGCTGTAGACAAGACTATTTCAATTGCAATGCGTCTTGGTCACAACGCTGGAGAGACAGGTGGTTTGACTCCATATGCTGAATACAAGGCAAGTTCTAAGAACATCTGTTTCCCAGTTCAGTATCGTTTCGAGACTGGAGATGGTACTAAGATTGGCAACGCAACAGATTGGGCTCAGTTCTCTCCATCATACACTAAGGGTGGCACAGACAAGATTGATTCAATCCCATCAATGATGTCTATGGTTTACGGTGATGTTGAGCTTCCTTCAAAGGATTACAACTATATCACATTGCGTTTCCTTACTAACGATGTTATCTCTTACATGTTCACAGATTTGACATTGACAGGTGATAGAAATGCATGGCCAACTTCAACTAAGGATATGGGTGTTGAGAAGGACTTCGCTGGTAATATGATTCCTGTAGCTCCTAAATCTCCAGTTGAGAACGTAATCGCTAAGGGAGAGGTTTCAATCTATCCTAATCCTGCTTCTGACGTAATCACTGTAGCTAACGAGGGTGTTAAGAGCGTAGCTGTTTACACTGTAGCTGGTTCTTTGGTTGCTTCTTCTGAGTCTAACGTAGTTAACGTAGCTAACTTGGCTAAGG
>JAZUIF010000123.1:0-25036 GCA_045642085.1 Paludibacteraceae bacterium | reverse complement strand
TCATTAAATTATTGGTTTCCATAAAGATACAAAATCTTTATGAGACAACAAAGCCCCAGCTTGAGAAAGTTGGGGCTTTGTTGCATTTTTTCGTTGATTTTTAAATACGAAAAGAGGGCATATCAATTTTGATACACCCTCCTATGCCTTCAATGTAAATATATTACTTTGCAGCCTCTGCAGCAGCAGCCTCAACAGCAGCAACAGCGTTAGCAACTGTATCACCAGCAGCCTTTGCTGAATCGATAACAGCCTCAGCAGCAGCAGCTACAGCAGCAGCAGCTGAATCTGCCTTTGCAATTGAATCAGCGATAGCAGCTGAATCAGCCTTAGCAGCCTCACAAGCAGCCTTGTCACACTTTGAACCACAGCAAGATGCTAGACATAGAGCAGCACCAGCAACAAAGAATAAAACAACTTTTTTCATTTCTCTTGTATATAATATGAATTAAACAAATTCGCATTTTGAATTCGGATGCAAAATTACATATATTTTTAATAACATGCTCCAAAAACACATTTTTTTTGCGTTCCACTAAAATATTTTTTTCATAATGTAATCAATGCAATTATTTCGATGTCAAATTGCCATCTGTTTTTCCCTATTTGTAGACATTTAATAGCAATCTGGAAATTTTAATATGAACTCAAAAAAAGAAGAGACACGACTACTCGTATCTCTTCTATTCTGCTCTCGGCATTTCTAATTTAACATTTTTCTTATGCCTCTTCGTCCTCGTTGTCTGTGAAGATTCCTTCCTGATCACAATATCCATACTCACACTCAAGAACAGCCGCAATACGATCCTCGTCGAATCTCTTTGCCAACTTCTCTCCTGCTTTCTTGTCCTTCTCTACCTGATCCAAGACATACTGTAGGATCTCATCCTCGTCAATATCCACCTCATCGCTTGAATTCTCATCAAGGAATCCCTGCTCATCGTAGTATTGCCATAGGTGGTCTAGAATATACTCAACCTCCTCAGCTGTTGTGTCAGCGTAATCCTCATCCAAATTCTCAAGGATAAACTGAACTTCTTCGTCGTCTCCTTCCAAATTAAAATCGTTCTGTGCCATAACTTTATATTTTTAATTTTTTTGATTTCTTTTCATCTGTTTCTTCTTTAAGGGCAACCTTCTCTAACTCGGAAACAATACTTTCTAACTTTTTCGTTATAGGTATGAATAGAACTTTGACCTTATCAATCAAGCTCTGGACCAACAATTCTGATTCCTTCAACACCTCTTTCATCAAACGCAAATCCATCTCCTGTTTATTTCGTTCCCTTTTTATTTTTTCGGATGGTAATATCTGTATATTCCATTTCCCATTTTGCAATCTGTAATCAGCAAATCTAAATTTACCAAATTCAGAATATAAACATATTCTATCTACGGCCTTATTCTTATACAATTCATCAGATGACTTTAGAACACCAACAACAGCCATATCATGAACCGACATATCAGACAAACGACCAACACCCTTCTCTTTCATTTCTAAGTCAAACCTCTTAAAAACATAAACTTTTGATACCAAGGGTGTTTCTGCAATAATGTGAGCCTCTGTTATATATCCCAATTTTCTAAACATGTTTGCTGTTTTTAATGGAATTTCAGGATTTTTCATTGTTCCTTCAACCGATACACTAATTCTTTTTTTTGCGCAGTCTTTAAGAAGTTCTTCAACAAACAAATTAGAAAAGGCTTGAGTTTCAGAAGAAAACCTTTCAGGTTGCTGCACCAATTCTTTAAACTGGGGATGAAAAATCCTATATTTATCACCATCTATTGAAAAAAAACGTATTCCTTCATTAGTTTTTATTTTGGCAATCATCGAACTTTTTCCAGCACCTGGCTGACCTCCCAAAATGAATATCTTCGGATTTGATTGAGGTTCAACACCAAATAAAATAGAATCTCTGTACCTTCTGTAGTATTCTAATATTTCACTTTTTTCCATACATAGCCTTAACTATAGGAGTGTATACAAGATGTATTTTTTCAAGAATACTTTTTTGAGCAAATTCCCAACCATCAAATTTCTTTGTCCCCATGGCAAGTTCTTCCTCAACTATTAGCATATTCAATTTACTTTCCAATGCAATTCTTTCTTCATTACTCAACGATTCATTTGATGCAAACTCTCTTATTACTATCGCTTTATATTCCGAGATAATATTTAATAATACATCTGTAGCCGCAATCTTTCCTATCTTATTCATCATTTTATTTCTGAATTACATAATACATTATAGCAAAAAACGCACCTTCACATTCGGGCTTTCAATACAAATATCTTGTTCGATGTCTTCTCGTCGTTGTCGGTGATTTCAATGCTTAAACCATTCTTCTCTGCAAATCTTCTCATCTCTTCGGCATCGAAAAAGTCAATGTCTCGTGCGACTTTGTTGAAGTTGATTACTGTCGATGTAGAGAACCATTCCGTCAACTTGGTGAGCTTATGATTTTTCTCCAAGCTTTTGTCGGCATCTCTCACAATGATTTTGCCTCCATCTTTTAGTTTTGCCAAACATTTATCAAGGACAACCGTTCTTTCTTCTTCACTCATATAATGAAGTACATCGTTGATAATGAAGACATCACTCTCCTCAAACTCAGTGCTGATGATATCTCCTAACTTATATGTATGGTTGGGAGCGACTGCAAAACATCGTTGGGCAAGTTTTATCTTATCTTCGTCGTAGTCGTACGAATGGAATTCCGCATCTTTCATCATGTGGCTCAACATAAACGACAGATATCCGTATCCACATCCCAAATCCGAAACTACCGCATTTTTCGGAATCTGCTCCCAATACTTCTTGTAATCATCTTCTAATCGAACCTTTACTTTAGTATAATACTCGAGTACAGGACCTTTCAGAATATAGTTTTGCTCCAAAAGATGTCGGAAATGTGGATTCTTAGGAGAATCAATATCCTCACATAACATGGCATACTCTTTCTTAACATACTCCTCATACACAGCTGCGTCTTCCTTGAATAGTCTCTTGGCTCTGTCAGAAGTCGCACATGCATGTCGTTCGCATATTTTCATTGCCATATTTGTTCGACCGACATAAAGTATATCGCCTTTTCTGATTCCATAATGATGTCCGGCAAACACAATCGGCAGAATATCAATACCAAGCTCACTTGCCAGATAGAAGGCTCCCGGATGAAATTTGGCTATCTTTCCGTCTACACTTCTCTCTCCCTCTGGGAATACACAAATGCTGTAGCCGTTGTCCACCAAGCCTTTCAATCGTGGAAGATAGTTCTCAATAGCATCATCACTACAGAAGAATCCTGACAGATGAAGCAATACACCGTACACAGGGGAATTCCAGTTGGATGATTTTGCCATAATCACAACTTTCGGTGTAAGTGCCATCACTCGAACAATATCCAACACCGACTGATGGTTGGCGATTATCATGGCCGGTTTTGAAAAATCCTCATGTGAATT
This sequence comes from Paludibacteraceae bacterium, assembly GCA_045642085.1. Lineage (GTDB taxonomy): Bacteria > Bacteroidota > Bacteroidia > Bacteroidales > Paludibacteraceae > UBA1723. The sequence goes on along the minus strand of JAZUIF010000123.1, from coordinate 21,564 downwards.
ATCTACATCTTTTCTGGTCAAACGTGGAGTCGCCACCCACAACAACCATCTACAGAAATAGCATATCATGTAATGAAGCAGATTGTATCTCCATATCCTCTTCAATGGCAAACAATAAGAGAGCATTGCCACTAATGACAAAACTATTCCAGCAAGTCCAAAGCTTCCTATCAAAAACACTGTCCACAAGAAACTGTTGATTGTGCCTGGTGGCAAACCCATCTTTGTTCGGTTTGTGACAAGCAATCGGAACATCAGTGGCTGTACCACGTATGCGATCAACACAGTGGCAAACATTCCTATCAACGAGGCGTATGCTACCGAATACATAGATGGATGTTTGGCAAACACCAACACACCCATTCCAAGTATGGATACAAGCGAAGAGAAGAAGATAGCTGTCTTGTGCGACACTAACGTACGTCTGCCAGTGCTATATTCATCCACCAATCCATCTGTGATGAAGATACTGAAATCATCGCCGATACCAAAGATGAATGTAGAGATTATGACACTCACTATATTGAACGATAATCCCAATAGATACATCACACCGAGAATAATTAGCCAAGCCAAAGCCATCGGCACAAAACTCAATATGGCGAGTTCCAAACTTCCATAATTAATCAGCAATCCAAGGAATACAATCAATGAAGAGATTCCCAACACAAAGTTGAAATCATCCTGGACGCTGAGCATATATCCTTGTATGAAATGTGGTTTGTCGAGAATCACCACACTTTTATTTCCTGCAAACGAATCATAAATCTTCTGTTTGGCGTCGGCCTTCATCACAGCATTTGAGATTACCATCTTCATGCCATCTTCCGCACAAAACCAGCTTTCGATATGTTGGCTAAGTGGAGACTCTGGATTTTTCTCAAATGCGGCAAGCACATCGTCTGATTTATATTCAGAGTTGATTGTCTTTATGAATGGGTCGAAAGCCGACGGCTCAAAACCATATTTCTCTGCAGATTTCTTCAATTGCGCAACTACCGTTCTCTTACGCTCCGGAGTCCAAAACGAGTTCCACTTCTCTACCCTCGTCTGCTGCTCACTCTCCGACACCAACAACTTATCCAAATGAGAATGACGAGTGATATCTCCACTTCCGAGCAGAGAATCAAGCGTATGGTTCATATTATGGTAAGCCAAAAGAGCATCCTCGGTTGTCTCTCCCGTCGACACGAAATAGATAGATACTTCACCATCATCACAAGTGGAACTCTGCAATCGTTTCTCCACATCAAGTGCACCGTCAGGATAATAGCACAGATGATTCATGTCGGCATCAAATTCCACATCTTTATAGTGATACAATCCATACCCAGAAAGAGCCAAGATAATCACCACTAAAAACGACACATTCTCAATCTTATAGGCATTTGCCGCCTCAATCCACTGCAACAGTTTTCGTTTCTCTCCCGTCTCGCCATAACTCATAATATGAGGAAGATAAACAAGGCAGAAAATCATGGCACCAATAATCATATTCGACGCAAGGAAACCAAAATCCACCAATAGCGACGACGATGTGAATGTCAGACTGAAAAATGCTCCGATTGTAGTGAGGCTTCCAACTGTAAGAGGCGACGACAACTCCCTAATCAGCTGAGGTGCATCCTTACAATGCTCTTTATGAGTCACCACATGGATAGCATAACTCATCACAACTCCAAGTATGGCACTGCTCGCTCCCATCGCTATCAAAGAGATAGAGTCTTTGAATAGAGCCATCACGGCAAGTGCGAAAAGGAAACCAAACGTGCTTGGCAACAAAATAAGTATCACGCTCTTTCTGTCGCGGAATGAGAAGAAGATGATGGCACAGATAGCTAATATGCCGACAATCATCGTCTTACTCATATCATTCTGGACACAACGTGAATTATAGACTCCCATCACGGGACCTCCAAAGCAGTCAATTTTAGCCTCATTATGTTTGGCGACTACACTCTCCAATGCCTCCGTCAATCGTTGAGAAGCGTTCACATCTCCAGCGGGGAAGGTAGGAGTGATAGTAATCATTGCAGTGGAATCCGTGGATAGATAGACACCACCATCGATTATGACATATTTGGATGAGACTTGTGTGTTGGCAAGACTCTTCAAAGCTGGAGCCGCCAATCCAAACGGATCTTTATAGATATATTCTGCGGCAAAGTTTCCCCATAACGCATGGAGCGACTCATAATGAGCGGCCATTCTCTTATCAATGGCATCCGCAGAAAAAATAGAATCAAAATCTGAGTAGACAGAATTGTCGATATAAATCGGCAAATTGTTGTAGATGATATCAGATGTGGATTGTGCTGCATCGGGATTAACCGAAAAGCTTACACTTTTGGCAAGTTCAGGCACAAGAGCATCATTCAGCTCCCTCTCCAATGCCAACGCACATCCGTGGACTGTGGAATGATTACCGTTTTCGGTAGAAACCATCACCACAACATTATCCTTCACCTTTAGTTTTTCAAACACCAACTTCTGGGATGAATTATTTCCGTTGTTAGGCAGAATCTTCATTATATCCTGCTCAACATCCAGATGTAATGCGGAAAAACCAAGGAGTCCAATCAACACAACAAGCGACATCCACAAAAGTGAACGCCGTTGCTCAAAAAAGTAATATATCGATAAAAAAATTCTATCCACCTACATATATAGTTAATAATCAACAGCATGTAGAGACGCACGGACGTGCGTGTCTCAGACCAATGTTCTACAAGACGTGCGTCTCTCAGACCAATGTTCTACAAGACGTGCGTGTCATCATACTGAAAATCATCAACCGTTTATCATTAATCGTTAATCAACTACGTCGTCGGCAATATCATCATCTCCGTCGTAATCATCATCATTGATTTCGATATCGATGATCGGAGCCTGACGTTTGAATGCTTCATTAAGCGAAATAATTGTTTCTGTGCTTGAGATGCCCTTGATTGCCTGCAACTTCTCATGAATCAAACGCAAGAAATCACGGTTGCTCTTAGCATAGATCTTGATGAACATCGCATACTCTCCAGTTGTGTAGTGGCACTCCACCACCTCTGGAATCTTATACAATGCGTCAACCACATCTTGAAAATCATTCGCGTCGCGCAAGAAGATACCCATATACGCACAAGTGTTGTAGCCGATCTTAGAAGGGTCGAGCACGAACTCCGAACCTTTGATTACCCCAATCTTCTGCAATTTCTGGATACGCTGATGAATCGCAGCACCTGAGACATTACACTCTCTGGCCACCTCCAAGAATGGCATTCGTGCGTTGTCTGAAATAAGCTTCAGAATCTTCTCGTCTAATTTGTCAATGTGTTTTTGTCCCATATTCAGTTTGTTTAGTGATTAATGTGATTAGCAATAAACTCACCAGCTTTTGCCAATGCATCAACCTTACCCACATCAATCAACTGAAGATCAACTGATTCGTGGAGCTGGATATTGTGAGACTTTGCCATATCCAGATAAAAGTCGATGATGGAGAATTTGTCGGGATAAGCAGACATTTCTCGCAAAAGTGATGGGTTTATAATATGTATTCCAGCGAATGCCAACTGATTGTTTGGTTCATCAAACACAGTTGCGTCGCCTTTCATTTCGTCTGTTTTAAGATTCTTCCATGCACGCAATCTTCCATCTTCTGATGAGATAAGCTGACGTGACGAATCACGATGCGAACAAAGAAGTGTAGCCTCAGCATTGTTTGCCATATGAGAGTCATACAATGCTTTGATATCGGCATTTGAAAAGATATCTACGTTGTGAACTATGATTGGATCCTCTCCACCAAATGTCTCAAACGCACGTTTCAATCCTCCACCTGTATCGAGAAGAAAATCTCGCTCGTCGGAAATCATAATCTTGACACCAAAATCATTAGTGTTCAGATAATCGATAATCTGCTCCCCAAAGTGGTGGACATTGACCATGATCTCAGTCACACCAAAACGCTTCAGATTTTCAATACAGTGGAAAAGCAATGGTTTGCCATTTAGATCTACCAATGCCTTAGGACGATTATCTGTTAATGGTCGAAGACGTGTGCCAAGTCCGGCAGCGAAGATCATTGCTCTCATTTGCCGCTCTTTTTAGAATTTGACAGAATAGAATTGTAAGTAGACTTGTTACGTAAGATTTCACAAGCTCTCTTTGTCTCCTTATCGTATTTCAAGTTTTCCTCAGAAGCTCCCTTCTGGAAATAGTAACGCTGAGCCAAATCTGTAGAAATCAATTGTATGATTTCACTCTTATTCTTATCTAACTCCTCATCCTGGCAACGGAACAAAGCCAACTGCAATGCATCATACTGAGATTTAGCAGCTTCGTAAGTGCTATCCTTCTTAGCCTTCTCCACAAGAGCATCGAAAAGTTTCTCTTTATCAGTCTTGTAACTGAAATCTTTGCTTACTACGAAATTCTTGAAATCCTGCCAATCAGTAAATTGGAAATCCTTGATTGCTGGGATTGTCGGATGCTCCGATGCCCACTTTGTACCGTAGTCGAAAATGATATTCTTAGCGTAAAGCTGATATACGATTTGTGCTGGAACGCTGTCGCCAGAGTAAACTGTGTCTGGCATAACACCACATCCATCCTTAACAATTCTTCCGTTCTTAGTCTTGAACTCATGAGTCAAGCTGTCTGGAATGACGAATTTCTTTCCCTGCTCACGTGTACGTGCATAGTCGATAGCCTGAATACAACGTCCAGAAGGGATATGATATTTAGAGATAGTCAACTTTAGGCTTCCTCCGAATGGCAAGTTACGGCTTGTCTGCACAAGACCCTTACCATAAGTACGCTCTCCCATCAAAACTGCTCTATCCAAATCCTGTAATGATCCAGAAACGATCTCAGCTGCAGATGCACTCTCTCCGTTCACCATCACTACAATTGGCATCTCCAAGTCGACAGGCTCTTTTGTAGTTGAGAATGTCTCATCCCACTCCTTAATCTTGCTCTTAGTGTAAACAACCTTTGTTCCCTTCTCCACGAAACAGCCTACAATGTCGACTGCCTCAGATAGAATACCTCCTGGATTTGAACGAAGATCGATTATCAAACCTTTCGCACCAGCCTGCTTAAGACGCTTCAACTCAGTCTTGAACAAATCTGCTGTACCAGTAGTGAATCCAGTCAAATGAATATATCCGATATCACTACCAATCATTGTAGCCAAGTTGACAGAAGAAATAGTGATATTGTCACGCACAATATTAAGAGTCACTTCCTTATCTCCACGCTTAACTACCACCTTAGCTGTCGTACCTGCCACACCTCGCAACTTTTTGCTTACATCTGATGTCGTGCTGCCTATTGCTTTTGTGCCGTCGACACTGACTATCACGTCGCCAGCCTTAAGTCCATACTTATGTGAAGGAGAATTTTCATACACCTCCTGAATGATAACAAAACTATCTCGCTGTGAGATTACAGAACCCACACCAGCGTAAGTACCTGTAGTCATAAACTTAAGGTCGTCCTGCTCACGCTCTGGAATATACATTGTGTATGGGTCGATTTTGTTGAGCATAGCGTTGATGCCTGTCTCCACAGTCTTCTCTACTGAGAACGTGTCGACATAAAACATATCAAGTTCACGCAACAAAGTGGAATAGATTTCCAGATTCTTAGAGACCTCGGCATTTTTATTAGCCCAACCAGATGTTGGAGCCACTGCAGCCAATAAGCCGATCATAGCCGCATATATTTTGTTCCTTTTGATTCCCATATTACGAATTCAAAGTTATTAATGCAACAAAATTATCAAAAAGGATAGAAAACTCAAATTAATTTAAAATGATTATTCAACAACTATTACTTAGTAGCAAAAAAGACTGAACCTCAAAAGAGATTCAGTCTTTTCTTCAACCTTTGTTATAATTTTTTATTTCAATTGAATTTTACCATTTGCAATAACAATGTGATTCTCTGTCTCAACCTTTAAGAACAAATGTCCATTCCATCCATTGTTTCTCTCTATTACCACAATGTTGCTTCCTTGATTTACGTCTACATTATTAATGTAAACAGTTCTGCCAAGCATATCGTATAGTGAGATTGTCAACGATTGGTTACCAACAGATTCTATATTCAAATTGATACGTTCAGTAGCTGGATTTGGATAGCAAATCACATTCATCTGTGTGTTCAAAACAGATGTCTCTCCTGATGGATCACTGATCATTCCCATCAAATAGAAGCAGGCATTCTTAACAATTGAAAGTCCATCCTCTGTGAGATTACCATATGAGCTACTGTTCAATCCGATCTGGATATACTTGTTTGGAATTGTTGTTCCATTGATTGTTCCGCCTTCAGCAATCTCCAAAATCGATACCTGATTTGTCTCGTCTTTCACTGTAGCGATAGATGAAATTTTTGCGTTAGCCTCTGTGAACGACTCTGGATTCATATAAGTGATTGCCTTTGTGTCGACTGCAGAAACAACCTGAATATCATTTCCATCGGCAAATGTCACATCCTTAAACATCGGATGACTCTTCATCGCATCGCTGACTGTGATTGTTGTGGCTACAGTGTTGTCTCCATATCCTGTCGCAGCCCAACCCCATGCACCGTTGGCAACTTTATATCCATGCACTTTCATTGAAAGCATCGGTTTGCTGATACCCTTTAAGCGTGCCATGATTGGAGCTGTGGACGGAGTAACCTCACTAATCAAAACCATATCAAACAATGAGAGGTCTGGATTCACTTTATCAGCATAGAATTCTCTGATATAAAGATCTTTCTGGCCCTTCAACATTGAAAGAATCTTATCGTTCTTATAGTTGGCATTTGTAGGGTCTGTCACATAAGCAACACGTTTCAATTCTCCATTCACCTGAGCAACCTTCACTGTATATGAAACTACATTATCGCCTCCCTTTGTTTCGATTGTGAATGAGCCAGTCTCTGTAGGTGTTCCTGAGATTGTTGTCTTATTTCCGTTTGTTGTCGCCACCAAACCATTTGGCAATGTCGAAACCTCAACTCCTGTAGCTGTTCCTCCATATGTGAAAGAGATAGAATATGCCTCACCAGGTAACAATTCTGGATTCAATTCTCCATCTACAGATAGTGTAGCAACTGTAGGAGTTTCATGACCAGGAGTGAAGATATCTGGTTGAGAGATCTTATCCACACCGTCGCCAATATAGAATCCAAGATGAGGAGGCTGGTTATAAGAGGTGTTCTGCCAAGCCACACCACAACGATAAACAGCATCGTGCATCAATGTATGTAGACGGTACTTCGACTCGATAGTAGTGGTGTAGATATAGATCTTGTCGCCATCCTGGAAGATAACCTCCTCGCGCCAGTCGCCAAAGATATCTGCACATAGGTTTGGAACATTCTTTGTTCCATTGATTGAATTACCTTTGAATGTAATCAAGTTTGTTGTGCCATTGCCATTCCACTTGTCACAAGAAGTTCCATCAAGCAACTCGTCCTGAAGGTCTCCATCCCAATAGATTCTGAAGTTGACAGATGGCTTTTTAGTTGAGATCACATTTCCTTTGCAATCAAGCACACCTGCACTTTGTGAGCTCCAACACTCAAATCCCTTATGACTTGCATCGATATCGGCAGACAAACCACGTCCGTTATCCTTACCTGTTCCGTCCATACCGAAAATGACCTTACCTGTCTTCAAATCACGAAGTTCGTGAGCATACTTAGCGTCACCCTCTTCATGCACAAACCATCCTTCAAGACCTGGTCTCTCTGGATCCAAATCAGAAACGTGCATAGCATCACCATGTCCGAATCCAGTGCGGTAGTAAAGTTTTCCATCATCATCAATACAAGCAGAACCATAAATGACCTCATCCTTTCCATCGCCGTCCACATCAGCTGAAGTCAAGTTGTGGAAACCTTCACCGTAAGCTCCCTGACCAGATGTAGTGGAATGATGCTCCCAACGCATAACCAACTTCTTATCCTTTACATCGTAAGCAACCAAGTTGGATTGTGTGTAGTAGCCACGACACATCACGACACTTGGATGAACGCCATCCAAGTAAGCAGTGCAGGCAAGGAAACGATCACAACGGTTACCATAGGAGTCTCCCCATGTCGACTTGTTAGAAACGTTGCCACGACCTGGATTATAAGCTATAGTATGTAGTTCTGCACCTGTCGCACCATCAAACAAAGTAAGGTATTCTGGTCCACTCAAAATATAACCTTTTTCGTTTCTATAATCAGCGTTTGGATTATCACTACCCATGATCACATTCTTTCCCTTTCCATCTTTTGTACCGGGAGCTGTTTTGCAGACCATCTCACACTTTCCATCACCATCAAAATCAAAAACCTGGAATTGAGTGTAGTGAGCACCAGCACGAATATTGATTCCAAGGTCTATTCTCCACAAGAAAGTACCATCCAAACGGTAGCAATCGATATAGACCTTGTCTGTAACACCATCCTGTGAGTTATCCTTCTGATTAGACGGATCCCACTTCACAAAAAGTTCATACTGACCGTCGCCATCCACGTCGCCAACACTCATATCATTGGGAGTGTAGATACTGCCAGGACGCTTCAATGTCAAGGTCTTATACTGCTGAGCCCACGGAGTGATAGCATCAGAAGCATCAACCTCCTTATTATTCAAAACCGATTTGATAACGTATTTAGAAGTTGCAGTTCCATTAGCGTCTACGTAATTTGTTTTTGTGGTAATAGGTGTATCATTTACCTTTACACCATCTCGATAGATATTGAATCCAACCGAAGGATTATCCGTACCAAGATAACGCCAACTGACATAAACACCATTATTGACCTTTACAGCAACAACGCCACGATCAAGATATTCCATCTGCTTTGTCGCTGAGAACAAAGACACGGAACAAAAAAGGAGCATAATTATGCTGAATATTCTTGTAAATGTTTTCATAATATAAACCCTTTTGTAGTTAATAAATAATGTGTTATTTCCTTTTGCTCCGACTAAAGTATATCTTAATCACGAATAAGACAAACAAAAAAAATTCTATTTTTATGGATTTTTGTTTCAAATCAGTAAAAAACTCATAAAAACTCCCAATGTCCGTTTTTATTTGCACCTACATGCCTAACCAAACCTTCGTCTACCAATTTTTTTATATGCCATTCGACCGTTTTGCTTGATTTTCCGATTATTCTGGCGACAGCCTCCTTCGACAAGGACGGGTTCTCCCTCAACACTGAGATTATGTTGTCGCGCGTTTTTTTTACCTAACTTTTGTTATTTATACCCTAATTTTAGCCATTTTATTACCCAACAATCCACAAATTTGAGCCTAAATCTAAATTTTATAACCTAACTTTCTCTGATTTTTTTCAGCAAATAGAGTTTTTTATCACCTAATATTTCTGTTTTTTATACCTAATGTATTCTTTTCTGTCCATGCCTACCAATCTATTTTTGAATGAACAAAATCGGGTAAATCTATTCATAAAAAGGATTCTATCAGTTTATAGTCGAATTTAATCCATACGTATTAGAAATTATATCACTACTTTTGTATCAAATAAAAAAAGAAAACATCTAAACTCATTAAAGTATCTTATATGGTAAAAAAACTACTTTTAACTGTTTGCACAACACTATGTTGCTCACTCCTCTATGGAAAGCAAGACTGGAAATTGGTTTGGAACGATGAGTTCGACTATTCCGGTGCTCCAGACAATTCAAAATGGTCGTTCGACACTCAAGGAAATAATTGGGACTGGGGAAACAACGAGGCCCAGAATTACACTCCTGCAGAGAATAAAAACGCATGGGTAGAAGATGGCAATTTGATCATCGAAGCTCGTAAAGAGGCATATCAATGGTATGGCGACGGGGAGACAAAGCAGTATACTTCTGCTCGTCTGCTCACTAAAGGTAAGGGCGACTGGCTCTACGGTAAGGTAGAGGTAAAGGCTCTATTGCCGACGGGTCGCGGTATGTGGCCTGCAATCTGGATGTTGTCGACTGACGACACTTACGGTGGATGGCCTAACTCAGGAGAACTTGACATCATGGAGAATGTCGGCTTCGACCCTAATAAAATCCACTGCAATATCCACACTGAGGCTTACAACCACAAAAATGGCACCAACAAGGGAAATACAGTCACTACATCTTCACCAAGCCAAAACTGGCATATCTATAGCATGGAATGGGATGCAGAGAAAGTGATCTTCTTCCTTGATGGCGAGGTGGTGTTCAGATTCAATAATGAGCATAAATCATACAAAGAGTGGCCATACGACAAACGCTTCCACCTTCTTCTCAACATCGCCGTCGGTGGCGGTTGGGGAGGTGAGCAAGGTATCGACGACGGTATCTTCCCACAGCGTATGCTTGTCGACTATGTACGCGTGTATGAATATGGTGAGGTTGAGGAGACTCCTGTAGATGGTGTGTTGAGCCTCAACGCATCTGCTGAAGAAACCATCTGTGAAGGAAGCAGTGTAGGAATCACAATAGACACTACTGGAACAGGTGCACTCCTTTATCCAGACAAGTTGACAATCAACGTTTATGAGATTGACGACTCTGGCAATCACATTTATGCAGACATGTCTCAGGCGTTGGTATACGGCAATGGTCTTATCAATTTGACGATAACACCAACCAGCAACAAAGAGTTTGTCAAAATCGCAACTGAGATGACATACCGTAAAGATGAGGGAGAGTTTGCTCAATCAATCGAAAAGACATCCTTAGTCAAAATTGCTTCTCGTCCTGAAATTGCATCAATAGATAGTATCGGACCAAAAGACGTAGTTGTGTTGATGGATGAGAGCAAAGGTACCGCCCCTTATACATTTGCATTAGACAGAGGTATGTTTGGAGAGTCAAATGAATTCCGTGATGTTGAAGTAGGCGAACACTTGATGAATGTAAGAGACGCAAATGGTTGTTATAACTCTACTAACTTCACTATCAACGAACCGACATCAGTTGAGCAGATTGCAGGAGACAACATTGCAGTCTATTCCACAAAGAATGGCATCCAGGTGGTTGGTGTCGACGCAGGCACCGCTTATCAGATCATCAATGCAAATGGAATGATTGTAGCAGAAGGCAGATTATCTGTCGACAATACACTCAACGCTTCATTCCTAACTCCTAGTATCTACTACGTTCTTATTGAAGGCAAAGCATATCCGGTAGTTTTGCAATAAACGACAACGATTAAAACAAGAAAATCCCGACTCAGTTGTGAGCCGGGATTTTTTGTCAGAAACAAAACAAATCTTTTGCCATTATCTGGCTATTAATTTTTCCACTATATTTGTTAAGTTTTATTCCGTTTGGAGAAACCATAGTAAGATGTAATGTTTTGGTTGTTTTTACTTTTGACCTAAACAATTCTTTTCTTCTCTGCAATTTCTCATCATACTCTTTTGTGATTTCATACTCATCACTACAATACTTCATTTCACATAGATTAATGATTCTATCAGAACGATCGATTACCAAATCAATCTGAGCACATTGATTACTGTCAGAATAGGTCCAAGAACAGACATCACTAGAAATACCATCAATTCCCAATGTGTCTTTTATTTGCGCTATATGACGTAAACACAATTGTTCAAAAGCGAGTCCAGCCCAAGCATTCCTTTTCCCATCACTCATCTCACTCCAAGTATGCTCATTTTTATTTTTACTACCTTTTACAAATCTGTAATAAAATAGTATATACAAATCATTAAGCTGATATAAAATATCACGTGTATTCTTCCCGAATGCAGAATAACTTCTTATAAAATCACAACTTTCAAGATTCTCTAAAATCTCAGTCAACTTGCCACTATCTGTCAACTTCAATTCTGTCACAATCTCCTTTCTTGTCAGACCTTTACCTTTATTCGACAACAATTCCGTTATCCTACGGTAAGTCACCGCATCATTGAATAGTGATCTATAAAGAAGATTATATTCATCTCTCAAAGGAGCGTCCTCTGAAAAAAACAAATAATCAATATTCTGAATAATGCTTTTATCTTTTTTCAACAAATTCAAATAGAAAGGGGTACCACCAAGTGCCATGTAAGCATCCATAATTTGTTGACGATCCCACTCTATTCCTATTGATTGTAAAAAAGACTCTGTTTCTTTTAGAGAAAATGAATTAAGTTTTATTCTTCTAGTGACTCTATTATGTAACCCTCCTTTATCTCCCAACAACTTATTAGTCATCCAAGTAGTAGCAGAGCCACAGACTATCAGTTTGAGATTATGCTGATCTGCACCCCACATATTCCAAAATCCCTCAAGAGCTCGCGTAAAATTCGATTTAGGAGTGTCATGCCATGGAAGTTCATCGATAAAAACAATGATTCTTTCTTTGTCTTTAAGAGTTCCCAAATAATCTCTCAGTGCATTAAACGCATCAAACCAATCGTCAAACTTTGACGGTGTATGCCCAGAGTACCTAGCCAACTGACTCGAAAAATTTTTAAGCTGATCCTTTTTATTCAGTCCATAAATTCCTGATGTATAGAAATCAAATTTTTCCTCATAGAAATTTTTGACCAAATAAGTCTTCCCAACACGACGTCTTCCATAGACCGCAATAAATTCAGCTTTTCCTGAATTATTACAGTCATTCAAATAATCCTGTTCTTTTATTCTGCCAACTATAGTAGACTTATAATGAGTCATAACACTTATGATTTTTTACAAAAATAAGCAAAAAACAATGATAATGGTACGATAACTCGATTTTTTGACGAGTTATCGTACCATTATCGGCATTTATCACCTAATTCTCTTTGTGATTTCAGGAGATTATATAGCAGTTGTCACGTTCATAATCTCCAAACAAAATCTATCAGATGCTTATTCAAACAACGGCAATATCCTTAAGACAACATCATATTGGATAATGAAGATTATTCCAATCTCTTCCCAAAACAATACAGAATTACTATCCGGAAAATCCAATCGTTTTCCTTTTATCAGCAAGCCCAACACCAATCCTATTCCTAAAACCGCCCATACAAAATATTGCTCCAAAACGATTATATAGAATAAACAGACGCAAGCACTTCCAAGGAATGAACCCGTCTTGTGTACCGCCAATTCTAATTTTGTCTCGTCGCCCGGATGATAGGAATAATATCCAGCAAGGGCAAGGCCAAGCACTCCGAGCGACGGCATTATTGACCAATACGAATACTCTGTGAATGGATAAACAGTCGGGAACCAGAACGACAACCAACCCATGACCGTGCAGATTGTGATTTTCCACCATGTATATCTTCTGGAGTATTCAGCTGTGATACTCAAACTTTGTGGAATGAATCGGAACTCAAACAGAAAGCCGACAATGTAAACGGACATTGCCGCAAATCCTATCGCAGTTATTATATTTAAAATTTCCATAAATTTATCTTGCGAATGCAAAGTTTTTTAGCTTTGACGATCAATACCCATAATCCAATCCAAAACAGAAATAACTTCTATGTCAACTCCGTCTTCTATTATTTTTTCATTTTCATCCCAAGTGATAATCATAGACTTGACACTTTGAGACGAGGAAGCATAGCGACATAAAGCACTTACTTCCCTTTTTCTCGTCACATCATCTTTAATTGAATAAGACACCTGTATAGCAGTGTTGATTTCAGATACATAAAAATCTATTTCTTTCTCCCCTCTTAAATAGACAACATTTTCTCTACCATATTTCTTGCACAATGTGACAGCGACTATGTTCTCCAACAAAGAAGTATCTGAATCTACTAAAAATAGATTCAATATACCATTATCTATGAAGTAGTATTTCTTTACATTCTCACGTTCTCCCGTTTTAGCATACCCATTTTCAATAGGCAAAATAAGCCACGAATCCACCGCATACGAGATATACTCGCTCACAGTGTTTACGGTAACGGAGTGTCCCGTCGACTTGATAATATTTTGCAATCTGTTAAGAGAAGTCGGCTGTTTAACACTTTCAGCCAGTTTTTTTATAATCAATCCCATGACTTTGGAATTGCGAATATTGTTGCGAGCACATATATCACCTAAATATATTTTCTGATATAGGCTCTGAAGCATAGATCGTTTGTCCTTAAAATTCACAATTTCAGGCAATCCTCCGAACTTAAAATATTCAGAGAACAAAGCATTCATCCTGGAATATCGAATAGTGGAATATCTCCAATCTTCAGCCACATCCACATTCTTTGCTTTTAGATGTTCTTCAAAAGAATACGGGAAAATATCACAGATAAGAAATCTTCCTCCCAATGTTGTCGCGACGTCGCTACTCAACATCTTTGCATTGCTTCCAGTCACATATATTGTATATTTGGCATCCGCCAGACGTCTCACAAATTTATCCCAATGTGGAACATTTTGAATCTCATCAAAAAATAGAATCGGTTTTGTATCCGAACCAGACATCTCATAGTGGACTTCCAATATTAAATTAAGATCGTCAGCCTGCATCTCAGACAAACGTTCATCCTCGAAGTTAACAAACAAAATATTCTTTCTGTCGACTCCATCTCGCAACAACTGATTCAAACGTTGATATAAGATATATGTTTTCCCGACACGACGAAGCCCAACAAACACATAATTTGCATTTTTCTCAAATTCGAATGGTCTTTCAACAACATCAAGAGACGCAATCTCCTCACGTTTGTCTATTATACATTGCCTTATTATGTTTTTATTTACGCTCATTTTTATTCAGTATACTGCACAAAAATAGCGATTTTTATTCAGTATACAACACAAAATCAGTCGATTTTGTTCAGTATAATGAACAAAATCTGCCGAATAACGTCTGGGAATATCCGCGTTCTCCCTAAAATTTCCCGAATCATTTTCGAAAATTTTATGTTCCAATAAAGCGAAGCGTTACATTTTTTGAATAATTCGTGAGAAATTCATGACTATTCGTGTTTCAATCCAACCCATATTAGAATCAAAAAATCCCGACTCTTTCGAATCGGGATTTTTGTTTTGTGTCCAACGTTACCGACGTTGGATTCTATCAATCATATTAATACTCCTGCCAAGTCTTGATCTGGATGTCAGCCATACTCTTGTTGTTCAAAGCACGGATGTATGCGCTTGCAAGACGTGCGTTTGTCATCAACGGAATATTGTGGTCGATTGCAGAACGACGGATTCTATATCCGTTTGTCAACTCACGCTTTGTCTGATCCTTTGGTACGTTGATTACCAAGTCGATCTGGTGGTCTGCCATCAACTTAGCGATGTCTGCCTTGCCACTACACTGCTCGTCTGGCCAGCAAACAACTGTTGCCTTGACTCCATTCTCACCCAAGAACTTCTGTGTGCCCTCTGTAGCGTAGATTGTGTAGTTCTTTGCTGCCAACATCTTGCATGCGTCTAGCAACTCTACCTTTCCACGTGCGTCTCCTGATGAAACCAAAA
The DNA here is from genome assembly GCA_045642085.1 of Paludibacteraceae bacterium. Taxonomy (GTDB): domain Bacteria; phylum Bacteroidota; class Bacteroidia; order Bacteroidales; family Paludibacteraceae; genus UBA1723. Next base: position 6,143 of record JAZUIF010000123.1, on the reverse strand, counting down.
CGCCCTTTGTTGGAATAGGATAACCTACAGAGATCATAGAAGTCAACAATGCCTCGTCAAAGTCGGCTCCGATACATCCTACCTCTCCTGTCGACGACATGTCAACGCCAAGAACTGGGTCTGCCTTGTGTAGACGTGCGAATGAGAACTGTGATGCCTTAACACCAACGTGCTCGATATCGAATGTAGATGAATCAGGAGTTTCAACTGGAACATCAAGCATAATCTTTGTCGCAGTCTCGATGAAGTTTCTCTTCAATACCTTTGACACGAATGGGAAACTACGTGAAGCACGCAAGTTACACTCGATCACCTTAACCTCATTATTCTTAGCCAAGAACTGGATATTGAATGGTCCGCTGATATTTAGCTCCTGAGCGATCTTCTTACTGATTCTCTTGATTCTACGTGCAGTCTCCATGTAGATATTCTGAGCTGGGAACACAATAGTAGCGTCGCCAGAGTGAACACCTGCATACTCAACGTGCTCTGAAATAGCGTATTCTATAATCTCACCATGCTTTGCAACCGCGTCGAACTCAATCTCCTTTGTCTCCTGCATGAACGACGATACGACTACAGGATACTCCTTAGAAACCTGTGCAGCTGCCTTCAAAAATGTATGCATCTGCTCCTTGTTGTAGCAAACGTTCATCGCAGCTCCTGAAAGCACGTATGATGGACGAATCAATACAGGGAAGCCAACCTGGTCGATGAATGCGTCGATCTCCTCGAAGCTTGTAAGCTCCTTCCATCTTGGCTGGTCGATGCCAAGCTGATCAAGCATTGCAGAGAACTTGTGACGGTTCTCGGCGCGGTCGATAGAAACCGGAGAAGTACCAAGGATAGGAACATTCTGGCGGTGAAGCTTCATTGCCAAGTTATTTGGAATCTGTCCACCCACTGATACGATAACACCCTTAGGAGTCTCAAGATCCAACACATCCAATACACGCTCGTAGCTCAACTCATCAAAGTAAAGTCTGTCGCACATATCGTAGTCTGTCGACACTGTCTCTGGGTTGTAGTTGATCATGATGGACTTGTAGCCCAACTTTCTTGCTGTCTGTACTGCGTTGACCGAACACCAGTCGAACTCAACAGATGAACCGATACGGTAAGCTCCAGAACCAAGAACGACGATTGTCTTCTCATTCTTGTAATCATAGCTGATTGAGTGCTCTGTCACACCGTAAGTCATATATAGATAGTTAGTCAACTCTGGATGCTCAGAAGCAACAGTGTTGATTCTTCTAACTGCAGGAAGGATATTGTTCTTCTTACGAGAAGCACGGACACGTAGGATCTCCTTCTCCAAGTTGCCAGATGGATTCTCACAGTAGCGAGCGATCTGGAAGTCGGAGAATCCAAGACGTTTAGCCTCACGCATCACGTCGGCTGGGATATCCTCGATTGTCTTATATTTAGCAATGACCTTTGTATAGTCGACAATATTCTTCAACTTGTTCAAGAACCAGATGTCGATCTTTGTCAACTCCTCGATTCTCTCCACTGTGTAACCCTTCTCAAGAGCAGCCGCGATAGCGAAGATACGCAAGTCTGTTGGGTGAGAAAGTTCCTTGTCTAGATCCTCAAACTCAAGATCTCGGTTTCCAACGAATCCGTGCATACCCTGTCCGATCATACGTAGACCCTTCTGCATAATCTCCTCGAAAGACTTACCGATAGACATGATCTCACCGACTGACTTCATTGAAGTGCCGATCTCACGGTCGACGCCGGCGAACTTAGTCAAATCCCAACGTGGGATCTTAACGATCATATAGTCGACTGAAGGAGCGACGTAAGCCGAGTTAGGAGTACCCATCTCACCGATCTGGTCAAGAGAGTAACCCAAAGCCAACTTAGCGGCAACGAATGCCAATGGATAACCAGAAGCCTTAGATGCCAAAGCAGACGAACGGCTCAAACGAGCGTTGATCTCGATGATACGATAGTCGTTTGTCTGAGCGTTGAAAGCGTACTGGATATTACACTCACCAACGATACCGATATGGCGGACAACCTTCTTTGCAATCTCCTGAAGGAAAGTGATCTGCTCCTGAGTCAAAGAGATGATTGGAGCGACGACGATAGACTCACCAGTGTGGATACCAAGTGGATCGAAGTTTTCCATTGGCACTACAGTGAAGCAGTGGTCGTTCTTATCACGGATAACCTCAAACTCGATCTCCTTCCAACCCTTCAACGACTCCTCTACAAGGATCTGCTTTGAGTGAGCCAAAGCACTTTCGCAAAGGTCACGGAACTCCTGCTCGTTCTGGCAAACTCCAGATCCAAGACCACCAAGAGCGTAAGCCGAGCGAACCATGATAGGGAATCCGATCTCGTTAGCAACGCGAAGAGCATCCTCCATCGACTCAACAGCCTCCGACTTAGGAGTAAGAGCCTTGATCTCATCAAGTTTCTTAACGAACAAGTCACGGTCCTCAGTGATCATGATAGCATCTACAGATGTACCAAGCACCTTGACACCGTACTTCTCGAAAATGCCGTTAGTGTAAAGCTCAGTACCGCAGTTAAGAGCAGTCTGTCCACCAAAAGCAAGCAAAATACCGTCTGGTTTCTCTTTCTTGATTACCTCCTCCACGAAGTATGGAGTGATTGGTAGGAAATAAACTTTATCAGCAACACCAGCGGACGTCTGGATTGTTGCGATGTTTGGATTGATCAACACTGTGCTGATACCCTCTTCACGCATAGCCTTAAGCGCCTGCGAACCAGAGTAGTCAAACTCACCTGCTTGTCCGATTTTAAGTGCACCGGATCCTAGCAGGATGACCTTTTTGATTCCTTCTATCATAACCGTATAATAATTTGTTTCTTTTTCTAAAATGCAAAAAAAATGCGTCGGAATCAAAAACCAACGCAATCAAAAAGAAAAAGTAAGGCGACGTGCGGATGTTGTGTCCGCAACAGCAAGGTGCTTATGTCCATAGTCCATCGTCATACCACTTTCTTTATTAGAATCGTGCAAATTTACATAAAAATCCTTGTGCTTTCCAAATTTTAACAAAAGATTTGGAATGGGATTTATCAACAAAAAAAGGACGAGATTTATCCCGTCCTAAGTCTAAGTTAACGTCAACGTCAACGTTAACGTCAATAATTATGCTTTGCTATGATCACACTCCAATAATGCTTGTAAGTGGATTTAGCATCGTATGCATAACCGATACCTATATCGATACACGAACTGTTCCAGTCTGAGATACCAAGCAAGGACGATCTATGTCCAGCCGACGAATTGTCTTTTCCACTGTCGTAAACCAGCTGTCTGACCATAGCATCCGCAGTCTCGTTGCCAGCGGCTATATTCTCAAAATAATTCAACTTTTTATCTTTATACCAAGCTTCTGGCATATCATAACCTGCCTCATGCATGAAATAGTTCACACCATAGCCATTCAAGTCGACATGGCTGAAATAATTATTCTTAGCCATATCCTCCGCTTTTGCCTGAGCCACTTTAGCCAACGCTGTATTCCAGTTTAGAGCAGGCCTTGCAGCCACACCAGAAAGATCCACACCCATCTGAGAAGAATAGGCAGACGGATTCTTTCGTATATCGTTGATCAACGAAGCCGCCTTCTTAACCTCACTATTTTCTGCAAACTCTTTAGAATCTCCATTTGCAGACTCATTCTCTTCGTCACTACATGCAGGAGTTAGAAACAACAATCCTGAAGCCATCAAAATCCATTTACGCATAATCCTTTTGTTTTATCGGTTAGTGGGATAAAGATAATGATTTTTTCAAACACATGTATAAAGTGGTAAAAACAAAAAATAGAAAGACGCGAAAAACAAAAAAAGAAAGACGCGATGATCTCGCGTCTATACTGACGCAATTTAGCTAAATTCGTTCAATACTACTGACGCATTTTAGCTAAATTCATTCAACGCAACTGACGCAATTTAGATAAATTCGTTCAACGCAACTGAAGATTTTTAGGTTTTTGTACATAATTTTCATAAATAAAGCCTAAATTTGCAGACAAATCAAATGAAGGGAAGCAACATGGGAATAGCAAGAGAACTAAAAAAACAAATCTCAGATAGATTAAAACCACAAAAGGTCATGCTTATCTATGGAGCACGACGAGTAGGAAAAACTCTTCTCCTTCGTGAAATCTATAATGAATTCGATGGAAAAAAACTTCTATTGAACGGAGAGAGTGCAGACACAGTACGTATGATTGCAGACAAATCCATAGGCAACTACAAACGACTATTTGAAGGAGTGGAATTATTGGCGATTGACGAAGCTCAACACATTCCTGAAATCGGAATGAAACTAAAACTTATGGTTGACGAAATACCCGGATTGTCTATAATCGCCACTGGTTCATCTTCGTTCGATTTACAAAATCAGGCAGGAGAGCCATTAGTTGGGCGATGCACACGTTTCATGCTTACTCCATTTTCAATAAGAGAGTTAAGCAAACAACAGACAACATTTGAGATAATCGCAAACATTGAGCAATATCTAGTGTATGGCAGTTACCCAGAGTTGAGTAGTATAACAACTGGATCTGAGCAAGCTCACTATCTCACTGAAATTGTCGATTCATATTTGTTGAGAGATATTCTTGCTGTCGACGGAATAAAGAACGCACAGAAGATGCACGACCTACTACGACTTATAGCATACCAAGTTGGCAGTGAAGTGTCAACAGAAGAATTAGGCAAACAGCTTGGGATAAGCCGTAATACGGCAGAAAGATATCTAGATTTACTGCAGAAAGTCTTTGTTCTATATAAATTAGGAGGTTATTCCAAGAACTTGCGCAAAGAAGTCACAAAATCATCCAAATGGTACTTCATCGACAACGGAATCAGGAATGCAGTACTGAATGATTTCCGTCCGTTTGCCGACAGATCGAGTGAAGAAAGAGGTGCGTTGTGGGAAAATTTCATAATCAGCGAGCGTATGAAAATAAAACACAACGAAATGAAAAATGTCAATATGTATTTCTGGCGAACATACGACCAGCAAGAGATAGATTTGATAGAAGAAGAGAACAATTCCCTATCAGCTTTTGAAATGAAAGCAGGGAAAAAGAATCCGAAAGTACCCAAAGCCTTCGCCGACGCTTATCCCGACGCTGAATTCAACGTCGTCAATAGAGAGAATTTCTGGGAGTATGTGGTGTGAGGGTTCTTCTATGGAAGATGAAAAACAGTTTGACTTTGGCACAATTCTCCAACACATTTTAGAGGAGATATTTTGCCGTTACCTAAAAAAAAGACCGCAAACGGCAGAATATATATGTATTTATTCTGCCGTTTGCACAAAAAATATCGCAAATCGGCAAAATAGACAGCTATTTTTTTTGTCATTCACCATTTATTATATATTCTTACAACAAAATTTGCAGAGAATGAGTACAATTGTCGGTAGAAAACAAGAGATTGAGGAATTATAAAAAAAGCTCTTGAAATAGGAGGAGTGAAATCATCAATATCCGCATGGAATATAAAAGGAGACGAAACAAAAACTGGAGTCCAAATCGACCTTTTGATTATACGCGATGATAAAATCGTAAACCTATGCGAAATGAAATTTAGCGGATCATCTTACTCTGTCGACAAAGAAGAAGAAGCAAAATTACTACATCGTGTAGAAATGTTGAGCGAAACCATTTCTCCAAAACAGAAAGTTCATTTGACTCTAATCACCACTTACGGTCTTATTCATGGCAAACATAGTGGCAAAATACAAAAGGTAGTCACAATCGATGATTTATTTAGTTGATTTCCATCTTATTTTCGCAAGAAATTTGACGATAGAAGTCATACCGGTTTGGGAATGACATTGGAATAAGCAAGTCCCTAAATTTTGGGGATTACGACAAAACGTTGCAAAGGTCTATTAATTCCAGCCATGATGACAATGTTTGTGTGAACCATGATGCAATTTTGGATGACAAAGTGCAATAAAGGACGCCTCGATTGGTGCGTCCTTTTTATTGCATTATTTGTCTAGTCCTGAAATAGCGTTACAAAAAAAGAGACGTTATGAAAGAAAAAGAAAACGGTTACGTGAAGCGGACGCAGAAGGACTACAGCATGAGTTTCAAATTGTCAGTAGTTAAAGAAGTGGAGACGACAGACATCGG
>JAZUIF010000122.1:0-16658 GCA_045642085.1 Paludibacteraceae bacterium | reverse complement strand
CCCCGTGAACCTTTACTGCAGCTTAGCGCTGAATTTGGGCAAGCGATGTGTAGGATAGGTCGGAGGCTATGAAGCGGTCACGCCAGTGGTCGTGGAGCCGGCGTTGAAATACGACCCTTTGCTTGTCTGGGTTCTAACTCCTGCAAGGAGGACACCGCTTGGTGGGTAGTTTGACTGGGGTGGTCGCCTCCAAAAGCGTAACGGAGGCTTCTAAAGGTACCCTCACACCGATTGGTAACCGGTGGCAGAGTGCAATGGCATAAGGGTGCTTGACTGGGAGGCAGACAAGCCGATCAGGTAGGAAACTAGAGCATAGTGATCCGGTGGTTCCGAGTGGAAGGGCCATCGCTCAAAGGATAAAAGGTACTCCGGGGATAACAGGCTGATCCCTCCCAAGAGCTCATATCGACGGAGGGGTTTGGCACCTCGATGTCGGCTCGTCACATCCCGGGGCTGGAGAAGGTCCCAAGGGTTCGGCTGTTCGCCGATTAAAGTGGCACGCGAGCTGGGTTCAGAACGTCGTGAGACAGTTCGGTCTCTATCTGTTGCGGGCGTAGGAAATTTGAGTGGAGCTGACACTAGTACGAGAGGACCGTGTTGGACTGGCCGCTGGTCTATCTGTTGTGCCGCCAGGTGCATCGCAGAGTAGCTAAGCCGGGGTAGGATAAGTGCTGAAAGCATCTAAGCACGAAGCCAACCACAAGATGAGATTTCCCTTGAGGGTCGTCGAAGAATACGACGTTGATAGGTCACAGATGTAAGCGTGGCGACACGTCAGTCGAGTGATACTAATTGCCCGATAGAGTTTCCCCAGTGTTTCTGTGTTTTTTCCGTCTTTCGCATAGTCAAAAGTCATAAGGCATTAAGGTGGTTATGGCAGCGAGGTCCCACCTCTTCCCATTCCGAACAGAGAAGTTAAGCTCGCTATCGCCGATGGTACTGAATTTCGGGAGAGTAGGTAGCCGCCGCTTTTAAGAGGCAATCTCATTTGAGGTTGCCTCTTTTTTTGTTTTAAATCCTGTTGTCCTCAATGCCGCATATCGGATTAATAACCACAGAGACACAGGGGACGCGGAGATGTTTCCATATGAACGAAGGGTCGGCGCTTAAACCCGCCTGGTTATTTTTATGGGCACAGAGAAATCCTGCGGATTTGAGGGAGAGTAATCATGAATCATCAACCATCAACCATCAATCGTTTGGGCAGGCACAAGGCCAGCCCCTACGACCATCAACCCTCAACCTTCAACCATTAATCGTTAATCATTAATCGTTAATCATTAATCGTTAATCGTCCACGGTAGGCACAATGCCTTCGGCATATGTCCCAACCATGGCCTGCGTAGAAAGGAACCGTTTCCACGGTTCGGATTGGCATATGCACAACCCTCAACCTTCAACCTTCAACCCTCAAAAAACACATATTGCACTTATTATCGTTGGGATGGATTCACAGTGCGTCCAGTACGTGCAAATTCAACACCTATAGTTGATCCTAAGGATACAACTGTTATCGAAGTGCCAGATTCTTCTCAATATGTGAAGTTTAGTATAAATGGAGAAGAAGTTGGACATTCTTATGTCGATTTAGGATTAGAGTCGGGCATTATGTGGGCTACATATAATATAGGTGCAATAGAGCCAACAGAATATGGAGACTACTACGCTTGGGGAGAGACTCAGACTAAGAAAGTTTACGATTGGAGCACATATAAGTGGAGCAACGACGATACAGATACATCTTTAACTAAATATTGTAATCTACCATATTATGGAGAGGTCGACAATAAACTCTATTTGGAAGCTTCTGATGATGTGACAACTGTCAAATTGGGATCTGATTGGAGAATGCCAACATCAGAAGAATTTGATGAATTAATAGAGAACTGTCAGAGTATCTGGTGTCTGCATATTGGTGTGTTTGGACGTAAGTTTATTGGTAAAAATGGAAATATGATATTTTTACCTGCATCTGGCTTTATTTCGGGTGATGAAAGTTATTTTAAGCAAGAAAGTGCTTACTATTTTTCATCTTCGCTGCAAGACTTTGATTTCGCCTATATATTGAATTTCAATAATAGAGGAATTGAAAAAAATATCAGCTCACTTGTTAGTGGTTATACAATATGTGGAGTGCGTAAGGACTAAAAGTTTAGTTTTAGCAAATAAAAGTTTTGATTTCTAGGAATTATAAAATTTATTTTTATTTTTGCAGTGTTGTTGTGTGTTTGCATCAATGAGCTTTACAATTAAGAGTTTTAAAGAGGAAATTAGAGTTTTTATTTGTTAACTATATGAAAAAGAAAGTTATACCCGTTTTAGGCCTTGCTATGCTTGGGCTTGGTTCCTATGCTACCACCTATATGATGGTAAAGCAATCTGATGGAACAATCGTCGAGTACGATGTAGAAAATGTAGTTGAAGTTACTTACAGGACAGATTCAATTCCTGAGTGTGAGGATTGTCAGTGTGATTTCCCTGACATTAGAGGTTGGAGATTTGCAGATGGCTCACCTACCACAGGATATTATGTCGACGGAGGTTCTACAATCGTGATTTATGGCGAAGGTATGTCCAGAGTAAAGAGAGTGGCTTTTGGTGAATTTGAAGCAGAGATCGCATTTCCTTTAAGTGACGACGGTCACCTTGTTTTGAAAACTCCGATTGTAAAAGAAAAGATAGGATTCCCTAGTTTTTATACAGCAAAATGTCCTGACGGTCGTAAAGTTGATGTTGTTGGTGTACAGCCAGTTTCTTTGTCCGCTCCTTGTGTCACAATGTGTGATAATGAAATGGCAGTTAAGACATTGAATGTTGTCGGAAGTTCATTGTTTGCTCCTCTTGTGGCTAAGTTTTGGGATGGCAAAGATCACTCTATCATCGCCTCTACTGAAGATGGTTCTATCATCTTATATGATGATCATTATGCAAAAATCATAATCCCAGAAGGGGTAGCTGATAATGGAACGATTGTTTTTGAGAATGCTGCTGGTTCATCTGAGACTAATTTCATCTTCCATGACACTCGAAATTTGCTTATCACTCATGATGACGAAGATTTGAACTTGTTTAACCAGAATAGACCAGATATTGAAATGGTTGATGAGGAAACTGGTGAGGTCATTGGCTTGCCAATTCCTAAAGATATATTAAAAGAAACTGTCTTTAAGTCTGAAAATACAAATGGAGATTTTTCGATTTTTCATGATTTAGCAGGTTATACTGCATGGACTTATTCACCAAAGGGAGATGCTAATCCAGAAGGAGTAGCTCCTAAATATCCAACACCTTTTGGATGTTTCTCTGAATCAATCGATAAAGGTGAGACTTCATTCAACGATTATGTGATCAAGTTTGAGGTGTTTGTGCCTGATGAATATCCAATGAGTGGCAATAGTTTGTCAATAGGTTTTTATGGTGATCTTTGTTGGGAGCTAAGAGAATTTTGTGCATTATGGCAACCATCAGTGGCACATTTTGCTAAAGATGAGGATGGCGTTTGGTTGGCACGTGCTACATTTGATAATTGGACAACTGGAGGTGACTGGATGACAATCACAATTCCGATGGAAGAACTAAGATATAATTTTACGGCAAAGTCTTACTATTGTTCACCTCAGAATGGCCGTAGAATCGTAGATGGCTCAGACGATGAATATTCAGGATTTGGAGATAGGGAAAATGGGTTGTCTTTCTTTGATTATTATGGCGAAGATTATGTAGGTTCATTGATGTCTAATAAAGGAACAAAAGCTATCCAAAGTATTGGTATTGTGTTTGGCAATGCAGACCAGCCTAATACATCAAACGAGCCTTTGATTGCAGTTGACAATTTGCGTATTGTGCCAAAAGATAACAATGGTGGTGTTTACCCTATGCTTAAGTGGGGTATACCTTCACGTGATTTCTACAGGGCTCCAAGTTACTTATGTAAATAACAACATAGTTGCATTATCGCAATTTAGTTTTGGAGGCGTCGCATTGCGGCGTCTCCTTTTTTTGTTAATATCTATTTTCTCCTCGTCTCCTTTAATCCACGATTTTTGGGTAAATTTGCAAATGATCAAATAAATTCTAATAGTCGTGGCAGAGAAAAATGAAACGCCTTTAATGAGGCAATATTCTGAGTATAAATCCCAGTATCCTGATGCAATCCTGCTTTTCCGTGTGGGTGATTTCTATGAGACTTTTGGAGATGACGCTATAAAGGCGTCTGAGGCTCTCGGCATCACTCTTACCAAACGAAACAATGGTGGAGGTTCGGGTGATATGCCTCTTGCCGGTTTCCCTCATCACGCTCTCGACACTTATCTGCCTAAGTTGGTCAGACATGGCTATCGTGTTGCTATCTGCGACCAGCTTGAGGATCCTAAACAGGCTAAAGGTCTTGTGAAACGTGGAATAACTGAGCTTTCCACTCCGGGTGTTACCATGAGTGAGAATATCCTCGATCCACGTGAGAATAACTTCCTATGCGCTGTATGTCGCAGCAAGGATAAAAAAACTGGAGATGTCTTCGGCGTCTCTTTTCTTGATATCTCTACAGGTGAATATCTACTGTCGCAAGGTAAAAAAGACTATGTAGATAAACTCCTTTCTGTCTACACTCCAAAGGAAATTTTGATCGAACGTGGAAGCCGACGTGAATTTGAGGATTCATTCTCAAAACACTATCTTGTGAATGAACTTGACGATTGGGCTTTTACTCCTGATAGCGCGCGTGGCAAACTGCTTGCTCATTTCAATACTAATTCACTTAAGGGTTATGGTGTTGAGAATCTGCAAGTTGGACAAGTTGCAGCTGGTGCTATCCTTCATTATCTCGACTATACTCAGCATAAAAATATCAGCCACGTCAACTCTATCCGTCGTATTGAGGAGGAGAAATATGTGTGGATGGATCGTTTTACAGTGCGTAATCTTGAGCTTTTCCCAACTTCTGATGAGAATCAGCGTTCGCTTCTCGGCACTATCAACGAGACGCAAACTCCTATGGGCTCACGTCAGATGATGCGTTGGTTGGCTCAACCGCTTAAGGAGGTTACTCCGATTGTGGAGCGACATGAAATCGTGGAGACATTATTTCAGGAGAAGGATTTGAGATCCCTTCTAAACGAGTGTTTGCCTCAGATTGGCGATATGGAGCGTATAGTATCTAAGGTAGCTGCAAAACGTGCAAATCCACGTGATGTGTTGGCTTTGTGCTCAGCGCTGAAGATGGTGGCTCCGATCAAGTCGGCTTGTGCTCAGAGCAGTAATGTCAATCTTCAGGGAATGGCTGAGCGTCTTAACCCTTGCGAGCATATCTGTGCTAAGATCGACGCGATGATTGTGCCAAACCCTCCTGCGTTGTTGTCGAAGGGTGGGGTGATCGCTCCTGGCTATAATGAGGATCTTGATAGTTGGCGACGTATATCTACCAATAGTAAGGATGTGCTGTTGCAGATCCAGGATCAGGAGATGGAGCGTACAGGCATCTCATCGCTTAAAGTCGGCTACAATAATGTGTTTGGCTACTATCTTGAGGTGCGCAACACTCATAAGGATAAAGTGCCTCAGGAGTGGATTCGTAAGCAGACTCTTACTGGAGCAGAGCGTTATATCACTCCTGAGTTAAAGGAACTTGAGGCAAAGATCACTAAGGCGGAGGAGATGATCATTCCTTTGGAGACTCGTTTGTTCATGGAGCTTATCGATGAACTTGCCGACTATATCTCGCCAGTGCAGACTGATACTTCCATCATCGCGCAACTCGACTGTCTGATGTCGTTCGTGTCGATCTCAGAAAAATATAAATATGTTCGTCCTGTCGTCGACGAGGGGCTTACAATTGATATCCGTGAGGGACGCCATCCTGTGATTGAGCGTCAGTTGCCTATCGACAGTCCGTATATTGCCAATAGTGTGGAGCTCGACAACGAGAAGAAGCAGATTATGATGATTACCGGACCGAATATGGCCGGTAAGTCGGCTTTGCTACGTCAGACAGCGTTGATTGTTGTCTTGGCTCAGATAGGCTGTTTTGTGCCTGCCGACAGTGCTCATATCGGAGTTGTGGATAAGATCTTCACTCGTGTGGGAGCCTCTGATAATATCTCGATGGGTGAGTCTACCTTCATGGTTGAGATGACAGAGGCTTCGAGCATCATTAATAATATTACCGACCGTTCGCTTGTTCTATTCGACGAGCTAGGACGTGGAACTTCCACTTATGATGGAATCTCTATCGCTTGGGCGATTGTGGAGTATCTTCACGAAAATCCAAAGGCAAATCCTAAAACTCTCTTTGCGACTCACTATCATGAGCTTAACGAGATGGAGAATACCTTCGAGAGAGTGAAAAACTATAATGTCTCGGTACGTGAGGCAGATGGTAAGGTGATTTTCTTGCGTAAGTTGAAAGAGGGAGGTAGCGAACATAGTTTTGGTATACATGTAGCGAAATTGGCTGGAATGCCGGCGACTGTTGTCGACAGAGCAAACGAGATTTTGCATCGACTTGAAGAGCAACATAAAGATACTGATGTCACAACTGAGAAGATCAAGAAAGCCACGGAGCCAAAGGTTCCTGCTGGCACACAATTAAGCATCTTCCAGCTTGATGATCCTACATTATCTCAGGTGCGCGATGAGATCCTTACGATTGATATCGACAATCTTACACCACTTGAAGCATTGAATAAACTTCATGAGGTAAAGAAAATTTTGCTTGGAAGGAGTTAAATTTTATTGTAAGATTTGATTTTTGATTATAAAGAAATATATTTGCCAATGCTATGACGTACTGCCATAGCATTGTTAATTAAATAATAGGGACTATGATTAAACTAAGAAGTTTTTGGATAGCACTAGCTATGGGTAGTGTTTTCTCTCTAGGTACAGTTTCTTGTGACGACGACGATGATGAGGAGACAAAGAAAGAGCAGAAACAGGATAATCCTGATTCTAATAAACCAAGTGATAACAATAATAATACTCCTTCATCACCAGATAAGAATTTCACTCCAGAAGAGTCGGGTGCTGTAATGAAGGAAGTCGTTGAGAAATTCAATGAGAAAGGAAGCAGCATTATTGATCAGGCAACTTCTATGACAAGCGATCAGTTGACAAACCTTGCATCTACTATTATTGAGTATGGTAAGAACAAGGACAATACTGAATGGAAGGAAACTTTTGTTAAGGAGGCTGGTTCACAGGAAGCTGTGGAGATGTTGGATGACGTGATTAAAAAGCTTGTAGGTGATATTGGTGTTGATATTACGGAGATAACACCTTCTGATTTGGTGGAGTCGTTCAAAGGATATTTCAAACCAGTTGACGAGCTTGGCCAGGGTTATCAGGAAGGCTTTAATGAAGGTGAGTCTCACAAAGCTACAATTGCTGCTGTATATGATGAGAAGTTCGCATCTATCCCAACTACGCCAGATGGTTTGACTCAGATGATGGGAGTTTTTGGAGCACTACCAGAGGCTCAGCAGAAAGAGTTTATCAACGCTGCTTTGGCTTGGGCAAACAAGGAAGGTGATGATGAGTGGAAGAAAGGATTCTTGGCTGGTACTGGTTTGAATGAATCGGATCAGAAGGCTCTTGGAGAGAAACTTGATTACCTTGCTCAGTATAAGAGCGTCATCATGTTGATGTAAAAATAGTGAGATAAGCATAAAAAACGCAGACACTTAGGTGTCTGCGTTTTTTTGTTATGGTTAGGGTCAACGTTAACGTCAACGTTTAATACTCCTTATTCTCACGGAATCGTCTCCACTTGTCAAGCAATGCTCTCATATCGCTTGGAATAGTTGAATCGAAATCCATCTCCTCACCTGTACGTGGATGACGGAACCCTAGAGTCTTGGCGTGTAGAGCCTGACGTGGGCATAGAGCAAAACAATTGCTCACGAATTTCCTGTAGTTGGAAGTGCGCTCTCCACGCAATATCTCCATTCCTCCGTATCTCTCGTCGGCAAACAGTGTATGGCCGATATGCTTCATGTGGACACGGATCTGATGTGTTCGACCTGTCTCAAGAATACACTCCACCAAAGTCACATAACCGAATCTTTCCAACACCTTATAATGAGTCACCGCATGTTTAGCCGACGGATTTTCTCCGTTAGGAAACGTAGTGAAGAGCATTCTGTCCTTAGGGTCACGCGCTATATCGGCGTCAATAGTGCCCTCGTCTTTCTCCACATTTCCCCATACAAGGGCGTTGTAGCGACGTCGGGTAGTCTTATTGAAGAATTGCTTGCCTAGATCGCTCTTAGCGTCGTCGTTCTTAGCGATGATAAGCAATCCTGAGGTATCTTTATCGATTCTGTGAACCAATCCCAGACGAGGGTCGGAAGTGTCGTAGTCGGGATCATCCTTCAAATGCCATGCAAGAGCGTTGAGCAGAGTGCCCTGAAAATTACCGAATCCTGGATGCACCACCATGCCTGCGGTCTTGTTGACAAGCACCACATCCTTATCTTCGTAGACAATATTAATAGGAATATCCTGAGGAATGATAGTGAAATCCGACGGTGGGTAGGAAAGCATCACCGAGATCTCATCGTTTGGCTTCACCTTATAGCTCGACTTCACCGGTTTGCCATTGGCAAGGATAGTCTGGCAGTCGGCAGCCATCTGAATACGGTTGCGGCTGACGTGAGGCATCACACCGACAAGGAATTTGTCGATACGCTCCAATTTTTTGCCTTGAGGCACAGTGAATCGGAAATGCTCGTGGAGCTGGCCATCATTGCCAAGTTCAGCCTCTGGAGCCTCCCCGTCCTTAAATATCTCTATATCTTCGTTTTCGTCTTGCATTATCAGGAATTTAATATTCTATGTCCATTAAATCTAAAAATTCGGCGGAGGTATAAATTGGAATGTCCAGATTTTCAAAATCTTTTTTGTTGCGAGTTACAATACAATCCATTTCCCCTGAAAGTGCCGAATAATATTGGACACAATCTTCAAAATCTTTATGCTTGGCTTTTGTTGCCATTTTTAACTCATATCCTGTTACACTCAGAACATTAATTCTTTGTAATAGAATATCTAAAGCACCATAAAGAATGTCTGAAGATACCTTTCTTAAAATATATGCAATATTTATGAATGAAATGTCAATAGCATACAATTCTATTTCACCCATAAGAGATAATTGAAATATAATGGAAGCATATTTTGAAAAGTGTTCTCTTTCTTCCACATAGTCCAATAAAATGTTTGTATCAAGGAATACTTTCATAATTATAATGCTTTTTCGTTGGCTTTCTCCTCCATCATTGCATTATAATCAATGTTTTTGCCTGCAATACCCATATATTTAAGTATTTCAGGAGAAACTTTTATTTTCCTTTTGCCTTTGTGCGGCTGAATGGTATTATTTCTTTTGTCGTTTGACTTAATGTCGTTAATAAGTTTTTCTGACAACCATTTTTTGTTGTCTGTACTTAAGGATTTTATATATCCCCATAAGTATTCAATTGCTGTTGTATCCATATTTTCTCTTTTATTTAAAACTTTAATTCCAAAGTCCGTCGCCGCTGTCTGGCACCGAATCTTGTACAGTCTCGTCTTTGAAAATCTCTTCTGGCTCTTCCATCTTTGATTTGTCAAGAGTCATATAAAGGTCGACACGAGAACCAGCTGGGACAGTCTTACCTGTGATAGGAGTCTGCTTGTATACGATAGCTTTTGCTTTGTCTTCTTCTGACATTCCCTTGTCGTAAGAGACGGATCCAATATTCAAATCTCTCTCATGAGCCTCGTTTCTTGCTCTTTCAAGTGTAAGTCCACGGAAACTTGTCACACGGGTCTCTTCGTTCGACAATCCACGTCCGATGACCAATGTCACAGCTGAACCCTCCACAAGCTTTGTGTTTGGTAGGATAATCTGGTCGTGGAATTTGACCTCGATCACGTTTCCACTCTGCTCAGATGGCACATATTCCAAGCGGTAGACCTTCAATCCAACGCTGGCAAGCAAGTTTTCTGCCTGACGAGCTGAACCCTCGCGAACCTCTGGAAGCGCCACTTTCTTTGCTCCGTATGCCTGGATCTTAACGTAGATCTTACGACCTTCTTTCACCTTAGCCTTAGCTTTAGGTACCTGGTCGACGATAGCTCCTGGCTTCATGCCCTTCACATACATAGAGTCGATGACTTCGTATGTCAAACCACGTAGAGCTAGAATTTCTCCACCTTCCTTCTCTGTCATACCATTCAAATCGGGAGTCTCAATCTCTTTGCCATGGTTGGTGTAGCTATCGAGCCAACCTGTCATCCATGAAAAACCGATAAGCACGATTATGATGCTTGCTAATATGCTAATCACCAAAGGATTTTTGATTAATCTTTTGAAGAATGGTTCTTTGTTTTTCTCTTTTTTTGTCTTAGTCGATGTCGACTTTGATTCTATTTCTGTGCTCATTTGAAAATATATATTTATTCTCTACCGACATTAAATCCCCCAACGGGATTATATTAAAGTTAATAGGCTTTTATATATGTAGTGCCAATCAATTTGGGACAACTGCTATATAATCTCCTTCAATTATTACGTCTTTTGACGTTTAATGTCGGTAATATTCTACAAAAATAAACGAAGATGAGTATCTTTGCAACAATTTTAATATATAAAAGATGAAAACAGACTCTAAATCTGCGACAAAAAAACTTTTTATTGAGACTTACGGCTGCCAGATGAACGTGGCAGATACCGAAGTTGTGGCTGCTATCATGCAGACAGTGGGTTATGAAATCACTGAGGATTTGGCAGAAGCCGACGCTATTTTTGCCAATACTTGCTCTATCCGCGACAATGCGGAGCAGAAGATTCATTCCCGCATCCAGTATTTCCAGTCGCTCAAGCGTGATGCCAAGCGTCCGCTAATCATTGGTATTATCGGCTGTATGGCTGAGAGAATGAAGGAGGAGCTTCTTCAGACAGGTGTTGTCGACCTTGTGTGTGGTCCGGATTCCTATCTTGATCTTCCCAACTTGATCTCAAGTGTGGAAGCAGGAGAGAAGGCAATCAACGTAGATCTTTCCACTACTGAGACCTACCGCAATGTCATTCCTGCCCGACTTGGCCACAACCGTATTTCCGGCTATGTCTCAATCATGCGTGGCTGCAACAATTTCTGCTCTTACTGTATCGTCCCTTACACTCGCGGACGTGAGAGAAGCCGTGCTGTCGACAGCATTCTTAACGAGGTGAACGACTTGAGCGAAAAGGGCTTCAAGGAGGTTGTGCTATTGGGCCAGAACGTCAATTCTTATCGCTTCGTCGACGAGAATGAGAACGTCACTACTTTCGCCCAGCTTCTTGAGATCATCGCTGAGAAATTCCCTAAGATGCGTATCCGCTTCACAACGTCGCACCCTAAGGATATGACTGATGATATCCTTCATGCTATCGCTAAATGGGATAATGTGTGTCGACATATCCATCTTGCGGTGCAGAGCGGAAGCTCAGAGGTGCTAAAGGCAATGAACAGAAAGTACACACGAGAGTGGTTTTTGGAGCGAATCGCCGCTATCCGTCGCATAATTCCTGATTGTGGTATCACGACAGACATCTTCTGTGGATTCCACGGAGAGACAGAGGAGGATCACCAGCAGACACTTTCATTGATGAATGAGGTGGTGTTTGATTCAGCCTTCATGTTCAAGTATTCAGAGCGACCAGGCACATACGCATCAAAGTTTTTGCCAGACAATATATCAGAGGAGGTTAAGATCCGCCGTTTGAATGAGATCATCGAGAATCAGACACGCTTGTCTGCCATCAGCAACGAGCGAGACCTTGGCAAAGTGTTCGAGGTGTTGGTAGAGGGCAGAAGCAAGAGAAGCGCAGATCAGCTCTTCGGCCGCACACAGCAGAATAAGGTGGCTGTGTTCCCTAAGGGAGAGGCTAAGGTAGGTGATATTGTGCATGTGAAAGTATTGCAGACAACATCGGCCACATTGATTGGAGAGATTGTATAGCCGACAGTAGTACAGCAAACTGTACAACAATCGGTTACGGTCGGCATGCCGATGTGTCCCCCTCGGGGACGTGAGTTGTCGTGACATCAGTATCCGTTCCCGAAGGGAACTCATACCGCAGGTATCGTAACCGATTGCTTTTTGCATTGCAAAATGCTGTCGGCAGCGACAAATCTCTATTTTCAATGTTTTTTCAAAAAAAATGCGTTAATTTTTGGTAATAATCCGGAAAATATATACTTTTGCATCGCTTTTGAAAGGAAGCAGTTAAGGTAGGTCGGGTAGCTCAGCTGGATAGAGCAACAGCCTTCTAAGCTGTGGGTCAAGGGTTCGAATCCCTTCCCGATCACCAACATATCTCCTAACTTATTGAATTTCAATATGTTGGGAGATTTCTTTTTTAAGTTCCACCCCTTTTTCCAACCCCTTTTAATTTTGCTAAATTCACGAAGGTAGTCTCTATACTTTGTTTTTGCGTTATTTACAATTTCAAAAATACTAAATTCCTTAAACATTGTGTACTCTGTCTTATGATTTAGATTACAGTCCCTTGAGATTTTATGGATGTATGGTTAGTCGTTTTTGTGGTTTTACAAGTCCTTCACCAAGATGGACTTGGTGAAGTCCTTTAACCGCTGAGCAAACCATATATAGAAACTATACAACATCATCCCCATTCGGGGAAAGAGAACAATGGTCAAATTACAGGACAGCCGACAGGCTATCCTGCAAGTCGTCACATAAGCTTGTCTTATGTGATGACAATGCTTTCAAACACATAGTACATGTCCTTCCCCAAGTCTGGGGAAGTACCATCATTCCAGGGACAAGCCCCTGTCATGATGAGCAATTCAATCTCATTATTTTCTTTGGATTTTGAGAAACCGAGGTTTTCTACAAGTCCCCTCATTTTTCCATTTCCATATATAGTAATAATACATCCATATAAAACCAGGGGACTATGGGCCTCTGGTAATATTCAGGGTTATTCCAATCTTATCTAAAAAAGATATAAGATTTTTGTAATTGTCTACCTGGAGTTTCTTTTTCTTGGGAATAAGTTTGCCAATTTCACCCAAAGTAATGGATGTGGTATAAGCCCTCCTATTCTCAATGGCATCCTTTATTTCAGAATCATAGTCTACAAGTTTCTCTATCTCTTTAAGATAGTGATCTCCTTTTTTGAATCTGGTAACAAATATTTTCCAAAAAGGAGTTCCTTTAGGAACAGGAATCAGAGATAGGTAGTTATAGTTCAGATAAGCCTCGATTCTGCCGATGAAAGAATCATCATGGTCAGATGAATAATATACCCGATATTCCCCCATTGAATTATTCCTGATTCCAATTCTTAGTAGGAGCTGGATATAGTACCACATCATGTAATTTTCCATACTGGCAGACTTACAGGAGAAAGCAGTTTCTAACTTCCTGACTACAGTTTTCCCTAGAATCCATCTTCCAGCAAGTATTATATTCTCATATTCACGGTAGTCATTACAAGACTTCGTGTCTGCCGCCCCGTAGTAGGTAACAGAAAAAGCTGATTCAGGAATACCGGAAGAAATCAGACTTTCTTTCAGTTTTTCGGTATATTTGTCATTTGGAATTTCTGACAAAACCTCCGTTGTCTTGAAATCTTTCCAGATAACCACAAGAGTCTTTCCATTTACTAATCTGAGAATATCAGCTACCGACTTTATGAAATTGTCGTATTGGGTATTATCAGGCTCTGTTCTTCTGTTCAAAACAAATGGGAATGGTATAAACTTCACCCTACTGTTGTACTTGAAAGGAATGTCCATTAAGGTGAACTTGCTCCCTTTTCCCAAGAGGACATCACCAGCACCTTCAAACACTAAAACATGAGAGTTCATTCCTGTCTGAACCAAGTCTGCTGGAAAATATTGGATGTCGCAGCATTTGTCCTTTCTTGCCATCCAGCCATTGAATTTCAAAGGAATTGCCTTAAGGATAACAGAATTCTTAATCCTGTTCATGGCATTATCCTTCTTGTTATAATCCAGTTTGCTACCTTTGATGAAAGTGTCGTAAATATGCTTGACCTCAGATTCTGATTTACAAACCCAAACACCACGTCTTAAAGTGGCATAAGGAGCCAAATCACCTTTACAGAGAGAGGCAAAAGGCTTTAGGAACAGTGGAGTCTCGTCAAAGATGATGTACTTCCTTATGTCAGCTCTAGACATCAGCCTCTTGAAATCACCATCAAAAGGATCTATGCTAGTGACTGGTCGGTATATCAAGAAGTAGTTGATCAATTCTACAAAGAATCTCACCTGAACCACAATCAACACCTTTACTTGGCAAATCTTCTCAGGGTTGTCCAAGTAGGTCTTCATTGATTCTAGAGGGGCTTGGCTGTGAACCATCATCACATCTGATTCACTTAGCAACCCTTTGTCAACAAGCTCTTCCTTAACCCACTGGTACATCTTCTCACATTCAGAGATAGTGTCGACAGCATATAGTATGCCATTGTTGAATCTCTGTCTGATGAGAGACTTACATGCCTCAGTCTTTCCTGATCCACATCCGCTAGAGATACAGTAGCCTCCAGGAGTATCTGGAACATCAATTTTCCCATTTGTGAATGGAATTGAAAATCCCCTACCACTATGGTGAGGGACTACGTTAATACGCTCTAGTGCCATTAATCCTCTTCATTTGAATCTTCGTTTTCAGTATCAAGATCGTCTGTTTTTGAAAATAGAGCTTGATACTCAGAATAAGGCATATTAGTTCTAAAGGAAACATCAAAATCATATGAACAGAACTCCATACTAGTAACTTTATATCCATGTTTTAACAATATATGAAACAAAGTAATTCCACAAGTAATAGATATGTATTTCCATGTTATTAATTGTAAATTTCCCTTTTCGTCGCACCAGGAATTTTCCTTTATAATCCATATGTTGTACCTTAACAAGTCAGGATCATCAATACTAGGACTGGCCGTACAATTATTTTTAACCTTATCATACAGTTCCATAAACTGGAAGAAATTTTCTCTAGTTTGTGACTGTAAGTTGGTATAAAACTTTACTTTGTCTCCTTCACTAAATGTGAATTCAATAGATAGGTGTTTTCCCATGAGAATAGAGTAACTTTTCATTATACGTTGAACCTCCTCCTTTCCTCTATCTGTTTCTGCTGAGGGATAAACAAATGTTAATCCACATTCACATTGATCATAGCAATCACAATTAAATGAAGCTTCAGCATTATTGACCTCCTGCAATTCTTTGTTAAATTCATTTAGAAGAGTTGGAACAAATTCATCATCAATCGAACCGAATTCATTAAAAGGCATGTCAGTTTCAACAAATAATCCTTTACTATTATCATACACATCCTTTACCGTGTATTTTAATGGAAAGAGTATTGCTTTGATTTTCGCAATTTCCTCAAAGGCATTATTGGGATCAACTTCCACTGCAATACACCCTTTCTTTATCTCTCTTGACTTCCCGCAAAATTTAAGTTGAGAAGGGTCTATTGACGTTCCGACAGCAGTGTCTTGTTCATAGTTGATAACTGCTTCCAATTCATTAATTGGCAGATTGGTAAAGTACATAGTGAATTTTGTTCCTAAATTATCTTCAACCTGTTTGCTCTCGAAAATTTGGGGTTTACAAAAAAATAATTCAAGGAAATTTCGCAACGGAGAAGATGATTTCGTATAGAATGCAGAATAACCGCCTATTTCTTTATAATATCCAAGCTCACCGCTATTTATGTACTCGGCAAGCTCTTTCAATTTGCTGCCTAATTTATTGTTCCTCGTCTTATACATTCTTGTGTTCCATTCCTTCTTTTTTACAGGAGGAAGTGTTTCGTAGATGATAGACTCTGTTCCATCATCGTTCGTTACAGTCTTTGCGATTGCAAGACTGTTCGCTGAAAATTTTTTCTTAGCCATGTTAATCTAATTTTTAGTAAATATCACACAGCCGATATGGCTGTGTGATGCATGTTAATTTAAGCGGCAGGATACTGTCTTGAATATCTAAGTGTCTGATTACACTTGAAGATTGCCCAGAGTTTTACAGAATCTGCAACCCATAACTTATTGACCTTCCAGACCGCCTTGCCATATAACCCATCCTTTAGGTGACGCTTAACAGTAGGGACGGAAATACCAAGCTCTTCTGCTATGGCTTTGATTCCGAATAGTTTTCTAGTAGGAGCGTTGTCAGCTCCTGCTGTATCATCTGTACCTTCTAAGACTTCTTCTCGCATGCTCATTTTTAACATAAGAGCTAAATCACCTAGAGTCGCTTGAAGAAGCGGCTTATTTTTCAAATTTTCTATCATATATCAATTTCTTTTTAGATAAAAACCACACGACCAATCGGCAAACTGGCTTCTCAGCCGTATGGTATTGAAAAAATGTCTGTTCATGTCATTTCTGACGGCGAGGAAACAGACAGACCGTATCGATAGCCTCGTCTATCTAATGATTCTTAGCCAGCTTTTAGAATGGCATCTGAATCATCATCAGTGGCGGCATCTTTGACAGAAGACGTTGGTACTGGAAGCACTGGTGATAAGATCATCTTTGATTTGACCAACCTGTCAAGATAATCTTTACGTTTAGTGTAATTTTCCAATTCCTCTCTTCTTGCCATGCTCAATGCTAGGAAGCTATAATC
>JAZUIF010000121.1:0-9530 GCA_045642085.1 Paludibacteraceae bacterium | reverse complement strand
AAAACGTAAAATTTCCGAAAGATGATTCGTAAAATTTGCGACGTGGGGTGAATGATTTCCCTGAAAGGGATTAATCACACAGCCCAGGGTAGAGCACAGCGACACCCTGGGTACACGAATCCCCTAGTCCATTACGCCTTGAAAAGGCAACATCAAATTAAATACTAAATTACGAATGCGAAATGCGGAATTAACTGATTTTATTTCACCACAGAGACACAGGGTACACGGAGGCATTTCGTATGATCGTAGGGCGGGTTTCAAACCAGCCCGATTTTTATGATATGAACACGGAGAAATCCTTACGGATTTAGGATGTAGATAATTGAGGATAGAAAACGTAAAATTTCCGAAAGATGATTCGTAAAATTTGCGACGTGGGGTGAATGATTTCCCTGAAAGGGATTAATCACACAGCCCAGGGTAGAGCACAGCGACACCCTGGGTACACGAAACCCCCAGTCCATTACGCCTTGAAAAGGCAACATCAAATTAAATGCTAAATTATGAATGCGAAATGCGGAATTAACGAACAGGGATCGCACTGATTTAACGGGTTTTATTTCACCACAGAGACACAGGATACACGGAGGCATTTCGCATGATCGTAGGGGCGGGTTTCAAACCCGCCCGATTAATAGAGAAAATCCTGACGGATTTTGATGGAGATAATGAGAGCCGCCCAATTATCCCGTAGGATTTGATGTCGGTAGAGAGAATGACATTGATAATCAAGAATGCAAAATATGATATTTGTTGAATAGATTGACTAAAAATGATTTTGTATAATGTATTGAAAAGAGTATTTTTGAACATCAAGTAAAAATATTATGGCAAAGAAAAAATCAACAAATAATCAGCAACAACAGTTGTCTCCTGAGAATATGATCATCAGGAATGGTAGAAAACTTCCTATTTATGAGTGTTTTCTCAGTGAGAATATAAGAGATTGTGGAGAGGGATATGCTGTGGTAGCAAGAAAACATACGGGAGGAAAAATCACAGTTGCATTTTTCTTGCTTGATGTGTATTGCTGTGGAGTAAAGGATTCGTTCTATAAAGTCCGTATTGATGAGTCCGAATACGAAGAATTGATGAATAAATTCATAAGTAGAGGAGTTGAGATGGTTCCATACGAGGAAGTTCACAACTGGATCTATGGAGCCTTGGAGTGGGCTAACGAAGCAGGGATAAAACCACACAAGGATTTTTCCGTAACTAAGTTTTTGCTTGAAGAGGATACCGATGAAATTCCATTGATTGAATACGAATTTGGACGTGATGGAAAGCATCTTCTTATCTGTGAAAGTTACAGTGAAGCGAGCAAGTATTTGGCTGTCATGGAAAAGAATTTGGACGAGGATCAATACGATGTCATCGTGGGAGAAGACGATGATGAACTTTATGATGAAGAGGAAGATGAGTCTGAAGATGACATGTCGATAGAGGAAATGAAACTCAGACTTGATGAAATGCTTAAAGATTTGGATAGCGGTCCAAATGTGACGTATGCCTATGCAGGAATTGAATATCCAGAGACCTTGGAACTAGAAAATCGTGATTTGATGAAGATTTTAGACAAAAGGTCATCTAGGGTGACTAAGAGAGACTTGTCGAAGATTGATACTTTTCCGTCAGATTCCCTCACTCGAGATTTCCGTTCTGTCGTTCTATATAATATTGGTCAGATTAGAAATGGGAATCTGGATAAAGAAACCAAATTTAAATATGGAGAACAGATTGGTAACGTTTTAATTCTAATGGGAAAATACGGCGACGTCGAATCTAATTTGGAAGTCATGCTTGAACTGATGAGACAAGGCGAGGATATGTATGATTATGTATTGGGAGATTGTTCTGAAGTGATTGTTTATCCGACTCTATATTCACTTGCTAAAGATAGACTGTCTGTATTAAAAGAATACCTTTTGGAGCCAGGATTGTATACATATTTTAAGGTTGATGCTTTATGTGTTTTGACTGCAATAGCCTATTATGACCATTCGAAACGAGAGGAAGTTTTAGCTATCGCTGATTATCTGTTGGACATCTATACAGAGAAAATCAGAGAAAAAGTTATTTGTGACGGGTGTACAGCTGCATTTCTCGTAGGTCTTTTTATCGACTTGGGGGCCAAGGAGTTTCTTCCAAAAATAGACAAAATCTTTGCTACAAATTTGGTAGACAAAGGATTGAATGGAAATTTGAAAGAGGTTGAAGAATTGTTGACTGATGGTGAAGATCATTATAACGATCGTAAATTAGAATTCGACACATTCAAGCGTTTTGATATGTTCAAAAAGTGGGAATAATAGCCCCTAAATCCCCTAAAGGGGACTTTGTGCGATGAAGATGTAAAATCTCGCGTCTCTACGACAGAACACATACAACGTTAATATCTCATTTTAATTATTTTGAATCGTAGGGGCGGGTTTCAAACCCGGCCGAATGCGTTTGGAATAAAACACGAATATCCATAAATTGCCCAAGAATTGATTCATTAATTGGAATGCGATATGATTGGGAACGTAAAATTTCCGGAAATGATTCGAAAAATTAACGAACACGGATCGCACGGATTTCCCGGATACCTACGGTAATGCCGTTGTCTGGCGACAACGCCAAACTGTAGGCTGATAATTAAATTGACCGTTTCCACGGTCGAAATTGCGTTTGTTTTGGGATCGTAGGGCGGGTTTCAAACCCGCCCGATATGGTTTTAACGTAAAATGAATCGTAAATTCTACCAATAAAGGGTATTGTTGAAGTTGTTAACAAAAGATAAGTTGAAAATTAGTGTTGCAAAACAACAAATAAAATATTTGCAGAAATAAAAAGATAATATAATTTTGCGACGTTTCAAGCAGAAGCCCAATGGGTGGAGTTTGGGGCAGACATATTGAAAAGCGTTTACTTGACGCTTTGTTCTTGACGCATAGAAATCTCGCAAATTTCAAAACCAAAGTCGAGGATAAAGCAACGGTAGATGTCTATGGGTGTGTTGTATGGCACTTGGTGCACCTCGTTGGCGAGGTGTGCTAAGTATTATCATATAGGCATATTGCGTGGGCTTCTGCGTTGCTCGTTCAACTTTGGTAGGCAATGCGAGAGCCTCTATGCGTGGGACGAGCGACAAGCACGATTCCCACGCTTTTTTGTGTCTGTGAAGGAAAGGGACTAAATTAATTATACGGATTGGGGGAGTCTACGTATCTAAACCGTTAGAATAATATGGCTGGACAAGGATTAAAGTACAATGTTGACATTGTAATGTGCATAGACTGCACAGGTAGTATGGGTGACCTTTTGGACACTGTAAAAAACAATGCACTCAAGTTTTATCCAGATCTTTGCGCAAGATGTGAAGATAAGGGCAAGGAAATATCAGAACTTCGTATTCGTGCTATTGCTTTCCGTGATTTTGATTGTGATGGCAACGCTGCTTTAGCGGACACTGGATTCCTGAATATTCCCGACGAGGAATCTGATTTCAAGAGTTTCGTAAGTGGTCTTAGACCTGCTGGAGGTGGTGATGAACCTGAAAATGGTCTTGAGGCTCTTGCTATGGCTATTGACTCTGATTGGACAACCGGTGGCGACAAGCGTCGTCATGTGGTAGTGGTATGGTCAGATGCTTCTACACACCCACTTGGCGTAGGAAAATCAAATCCTACTTATCCACAGAATATGCCAGCAGATTTTGACGAGTTGACAGATTGGTGGGAAGATGAACAATCTGGAAAAATGCGTAAGTCAGCAAAGAGGTTGGTTATTTTTGCACCAGATGCCAGTGCTTGGACTGAGATTGGAATGAACTGGACAAATACAATTCATCACCCTGCAAAAGCAGGTGCTGGATTGGAAGACGTAGATTACGAAACAATTCTTTCAACAATCGTAAACTCGATCTAATTATGAATCCCATAAGCTTAAAGTTTATGATAGAGAAGAGAGAGGGTCATGGAGAAGATTCAAACCCTCTCTCTATCGTTAAAGACGATTTCTGTGCTGTAGGTGTATTCGACGGCATGGGAGGTTCTGGCGCGGCTATCTGCAAATCAGAGTTTGGAGATGATCACACAAAAGCTTATGTCGCATCAAGAATAATACTTGAAGCCATAAACAACTATATTGAGGACATAAAAGATGTCCGAAGTATAAATTCTGATGGCATACGATTCACAGCTAGAAGACGACTTGAACAAGAAAAGAGTAGCTATCCAACAAAAGCTTCTGGTCTTAGAAGTAAGTTGGTGCGTGATTACCCTACGACTCTTGCGATAACCACAGCTCTTAAGAATGAGGACGAGTCGTAT
The DNA here is from genome assembly GCA_045642085.1 of Paludibacteraceae bacterium. GTDB lineage: Bacteria > Bacteroidota > Bacteroidia > Bacteroidales > Paludibacteraceae > UBA1723. The sequence continues at coordinate 5,214 of JAZUIF010000121.1, read as the reverse complement.
GTTGTTAACAGCTATTGGGCAGGTGATTCTCGCAATTATTTATGGACAGAGGAAGGTTTTTATCAAATATCCAAAGATGATCTAGATACAGAATTAGACCCTTTGGAGAATTTGAGAAATGATGGTGCATTGTCTAACTGTATCTGTGCAGATAGGGAGTTTTGCATTAATAATCTAACGATTGAGGTTCCTGAAAAATTTGTCATTTTAAGTGCAACGGATGGTTGCTTTAATTATTTCGCAACTCCAATGCATTTTCAGGAAGTCTTACTAACAGGGCTAAGGCTATCAGAAAATGAAGAAGAATGGGCGGACTTATGCAAAGAAGAATTTTCTGCTGTAACAGGAGACGATGTATCTATCTCATTACTTGCTATTGGCTTTGAAAGTTTCACCGATTTGAAAGAAACGTTTATGTCCTCAACCGTTACAGGAATTGAAGAAATCAAGAGCTCTCAAGATGAGATTAAACATCTAACATCTAAACTTGATTCGGCTAAGGAAAATTTGGAGGCCCTTATACAGTCTGAATGGGAAGTATATAAAGTTTCGTACATGAAATACTTTACCCAGGAAGAGTCTTCTGAGGAATGCAATGAAACAAATGTGCCCGAGAAGCCTGAATCCACAAAAAGTAATGATGAGGAAGCTGCCAATGAAGTTGTAATCAATACAAGTTCAGAAGGTGAAGAAAAAGAATCGACAGATAATGATAAAGTTGACTTGCCGTTAAGCACTGAAAAGACAGTTGAATCAGAATGCTTAACCAAAGAAGATTTGGATTCTCCAATTGAAGACATGGTTCAGAAAAAGGAATCCGAAGTCCAAGAAACAGAAGCACCTGTTATTATTACGGAAGCCGATGATTCTATGGAAAGCAAATCTGTTTCTACCACTGAATCAAAAATTGTTAGCACGAGTGATCCTGAGATAATAGAGGATGCTGGCAAAAACGGCAGAGCCCCAATAAGGCTTTCAGCCCCTTCTATGTCTTCACCCAAATTAAAGAATACATTTCATAAAAGTGAAGAATCAGTAAAACAAAAGACAGATAAATTTTTAGATAGCTCTAGCGAACATGCATCTAGTTTAATGACTGATTTTTTCACTATTAATACTTTTGACGAGGCACTGACATACTTTCAAACTCGAATAGAACATAGCGGATTACCGAAGGACGCAAAAGATGCAGCTGTATGTTTCTTGAATGCATTAAAAAATAGATAAAACATGCTTAAAGGTGAAATTATAAACGGCTATCGGATTCTTGAAGATTTCAAGGTCGCTGGTGGAATGAGTAAGATCTCTTTTGCCGAAAAAGGAGGAAAGACTTATTTCATCAAGGAGTTCTTGGCTCCTAAATATCCTACCCTAGATAGTCCTGGAAGTGAAAAAACTAAGGAAAAGAAACGTAAAGCCTGTGATGAATTTGAAAAGCACCATAGGGAATTAAATAATGCTATCGGAAAGTGTTGCGCTGGTACAGGAGGAAACCTGATCTACGCTATAGACTTTTTCCGTAATGGGGCATCATATTACAAAGTTACAGAGAAGATAGACATATCAACTCTTCCTTGTGAAAGCATAGCTCGTCTTCCGCTAGAAAAGATTCTACTTATTGCGAAGTCTGCGGTTCATAGTATAAGAATTCTTCATGGCTTAAAAATCGTACATGGTGATTTGAAGCCCGACAATCTCCCTATAAAAGAAGCAATGAGGGGTTATGTAGTGAAGCTTATAGACTTTGACGATAGCTATTTTGAATGCAATCCTCCTTCAGATCGAGAAAACCTTGTCGGAACACCAGAGTATTATTCTCCAGAGCAAGCTGCATACATCATGGATGAGGATGAAGAGATAGAAGGAGATACGCTCACTTGTAAATCTGATATTTTCACTCTAGGTATCATATTTTGCGAATACTTTTCGGGTGAAAAACCAATTTTGTCAGGTGGTCATAAGAATACATGGACTTGTATAAACGATGGCAAGTCCATATCATTCAATAAACCATTGCCTACAAAAATCGAGAATTTGATAAGGTCAATGTTGTCCCTTAATCCAAATGATCGTCCGTCAATTGGTGAAGTATTCAACGTCCTTAAAGATGTAAAGCCAGATGAAGGAGTTTCTGGAGGAGAAACAACTGCTAGTGTTACAGCTAAGAAGCCTGTTTTACGCTTTGGTCCTGGCTTTAAGCCTATTGGAAGTAAAGGCGTAGAATCGCCAAAAACAGGTACTGAAGTTCCTAAACGTCCGACAACTTCACCTGCTTCATCTGAGGAGAAACCCAAACCAACAGGAGGACTACGTGGGTTAGGTCTAAAACTTGCTGACAAATAATGAGCTGGCAATGTAATTTATGTGAGACGTTTAACAACGATGACACCGCTGTATGTGAAGTATGCAATGCCATATCACCCTTCCTTGCTTGGTTCAAGTATGACTACGAAGGTGATAACAAGGCATTTGTAAGCTGGTTGGCAGAAAACGCCCACCAAATAGAAATCATTTACAATCAAAAAAGTCACATCGTTACTGATTGGAAAACCGCCAGAATCAAGTTAAACAATCCTATAAGTTTCATTGTGTTTAAGTTAACTAATGATACAGCTGAACGTATTTATACATTCGGCATTCCTAGTAAAAAATAATGAGCTGGCTATGTAAACAATGTGAAACTGTAAACACCGATGACGTATTGGAATGCGAAGTGTGTGATGCAGTTTCACCATATTTAAGTCGATTCGACTATGATGAAATCGACCCCGACGAACCTACCACCATCAGGTGGAAGGCAGAGGAGTGTGATTGTGTCAAGCTATCGTATAGAGGTCATATCACTGATGTCACTCATTTGAACGCTGCAAGAATTCTGGCAAAAAGAGACACAGAAGTAACATTCATTTTAAAGAATGAAGTTACCGAGCGTGAGTTCACTTACGATGTGAGAGAACATAGACCTCCTATTACTCGGATTCGCTTTCTACAGAATTCAGATAGAGAGTTTGTACAAGAACTCTGTTCTGATGAAGAATTTAATAAGTATTTCACCTTAGGGAAATATGGTGATAATATAGATTCGTTCTTTGATACAACGCTTGATTTATTTGGTAAGGGCATGGCATTCCCATACGTTATAGAAACCATGGATTCAATGCCTATAGGTATGATAACGTGCCAGATAGAATTAGAAAGTGGAAAAGCTACAGGCTATATTACTTACTCTATCTTACCAGAATACAGAAATCATGGTCTTGCAACCGAAGCTTTAATGAATCTAAGGAACGAAACAAAGAATGCAGGAGTGGAAGTGCTTAATTTGATAATTAGCACTTCTAATATGGCTTCAAGAAGGGTTGCGGATAAGTGTGGATTTAAGTGTAAAGATCCACAATTACAATTAGCGGACGAAGCTGGGCTGACAATGATGCTTACATGGAAATATATATTCTCAGAGCACATCAGCAAGCGAGAAGTGATGGTAAAGAAAGGACTTGAAGCATTTAAAAAAGAGGAGTGCGAAAAAGCAATTCGTCTTTATGAAAATGCTTTGAAGTTCAAATGTCCAAGAAGATGTCCTTATAATGATGGCGTCACTTATGCTTACATTGCAGAAGTCTATTCATACATCAGAAAATACGGCAAAGCTTGTGAAGCATATCGGAAGGCGAAATCATTAGGAAATGATAATCCTCGAATTGATAAAGAAATAAAGTGGTTAGAATCTAACATGTATTCATTATAATTATTATAAAAATGGCTAAAGCAATTGGAATCGATTTAGGTACGACTAATTCGGTTGTTGCCTTTAAAGACACTAGTGTTAGAACCATCACAACTGGTCCTGACAACGAAGAACTCTGCCGTTCTTGTGTAGCAGTAGACAAGAGATCAGGAGAGTTTGTAGTAGGTAACTCGCCTTATAACTCATGGAAGAAATATGCCCCAAACATTGTAGTTTCTGTAAAGAGACTTATGGGTGCAGGTATTTCTGATGATCAAGTTCAGAAGATGAAGTCTCAGAAAAGTCTTTATCCTTATGGCATCGATAAACTGGCAGGAGGAACTGACGAATCTGTAGCCGTTATTCTTAATGGTAAACAATACACACCTGAACAAATTAGTGCACAGATTTTACGTCAGTTAAAGGAAGATGCATCTGTCAAACTGGGAGAAATAACTCATGCAGTTATCACTGTTCCTGCTTATTTTAATGAAAAGCAGAAAACTGCAACAAGAAAAGCTGCGGAATTGGCAGGTTTGAAAGTTCAGCGTCTTCTTGCAGAGCCAACTGCTGCTGCTATTTCTTATGGTGTTGACAAAATGGAAAAAGACGAAGAAAAGGTATTCCTTGTCTATGATTTCGGTGGCGGTACTTTCGACTTATCCATTCTTGTAGCTTCTGGTGGAAACTTTATTGAATCAGGAACTGGTGGTGACAGATGGCTTGGCGGTGATGATATTGACAAAGCCCTCATGAATTATGTCTTTGAACAAACAAACAAAGAAAATGAAGTAAATGTTCAAGATTTAATAGATGCATTGGATGATAGAAAGCGTTTCGCTTTCCAAGGTGAATTGAAAAAGCAAATCGAGGGTGCCAAAAAGCAATTGAGTAATTCAAAAGCTGCGAGCATTGAAATTTTCGGAGAATTAGAGACCGAGGATGGTGACATGATTGATATTGATGTTAGTATCACTCGTGACGAATTTGAGAATTTGATTCGTCCTTTAATTCAAAGAACAATTGAACTTGTTGATGAATTATTAGACAAGACTGGCTATCCAATTGAGACTATTGACAACATACTTCTTGTTGGTGGTTCATCATGTATTCCTCTTGTAAGGAAGATGCTTGTTGCAAAATATGGAGAGGATAAAATCTTGTCTTCGGAGAAACCTATGTTAGCAATTGCTGAAGGTGCTGCAATTCTTGCTCATGCATTGAGTGATGAATTTGAATGCCCATCATGCGGCGAAATGGTTTCAAAAGACTGTGCAACATGCCCTCATTGTGGAGCAAAACTTGATGGTGGTTCCAGTGAAGGTGAGGATGAAGAACCTCCTATTTTGGTAACATATACCACTAAACATAATTACTACATTAAGTTGGAATCTGGCAACCAGAAGATTATTGACGCGAATGAATTGTTACCTTATGAGATAAATAAGAAATTCAAAACTACTGTCGATAATCAAAAGATTGTAGAG
>JAZUIF010000120.1:0-36950 GCA_045642085.1 Paludibacteraceae bacterium | reverse complement strand
AAAAAGCAATGATTTTTGGAAAGAGAAACCTTTTGTTGTAAGAGCAAATGAATTGTATGAGGAACGATTAGCATTAACAAAAAAGTATAACTTACCGGAATATGAATCTCTTTTGCAGATAGAACTTCGTAATGTGTATGGAATACAGGTAGCTTCTTTAGCAAAAGAAGAACCAAATACAGAATATGCTAAAGAGATAATGTCGTTCCTTCATGAGATGATGAAACCGGATTTTTATTCCACATTTACTCATCTTAAGAATGATCCGAAATATCCGAACAATAAGAATCATGAATTGCTTGATGCTTTGATTAATAGGGATGCGGAGCGAGTTTATTCTTATTGCAGAAAGACATATAAACAGAATTGGAAGAATCGTTGGACAAAAAAGGTATTACATTCAATTTTGTATCCTTTCCAGCGATAATATGGATTGGAATATAAAGAATTGACAATTAAATCAGAAAAAATAAGTGATTATGGCATATACTCCTAAAGGTACAATTTACCTATGTTTGGCCCACATGTCGGAAGACGGTGTAGAGCAGAAATATGTAAAAGAGGCTTTTGATACAAATTGGGTGGTTCCTCTTGGCCCGAATGTAAATGGTTTTGAAGAAGATTTGAAATCGTTTGTCGGGGGCAAGAATGAGGTTGTTGCTCTAAGTGCTGGCACTGCCGCTGTACACCTTGCGTTGCTTGGATGTGGGGTGCAGGCTGGAGATGAGGTGCTTGTGCAGTCATTCACATTTTGCGCGTCGTCGCATCCTATCACATATCTTGGTGCAAAGCCTGTGTTTGTAGGATCAGAAGCTGAAACTTGGAATATGGATCCAGACCTACTAGAGAAGGCCATCAAGGACCGTATAGCTAAGACAGGTAAGACTCCAAAGGCAATTGTTCCTGTCGCGCTTTATGGTATGCCATACGATTGCGACAAGATCATGGCGATAGCAAACAAGTATGGAATACCAGTTGTTGAGGATGCTGCTGAAGGATTTGGAAGCAAGTTCAATGGTAAGGTACTTGGAACATTTGGTAAATTTGGAGTGTTGTCTTTCAATGGAAATAAGATGATCACTACTTCAGGTGGTGGCGCGTTGATCTGTGAGAATCTAGAAGATAAGAATACTGTCATGTGGTATGCCACTCAGGCACGTGACGCTTATCCTTATTATCAGCATTCTGCAATCGGTTACAACTACCGAATGTCTAATGTTTGCGCGGGAATCGGTCGTGGTCAGATGACAGTCGCTGATGCTCATATCGCTCACCATAAGCATGTTCAGGCTTTGTACGAGGAACTATTGAAGGATGTCAAGGGGGTACATATCCACAAGCAGCCTGCAGATCCCCGTTACGATGCAAATTTCTGGTTGTGTACAGCAACTATTGACCCTGACGTGAAGGTTGTAGGACAGGAAAATGCATACAAGGAAGTTATCAAAACTGCAGTAGGTGGAGCCGCTGGTGTCATTAAGGCGGTTGAATGCGCTACTACTGATTGTCAGCCAAACGAGAATGTTGAGGCTCTTCGTGTCTTTATGCTAAGCAAGAAGATTGAGGCTCGTCCTGTATGGAAGCCAATGCATAAGCAGCCCGTATACGCAGGAGCTCCTTTCTACACTAATGGAGTAGAGGAAGATATTTTCAAGATCGGATTCTGTTTGCCTGCAGGACCATATGTGACTGACGATGATGTTCGCTATATCGTTGATATGATTAAAGAAGCAATTGTAAAATAAACGTTACTATGGACTTTAATAAGCTAAAGCTCGTCATTTGGGATCTTGACGATACATTGTGGAATGGCACTCTTACAGAGGGTGGTGTGAATATGCCTTCTGGTAGAGTGGAACTCCTAAAAAATCTTACAGATTGTGGTATAGTCAATACGATATGTTCAAAAAATAATTATGACGAAACCGTTGAATGTTTGAAGTCGTTGTCAATTGATGAGTATTTTGTTTTTAAGTCTATAGATTGGACTCCAAAAGGTCAGAGAATCAAAGCCCTTTTGAAAGACATGGGGCTTAGAGCTGAAAATTGTTTGTTTATCGACGATAATGAACATAATATTCAGGACGCACTCTTCCATGAGAACAAACTAATGACAGCTATGCCTGATATTATTCCTCAGCTAGAGGAGTTTGTGGCTAATTCTCCTAAAAAAGATACGGAACATAAACGTTTGAAGCAGTATCGTGTTTTGGAGGAAAAACAGGAGTCAAAAAAGAATTTTGGAGCAGATAATGAAGCTTTCTTGTATAGCACAAATACAAGAGTGGAGATTCATAAGGATTGTTTGCCTCAGTTGGAGAGAATCCATGAACTAATAATGCGAACAAATCAATTGAATTTTACTAAGAATCGTAGTTCAATTGAAGAACTTCAAGCTTTGCTGAACGACACTAGTGTTTCTGCAGCTTATGTGACAGCTAAAGATAAGTTTGGTGACTATGGAATTGTGGGATTCTATGCGGTCAAAGAAAATAAATTGGTTCATTTTTTGTTCTCGTGCAGAACAATCGGTCAAGGAGTGGAACAATATGTCTATTCAATGATTCAATGGCCAGAACTAGAGGTTGTCGGAGATGTTGTAAGTCATGTTGATAAAATCCCAGCTCCCAAATGGATAAATCAAGATGGGTTGGACACTGCAGAAGAAAAGAGGGATCGCAAAGGGAAAATTTTGTTCAAGGGGCCTTGTGATATATGTGGAGTCTTGAATTTTTTACAATCTGATGCTATTATTTCTGAGTTTACATATGGAGGTATAGTCAAACAGAATTATATAGAACATCAAAATCATTCTGCAAATTTCCTTCAGTTCTACAATATGTCAGATGAGGATAAACAAGAGTGGATGTCTTTGATGTTCAATGATGAAGATATGTTCAAGACAGCGATCTATGATGATGATCTTGATATTGTATTCTTAAGTTCTGTACTTGAACCTGGATTGTGTATATATAAGAATAAACAATCTGGAAAATTATTCGCATGGGGTGGTTATTGGAATAAACCATTGACGGATCCACAAAATTGGGATGCTTATATAACAAATGAGTTATCCAATGGCGATAATAAACTCACGCGTGAATTCTTGGAATCGTTCTCTTCAAAATTCGAATATGTTGGTCGACAAACTCCAGAGCAGTATATTGCTAATTTGACAACGCTTTTGAAGTTGATGTCGCCTAAAGCATCTTTGTGTATATTACTTGGCAGTGAGATTCCTTATCATAATAATAAGATCTCATATTTGGAAGACAGGCATATCGTGAATAAACAATATAACGATGCTATCAAAAAGCTCGCATCTGAAAATTCGAGAGTAAGCGTTATTGATTTCACTAATTTTATTAAGAGTCAGGATGATTATGCTGACCGTATTACTCATTTTTCAAGACGTGTTTATTATGATGCAGCTTGTGAAGTAAATAAGATCTTAGATGAAAAGTTTGGCAATTGCCAGATGAAGAGCAAAGGTAGATATTTGTTGGATAGTACGATTGAAAATCTAAAAATACTTGTATGTATTATTCGAGACAAGTATCATAATATTCTTAATAAGTTTTTTTAAGGAGATTATATAGCTGCTGGTTGATAGTTAAGGAGGAAATGTTCTAATCCAACTACAATGCGAGCCAGTAGTTTATATAGATACCTTTTATAATGATTCAGGAATGATGTTGATTAGAAAATTGGAATTTGGAGATTTGGAGAAGAGAGTAGAATGGCTCAACGACGAGCGTGTCAATTCAACTTTGAATATATCTCTTCCTGTCTCACTTGAATCTACTCAAGCTTGGTTTGAGAGAAATAAAGGAAATGAAAAGCGAATAGATTTTTCGTTTGAAGACGACGGTGTTCTTGTCGCGATGGGTGGCTATACAGATATCGACAAGGATAAAGGAGAAGGAGAATTGTATATTTTTGTTGATCCTGACCAAAAAGGAAAAGGAATCGGTTACAGAAGCGTTAAGTTGATGTGTAGTTATGCTTTTGAAGTATTGAATTTTAATAAGATAATCCTTTATGCAAATGGCGACAATGGTGCCGCACGCCATTTATATGAGAAGCTTGGTTTTGTGTTGGAGTCTGTGGTTGAAGGAGGAATCGAGAATCACGGTGTCGCAAAGGATCAATATTACTATGGATTGACAAAAAAATAAGAGAGTTTTGACAACTTATTAGGAATTTAGAAAAGTATGTTTGAGAATATAAGTCAATACCGTACATCTCTGTATCAATTATTGAGGTTTGTTGTTGTTGGAGTGTTAGCTACAGCAATCCATTATGGAATATATCTATTGTTGTTGCGCATGTTTTCAGCAGATGCTGAACCAGTTCAGAGTGGAGTCGCTTCTAAAGAGACGCTTTTCTATTCAATTGGTTATATCATAAGTTTTGTTTGCAATTTTGCAATGACTTGTTTATTTACATTCCGTAAGAAAGCAAGTGTTCAAAGAGGAGTTGGATTTGGATTGGCTCATCTTGTCAACTATGGGTTACATGTTGTGTTGCTTAATGTTTTTTTGTGGTTGGGTATCTCTAATAAGCTAGCTCCAATACCAGTGTTTTGTATAGCTGTACCGGTTAACTTTCTTTTGGTAAGATTTGTATTCAATCGTAATGAGAAGTAGATGAACAGAATAGAAAATGTTGTTCTACAGACTTTTTTTAGGGCTCAATCTTTTGATTGGGCCTTTGTTGTTAATAAGTTTTCTCTCTCCATATTTGAAAATTTTCTATCTTTGTAAAGTAAACGGGTAAAACGATGGTCTTTAAGTTGATGCGATATAGTTTGATATTGGTTTTGACTACACTTTTGTCGTCATGTGGACCGAAAGTCAGTTCATATTTGCCTTATAATCAGACAAATTGTCGTTCAATAGTCAATAAAGGAGACTATTATGATGATTTTGCAGTTGGAAAGATGCCTACGCCTGTCGCTTACTACTATCGAAAGCATGCAAAGTTTCGCGAAATTGAATATCATCGCGAGGTCGGATATGATGGTGTTTGTGAAAGCAAAAGGGTATTGCGTACAAGAGAAGCCAAGGATGGATTCAATTATGTGGCAAAGACTGTGATGGATTCCTTGTTTAATGCTGATTTTGTCAATATCTCCGTCGACGGTAAAATAGTGAGAACTGAAGGAGATGTTTACAAATTGTTGCGTTTGCGTAAGAAGGATATAGTGGAGATTAATCATGAACCCAAGAAACGTGAAATTTGTATTGTAACAAAGTGAATAAGATGAGTGTAATGAAAAATATATTGTCTGTTCTGCTTGCTGTCATGGCATCTGTGTCTACTGTATTCGCGGATGTGGTAGGTAGCTGCACTGGATTTTTGATTAGTAATGACGGAAAAATCGTGACTGATTATGCTCTTGCAAATAACGCTAAGTCACTTGTCGTATATGGTTTGGAGAAATCTTTCTCTATGGCGTATAAGGCTAAGGTTGTTCGTGTTGACCTTGCGAATGATATTGCTATTATTCAGGTAGATAAAAATATTGAAACTCTTCCTTACGTTATTTCGAAGGATCAGATCAAACAAGATAGTGTATCAGTTGTTTCGTATCCGTTAATCACGAAGTTCAAGACAACACCGTACACTACAAAGTCGAAGATCCATATGTTTGGAAAGATGTTTATGTTGGACAATAAGATAGAAACCGGATCTGAATGTTCTCCAGTATTCAATTCTAAGAATGCTCTTATTGGTTATGTGAGCAAAAATAATTTAGGGGAGATAAATTTGATGCGTACTTTGAAGGCGTTGCCTGAATTAGGTGCAGCAAAGATGGCTGAAGGTAATATAAACGATGCTGTATGTATGGTGGCTGCATATGATGAAGATGTGGAGGTGCAGATGTCTACATTCAACACAACAGGGACAGAGATAGAGGAAATTCCAATGCAACCAACTTTGGATATAGATTTCGGTATGATCTCTGTGGCTGGAGGTAAGTTTATGATGGGAGAGAAAGGAGATGTTGAGGCTACTGTGGATTCATTCAAAATCGCTAAATATGAGGTGACTCAGTCTCAGTGGAACAAGGTTATGCCATCCAATCCAAGTCCGATAAAAGGAGATGATCTTCCTGTTTATAATGTCTCTTGGAATGATGCAGTTGCTTTTATTGCAAAATTGAATGAGTTGACTGGTAGAAACTACCGTTTGCCAAAGGAAGCAGAGTGGGAGTTTGCTGCAAGAGGAGGCGTGATGTCGAAATCTTATCAATATTCTGGATCAAATGATCTAGATGAGGTAGGTTGGTGTCGCGACAATTCAAATGCGAAGCCTCATCCAGTTGGAAAGAAAAAGGCTAATGAGCTAGGTATCTATGATATGACAGGAAATGTGTCGGAGTGGTGTGCTGACGATTTCAAATATCTAGAGCCTCAGGTGAAGAAAGATTTTTATTATGCAAATACAGATACATTCTCACTTTACAAGATTGATGAGAGTGATAAGATAAAGAACAAACTAATCGAAGGACGCAAGGTTATGAAGGGAAGCGGTTATTTCCATGAGAAATCTCGCTGTGGTGTTGCTTATCGTCGTGCATGTTCGCCAACTGACAAGTATACATTCGGATTCAGACTTGCTGAATAATAAAGACTTATAAATACAATTAATTATGAATATTTGGTTTGAGTGTAAGGTCGTCTATCGTAAGGAAGACGAAGGAGGTAAGAGTACAAGAGCAACTGAGGTTTATCTTGTTGAGGCGTTGAATTTTTCAGAGGCGGAAGATAGAATCAGTCGTGAGGTGGCTCCATTTGGAGAGTTCACAGTCGCTAGTATCAAGAAGTCTCCAATCAATGAGATCTTTCCTAATGAGGAAGGCGACAAGTGGTATAAGTTTAAGGTTGCTTTCGTTACTATCGATGAGGTAAGTGCAAAAGAGCATCGTGCAAATTCGAATATCCTTGTTATCGGAAATGATTTGATGAACGCTGCTGATCATCTTATCGAGAATATGAAGGACTCTGTTTCTGATTATGAAATTGTTGCGATTCAGGAGACTCCAATCCTAGATATCTTCCCATATACAATGGAAGACAACAGTGAGGCAGATTTGACTCATCTTTCAGACGGTTCGGAAGCTTAAGTTGAGAAATCGATTTTAATTAAATAAACTATGGCAATCAAGGATAGAATTGACGAGGTTAAATCTAAATTGAAGCCAGGCACAGAGCTTCTAGCTGTGTCAAAGTATCATCCTAAAGAGGCAATACAGGAGGCTTATGACACTGCTGGCCAACGCTTGTTCGCAGAGAGTCATGCACAGGAGTTGGTGGAGAAGTATGAGGCGTTGCCAAAAGACATTAAGTGGCATTTTATCGGTCACTTGCAGACCAATAAGGTTAAGTATATAGTCCCATTTGTTGAGCTGATTCATAGTGTCGACAGTGAGCATTTGCTTGCGGAAATAGATAAGCAGGCAAAGAAGGTTGGAAGAGTAGTGAAATGCTTGCTAGAGGTGCACATTGCGGAGGAAGAGACTAAATATGGATTCTCATTCGATGATGTGAAGGCTTTATATGATAGCAACGCTTTGGCTAAATATGAAAATGTCGAGATTGTCGGTTTGATGGGTATGGCCACTGCCACTGATGATAGAGAGCAGATTAAACATGAGTTCGAGCAACTTTCTTCATTCTATCATTCTGCTCAGCTTACATTTGCACCTAAGTTTTCTGAGTTATCAATGGGAATGAGTGGTGACTATGAGATTGCGACTTTGCTTGGAAGCACGTTAGTTCGTGTCGGCAGTTTCATTTTTGGCAATCGTGTCTATAATTGATTCTTGAATGAAATATTGGTATTTTCCAACATTCTTATTGTAGGGCGAGTCTAGTGCTCGCCCATTTTTGTTGCCCAATTTTATGATATTATGAAAGTTTTCAAGAAATATATACTGCCATTCCTAGCCCTATATTCTATTCTTGCGATTGTCGTTGCTGGAATAGTCTATGGAATGACTATTAATGGATATGCTCCATTGACTTTGTCTGATTTTCAGTTCTTACTGACATTTCTTTCATCTACACTTATTGCTGGGGTTTTAGGCTATCTTGTGATGAACAGCAATAAGAATATCAAAGCTGTTTATTCTAATGTATCAAAGCAACCATTACTTGTCGTTTGTGTTGGAGAGGGGTTGTTCGCCTCAAATGCTTTGATTGCGGATTTGTTCGATGGGGTTGTATTGGGGGCGCTTATTGTAGTGTTCCCATTGTTTTTATATGTGATGAAGACTATGAATGATATTAAGGATGCTTTATCTTGAGAAGAATCTTTCTCCCCATATCCCCCAACCATTCAAATCTGCAACATTCTCGTTGTGGAATAGGGTAGTGAAGTCTCCTCCTGCATTGTTACATTTTTCCTTAAGCTTGTCTATATATTCATATGCATCGTCTACGCTAAGATTCATGTTCGAACGCAATGTCTTGTCCATGACAATTAAAGGATGAACTGTGAGATTGCTTTCCTTCTCTTTTTCTAAATTATAGAACGTAAATGATCTTGATGTCCCAGCACGATAACCTGCGACGTTGGAATAAGCCATTGAGTAATCATCTGTAATTCCTATTGCTTCTAATCTTTCATATCCGTATGGAAGTGCGAATTTAAGATAGTGGAATCGGCATTTTGTGACGCGTCTTCCCAAACATTTTTCCAATGCCCACTTTTCTAGTTTGAGTGCAGTGTCATTAGTTGCGGCTCTATACGATACGTGTAGACCGACAACAATCTGCTTGTCGATTCTTTGTTTTGCTTTCCAATAGCGCAGACTAGGGAATATTGTTTTCTTGTCAAATTTGCCATAGCATCCGCAGTGGAAGAAAATCACGTTGTTGGGATTCTCATTGGCTAGATGTCTGCTAACTTCCTCTATATTGAAAAAAGGATCTTCGTCGATGTGAGCCAGCGTTTTCCACCTTTTTGATAAATCTTCCTTATCCCCTCTGATTATATCTTTGACGCTACTTATTAGATGTCTGAAAATGCCTTTGTTGCGGAAAGCATAGATGTTGTCGACATCAACTGTGGTGAGATTCTCCGGAGTATGTTTAGAAATAGCCAATCCGAATTTGTTGTTTATGGCAAGACGTAATTCTTCCACCCATTTGTCGACTACGGGTGTATGTAACATTCCTTGCTTATATAAAATGCTATTTTCAGGCTTGTAGCGACCATGTTTGTCAACGTCTTGACTTCTGTATTCCTCGTAGCGTGAAATAAGGTAAAATACGGCAGAAAAGATGTCAAATCCAAACTCACATTCTGTTGGGAAAAGATGCTCGCCTTCCCATTCCGTGTTGACGTCACGTATGCCTGTCTGATTAATTAGACCATAAGGTGTGATGTTGATGGCATTGGCGATGGCTGAGTCGGAATAGTTTACTACTGCATCATTTGCGTCGGCTTTTATATTATCTTGGCAACAGAATTCGAAATCAACTCCAAGCCAACGGTTGAAGATCTGTCGGCATACGTATTCTAATCTGTTGGTATGAGACGCAATGATGTGAATCATGATTGTAATCTTTATTCCAATGTCTCTTTATCGGAGAAACTGTAGTATTCGTTGTTTGCTATTATGATATGGTCGATCAACCTTATTCGCATCATCTGGCAACCACGGAAAATCTCGTGTGTCGACTTGATATCTGCCACGCTTGGTGTGGTTGAGCCACTTGGATGGTTATGAGCCAACGCTACTGTTGAGAATCCGTTGAGCAAAGCTTTGCTGACTACGATTCTTACGTCGAGTAACGAACAATCGAAAGAACCTTTGGAAATGCATTCTATCTTACGGATATTGCCGGCTCCGTCAATCATTGCCATATGGACCTCTTCACTTAGACAATTCTGGAGACCAGGTGCGAATGCTTCATATAGATCGATGCTACTTCTTACTTTTCTGTAGGAATCAACCTCCTTACGTCTTCGTGTCGCCAATTCCATGGCAGCAGCGATCGTGAGTGCCTTGGCTGGTCCTATCCCTTTGAATCTGCAAAGATAGTTGACGTCTCGTTTTGCTAAGACTCCGATCTTATCTTCCGAGTCGACCAATATCTCTTTACACAACTCAATCACATTCTGTCCGGGTGTGCCTGAGCCTACAAGTATGGCGAGCAATTCAGCGTTAGAAAGTGACTCTGCTCCATAGGACAAGAATTTTTCTCTTGGAAGAGTCTCCTTGTCCATGTTTTTCAATGAAGAGTCTTTTGATGAGGCGTTCTCTTGCCAAATATCAATATCTTCTTCATTTTCTTTTTTGGCTGTTACTAATCTTAATGTCATAAAGTTTTATTTGATTGTTTATAATTCACCGACTGATGCAAGATGGTTCACAAGGGTGTTGGAGTACATCTCCAGCATCTTTGTCCTTAAGAACTCTTCGTCTTTGTTCTCTAGGTCGATTTTGCCTATCTGTTCTTCCAAGTAGTTGTCGAAAGTGTTCTTTTCTATAGTAGAATACTTGTCTTTGAATCTGTCTGTGTTGAATCTTTCATCATAAGCGACATAGTTGCCTGGGAAGAAACGGTAAGCCTTGTGGATTGCACCATCAATCAGTTTGGCTACTTTTTCAATCACTTGCTGGCGGTCGTCTTCATCGTTAACGATTTGATTGATCAACGGAGAGATTGTTTTAGTGACTTCATAATGAATTCTACCCTTGTATCCACGAAGACCAGTATTCATATTGATGATGTCATCTTGTGGAGCTTTCTTGAATTCAGGATTATCACGTTTCTGCTGGAATTCTTTAGCCTTTAAGAAATCACATGCGTCATACTCGTAGCATATGGCGATAGGAGTGATGTTCAAATCCATGAATCCCTGCTTTACGTTCTCACTACTCATATTCAACATCTTCAAAAGACTCTCCTGCATAACGTCATTGCTATCCTTTGCTCGACCTTCACGCTGGGCAATCCACACAGATGACTTGTTTTCTGTGACCATGGAACGGATATAAGCAGACATTTTCTGCGAAGACATGAAAATCTCACGCTTTGTGCCAGAACGGTTGACAATCAAACTTTTGTTGATTTTCATCAAGTCTGTAATCCAAGGCTTTGAACATAGATTGTCTCCGATTGCGTTCTGAGAAGTCTGGATTCCTTTGGCAATCAGCTGCACGTTTAGCAACGCAGCATCAAGAATGATGTCGCGGTGGTTTGATATGAATAGGTATTTTTTGTCGTTAGAAAGTGCATCCATACCATTATTAGACAAGCCATCAGATGTCTTGTCTACCAAATCGCCCAAGAAACGAGTCATGATAATCTGCTGGAATTCATCAGCAGACTTGATCGTCTTCACCTTCGCCACGATGGCATTAGTGTCAGCCTCAGGGAAGATGTGTGGCAGTACCTTTAAGAATTCTTCATTGCTACATACGCGTGCAATAGCATCTGCAATTTCCGAATCATAGAACGGACGCATGTCGTCAAAATTGTATTCCGTCTCCATTATATATTTTTTGACTTTTCTTTTAAATATAGCACTGATTCCGGACCAAGGTTGAATAGTAGATCCACTATGCTTAATCCATCTGTAAACCCAAACTTTTCCGCAAACATTTGGTAATAGGGTTTTGAATCTGTGCTTATGCTTTCTCTTTTAGGATGAAACAGTTCTCTCGCATCTTCAATTTCTGCTTCACCTTCAAAGTAACTATCTGTTGTTAAAATCTCTTTCTGCATTCCAAGTGCGTCGAGTGTGAACTCCATTAGTCGCATGTTGAAATCAAATAGATATTTCTCTTTTTTTTCATATATGGCGTGGATGTCGTCTTTGTAATACTCGAAAAACGGTGTGGAATTATAGCTTGTTTCCATCGCTCTCAAGTGTAGACGTCGCCACTCCTGTCCATACGAAATGCAAATATCTTTTATTTTTGTCTTATCTGCAAACTTTTCGACTGGAATACTTAAATCCATCACTCCACTTTCTGTCTGAATGCGGCATCTGTTCCTGTATGTCTGCTTGACATAATGGTCGTGCTGCTCCACAATAATCTTGTCGTGGGCATAGATTTTGGCATAGTAACCTACTGGTGCGAAATATGCTGACTGCAATACTATCATCTTATCTATTTTTCTTTTGTGCTGGATAAGTTGATGTCGGACGCTGCTCATGAAGCGGCAGTTTGCCAATCACCCAGTCTTCCTCGTAATCCCAGTTGGCAGTCACAGAAAGTGGTTTCTCAAAGAAGTAGACCATCTCTGGCTGTTTTAACCCATTATAGTCTCCTGTAGTCCAGTCGCCATCTTTGTCTGTGTCGACAATTAGTCGCACTGCATATGAACCTGGATTTACATTGATAAATTCCACTTTGTCGCCTGAAATTTTCTCTCTTCTGATTATTTTATCTTTATCTAAAAGTTCAGCCAAAACATCACCTTCTGGAATATCTTGTAGTTTCAAAGTGATGTTGGCATATTCTCTTTTCTCTTTCTTCTTGAATACCAAGATGGTTGAGTCGCTCTCCAAACCATAGATATCCTTTACTTTGCCTGAGTCAACAACAATCTGGTAGGTTAATCCCTCTTCCCACTTTCCGTCAACTTTGAATTTTCTGCCACAACTGTCAGCAGGGATAATCGCAAAAGGTAACGGTTTCTCAGTAGTGTCTTTTTTGTCGAATATGACCAAAACCTCTGAGTTTAATTCGTAAATAGGAGTCTCAAATTCAATCGTTGGTACTCCGTCTATTTCTACAGATTTTGATACTGAGATCTTCAACGCATCCTTTTTCTTCTTGGATGATTTTGTCTCTTTCTTATTGTTTTTTACCTTCTTATAAATACTTGTTATAGTATCAGTCTGCTCTACGAATGCACCTGCCGAATCTGTCGCAATATATGTCATTGCAAACTCAAGAGTGTCTTGCTTGACAATATTTGTATCTTTGATCCAATAGTGGATTGTATCTGTAGTGATATTAGGCTCAACAATAAACCAGTCGTCCGACTCTGGAGTAAAACTGATTGGTTTAATTATAGGCTTCTGATAATGCAACTTTTCGTTTGAGAATAAAAGTGTCATTTTTTTAGCGTCTTTGCGCTCCACTTTCTTGTATGCTTGGAATGGCAATGGCTTGGAGAACAGACGCAACTCTATTGAATCCGGAACATAGTGTGGCTGCTCTTTGCATTCGATACTGTCCACTATAGTGGTGTCTGTACGTGCATAACCAGGCTCCAACCCTAGCAGAGAGTCTCTGTCGACTGATTTCCAGATTGTGTCGCATCGCTCTTCCATTTTTTTTCTTGGAGTGATAATTGTGTCTATCCAAGCAAGGCTTTCTCCTGGAGCGTCATATCTGAAATTTGTGTTGTCGTCTTTTACTGCACACAAATGATATGGTTTTTCCTTCAAACCACGTAGTGTGAATCTTCCGTTTTTGTCGGTTTTTGTTATTCTTTCGAATTTCTTTGTCGCTAGTGTGGAATCTGTCCAATTGGAATATACTCCGATTGTAATTGCTTCCTGAGGCACAAGCGTATAGGCATCAACTACATTTCCTGAAATACAGAATGAGTCGATCTTTTCTCCAGTTGAAAATTCGAAGTAATAGTTTCTAATTGGGTTTCCTTCACGGAAATCTGTGATTTTGTTGCCAAAATCAATGATGTAAGTGGCGTCTTCTTCCAATGAGTCTTTGAATGTGACGCTGACTTTTTTACCAACACTCTTGATTTCAGGTGTTGTCTCCATAGGAGGAGATACAATCACATCTTGAGCGTCTTTCAAGACTACATATTCATCGAAAATGATTTCCGCCTTTTGTGGCTTTGAATTAACAGCACTTCTTTCTGGTGTGCTTAGAATGTACTTTGGTGGAGTTACGTCACGAGGACCACCTTGTGGACCGCTACCCATATTGGCACAAGAATACATGCCGGCAACTCCTATTGCTGACATCATCAAATTTGCTATTTTCTTCAAGTGCTTCTCCACCTTATATGCAATTTATTGCAAATGTAATGCTTTTTCTTGTTATTGACAAAAATAGTTTGATGCGATTATCTTTTCAAATCTCCTATCACTGCCATTTCACATTTTTCACAATCGAAAGCAAGCGCGTATTCGGCTCCGTCTGATCCGACAAGCTTGAGTGGCTGTCGGAATTTTGCCGCTTCTTCGACGTCGCGTTTTAAGCAGATTCCTAATTCAAATCTCATGCAGTATTTGCAACGCATTAATTCAGCTTTTGGTTTCGCCTCTCGTTCATAACTCCATGCAGGATTCGAGACTCCACAACTTTCCAAAAATGCTTTTGCCTGTTGGTTGTGTACGTTCAGTCTGTAGTCGTTCTTCTTTGAAGGAAACTGTAGATTGTCGTTCATTGGCAGACGAGGCTCTCGTTTCCAGACTGCAATCTTATTGGCTATCAGTGTGTTGATTAGAGTTCTTCTCCATTCGTTGAGTGTCGACATGGCGAAGAAATAAGCGTTTTGATTATCGATTATTACATCTGTGACACAGAATGGAGTTCCTCCAGTTTTCTTCAATGTCTTTACGATATTGTCCGCTGCCATCTGTGGATTCTGGGCTGGAACTTTTTCGCTTGTAAATTCCACTTTAGCCGTGCTGCCTGTGATGTCTGTTATCTCAAGTGCGAATCCAACAGATGTTTCTGTCATCACAATCTGAGCGTCGATTTGGCGGTTGCAAGTGTCGTTGCTGACTGCTGATTCGTAACGGATATCGTAGTTGCGATATAGTTTTGCGTTTGGTTGTACACGTAGGCCTGCAGGCAATTCGATGTTGTTGCCTTGTGCTTTGTTGGCACGGAATCCGATAAGTTCTCCTTTATTGTCGACGTAGCAGAAACCGTCTCCGTTGGCAAGTACAACCTTATCTGCTAGTTTGATTTGCAGAGTGGAACCTCTTTGAGGAGTGGTGATGCCCACGTATTCTCCCATTGATTTGGGAGTATCCAAATTTGCCATCTTTTCTCGTCTGCCGCTGAGATTATAGGTCGTCAGACCACGATTAAAGATTTTATGTAGGTCTGGTTGGAATCCGTATCTGCTTGTGCCATAGCTCATTCGATGGTATTCTTTGTTTTGAGCAAGGAATTCGTCGATGATTCTTCTGTAGTAGGCTACAGTGGTTTTAACGTATGCAACATCCTTCAATCGACCTTCGATTTTGAAAGTCGACACTCCAGCTTTTATCATTTCGGCAAGGTATTTCTCTGCACTGAAATCTCTTAACGACAATAAATATTTGTCTTTTGCTATCGTTTTCCCGTCGGCATCATAGAGCGAATATTTCATTCGACAAGGTTGTCCGCATTCCCCTCTGTTTGCACTTCTGCCAAGCATTCTCTGACTCATATAACATTGCCCACTATAGCTCACACAAAGTGCTCCATGGATGAATGTTTCAAGTCTGGCTTTTGATTGAGACGCGATATTCGCCATGCTTTTGACATCAGTTTCTCTTGCCAATACTACTTGCTCGAATCCACAACTCTCCCAGAATTTAACTTTGTCGAGGTCTCTGTTGTCCATCTGGGTACTTGCATGCAATGCTATAGGAGGAAGATTGGCACGAAGCAAACCATAATCTTGGATGATTAATGCGTCGACTCCAATCTCATAGAGAGACCATGTAAGTTTTTCTGCTTCAATAAGTTCCTCGTCAGTCAGAATAGTATTTAGTGCGACAAAGATGCGAGCTCCATAGATGTGTGCAAATTCTACAAGTTTAGCGATATCTTCCAGACTGTTGCCTGCCGCACTTCTTGCTGAGAACGACGGACCTCCGATGTATACGGCATCGGCTCCATATTTGATGGCCTCTATGCCATGAGCTGCCTCACGTGCCGGTGCCAAAAGCTCAATATATTCGCGCCCTATCATTATCTTAATCTATTTTGGTAGTTGCCGCTATTTTTCAAATAGTGAACAAGCAATCCTACGCAGAATACGCATAGAGGAAGAGCTACAAAGATAGATGTGAATGCGTTAGAACACATTGTGTCGTATGCTCCGTGAAGTATGGCAGGAATGACAAGAGCTAGAGTCCATAATGCTCTTCTGTAGCGAGGGTAGAGCACTGCGAAACTGATGAAGAATCCTCCGATTGCACACCATATAGCGTGGATGAATGGAAGGCTTGTAAGACGGGCGATATTCATCAAGAAACGATCGGAACCGTCTAGATTCATATTCACTGTCATCTGATATTGTACACCTTCATAGACTCCGAACGCAAGTCCGGAAATCAATCCATAGAATACTAATGTCTGTGGCACCAATGGCTTCTTTGTTTTTTTGACAAGCCATATCAAAGGAAGCATTTTTGCAAATTCTTCTGTCAAACCTACTCCAAACACGAATCCGAATAGCTGGAACCACATTGGATATTCCTCGTTGGTTGCTCCGTAGAAGAAGTTTAAGTTTGGCAATCCTAAGGTGTCCCAAGCGATGAAAACAATTGCCTGCATCAAAAAGAAAATTGTAGCGCTTGTCTTGGCTGTCACTTGTGGTGATTTGAACATATAGTTGAAGAAACTCCACCACACAACGGAAAAATACAGTGATATGCAGTAGTACGACAACCATCCACTTGGGACAAAGTATGCGGCAACGAGTGGAAATAAACCGATGCAAGCTAACACTAGCATACGGGTGTCACTTTTCCATGTCTCTTTATCTTTCAACTCTTTCGGAAATATCAGATCTCTGGATATATGCTTCAACTGGCTAAATAGGTTGCCTGCCTCGTCGACTTTAACAGAGACGTTATTCTCCTTAAACACTTCTCGTACGGCGACGAAATCTCCATCTTCCTTAGCAGTGTCATTCAATGCTAATTTATCGCATTCCAACACTTTTCCTGCTTTGACAAGACTTGTCAAATCTGATATATCATATGGTCCGAACGGATTTCCGTTGCGGTATACATAGTATTGCATAGTCGTTAATTTAAGTTTTGTGCAAAGTTAAGATTTTTATGGATAAATGCAGATGTTATTATTCTATCTCTGACAATAAAACTTCCGGAGATGAGCCCAATTGTGTTATTGCACTTATTTTATGTCCTCCATTTGCATTTAGAGAATGCCAACAATGGTATAGAGTGTTATCAATGATTAGCCAGCGGTCGTGACTCTCTTTTCCCCATTATCGAATGTCGATATGTGTATTGGGAAAAAGACGATCGTCTTCTTGCATCAGACGTTGCATGCCAGTGCCGACACCTGAAGTGTAGATTACCCATCTTCGAAAAAGAATACCTTTGTTTGATTTAACTCTGTAACCAACAGATAGAATGACATCTAGATTGTAGTATTCTACTTGATAAGTTTTGCCATCATTTGCAGTTGTCGCAAATTTTGCGACAACTGGATTTTTTTGTTGGGATTGAGAGTCTAAAAACAATTCCTCATTGAGTGCGTTGTTTATGTGTTTACCTATAGTTTTCACGTCACGATCAAAGAGCAATGCCATTTGTTGTCTATTAATCCACACGGTTTCTTGCTCTAGTTTTACTTCCAACGTGATTGACCCGTCTGGCTGATAGAGAACTATCTAAGAGTCCTCTGCCGTGATTGCTTGTTTGTTTTCCATAAAATTTGTACTGTTTGAATTTGACTTTTATTTCATGAAATCTATCAATGAACTATAGATTGGCACTTGTCTTAACATCTCTTCATTGCCGACGACAAACAGCTGTTTTCTGGCTCTGGTAAGTGCCACGTTTAGTTTGCGGTCGATAAATTTTCCGTTCTCTTCGATTGCGTCACACACGAAGTCGAGCTGATAGTCTTGGTTGACACAGAAGGAGTAGATGATGATGTCCATCTGCCCTCCTTGATAACGTTCGACTGTATCAATCACGATTCCATCTGCTACGCCAGCCTCTTCCAACTTATGTCTGATCTTTGCGATTTGGCTGCGGTAGCCGGTGATCACTCCGATGGTCATGTTTTCGTCAGCGATACCATTCTTCTTTCTTAACTCCACACATGCTTTCACTATTTCTGTGACGATATTTGCTTCGCTGTCGTTTGTCTTTCCACTGTTGCTTCCCAAATCTCGTTCCGACGGAATATATGCCAAGCGTCTTGTCGCAACTAATGTTTCCCATTGATGGCTTTGGTCATAATCAGAATAGTAGTTGAATGGCTCGTTTTGCCAATCCGTTACAGTGTGTAGCTCTCCGTTATAGAATTGATCATTAGGGAATTTGCTGATCTCTTCATGCATTCTTCCTTGGCCTCGCAATGTATCCCACGCACAGTCGTTGCCTGAATCTTTGTTTAGTCGGTACAGCCTCTCAAATAAGGAGTTGCGACGGTCTGTCAAACCGATATTGCGAAGACTCTCATCTTCGACTTTGGATTCTTTCTCAGATTGCGCGACGACGGCTGGCAACTGTTTATGGTCGCCGATCATGATGAATTTCTTGATTCCGTAGTCTCCAAGACGGGTCTGCTCGGAAAGCAAACCGATGATCTGTGGCTCAAGGATCTGAGATGCCTCGTCGATAATTGCCACATCGAAATTAACGATATTGAAGATTTCTTTGTTGGATAGCATCGCTGTGGTTGTCCCGACGAACACTTTGTGGCTGCGGATCTCAGCAGTCACTTGATCCGGAGATGTCATACCTTTGATTCGTTGCGAAAGAATATTTGGCAAGAATCGTTTATCTGAATTTGTTTTGCTACCTATTCTGACGAAATCGATGTCTTTATCGCTTCTGCACAATGAGTTACAGATTTCATCCACTGCTCGGTTGGTGTAAGCCATTAGCAGGATTCTTCCGTCGTCTTCATAAAACTCCTCCACCATGGATTTTAGAGCGAAAGATGTCTTGCCTGTTCCTGGAGGTCCAGCAAGAAGGAAGTAGCTGTCTGTCGACTTTGCTTTCTCCACAATACGGTTGATGTCGTCGTTGGCATAAGTTCCACGACGGTGTTTGTTTGTCGGCTGTGGTAATGTTTCTCCAAGAAGCAGACGTTTTCTTTCTGGTTTTGTGCTGATAAAAGTATACAGTCCAGAATAGAGACTGGCGAAACTTGATTCTATGAAGTCTTTTTCAATGGCGAAAGTCATGTCGCTGCGGAGTACACTCAAATTTCGTTGCGTCTGACGCATATTGATTCGCAAAGTATCGTTTGAGATTTCAGCGACTGTTCCTCGAAGTGCTAATTTGTTGGTAGCCAAGTCGGTCTCGTTGCGTCGCTCATAAATCACAACTATATCTCCCACACGGAATGATGCTGTGTATTCATCGTTAGGTGTGCGGTCAAACACAACATAAGGCTCAGCAGTGTCGACAGCAATCTCTCTTGGTCGGAGTTCGAAAATGATGTTGCCGGATTCTTTCTTCTCTTCTAATGATTCTCTCCAGCACGAAGCGAACCCGTAATGGTTGCGACGGGTGCCGCTTCCTCCTGTCTTGGCATAATCCTGCTCTTTGGCGATGAATCCGAGCATAGCATAGAAATATGTTTGCTCCAAAGGCGAAGAAGAATCAATTGTATGACGGAATTCCTCAATTCTAGGTACGATAAACCCGCTGACTATTCGTTCACTTCTGACCTTATCGTAGTTTGGAATCATATATTGAGGAGTAATCCATGATATCACACGTCTTACATCGTCAGTACTTTTTGCATTAGCCAGCAGATGCTCGTAGCAGACGATGCGATTACGTAGATGTAGAGCTTCCGACATATCTCTCAGAGTGCATTTAGCATAGCGTAGATTTGCACGTTTCTCGTATGGATACTTAGTGTAGAAGATATAAGTCTTTAGTTCATTGAACGGAATCCTCAACACGCGTTGTACGATGGCCTGGTATAAGAAAGCCTGGGTTCTGTGGTTGTCGGCAATCAAATCCAATTGTGTCTCTGGGAATTTGCTTTTCCCACTCTTCATTTCCACCACAGCATAATTGCCTCTTTGTTGGTGGAGTAAGTCAAGACGTCCGGATAGACCAAGCTGATCACAGAAGAAAGTCGGCTCAAGCAGCACATTTTCAGTGGAAATTCCCAATTCAGGAAAAACTGACTCCACTGTGTTTCTGATGTTGTCGTAATGAGTCTCCGCTTCAGCTATCCATGCATCGTAGTCATCTTTTGATTGCAGTTCTTCGCAAGTGCTTATTGAGAGCGATGAGTCAAGGAAAGCCTCGTTCATAAGTGTTTTGAAATCAATGTTATCCTTGCCATAAGCGTGAATCAGACGATCGTGAAAATAGTTGGCGACGTTACCAAGAAGCATGGCTTTCGATGTTTTTGCACGCACCAGTTTCTTGAACAGATGCTCAAGTGGGTTTGGACCAACAGGAGTGACGCAGTCTGCTATTGTGCTACACTCCATGAGGTAGTCAGGGTTGATTATGATGAATCTTGGACTAAGATCTCCGTTAGGCTCGATGATACTATCGATCAAGCCTACAATGCAACCATTCCAAATCATGTTTGGTGTGATATAGAAATCTCCGTTGTAGCCGGCAACGTTGATTCTTATCTTCACTTCGGTATATTCTTCAGCGTCTTCTTTATAACCTGTGATATATTCATAGTCGCAGGAAGTTGCCACAATACGAGTGTAGCTTATACGTTCTGTACGACGATAGTCTTCAGTCGTCCATGAACCGCTTACAACCTCCAAATCCCTTTGTTGGGATTCAGAAATAGGTTCACCATATAAAAGAGAGATAAATAAAGCTAGTGCGACATAGTCCTCCCTATATTGCTCTATTGAAATAGCCGCATTGTTGCGCATGGAATTTATCGCGTCGGCACGGAATTTCATTATCCTTTTGCGCATCGCGATCTGTACGTTATTTTTGTCTAGAAGGAATGTCAGTCTTGCGTATTCCGACGCAAAACGGATATTGTCGTCTGATGTTAATTCCTTACAGATAGTTTCAAAGATATAAAACAGATTTTTGTACTTTACCGATACAAAATCAGTAGATTTTTCTATCTCTTCTATTTTATATATGTATGAGTCGCTCATATTGTTAAAAAAACTTTTTTTCTGTCTTAAAAAACCTTACAAAGGTAAGATATTATTTTCACTTCACTATATTTGCAATAAAGATAAACGGAACCGATGAGGCGATGTTGATTTATTAACGATTAAAATGATATGACCATGAAAAATAAATTGTTTTTGATAGTCCTTAGCATTGTAGCAATGCTAGCTATGTCAGAGGTTTCTTACGCACAGCGTTCACGTAATGGTGGAGGTGCTCCACAGCACTCGTCAGCACCAGCAAGTAGAGGAGGTGGTAATCATTCAGCAGCTCCTGCTCGTAATGGAGGAAATCATCATGCCGCAGCTCCTGCTCATAATGGAGGAAATCATCATGCCGCAGCTCCTGCTCATCATGCACCTTCAAGAAATGAGCATGGTTCACGTCCAGTGCATCATGCACCAGCAGCTCATCATGCACCAGCAACTCATCATCATGCTCCTGCACCAGCTCACCATCATGCACCTGCAGCAGCTCATCATCATGAGCCAGCTCATCATCACCACGCTCCAGCACCTGTGCATCATCATCCAGCTCCAGTAGTTCATCACCATGCACCAGCTCATCATCATGTAGTTCATCATCATGCACATCCGGTGTACCATCATGTACGTCCTGCATATGTACACACATTTGCAGTTGGTGATTACACTTACTACTATGGTAATGGTGTATACTATGTATACGATCCAGTTTACGGATATGAGGAGGTTGCATTCCCAGAGAATGTATTCTTCACTACAATTCCTTACGGAGCACGTTTGACTCGTGTAAATGGAACAACTTACTATGAGGCAGGAGGAATGTGGTTCTTGCCTGTAGCTGAAGGTTACATGATGGTAGAGCGTCCAATCGCAAGAGCTCAGATATCTATCCCAGTTCCATCTCTACGTTTCTACGCTTCATTTAACTAATCAGAAACAACAATTAAGAATATGGAGTCAGCCGGACATCAGTCTGGCTGACTTTTTTTATGATAACCATCACCCTCAATCGTTAACCATCAATCATCAAACGTCTGTTGGTAGAATCGCATCTTCGTAGTGCTCCACATACATACTCTTTCCTTCAAATTCGCTTTGCATCACAATGATGACGACATCTAAACGGAAGTCCGTGATAATCTGCTTCCTTTTGATGTAGAGAGTGACTGCATTCACAAAATTTCTGATTTTGGATCTGCTCATGCTAGTACGTGGGTCAATGTAGTCGGAATGACGAGTTTTGACCTCGACGAAAACGATGGTGTTCCGGTCTAAGGCAACAATATCAAGTTCCAAGTTGCCACATCTCCAATTTCTATCGATGATTTGATAACCTTTCCCCTCGAGGAATTTCACAGCGAAGTCTTCGCCGTTTTTGCCTAATTCGTTATGTTCTGCCATAATCCTTGTTTTTTGTACTTAATTATGAATTTATCGTTGCAAATGTAATCATAATTTTTGTGTGGAGAAAAATCATCTTGAATTTTTGTGGTAAAAAAATCTAATTTGATAAATTTGCATAGGTAAATAAAATGTGTGATGCAAATTAACGGAATACAAAAAGAGATTATAAAGAACTGTGGAAAAGAGAATATCAAGATAGAAAACGACGGTATCCTTTATGGATTATGGAATGTCTGTAACCTTCCGATAATGACGTCGCCAGAAAGATTGCCTCTTTTCTTTTATGGGTTCTGCACATCAGGAGAAGCAGAATTGGAGATTGCCATGAAACCATGCAAGTTTTCGAAAGGCGACATTGTGCGTATCCGAATGGGGCAGACGTTACTCATCAAATCAGTCAGTGAGGATTTCAATTCCGTTATTTTCTTTTTCGACAGACGAGTGATATCCGGATTTGTGTCTGGTCTAAAAGTGCCGCTTGGCAATACAAATCCGATATTTAAGACATCAGAAGAGTTGTATGGATCAATCCTTTTGTATTTGAATTTTGTGAAGAGTCGACTTGACTTATGTAAGATAGAGAAGAGCGCGTATTTGAGAGCAGCATCGGAGTTGCTGATTAAGGCAATGTTGTGTGAGGTGTTGAACGAAGTGTCAAAGTCGTGTGTTACGCAGGAGAAAGGGTCGCGTACTCAAGAAATATTCATGAAGTTCTCTTCGTTGGTGAAGGAGCATTTCAAGGAGACTCGAAATGTGAAGTACTATGCAGACCAACTTTGTATAACTCCCAAGTATCTTTGCAAGATAGTGTCGGAATGCGTTGGCTCGTCGCCAAGCCAGTTTATCGATTCGTTGGTGATGAATGAGGCAAAAGAGATGCTCCGTACATCTAATCTATCTATTCAAGAGATATCTGAATCATTAAATTTCCCAAATCAAAGTTTTTTCGGAAGATTTTTCAAAACACATGCAGGAATGTCTCCAGGAGCATTTAGAAATGCGGAGTGATAGGTTTGTAGATGAAAATACCTATATTTCGGGATTGCTAAATTTTAACATCCATTAAGACTTCGGAAAAATAATATTGATTTTATTTGCAATGAAATTAAAAAAGCACTAATATTGCATTGTATTTATAAACTAAAACAAAAAGAATTATGGCATACGTAATTGGTGAAGACTGCGTAGCATGTGGTACATGCGCAGGCGAGTGTCCAGTAGGAGCAATCTCTGAGGGCGATATCTACAAGATTGATGCAGATGCATGCACAGAGTGTGGAACATGTGCAGGTGTTTGTCCTTCAGAGGCTATCACTCTAGGATAAGGATATTTGAGGTTCGGTCTTATGTAAAAGATCGGACCTTTTTATTTGTTTAGTCTAAACTTTTCAAAAAAAGCATCAATTTATTTGACGATAATAAAACAAAAGTTTAATTTTGTCGTCGCAATCAGGAAAGAGCAACAGATAAAGATTGCTTACTCTCAACAAAATTCCACAAAAAGTCAGTCTAGTCAAGGTGCCTTTTGCACCATATGTGTGTGTCACAGACTTTTTATTATATGCATAGAGGAAGTCCTGATTTTATCTCAAAGATTGAAACAAATTCAAGTATTCGAAATATAAGATTATGATATACAGCGTTGCTGTGTACCATACATAATAGAATATAAGTCAATATTACATACATGACAGAAGCAGAATTGAAGGCAAAGAAATTGCCCGAATTGCAAGCTATCGCTAGGTCTATTGGTATTCATCGTCCAGATTCATATCGAAAAGATCAATTGATACAAGTAATTATGGGGCAATCAGATTCGCCAAATGATGATTCGGAGCCTGAAAATCAGGAAGAAGAAATCAACAAGCCTGAGGAACAGCAATACGAAGAGACTCCGACGACAGAACCAAAAAATGACACTGAAAAGGTTGTTGAAGAACCATCTTCCGTAAATACAGGAAGAGCAGGCCTTTCTACTAGCAGCAATAATAATGCGGCTGCTGCTATTGCTCGAATGATTCTTGAAAAAAAGAAACTTGCAAAACAAAAAGCAGCAGAAAACGCGCAATCCGCAGAACCTTTCGTTTATCAAAAAGATGAGATTGAGGAAGCTCTTCGTCAAAAGCAAATAGAAGAGGAACGTAGACGTGAGGAAGAAGAATACCAGAGAAGATTAGCCGAAGAGGAAGCCGCAAGAGCAAGAGAAGAGGCTGCCAGACAAAGAGCAGAAGAAGCAAGACGGTTAGCGGAAGAAGAACGTGCTAGACAAGAAGCAGAAAGAATAAAAGCCGAGGAAGAGGCAAAAAAACAAAAACAATTTGATTTTGAAGGTGTAATCAAGGGTAGTGGTGTTCTTGAAATTATCCAGCCTGACGGTTACGGATTCCTTCGTTCTCCTGATTATAATTATCTAAGTTCTCCAGATGATATCTATGTCTCAGCCAATCAAATCAAATTGATGGGATTGAAAACAGGTGATGTTGTAACTGGTGATATCCGTCCGCCTCGCGATGGAGAGAAATATTTCCCATTGACCCGTGTTGAGACTATTAATAATTGCGCACCAGAACACGTTCGTGACCGTGTGCCATTTGATCATTTGACTCCTTTATTCGCAAATGAGAAATTTAATTTGACTGGAGACCCTAAGACTTGCAACACATCTGTAAGAATAGTGGATTTGTTCAGCCCTATCGGTAAAGGTCAACGTGGATTGATCGTCGCTCAGCCTAAAACAGGTAAGACTATCCTTTTGCAAGATATCGCGAATGCAATTGCAGCTAACCACCCGGAGGTTTATATGATGGTCCTACTTATTGATGAGCGTCCAGAGGAGGTTACTGACATGCAGAGAAGCGTTAATGCTGAGGTTATCGCCTCTACATTCGACGAGCCAGCAGAGCGTCATGTGAAGGTGGCAAGCATCGTATTGGAGAAAGCTAAGAGAATGGTGGAGTGTGGACATGATGTCGTTATCCTTTTGGATTCAATCACTCGTCTTGCTAGAGCATACAATACAGTCTCTCCTGCATCAGGTAAGGTGTTGAGTGGAGGTGTGGATGCCAACGCATTGCAGAAGCCCAAGAGATTCTTCGGAGCCGCTCGTAACATCGAGAACGGTGGTAGCTTGACAATCATAGCAACTGCACTTACTGATACTGGTTCTAAAATGGATGATGTTATCTTTGAGGAGTTTAAGGGTACAGGTAACATGGAACTTCAGCTTGACCGTCGTCTTGCCAACAAGAGAATCTTCCCTGCAGTTGATATTATGGCAAGTAGTACTCGTCGTGATGATTTGCTTCAGGATAAGATCACTCTTCAGAGAATGTGGATTTTGAGAAAGCATTATTCGGATATGACTCCTATTGAGGCTATGACAGAGGTTAAAGAAAACCTTGAAAGAAGCAGAAATAATGAGGAATATTTGGCTTCAATGAACCAATAATAATCATAATATGGGCAGTGAGGCTTCGGCTTCTCTGCCTTTTTTTGTTTTTTTACGAATGAAGAAAATTGAAAAATTACTGTTGTATCTTCTTGCTTTCATATGTTTCTCAGCTTGTACTGACGAATATGAGGAAAAAGATGATACACGTCTGCCTGCAGAAAACACAATTGTCATGTTCTTCCCTTGGTCGAACAATCTGAAACCTTGTTTTTTACAGAACATCAATGATTTCAAACAAGTGATTCAGCAGCATGGTTCTGAACAGGAACGTTATGTCGTTTGTATTGAGACTCAGCCAAATATTGTCGAAATCAATGAGTTGAAAATGAACAATGGTGTATGTTCGGAAGAAACGGTTGAAAGCTATACAGATCCTGGATTCACAACCAGTGATGGAATAGCAGATTTGCTTGACAGAGTTTACGTTAAGTTCCCATCCAAACAATATTCTATGACGGTTGGGTGTCACGGAACAGGTTGGGTGCCTGCTGGATCTTTCGCAACTCGTTCCGTTATGCCTGGTATGGAAGAGTCTCCAGTGACAAGATTCCTTGGAGGTACTACAACAGATTTTCAAATTGAGATTTCAACTTTTAAGGAAGGAATTAAGAAATCGAAAATCAACAAGTTTGAAATGATCCTTTTCGATAATTGCTATATGGCAAATGTCGAAGTGGCTTATGAATTGAGGGATGTTTGCAAACGTATCGTGGCATATCCGACTGAAGTTATGGCATATGGTTTCCCATATCAAAGATGTGGCAGATATCTGATTGATGGAATTGATTATGAAAGTGTGTGCGAGTCTTTCTATGTATTCTATGCTAATTACGAGAAACCATGTGGCACAATTTCCACTATCAATTGTACCGCACTTGATACACTAGCCCGTTTTATGAAGAAGGTGAATGTGGCAGCAGAAACGAACAGAAATGTCAACATCGCTTCATTGCAGCGTATGGATGGTTATGACCCGACAGTTTTTGTGGATTTTTCTGATTATGTACATCATATTACAAATAATTCCGTTTGGTTAGCTGAGTTTGATCATTTGATGACTGTCGTTGTGCCATATAAGAGAAATACACCATCTTATTATTCTACTTTGGGAGGCCAGATTCCGATAGCTGTAGGAAAGTGTTCAGGAATGACAATTTCTGAGCCTAGCGAACATCCGGCAATGTCTTCATATGCTCAGACAAGTTGGTATATAGCTACTCACTAAATTTTGATAGAACGAAATAAATCTTCGTTTTGAAGCTTATAAAAAGAGCCGCCACTTTGTTGTGACGGCTCTTCTGTTTTTCAAGTTCGATTATATTATTCATTGATTTTTTTCTTCGATTGTGTGTATATGACGTGCATAATTCCAGCGAATAGAACAATTGAGATAATTACAGAGTATATATCATCTTTTCCCATTGTCTCTGTAGGAGCGTCGTCAATTGAAACTTTAGCCACAGTGCAGATATAGAATGCTATTACGGCTATTGCATTGTTGCAGAAATGGGCAAGCATATTAAGTTTGATACTGCCTGAAAAATAATAGAGCATTCCTAAGAAAATGGAAAGTAAAAATCGTGGAATGAATCCGTAGAATTGGAAGTGCATTGCACTGAATATTGCAGAAGTAATTATTATTGCTGCGACTGGAGACAAATGCTCTTGCAACGTTTTCTGCAGTGCTCCACGAAATGTCATTTCTTCTCCTATGGCAGGTATGGCAGCTATTACCAACAAGTTAACCGTCAAGATTAAAGGAGAATCTGTTTTTAGTAGATCTGTAGTCAACTCTTTTGCTAAATTCTCCATATATTTCAGTTTCTCTTCAATAAAGTGAAGACTCTCCGGCAATGTGAATTGCTCGTTGTAGTAGGCAGTGTAGTTGACGGTCGGAATTAGTAATATCCAAGCAGTAATGGCTAAAATATAGAGTAATATGCCATTGCTTTTGCCAAGTTTGAAAAACTCAGAGAATGTACATTCCGGTTTTGCCGACAGATAAAAGAATAAATATGGAGTTCCGATGAATACGATTATTGACGCTACCAATTGTTCCAAACGTATTGTGTCTGTTTTTGAAAGTAAAACATCTTCAGACAATCCGCATACTAATCCTGCCACGTTGCCAAATATATCTAGCAAAATAAAAATACAAAGTAACAGAATCATCTTTTTGCCAAGACTATAGTCGGCAAACATTCCTTTGATAAATTTATTCATTATCGTCTCCTCCTAAATTTTCATCTAATATTTTATCGATGGCATCAAGTGCCACATTGCTTTCATAACCGCGCGAAGCTGCAAATCTGAATAGTTTTCCTTTTGCGTCGTAACGATTTTGGAATTTGATTGTTTTGAATTTTGATGCAAGAGCCGCCATCATAGTATCTTCGTAAGCGTCATCTGGAATCTCTTCTAAAGCCTCTTTGATATTGTCGACGGAGATCCTTTTCATCTTGAGTGCATACTCGATTTTTTTGCGTCCCCACTTCGCGAATTTGTATTTGTCTTTGGCAAAGAAACGAGCGTATCTAGCTTCGTCGATGAATCTTTCAGATTCCAAATAGTCTAAAATATATTCGATGTCAGACAATGCGAGACCATGACGCTTTAGCTTATCCGAAATGTCTGTCTTGCATTTTTCCGACTCAGCGCATAGTGTCGACATTTTTACTAGTGCTTCATCTTTGCTCCATGTTTTTACCTTCGTTTCTCCGATCATCTTTTTCTTCCAATTACGAATCGTTCGCGGTCAAAACAATCCTTAATCACCACGACGTTGGAGAATCCTGTCCTTCTCATCATATCGGCCACGTCGTGAACATAAGCCACATTCGTTTCGAATAGAAGTGCTCCGTTGGGATTAAGATTATTTATTGCAAATGTAGCGATTTTATTGTAAAACAGCAACGGGTTGTCCTGTGGCACAAATAGTGCCAGATGAGGTTCGAAATCGAGCACGTTGACTCGCATCTCCGTCTTTTCGCTTGGACATATATATGGAGGGTTGCTCACAATCACATCAAACGGATCATGGCCAGACATAAAAGAGTCGGATAGGGCATCGTCGCATACAAAGTCCACGTCGACATTATTATCATGAGCATTGGCTGAGGCTACGGAGAGAGCACCTTCGCTGATATCTACCGCAGTGACATTCGCTTCTGGAATTCTTTTTTTTGTTGAGACCGCTATTGCCCCCGAACCTGTACCTATATCCAGTATGTGTATGCCTTTTTCTTTATTGAACATTCCACATTCTGTGTTTAGCATATTCTCGATTTCATCCACAAGAGCCACTGTCTCTGGACGCGGAATCAAAACTCTTGAATCGACTGAGAACTTCATGCCGTCGAACCATTCGAATCCAAGCACGTATTGCATTGGCTCACCTTTTTGAAGACGTGCAAGTAATTTGTCGCATTGTTCGACAATATCATCTGTGGCTTTGTCTGATAGAGACATTATTATTTGGCTACGAGATTTCCCTGTGATATGCGAAACACACTCGTAAAATATTTCATTGATTTCAGATGTCTCGTATAAAAATGAAAGAGAGGATATGAAATTATTCTTTAAATGTCTCATAAAAAAAGTTAAATAAATCGTACATTTCGTTAAAAAACTATTTATATTTGCATATTCAATAGTGCTGAATGCATTGTTGATGTGCGATTATTGCGACAAAGATAAAGTAAAAAAGTTATTCTTGATGAATAAAAATAAACTTATCACTTTCATACTGAATGACATTTCCGAACTTGATATGCTGACAAAGTGCATGGAGAGTATGGAAACGATTCCGTACGCAATGCACGACCTTGCACTTCAAAAGGTAAGAAACATATTATCGGAGTTTGAGCAGCTTAGTGTTGAAAGCAAAGAAGAGGCTCAGAAGAATTCAGATGTTAATGTTCCTTCTTTTGAATCAGAGACAAAGAAGACACCTGAGACTTGTGAGTCGAAGGTTGTTGAGAATGTTTCTTCTGAGCCTATAGTCGAAAAAGAAACTATTGCCAAGAAAGTTGAGGTAGTAGAGAAGATCGAAGAGGTCAAGAAAGAAGAACCAAAAAAAGAAAAGATCGAGGATAAAGAGATCGAGAAGGTTGAGGTCGTAGAGAAAGTAAAAGTTGTCGAGAACACGCCAGCACAGGAAGCCAACGAAAAAGAAAGTTTGGTTAGTCAAGTGAAAAGCACTACTATTGATGTTGCTCCTGCTGCTGTAGATTCTTTGAAAGTTGTTGCGAAGGAGCCAGAGCCAAAGAGCAATCTCGTTATCACGAATGAGAGATTCAAGGGTAGCAGACGATTGGAAAACCGATTTGTTACTGATTTAAAGAAGGCACTTAACATTAACGACAGAATCCGTTACCAGAGAGAACTCTTCGGAGGAAATATGGCTTTGTTGAATTCCACAATTGAAAAGTTGAATGCAATGTCGTCATTGCAGGAGGCAGAAGCCTATGTGGCAGAAAATTTCAATTGGGATACAACAGAAGGAGCTGCATTTGAATTTATGGAATTGTTGGAAGCAAGATTCACTAACTAGTGTTATGGCAAAATTGTATATAGTTCCGACTCCTGTCGGCAATCTAGAGGACATGACATATAGAGCAGTGCGAGTGTTGAAAGAGGCTGATTTGATATTGGCAGAAGATACTCGTACATCAAGTGTTTTGCTTAAACATTTTGAGATAGAAAACAAGATGATGTCTCATCACAAGTTTAATGAGCATCAGACTTGTAATTCCGTTGTCTCGAAGATAAAGTCAGGTGAGACGGTAGCTCTTATAAGTGATGCTGGTACACCTGGAATATCGGATCCTGGATTTATGTTGTCGAGAGCATGTGCTGAGGCAGGTGTCGAGGTGGAATGTCTGCCCGGAGCTACAGCCTTTGTGCCAGCGATTGTTGACTCCGGACTTCCGACAGACCGGTTTTGCTTTGAGGGATTCTTGCCACAAAAGAAAGGACGTCAGACTCGTTTGAAAGAGATTGTAGAAGAAGAAAGAACTTCCATCATATATGAGTCTCCTTATCGTGTGGTAAAAACATTGACTCAGATAGAGGAGATAGCCGGGTCTGACAGAGTAGTGTCTGTGTCTCGAGAAATTTCTAAGAAGTTTGAGCAGACTGTCAGAGGAAAGGTTTCTGAAGTAAAAGCACATTTTGAAGCAAATGAGCCAAAAGGAGAATTCGTGATTGTCATTTCTGGAAAAGAGAAAGAGAAGGCAAACAAGAAGAAATACGATGAAGATGAAGATTGACATCGTATAATGTGGCACAGTTTTTGATATTATATTTTCTGTTGGTGTCCTTTGACACCCGTAATTTCGAATATTAATAAAAATTATATAAAATGAAAAAAGCACTTTTATTCGCAACTGTAGCGCTAGTGGCTGCTACATCTTGCAACCCATGGCAGGGTGAGATCGATCAGGCAAACAAGACTTCAGACTCTTTGAGATCAGTTTTGGCTGAGGAGCGTCAGATTTCACAGCAGATGTCTGACCTATTCGAGGAGGTTAACGCTAACATGAAGCAGATCAAGGAGGTTGAGCTTGGTGTTCTTAATGACAATGGTCAGGAGGGTGGTACAAACAAGGCTTCAATCCAGGAGGATTTCAAACTTATCTCTGAGCGTATTCAGCAGAGCAACCAGAAGATCTCTGATTTGGAGGAGAAGTTGGCTAAGTCTAACGGACAGCTTAACGGTCTTCGTGGTACAATCAATAAGTTGAAGAAGCAGTTGGCTGAGAGCCAGACTGAGATGGCTAAGCTAAAGGAGGAACTTGAGGCTAAGAACATTAAGATCGCTGACCTAGAGAACATGAACATCGCTGCTAAGGCTAGCATCGACTCTGTTAACGCAATCTCTGCACAGCAGGCTGCTGCAATCGCTGCACAGGATGCTGAGTTGAACGCTGTTTACTACTTGGCTGCTGACAAGAACACTTTGAAGGCAAAGGGTCTTTTGGAGAAGGCACTTAAGAAGGGTGGTGACGTTAAGTCTTCAGACTTCACAAAGGTTGACAAGAGAGACTTCACTGAGTTGGCTCTAAACTCAAAGAAGGCTATCATCATTTCTCGTCACCCAATGACATCTTATACTCTTCTTCCAAAGAGTGCAGAGGATAAGAATTTGGTTTTGAAGATCAAGGACTACAACAAGTTCTGGTCAACTTCTGATTTCTTGATTATCCAGACTAAGTAATTTAAGTTTAACGATTAATAAAATCCCGGCAAT
The DNA here is from genome assembly GCA_045642085.1 of Paludibacteraceae bacterium. Lineage (GTDB taxonomy): Bacteria > Bacteroidota > Bacteroidia > Bacteroidales > Paludibacteraceae > UBA1723. The sequence goes on along the minus strand of JAZUIF010000120.1, from coordinate 4,801 downwards.
GAAAATTGTCGGGATTTTTTTGTGATTATATACGCTCATTTTATATCTTGGCTTGCATTGATGGTATGATTAAGGAGCTCCGTTGTGTGATACAAAGTTGTTGAAAATTAACTGTCTTCTGGTAATTTTTAAGCTATTAGAGATTTTTTTTGAGTCTTTTTATTGTTATTATAGTATTTTCCTTAAATTTGATGGTGTTGTTCCTTTTGGACGGAGAGTTAAGGAGTGACCAACAAGTTTTGTAGTTATAATGATTTTTATTTTTACGATATGGATTTTAGGGCTAAACTTGGGAATGCTTTTTATGGAGGAATGTATAATATTGCTTTTTTAACTCCAGAAGATTTTGTTGATATTCATAAGACTTCAATAGAAAACAAGGCTCATTGGCTAGATCTGAACGGGTATGATAATGGTTGGTTTGCAGATCCTTTTATTTATGATGTTAAAGATGATGTGATTGAAGTTTTAGCCGAGGAATATGAATATCATAAAAGAAAAGGACGCCTGTCTTTGTTGACAATAGACAGAAAGTCTTATAAACTTATCAATGTCGATGAGATTTTCAGCTTGGATACACATCTTTCGTTCCCTATAATTTATAGAGAAGGGGGCTCTGTGTATATTTATCCAGAGAATTCTGCGGGAGGTTCCTTGAAAATATATGCTTTTGACTATTTGAATAGGAGATTAGTAGAAAAGGGTGTACTAGTTGATAAACCATTGCTAGATTCCCAATTGGTCAAGATCGAAGATAAGTATTATGTGTTTGCTTTAGAACTATCCAATGCAAATGGTGAAAATTGTACCGTTGAAAAAATATTCGGTTCTTCTAATTTGTTTGGGCCATACGAAAAGATACAAGAAATTTCCAGCATAAAAAATGAGGTTAGAGGAGCCGGATCATTTTTCTATGATAATGGCAATTTGTTTCGACCTGCTCAATGTTGTGAGGGAGGATATGGAAAAGGTGTTATTTTTTATGAGATCACATTTGATGGAAATTCATTTAAGGAGTTAGAAGTGGGACGTTTGTATCCTAATCCTAAAGGAAAGTGGACACAACAATTGCATACATATAACAGTTATAAAGGATGGACAGTCATTGATGGATATGAATATTTTCATCCGGTTTTGAATAAGATAGTTTCGTTAGTGAGACCAAAGAATTGCTGATTACAGATAACTAAAATTAGTCGCTCAATTTGTTTGTTGTTTGAGAGTTGTCAAAAAAATGTTAACTTTGAGAAATTAAAATTTAACATATATGAGCGACGCATATGGCAAAGCCTTGACTGCATATTTCAGTGGCGACAAGAAGACTCGAATCAAAGTTGAAAGCAGTGTGGTGGAGACGGAATATTGGAACATAAAGGAATTCTTCCACACATGGGAGAAGATGAGCGAGATTGAGCAGCGGGCATTGAAGCTATGCTGTGGTCGCACTCTCGACGTTGGTGCAGGTTCTGGCAGTCATACATTATGGCTACAGGAGCATGGTGTTGATGCTGAGGCTATTGATGTATCCGCTGGTGCAGTCGACGTGATGAAGCAGAGAGGTGTTAAGAATGCTCAAATCCGCAACTTCTATGATATTGACGGTGAGAAATACGATACTCTGTTGATGCTGATGAACGGAGCCGGAATCGCTAAAACGATGGAGAATCTTCCTAAATTTTTGAATCATTGTAAGAGTATGCTTGCCGACGGTGGGAAAATCGTTATGGATAGTTCCGACCTTATCTATCTATATACTGATGAGGATGGCGACGTCGACGCAGAGATTTATGAAGAGCCATACTATGGAGAGATTGATTATACAATTTCCTATAGAGGCGAGAAAGATGAACCATTTGAGTGGTTGTTTGTCGACTTCAATCGCTTGAATGCTGTTTGCCAAATATGTGGACTAAAGGCAGAGAAGGTTTATGAGAACGACCATTACCAATATTTGGTTGTGATAACTAATGCATAAATCGCAATCATAATGTGTGATTAAATAAGAATTTGCTAAATTTGCAAGATAATAAAGTGTATCTAAAAATGAAGAAGAATATTGCAATCGTAGCGGGTGGCGACCAGTCGGAAGTGGTTGTGTCGCTAAAGAGTGCCAAGGGCATCTACTCGTTCATGGACAAGGAGAAATATAATGTCTATATAGTTACAATCATCGGTACAGAGTGGAATTTGGAACTTGATGAGAAGAAGTATCCAGTCGACAAGAATGACTTTTCTGCAATCGTAGAAGGTACAAAAATCAAGTTCGACTATGCTTATATCACAATCCATGGTACTCCAGGTGAGGATGGAAAACTTCAGGGCTACTTTGAGTTGATGAAGATCCCTTACTCTTCTTGCGGTGTACTTGCCTCAGCGTTGACTTACAACAAGTTTACTTGTAACACATACTTGAAGAATTTCGGTATTCCTGTAGCTAAGTCTCTTCGTTTGAGAAGCGAGAACGACTATACTGATCAGGAGATCGTCGATGCAGTAGGTTTGCCATGCTTCGTTAAGCCAAACGATGGAGGAAGTAGCTTTGGAGTGACTAAAGTTAAGTCGATTGAGCAGGTTAATCCAGCAGTAAAGAAGGCATTTGCAGAGGGTTCAGAAACAGTTATCGAGAGCTTCATGCAGGGTACAGAGATCACTTGCGGAATCTACAAAGCAGGTGGCAAGACAACAGTATTCCCAATCACAGAGGTTGTCAGTGAGAACGAGTTCTTCGATTACGATGCAAAGTATAAGGGACAGGTGAAGGAGATCACTCCAGCACGTATCTCAGAGGAGATTGCTGCCGTAGTACGCAAGCAGACAGAGAGAATCTATAATGTGCTTGATGCTCACGGAATCATCCGCGTGGATTATATTATTTCAGCCGACGGAACAGTCAACTTGCTTGAGGTTAACACAACTCCAGGAATGACACCAACAAGCTTCATTCCACAGCAGGTGGCTGCAGCAGGACTTCAGATGAAGGATGTATTGTCGAACATTATTGAAAACCAGTATAAATAATGGCATTATACCCACAATTGATTATCGACGCACTTACACATGTGCGTTATCCAGGAAATGGAAAAGATATTGTGTCGTCGGAGATGGTGGAAGATAATATCCGCATTGATGGCAATAAAGTATCGTTTTCACTGATTTTTGAGAAAGAGAATGATCCATTCGCAAGATCATTGGTAAAAGCATGTGAGACAGCCATTTTGACTTATGTCGACAAAGACGTAGATATTAAAGGCAACATCACTTGCAAATATAAGACAGCGGCCCCAAAGAAGGATCCAGACAATCCGTTGCCAGGAGTCAAGAATATCATTGCTGTGTCATCAGGAAAGGGTGGAGTAGGAAAGAGCACAGTCTCGGCCAATCTTGCTGTTTCGCTTGCCAAGATGGGTTATAAGGTAGGTTTGCTCGACGCAGATATCTTCGGACCATCAATGCCAAAGATGTTTGGACTTGAAGACGCACGTCCTTACTTGGAGGAAAAGAATGAACAGGGACGTGAGTTGATCCATCCAGAGGAGAGATATGGCGTGAAGCTACTTTCTATCGGATTCTTTGTCAATCCTAATGACGCTGTGTTGTGGCGAGGAGGAATGGCAAGCAACGCATTGAAGCAGTTGATCACAGATGCCAACTGGGGTGAGTTGGATTATTTCGTATTGGATTTGCCGCCAGGTACAAGTGATATCCATTTGACGTTGGTTCAGACTCTTGCTTTGACAGGTGCAATCGTAGTCAGCACACCACAGGAGGTAGCATTGGCAGACGCGAAGAAAGGAATCAGTATGTTTGTCGGCGAGAAAGTTAACGTTCCGATTATCGGTTTGGTGGAGAATATGGCATGGTTTACACCTGCGGAGTTGCCGAACAACAAGTATTATATCTTCGGAAAGGAAGGATGCAAGAAGTTGGCAGAGTCGATGAATGTAGAGTTGCTAGGACAAATTCCTATTGTTCAGTCGATTTGCGAGTGTGGCGACAATGGAGCTCCTGCAGCGTTGAAAGATGATACAATCACATCACAGGCGTTTATGAACTTAGCATCAAAAGTCGTTGCAAAAGTAGATGAAATTAATGCGTCTGGAGTGAAAACACAGCGTGTTATCACACATAAATAGGAATTATCGTTTTTGATTTCAAAAAAATAACTATCTTTGGAGGAGTTAAAAACGTAAAATTTATAAAGGGTAAAAAAATGAGAAAGTTGAGAAATTATTTTGTCATGTTGACTGTAGCCATTTTGGCGTTGTTTGGGTCTTCATGTTCGTCTGATGATGAAGAAAAACTAGGACCATTCGTAGAGTATTCAAAGGCTCAGTCATTTTATGATACTTACAAATCTTATTCTACAGGCGAAAAGTTCTTGATCGATACTCGTTCTGCTGATTTGTATAAAGCAGGTCATTTGGAAGGAGCTATTAATTTGCCAGCAACAGTTTATAACACAAGCTCTGATGATGCACAGTGGTGTGTTGATCTTAAGAATTTGACAAAGACAACTAATGTTTGTTTGTTCTTCTATGGACCAAAGACATTCCAGGATGCTAAGATTGTTGCAGGTCGTGCATCAAGACTTGGTTATGGAAAAGAGAATTCTCGTATCTACTCAAAGGGATATGATGATGATCTTAAATCAGTTTGGAAGTAATCAATACTTTTTCAAATATAAAAGAGGGTGTATCAAAATTGATATGCCCTCTTTTCGTATTTAAAAATCAACGAAAAAATGCAACAAAGCCCCAACTTTCTCAAGCTGGGGCTTTGTTGTCTCATAAAGATTTTGTAT
>JAZUIF010000119.1:0-4093 GCA_045642085.1 Paludibacteraceae bacterium | reverse complement strand
AAAAAGGACATGTTTTGATCTTTTTTTACAAACTTCCGATAACGAACAACTTAAAAAGAGATTTTATGGTAGATAATGACAAAATATTAGATTTAGAAAAATCTACGGATAAACATTTTGTGGTTCGTCCTGGTGTGACAGAGATTAAAGATAGTGAGTTTTTCGAAGTTTTAGAAAATGATGACGAAACTTGTTCTCCTGTAGAAATCATTGATATTCCAGATTCTGTCACAAATATTGAAGAGGATGCATTTGATCATTGTTTGGATCTTGTAAAGATAAATGTTTCTATAGACAATCCGGTTTACGCAAGCATAAATGGAGTGTTATACAACAAGGATCAAACAAAACTCATTTGTGTTCCTCATAGTTTTATGGGTAAATTAATAATTCCAAATTCTGTCTCAAGTATAGGGAATCAAGCTTTATGTTATTGCAAGTTGATTACGGACATTAAAATCCCTAATTCAGTAACAAATATTGGGGATAGAGCATTCCAGTACTGTACATCCCTTAAGGAAATTTTAATTCCGGACACCATCAAATCTATGGGAGAAAGAGTTTTTGCGAATTGCACTTCTTTGAAAAGGGTAAATATTCCTAATACTCTTACGTCTATTAATGATGGTTTGTTGTCTGGGTGTTTTTCGCTTACAAACATAGAGATTCCTGACAATGTCACTTCGATTGGAGACGGTGCTTTTTTTAATTGTATATCTTTAAAAAACATCGTTCTACATAATTCTATTTCTTCTATCGGAAATAACGCATTCTCGGATTGCTCTTCCCTTGAAACCATAAACATTCCAGATTCCATCAAGGAAATCAGTCCCAGTGCTTTTCAAGGGTGTTCTTCCTTAACGCGAATAAACATACCAAATTCAGTTAAAAGAATAGGAGATTGTGCATTCTCGGATTGCACATCATTGACAAGTGTAACCATTCCTGAGTCGGTTACTGAAATTGGAGATTTAGCTTTTCAGTTCTGTAATTCTCTTGTAAGTATAGGGATTCCATCAGGCGTTACAGAAATAATGAACAATCTATTTCATGGTTGCACGTTATTGACAGACATAAAACTTCCTAATTCCATTACTGCAATTTGGAGTATGGCATTTTATGGTTGTGAATCCCTTTCTCATATTGTGATTCCCGATTCTGTTACTACGTTTGGATATGAAGTGTTTGCTTGTTGTTCAAAATTAAAAAATCCAATAATCCATAATGGAAAACTTGTATATCTTCCAAATGATTACAAAGGAATTTATACAATCCCAAGTAGTGTTAAAGAAATATCTGGAGGTGCGTTCTCAAATTGTAAGGAACTAACAAACATAGAAATACCTGACTCAGTCACTAAAATTGGGATAGGAGCTTTCTTTAATTGTACTTCACTTAAAAATGTTGTGATTCCAGATTCTGTCACAGAAATTGAGGACAATGCGTTCCTTAATTGTTCTTCTCTTGAAAACATAGTTGTTCCTGGTTCAATAAAAAAAGATTTTTTAGAGACAAATGGTAAATGTCTTAGATGTAATCTTGTGTTCAAGTAATAGTTTTATTATGTTACTTTATGATGGTAGAACTTTCAGCATTTTATAAGTTTCAAAGTTTTCTGCTTATGTCCAAATTTGAAGTATAATGAATAGATTTGATTTTAAGTGACAATGCACTCATCGGATGATTTATGAATCATATCATCCAGGAGTATTCTTTTCTTAATAATCATTTCTTGGTGCCCAATAATTCAAAATGACGGTATTGCTATGGAAGTAAATAATCCATACTCATTATTGGAACTTTAATTAGAAGTCATCTTATGATTAATTGAATCTCCATTTGTCGTTATAACAATGTCCCATGAATTTGATTGTAGTTGAAAAATACTAAGATCGTACGGAAATTTATACTACTAATGATAAAACATTTTGATATGAAATATGGATCTGATGAACAGCAGTCATTACAGCTGAACAATATTCTGTCGGAGCCTGATTCATCCTTTCCGACTCCGGACATGGTACTTGCGGTCTATTCAGACAATCGCATGATTTATCGCTTGAAAACTGATTGCGAGCATCTTCAAAGAGTACACTATGGAGCTAAAATTGTCCAGTCTTGGTCTTTGTCCAGTATGGTTAGTGCCTTGCCTCCTTTCATCTTAGTAGACAAGAATGACAATGGTGTGGCACCAGGAAAATACATTTTGCATATTTGCCCAGGTGGAAGGGAACTTTCTTCTAATGTTTATTATGCTGATACGTGCGGTAATAAATTGCCAGAGTTTGATTTTTATGATAACGAGCTTCTCGATGCTGTTTTTTTGATGATAATGCATGTTGATTCGACAATGAATTATTGGGGTAGAACGATAAATTAGTTTGGCCCATAGTTAAAAATGAGCGTCCCACGCAATAATAATAACTGTCCCACGTAGTAAAAATAAGTGTCCCACGCAAAATAAAATTTGCTGTCCCACATGAAACAAAAAAAGCACCTACTTTGGTTTGTAGGTGCTTTTCTGTAGCTTAATGCTTGCGAATCAATCCATGTCTACTGGGCTGGATGATGATTCATTCTTCTTTGCTTTCTTCTGCTTTTTCTTTTTATCGACAATTGTATCAGCCTCTTGCATTCCAGAGTCTTCTAAGTTTTTTCCCGATATTTCTTCACCTTCTATATAGAGAAGGTGTCTATGCACTGTAGACTTGCTCTTGCCCAGAATGTCGGCAATTTCTCTAATGCTTTTGCCCTCTTCTTTAAGCTTAAGAGCTTTTTGAACATCTACAGGACCAAAAATCTCAGTCTTAACTTCATGAGGCTTTCCAAGATGAGCTGCTTCTTGATCCCACTCTCGAAATTCAAAGTGAAGGTAATCTTTATTACTGATGTCAACTACGGCTACATCTTCGCGTCTTTCTGTAGATCTACTTTTGATCTGCTTAATATAGCGTACATTAGCCTCTTGTGTACTCATGCCGACAGCAATGGCAGCGTCTACGAAATTAATCACATCCTTTGATCCTCTAATGTCATTTTGAGTGATTGGCTTTTTCATGTCTCTCTTAATTGTGTGAGCTCCAATAAGACATGGAATTCCATAAGAACGGCTTACTTCTGTTAATTTCTTCAGAATTGGAATTCTAAACTTGGTTTGAGCGACAGTAATGTTGTCAAAGATGATTGCCTTCGGATTGTGATTATCAAGTAATGAGACAAGACTTTGTGTAAATACTTCTATATTGTCTAACTCTATAGAATCAATTCTGATAATACGATTCTCACTGTCGTTTTTCATTGGTGAGTTTGCGTAGCGTCTGCAGAATTGAGCCTCAGAGTTCTCAAGATCAAATAATAGAACCTTACCCTCAATCTTTGTGTCGCATTCTCCATCAAAATAATTGATTCCATATGCAACGGCAATAGCTATGTCGACTGCTAACACGGACTTGCCGGTATTAGTATCTCCAAAGATAAGAGTTGTTTCCCCGTTTGTGATTAGGTCTCCTAATACTGGTAGGTCCGTTTGAATATCTGATGCTAGGATATCCGCAGTAGATTTTGCGTTATACTTACTTTTCTTCATTTGGTTTTTTAATAATTGTTGATAATTTAGTTCTAAGAAAACTGTATTGGTCATCTCCACCCTTACCATAAACGGGTTGTGCCTTTGCCACTGCCTGAGCAGCATTGGCCGTTTTTTTCTGAAACATCTTTTTCTGAAACATCTAATTAAAGATAAAAAACCATACGACCAATCTGCAGGAAAATCGGCTTCTTAGCCGTATGGTTGTTCTAAATAAACAATGTCTGTTCATGTCATTTCTGGCAGCGAGGAAACAGACAGACCGTATCGATAGCCTCGTCTATCTAATGATTCTTAGCCAGCTTTTAGAATGGCATCTGAATCATCATAAGTTTCGACATCTTTGACAGAAGACGTTGGTACTGGTTTGACAGAAGACGTTGGTACTGGAAGCACTGGTGATAAGATCATCTTTGATTTGACCAACCTGTCAAGATAATCTTTACGTTTAGTGTAATTTTCCAATTCCTCTCTTCTTGCCATGCTCAATGCTAGGAAGCTATAATC
>JAZUIF010000118.1:0-7607 GCA_045642085.1 Paludibacteraceae bacterium | reverse complement strand
CGAAATGCATTTAAGATGTATGTGAAATTTAGCGAGACAATGTGGACCAGAATCCCCGAAGTCATTTTGGCTTATTATTTGCAAAATTACCATAATATAGAAGGTCGTTTTGATTTTCCGGATGCTTTACGAAAGGAACGTGTCAATACAAATAATGTCATGGATTTGGTTGATTTTACCAGCTTGTTCTTGACAGAAGAAGGCCGAATTGCATGGCTGTGTGAATTTCCAACGGCGGAGGACGGACTTGCATTTGAATTCACCGATGATTTTATTGATTTGATTCCTCAGACGGATATTCTATAATTATCGTATCTAAACTCATCTTCTGTTGAGTTTTTTAATTATTAACCAAATCAACACCATTTTATGACCCCGGTTGACACATTGTATACCGTAGCCGATTCCTGCACAGCAGGTGTCGGATTGCGTTAATATGGACTACGAATTGTGAATTGATTTTGTTTTCTCAATCACTTTTTTTAATTTTGCACCCGTATTTTAGAATAATATTGCAATATGGAATTAGCAAGTAAATATAATCCAGCTGACGTAGAACAGAAATGGTATCAGTATTGGATGGAGAATGGCTTCTTCAGCAGTAAGCCAGATGGAAGAGAACCATACACTATCGTTATCCCTCCACCTAATGTGACTGGTGTGCTCCACATGGGCCACATGCTTAACAATACTATCCAGGATATTCTTGTGCGCCGCGCGAGAATGATGGGCAAGAACGCTCTTTGGGTGCCTGGTACTGACCACGCTTCTATCGCTACTGAGGCTAAGGTTGTTAACAAACTTGCTAGCGAGGGTATCAAGAAGAAGGATCTTACTCGTGAGCAGTTCCTTGAGCATGCTTGGGACTGGACAAGAAAGCACGGTGGTATCATCCTTGAACAGTTGAAGAAACTTGGTGCTTCTTGCGACTGGAACCGTACTGCTTTCACTATGGATGAGAAGCGCTCGGAGTCGGTGCTTAAGGTTTTCGTTGACCTTTACGACAAGGGCTTGATCTACCGTGGTCTTCGCATGGTAAACTGGGATCCTAAGGCTCAGACAGTGCTTTCTACTGAGGAGGTAATCTACCGTGAGGAGAAGAGCAAACTATACTATCTAAAATATTACGTGCAGGATAGCGCAGCTGTTAAGCCTACTGGTGAGGAAGGTGAGGTTCTTCACAAGGATGAGAAGGGCTACTACGCTGTCGTCGCTACAACTCGTCCTGAGACTATCATGGGTGATACAGCTATGTGTATCAATCCTAAGGACCCAAAGAACCAGTGGTTGAAGGGCCACAAGGTGATCGTTCCATTGGTAGGCAGAGTGATCCCTGTAATCGAGGACCGTTATGTAGACGTTGAGTTTGGTACAGGATGTTTGAAGGTTACTCCAGCTCACGACGTAAACGCCTACGCACTAGGTAAGTCTCATAATCTTGAGACAATTGATATTTTCAACCCAGACGGTACTATCTCTGAGGCTGCAGGAATGTATGTCGGACAGGATAGATTCGTCGTTCGTAAGCAGATCGCCGTCGACCTAGGCAATGCTGGTTTGCTTGAGAAGGTTGAGGATTACGACAATAAGGTTGGTTATTCAGAGCGTAACCAGGACACTGCGGTTGAGCCACGTCTTTGCAAGCAGTGGTTCCTTTCAATGCAGCACTTCGCTGACATCGCTCTTCCACCAGTTGTAAACGGTGAGTTGAAATTCTATCCATCTAAATATGTGTCGACATATAAGAACTGGTTGGAGAACATCCAGGATTGGTGTATCTCTCGTCAGTTGTGGTGGGGTCATAGAATTCCAGCATATTTCTTGCCTACAGCAGAGGGAGCAGAGGAGAAATTCGTCGTCGCTCTAACTGTTGAGGATGCTTTGGCAAAGGCAAAGAAGATCGCAGGTTATGAGAATATCACTGCAGATCAGCTTGTTCGCGACGAGGATGCTCTTGACACATGGTTCTCATCTTGGTTGTGGCCTATCTCTTTGTTCGACGGAATTAATAATCCAGGCAACGAGGAGATCAAGTACTACTATCCAACTTCAGACCTTGTGACTGGTCCGGATATCATCTTCTTCTGGGTGGCGCGTATGATCATGGCTGGTTATGAGTACGAGGGTAAGATGCCATTCAAGAATGTATACTTCACAGGTATCGTTCGTGATAAGATTGGACGTAAGATGTCTAAGTCTCTTGGTAACTCACCTGATCCACTTGGTTTGATCGAGAAGTTTGGTGCCGACGGAGTACGTATGGGTATGATGCTTTCTGCACCAGCTGGTAATGATATTTTGTTCGACGAGGCTCTTTGTGAGCAGGGTCGTAACTTCAACAACAAGATCTGGAATGCCTTCCGTCTTGTTCAGGGATGGAGCGTCGACGCTACAATCGCACAGCCAGAGAGCGCTAAGATGGCAATCAAGTGGTTCGGCCACAAGTTGAACCAGACTATCGCTGAGGTTAACGATCATTTCGAGAAGTACCGTATCTCAGACGCGTTGATGACAGTCTACAAGCTATTCTGGGATGAGTTCTCATCTTGGTATCTTGAGATGGTTAAGCCAGCATACCAGCAGCCAATCGACAAGGCTACTCTTGATGCAACATTGTCTTACTTTGAGACATTGCTTAAGCTACTTCACCCATTCATGCCATTCATCACAGAGGAGCTATACCAGGCACTAAAGAACCGTGACGCTAAGGACAGCATCATGGTGAGCCTTCTTCCAAAGGCAGAGGATTACTGTGAGAAGTGCTTGAAGAGAATGGAGCAGACAAAGGAGATCATCGCCGGAGTCCGCAACATCCGTGCAGAGAAGGGAATCAGCCCACGTGAGGCATTCGCACTATACTATAAGGGAGAGGAGTTCAGCGACAAGAACAACTCAATCATCGAGAAGTTGGCAAATATCGAGTCAATCTCCGCTACACCAGCAGCTGGAGTCGACGGAGCAAGCCAGACATTCATGGTTGGAACAGTTGAGATCACAATTCCTTTGGCAGGCAATGTCAATGTTGATGAAGAGATCAAGAAGATGGAAGAGGAGATCAAATACCTTGAAGGATTCTTGGTTAGCGTCAACAAGAAGTTGAGCAATGAGAAGTTTGTGGCAAACGCAAAACCAGAGGTTGTTGCAAACGAGCGTAAGAAGCAGGCAGATGCAGAGAGCAAGATTGCTGCTTTGAAGGCAAATATTGCAAAAATGAAGTAAATTCAACACTTTATATGGCGACGGAATGCAAATTTCGTCGCTTTTTTTGTGTCGATACTTGAATTGTTGAAAAAAAGTATTACTTTTGCACAGTTAAAAATTTTAAATCATCAAAAAATGGCAACTAAAATTAGATTGCAGAGACACGGACGTAAGGGGTACGCGTTTTACCACATTGTCGTAGCTGATAGCAGAGCACCACGCGATGGTAAGTTTATTGAGAAGTTGGGAACATACAATCCTAACACTAATCCTGCTACTATTGATTTGAATTTTGAGCAGGCTTTGAAGTGGGTTCTTAACGGAGCTGAGCCAACTGACACTGCAAGAAACATCTTGAGCGATAAGGGTGTTTACATGAAGAAGCACTTGCTAGGTGGTGTTAAGAAGGGAGCTTTCTCTGAGGCTGTTGCTGATCAGAAGTTCGAGGCTTGGATGAACGAGAAGAACGCAAAGCTTGACGCAGTAAAGAACAAGATGGTTGCTGATAAGGCAGCTAACGCTAAGGAGCGTCTAAACGCTGAGCAGGCTGTTAACAAGGCAAAGGCTGAGGCTGTAGCTAAGAAGAAGGCAGAGGCACTTGCTGCAAAGCAGGAGGCTGAGGCTGCTGCAAACGCAGAGGCTGCTGCTGAGAATTCTGAGGATGCTCAGGGATAATCAATCCTTTGTTCTGAGAATCATGAGTGCATTTCAGTTTGAAGTGCACTCTTTTTGATTTTTTTGATGATTAGAATATTATAATAGAAGATTATATATAGCAGTTGTTCAAAATGAGGATTGTTAAGGGCGGAACGCCCTAACCATTTCCTAACGCGAGCCCGTAGGGCGAGCGCTTAAAAATAAGAGCGTTTAGATATTTGGTGTGTATTTGTCTTTAATAAAGAGGCAACAACAAGGTGTGATTTATATAATGGGCAACCACAAGGGCTGTCCCTACAGTAGAACTTATGAACAAAACAATTTTATCCATATTATTATCTTCATTTGCAGGTCTTTCTGTAGCGCAACGAAATTATGTGAAGCCTCTTGAGGAGGTTAATACGTTGAGTGGTAGTTATTTGGAACTACGTCGCAACCATTTTCATGGTGGCCTTGATTTCCGTACTAACAGTGATGTAAATAAGAAAATTTTTGCTGTTGAGAGCGGTTGGGTGTCTCGCATCTCTTGTGAGCCACGCAGCTATGGAAAGAGAGTGGAGATCACTCACGCTGATGGACGTGTCTCCTTATATGCTCATTGCAATGGTTTCCTTAATGCTATTGGTAAACGTGTGCGCGAGGAGCAGGAGAAAAATCAGTCGTATGAGGTCGATATTTTCCCTGCTAAAGATGAGATAAAGGTGCAGAGAGGAGAGCAGATTGCTTGGTCGGGAAATACTGGTTCGAGCGGTGGTCCACATTTGCATTTCGAGTTTCGTTCACCTGAAGGAGAATTAGAGAATCCATACGATCATAATAATGTGTGGGGATTAGTCGACAATAAACGTCCGCAGATTAATGCCACTAAGATTTACGCTATGGATGAGAAGAGTAGTGTAAATGGCAGATCTACAGCTAAATATAATACTCGTGTTGTCGGAAGCGAAAGAAGATTGAATGGTGTTCAATCGATTTCGGCTTGGGGAAATATTGGTTTCGCTTTGAAATCGTATGATTTCATGTCAGGAACTGGTTTCCATCACACACCTCGTACACTATATATGTATGTCGACGGAAATCTACATAGTAAAGTAGACATTCGTAATGTAAAATTCGCTGATACTCGTGCTCTAAACAGTTTCATCGATTACAGCCAACAGCAGAGAACTGGTGAGTTTTTCATGAAGATGTTCCCAGAAAAAAACTCCCCATTGAAGATTTTCCACGATTTGAAGAACAATGGTATTCTGAATGTCAACGAAGAACGTAACTACGAAGTTAAATTCGAAGTTGTTGATGATTTTGGCAATAAAGATGTCCTTGTTGTCAATGTCGTAGGAAAGAAGACAGAGTTGCCTGTCGAGTCTAAACCTAAGGGAGAAAAACTTACAGCTGGAGTCGCTAATTTGCTAGATAAAGGAGATGTTGTCCTATATGCTCCTGATAATGCATTGTACGAAGATGAATTGGTTGATTATCAGGTGTCTCCTTCCAATGTGTATTTCTCAAATATCTACAATATTGGAGACCCGTTAACTCCGGTGCATACTTTTATGGATCTTTCCATCAAGATTTCACGAGATGAGTTAGATGATAAGGACAAATATGTTGTTGTCTCTTTGAATAATAAGAATCTTGTTAATAAGGTATATGCTTGCAACATTGTCAATGGATATGCAGTGGCAAAAGTACGTGAGCTTGGTAAATTTGCCATCTTCAAAGATGTAAATCCTCCTCATGTAGGCCCACTTCAGACAAAGAATCTTCGTGCGACAAATAGAATTGTCATGTCGATGGGAGATGGAATGTCGGGAATTAAATCCTATAAGGGGTACATTGATGACAAATGGGTTCTTTTTGAATACGATGCTAAGACCGGAACAGCATTCTGCAATTTGTCTGTTGAGAATGTAGAGAAAGACAATACACTAAAAACATTCAAGTTTGTTGTTACAGATAATTGCAATAACGAACGCGTTTATGAAAAGAAAATTTTGTACTAAATGAAGCGAATAGTTTCTATAGTTTCAGCATTACTGACTGCGTTTTCTGCATATGCAGGAACAAATATTTTGGTCGGCAAGAATTGTTCGACTGATGGGTCGACACTATGTACTTACTCTGCAGATTCATACTACTTATATGGAGAGTTGACGCATTATCCTAAGGCACAACACTCTAAATATGAGAAGATTGACATCTACGGATGGGATACTCATGGTTATCAGGGTAAAGTAGAGCAGGTGCCATTCACCAACGATGTGCTTGGAAACATGAATGAGCATCAAGTCTGTATCACTGAGTCGACATGGGGTGGACGACCTGAGTTGGTGGACACAAGTGGAGTGCTCGACTATGGTAATCTTATCACGTTGACATTACAGCGTTGTAAGTCGGCTGCGGATGCAATACAGATCATGACAGACTTGGTGAATGAGTATGGCTATCGTAGTTCAGGCGAGACATTTACAATCGCAGATCCTAAAGAGTTGTGGATCATGGAGATGATCGGTAAGGGACCGGATATCAAGGGCGCTGTATGGGTAGCTATGCGTCTGCCAGACGATTGTGTGAGTGCTCATGCCAACCACTCAAGAATCACGACATTTCCGTTGAGCGACAGAGCAAACTGTAGATATTCAAAGGATGTTATATCATTTGCTAGAGAAAAAGGCTATTTCGACGGAAAGAACAAAGATTTCAGTTTTTCCGACGCTTATGATCCTATGAGTTTCTCCGCAAGACGTTTTTGTGATTCTCGTGTGTGGTCAGTTTTCACTAAGTTGAATCCGCAGATGGCTAAGTATCAGGATTATATACTTGGAAAGAGCGACGAGAGACTTCCACTTTGGATCAAACCAGACAAGAAGATCTCATTGAAAGAGTTGAAAAACTTGATGCGCGACCATTTTGAAGATACTCCGCTTGCCATCGATTCAGGAGTAGGAAGCGAACCATTTGGAGCGGCATACAGATTCGCACCTCGTGAGTGGGAAGTCGACGGGCAGAAATATTTCAATGAGAATCCGATTGCCGGACCACACAACGCCTTCAGTTTCATTGCTCAGATGCGCAGCTGGTTGCCAGACATGGTAGGAGGAGTGTTGTGGTATGGAGTTGACGACGCAACGTTTACTGTCTACATACCTATTTATATCGCCACAACAGAAGTGCCAGAATGTTTCAAGAAAGGCAATGGAAGTTTGTTGGAATTTTCGTGGACATCAGCCTATTGGGTATTTAATTGGGTAGCCAACCAGACATATTCGAGATATAAATATATGTCGAAAGACGTGTGGAAACTTCAAGATGAACTAGAACGCAAGTTTGAGGACAATCTTGAGGTAGTGGAAGAGGCGGCAAAGTCGCTATACACAAAAAGCCCAGATTTCGCAGCAAGATTCCTGACTGAATATTCTCAAAACCAATCACATATCACTATGGAGAGATGGAAGAAACTAGGAGAATTCTTAATGGTCAAGTATTGCGACGGAAACATCAAGAGAGAGCGTGGAGGAGTCTTTATTGATAACGGTTGGGGAGTCCCAGCTGGAATATCGTCGCCAGGATACTCAGAATGGTTTTACAAGCAGATTAAAGAGACTACAGGTGATAAATATAAGTTGCCGGAATAAATTATAAGAAAGAGACGCGAATTATGGAATTTGCGTCTCTTTTTTGACCTATAGGTCCCAAATAAATCAGACATTGGCCCTTAACAATCCTCATTTTGGACAACTGCTATATAA
>JAZUIF010000117.1:0-25955 GCA_045642085.1 Paludibacteraceae bacterium | reverse complement strand
CTCCTCCTCGCTCTGGCCTTGTGCCATAAGTTCTTTAACCTGAGCACGGTACTCCTTATCGAACTTCACGTAGTAGTCTCCAACCAAGTGGTCTCCCTTCTTTCCTGAATTTTCAGGAGTCTCTCCGTTACCGAAAAGCTTCCATGCAAGCATAGACTTGCAGATATGGATACCACGGTCGTTAACGATATTAGTCTTAACCACTCTCAAACCGCAAGCGTCAAGGATACGGCAAACAGACGAACCAAGAAGGTTGTTGCGGACGTGGCCAAGGTGAAGAGGCTTGTTAGTGTTAGGCGACGAGTACTCAACCATATAAAGCGGCGACTCTGCAGTAGGAGTCTTCTTTCCGAAATTGTCGTCGGCAAGGATATTGTTAAGAGCGCTAACCCAGTGGCCCTTCTTGATCACCATATTAAGGAATCCCTTAACGACGTTGAACTTCTCAACTTCAGATGCGTTGGCAACAAGGTAGTCACCAATCTCCTGAGCTGTCTCTTCTGGCTTTTTCTTAGAAGCTTTCAAGAAAGGGAACACCACCAAAGTAAGGTCGCCCTCAAATTCTTTTCTAGTGGCTGAAAGCTGCACTGATTTGTCGTCTGCCTCAATTCCATATAGAGCAGACACTGCAGCCTTGATGACTGCTGATAGTTTTTCTTCTATATTCATTTTAAAAGTATCTTCTAAGAGATTTTATGCAAAAGTACGAATTTCAATGTGAAATGAAAAATGAGTGGCGATAAAAATAAAAAAGTAGGATAATACAATGAACCCTTTGAAGAATTTTTGAATGATAAGTACTGGTTGGTTTATGAAAAAAAGGTCGGTGGATACGGTAAAAATCTGTAAAAAATCGAAAAAAAATGTCATTTTATCTTATATGTAAAAATCTTTCATCCTTTTGCGTATAAATATGTGGGTCGTTGCATAAAAAATGTTAATTTTGTAGTACACACAATGAAACCTTAAAAAGGACATTGAAACTCTAAACATATAATTTATTTGAGACAGAATTTAACGTGGCTAACATGAAGAAGATATTTTTATTGATAATTACTGTTATAACTTGTTTCGCGGCTTCGGCTCAAGGTCTTGATGATTATACTCCTGTATGGGCGGAATCTGGAAATCTTGATTTTATAACTGTAGGTAATACCAATCATAAATTGGTTGGTCCTGATCCACAAAGAACATTTTCTGAAGGTGATTTCCCTACTTTAAGAGATGAAGAAATTAAGGGGAAAATTGAAGCGATAACAACAGGAGCAAATAATTTTACTGGTATTACAGTAAATAATGCTAACTATAAAGAATTTAGAATTTCAAAGCCTAAAGCTGCGACTTGCGACGGAAGATTGACAATAAAAAAAGCATTTCTTTCTTGGGGTGGTCGTTCGAATGACGCGGCTAGAAATAAAGTTAGTTTTGCTATCTTAGAAGGAAACACAAAATTGGGACAAGCCACTGTAACAGGTAATCTTGTTGATAACGATTTATATGGTTTAGGAAAATGTCTATATACATGTCATGCGGATGTTACTGATGAAGTAAACCGAATTTTGGGTAATACTTTTAGTCAAGATGCTATTTTTAAGATTTATGTAGCAAATGTTAAAACTATACTTGATGGCACTAGTTTAGGAACAGGTGTACAAATAGGTACTTATTCAGGTTGGACATTTACTGTAATTTATGAATATTCAGGATTGCCAGAAAGATCTATTTTCTACTATCAGCCAGATAAAGTCAGTGATGTTGTAACGCCAGATGCATCAAATAAGGCAGCTCCTACTTTGTTTAACTTGAAACTTAACCTTCCAGGAGGAACAAAGGGATTAGATTTATCACGAGGTACTACAGTTACCATTGCCACTTTAGGAAGCACATTTAACATAGATGATGATAAATTGGTTTGCAATCAGACTGGTACAGATAAACTTAAGGAATTCAATAGCTTAGGTTCTGATCAGACTACGATTATTAAGAATGGTGATGGAAACTCTTTCAGCGGAACTGTTACGTATGAGTATTTGTTTGATGACAATAAAAATATTGTAAGTAATTCTGGTAAATACACAAGAGGTTACGATCTTCATGGTTTTGCGTTGAAAGGTGAAGATGTTGAGAAGAAAATCATCACTAAAGATCGTTCATCGTTCAATATTGCTATTACAAAGTCGGATGATCCACATCATACGTCAGATATCTTGTTGATGTTTGGAGAACCAAATATGCCAGAGGTTGTTTTGAAGGATAATTCTCCAAAAAATGTGACTCCAGGACAGGAACTAAAGTATAGTTTGGAAGTCGCATTAAACAATAATACTGAAATTTTTAGAGATTTTGAACTTTCTATTCCATTATCTGAATATGTTGATTCTCTTGTAGATATAAGTATTACTTTCCCTGCTAGAGAGTTAGGGAATAATAGAAATGAATGGAATCCACATCCTTATCCAAAAAGTAATAATGTATTGTTCTTGAATACTGGTAGTAGTGATATTGCTATCCCAGGTCAGACAGATAGATGGAAATATTGGAATACAGTTAAGAAGTCTACTTTCCTTTCTAACTTGAATAGAATGTTGAGGGAAGCAGATGCTAGAAATTATGATAGATTTTTGAGCAATCCTACAAGTATACAGCAGAGAGTGCTAAAATTGAAACTTGATAGTATTGACAATATCTACAATGTTAAAAGTGACCAAGCTATTGTCATTACCCTTACTATTAAGGTTAAACCAGAAGACGATTGGGCTTTCGACAAAAATAGTTTGAAGGGAGGAGCTACTTCTTATGTGCCTCAATCTGAGTTGACTTTCACAACTCCAACAGACCGTGCGTCCGTTGTTGAAAGTATTGATAAGGATGATCCGTTTAATTGGATTGACTTTATATGTAATCAACGTAACCGTGGAAATGGAATCGGAAGCGGTGGCGGTGGAGGCGGCGGTCTCGGTGGAGGCGGCGGTGCTGGTTGTGGTGAAAAGAGTACATACTCGGATAAAACAGCGTCGTCAAAAGGATTGTACGTTAAGGATCCAGACCATGTTGTGGTTGAAGTGGTTGCATCTTCACGTTGTCCTAAAGTATCCAAAGTAGACAGTTTGGCGTTCAGTTTCTGTGGTTCATCGCTTGATGTCACAACAGGAGACATTGGTGCATGGTTGAGTACTAAGTATAATTTTGATGTAAGAGAAATACGAAAGAGAGATTCGTTGACATGGATAGATGTAAAGCAGGATTCTATCTATATGTTGGCTCGTCGACATGGAGTCAATCGTTCTCAGGTCGAAGGCTTGATTGATTTTTCAAATCTTTCGGCTAAAGCTAAAACTATAGACACTCTTTCAAAGTTGGCTAAGTGTGCCGGTGCTGGAGATCTTACATTGTTTGATGATAGTATTAATACTATCCTTAACTCTCCAATGGATTTGTCTAATGTTTATTTGTTGTTTAAGGATAAAAATCTTTCGACTACGTTTGATACTCAAGACAAGATTTCTGTCTTGGATGATCATAAATATACTTTTACTCAAGAAGGAGAGTATTATATTCAAGTTTATTCTCCATGGAATAAGGGAGCATGTAGTGATACTGTTAGATTGATTGTTCAGGATTTCTCTCCTGTAGTGCCAAAAGTTTATTATGCAGGTAATGAGATTTCTCAAGATACAGTTTTATATGTATGTAAAGAGTCTGAAATTGAGAATATCAAAATAGAGAAATCGAATAGAATTTATGATATCTATCGAACTATTGGAGGAGAAATCTCAAAGAGAGATTCTGCAATCAACAGAAGTTCTGATAAGACTTTCAATTGGAACTTGAATGAAGAGGTGGATACTCATAATTCAGGTGATTATAAAATCTCATTGTGGCAAGCAGGTGGTGAATGTAAAAGTGATCCTTTTAAATTCACTGTTAATGTTACACCTGTTGCTATCAAAGATCATCCGACTATGACCATTGAAGATACTACTGTATGTAGTGTCCCAGATGGAAGCAAGACTTTGAAGTTGACTGTGGTTGAAAATTATGATAAGAATAATTTTGCTCCAGTATGGTATCGTGAGCATTCAATTGATTCTTCACGTGTAATGTTGGACTCTGTCGTGACTAGCATTAACGTTCCGCTTGATTCAGTTGATTTGTTCTACTATTCTGTAGCGTTCAAAAGTGGTCAGTGTATTAGTGATTTAAGGGATACATCAAAAGTCCAGGTGCTTCCATTGCCTGACACTTTGGCTTCAGACACAATCTATGTATGTGCAGGATATGAGATCAAAGAGTCTGATATTACAAGTTGGCTTGATGTCAAGCGTGTGGATGCGACTTATGACACTATCAAGTATTATAAAAAGATAACGGATGCTGATGATGAATTCGTTGCTCTTGCCGACTTGGTCGCTGGTTTCTCTACTGATTGTGGAAACTCTTCGTCGGATTTTGTCGAGAATCTATTCTATGTCCGTGTGAAGAACAGTTGTTACAGTGCTCCGTCGAGAATGGTGGTCAGAGCAAGATGCTATAACACTGATGCTCCTAAGTTTGTTGAAGATATTGATTCAGTTCTTTACTGTCTTGGTGATCAGGTGGCTGCTGACCTTAATGCCTTTATCGATCCGGCTGAAAAGTCGACTTACTCGAAAGGTTATCGTTGGCAGTGGATCCCTACTGCTGGTTCGCCTGCTTTGCCTGAGTTTGACAACCGTACTGATTTCTATGGCAATGTCGCTGCTACTTATAGTTCTAGACTTGATGGTAAGGATCAGGATAGGGAAGAGTTCTCTGTAGTCCGTATCGACTCTAACAACTGTGTCAGCAAGGCGGATACTTTCAAGGTTATTGTTGACCAGAATATCACTACGTTCCCATTTGTCGGAGATACATTGAGAACTATTGTTAGAAATACTGAGCCATTGACAATCAAGACTTGTCAGGGTGTTCCTTTCTTCAAGTCGTCTGATATCCCAACAAAACCGACTGTTCCAGATTATACAATCGAATGGTTCGACAAGTCGGAAGAGGTCGTTACAGATTCTGTCTTCTATGACAAGATTTACGGACAGCCTGATGTTGTGGGAATGAGTCAGTACAAAGTTCGTCAGAGTACAAAACTTGGATGTAAGGGTGGTTGGCTCGACGTGAACTTGGTGGTTAACCCTAAGGTGACTGACGAACCGGAGTTTGATAGGATTGAACTTTGTTCGGGAGATAGAAAAGTTGACGTTGTAAATAAGAATACACCGAGTGAATCAAACTTGACTTTGAATTACTATTATTTCAAGGATACAGCCAAGGTTTCTCCGTTGAGTAGCGTCTCTATTCAGAGTGATTCAATTGGAGAGTTCATTAATACACACAGCCTTTACACAGCTGCATACCGCAATGTGAGAACAGGTTGTCAGGGTCCATTTGTTAATGTGGAGGCAGTGGTAAGCGACCTTCCTCATCTTCCTTTGTTGGATAAGGATTCTGTAAATTTGTGTATTGGTGATGAGACATATAACTTGGTTGCGGCTACTGGAGCCAGAGCAAATACTATCGACAATAATATAGCTTTGTTGTGGTCGGCTCCGACTGGTGTTGATATCACTGAAGATGGTGTGGCTACGATCATGTCGGCAAAGAAGAATATCAAGTATTATGTCAAGCAAAAGAATGAGCGTACTGGTTGTGTGGGAAAAGACACAACAGTAGTCGTGAATATTGACAAGACATTCTCATTCACACGTCTTAAGGATACAATAAGATGTTATGGTGAGTCATTTGATTTATTGCAGTCGATTATTGATAATTTGAGAATCAAGAATGATATTGTCGACGCTGACGTATCGTTCAAGGTTTATACGTTGACTGGAGAGACTCCGTCATCTTCAAATATGAGTGATGCTGCCTTGTCGGCAATCAAGTCGGATGCAGGTCGACATGAAGATCAGGAGAAGAGATTCTTGGTACGTTATGAAGATGCGGTAGGCGGATGTGCTGAAACAGATACAGTGACATTATTGTTCAAGGGATTGCCATCAATCATGCCGCTTTCTGATATCGACACTTGTTATGCTCTTCCATTCAGTTTGCCTGCTCTTGATAACGCGTATAAGTATCAGTGGTACAGAAATGATCTTACTACTAAGATTACAGAGAGAAAGGTAGCTCTTGAGGAGAGTGAAAAACTTTATTTGATCGCTGAGAATAAGTTCGAATGTAAGGACACATCTTCAATAAATGTGACTGTCCATAAGAATCCTATTGAGACTTTGGTTAAGGATACTGTCTTCTGTCAGAATACAGGATCTAAGACTCTTGAGATGAAGACTCAAGCTTCTGATGAGAATGATGCGTCTAAGTTGATCACAACTCTTTATGATGCTGCTGGAAACGAGATTCCTCGTTCAATCAATACAGATACTGTTGTGGTTAATGGAAAACGCAAGGTCTTTGATTACTATGTAGTGCAGAAGAATCTAATTACAAACTGTACATCAAAGACAGATTTCCATATCGAGGTAAGAAAGGCATTCAAGTTGGATGCTGAGGATACAAAGGCAACTTGTGAACCAGATTCTGTTGATTTCGCTAAGCATGTGATGCTTTACTTGAGCGACAACGAGTCGTCAATCGGAATCATCGATCTTGCAAAGCTAAATGTTAAGTATGCTCGTATAGATGGAAATCGTTCAGTCGACGTGGATAATGACGCGGCGTCGATATTGAAACATATCGCTGGTCGTGACACTGTAAACTATAGATATACTATTAGTGATGAGGATAATGTTTGTGAGGCTTCTGATACAGTTGCTGTCACAATACATTTCAAGCCGACAGCTCCTAAGATTGTTGACTCACAGGATACTGCATTCTTGTGTGGAGGCAATGAGACATTGGAACTTTCTGCTATCGACACTAACACAGATAAGACGAATACAGCTGTGTTCTGGGGTGAATATAGAAATGGCGTCCAGGGCAACGAATTGTCTGTTTTGGCATCTGCGTCAAATGTGGTTTACACAGCATTCGCTAAGAATCTCAAGAGTGGATGTGTCAGTGATTACGACACTACATTCGCTGTTGTAGCTGAACCAGTAAGAGTAGATGTGATTGATGATTCTGATTCGAAGAGATGTGCCGGCGAGAAGATTAATGTTTACGATATTCTTGTCAACTCGTTCCATTTCGACAACTCAATCAAACGCTCGTTTATTAAATATGAGATGACTCAGAATGGAGTGGCGTCATCAAAATCAGAATTGTCTTCAGTAAGCAGAACAGTGCAGGATACAATCCTATTTGAGATGACAGCAACTGATACATTGACTGGTTGCTCTGCTTCAAATGCTGTGACTGTCATTTTCCACAACCGTCCACAGAATAAGATCGTGGCTCCTACGATTGCATGTGTTGGCAACACTTTTGAAGCTAAGTCAGTAGGTGAGGATAGACGAGCTGCTTATTCATGGCAGACAAAAGAGGAGGTTGAACTTTCTTCTATCTCTTCTTTGAAAATCAATTCTCTTGCTCACGACACAACATTATTGTTGATTACAAATATCGAGGGTACAGGATGTTCGGATACTCTTGAGCATAAGGTCACAGTATACGCCACTCCAGATAGATTGGAGGCTCAGCAGCCATTCCAGTTCTGTCAGAATGATGCTGATGTGAAGCTTGAAATTGCACGTAAGGCTGAGGATGTCGCTGCATATAAATTGGAATGGACTTCAGCTGTTGACAGTGTAGTGATCGATCCGTTGGTTGTGTCGGCAAAGAAAGATACAGCATATAAGTTGACTGTTAAGCAGATTAATATAACTGCTGATACTGTTTGTAAGTCTGAACCGATTATTGTTGATGTTGCTATCACAAAGCAGATCACAATCGCTCTTGCTGATACTGCAATATGTAAGCCTCTCGACTTTGATTTGGCAAAATATGTGCAGACAAAGAAGAGTGTGTCAGATGATGGCTTCATGCCTGAGTTGACTTCGGTGAAATTCTACGAAGGAGGAGTGGCTAAGCCAGTTGCAGATTCAACATCAGTTGAGACTCCTGGCCGTTATGAAATCGCTTATACTGATAAGTATGGCTGTTCGGTGTTGGCTAATGTGAATTTGGCATTCATCAACAAACCAGCCAAGCCAGTGCTTGATACAGATGAAGCATTCAACTTGTGTCAGAATAATGATACAGTTGTTACACCTGCTGTTGTAGCTGGTGATTATGAGTTTGTTTGGAAGAATGTCGGAGCAAACAGAACATTCGTTGCTGAATCGTTGCAGATTGACGCTTCAAGACCTGTTGAAGATGTTGTATATAATGTAGTGAGACGTGACACAATCTATGGTTGTGAGAGTGATCCACAGACTTTGACTTATTGTGTTAAGGCTCCGTTCTCATTTGATGAGCTTCCTGTTATTGATATTTGTGAATACGAGACTATTAATTTGGATTCGTTGGCAAAAGCACATCTTCGTCCACTTGATGATTTGGTGCTTGACATCCATCGTGATGAATTCAGTGGCAATATCTCATCAATCAATGTAGAGGCTGTTGCTCAGGAGGGAACTTATATTGTTGATGTTAAGAACACAGTTTCTACTTGTGTGGCAAGCGGAAGTGTTAAGGTCAACTCACATAAGAAGCCTGCAATTAAGGTTAACGGAAACAGACCAATATGTGAAGGCAACGAATTGTTGTTGACTGCGGAAGGTGCTGACTTCTTCTATTGGAATGGTCAGACTACTCCGTCTGCAACAAATACACTTGTCAGTGCAGATGATAATGATATCACAGTAACGTTGCTTGCTCGTTCGGTAGTAGCAGAGAACAACAAGACATGTGAGATGGATTCTTCATTCACAGTCAAGGTTAATACAACACCTTCTGTACTTCCTTCTCAAGATTTGTTTAGATTCTGCCAGACTGATGATGATGTGAACATCGAGTTGGTTCGTGATGCTGCCGACGCTGCTGCATATAAGCTTGAGTGGAAATCTGCAATGGATAGCGTAGTGGCAGATAAGTTTGTCGCATCTGCAAGAAAAGACACTGCATACGAGTTGTCTGTTCGTCAGATGAATATCAGTGCTGATACTGTTTGTAAGTCAGAGCCTATCAAGGTAAAGGTTGAGATTACAAAAGCTATAGAGATTACTTTGGACAACACTGCAATCTGTCAGCCACTTGAGTTTGACCTTGCTCAGTATGCCCAGACAAAGAAGAAGGTTTCGGAAGAAGGATTTATGCCACAGCTAACTTCAGTGAAACTTTACGAGGGTGGAGTGGAGACAGATGTTGCAGACTCTACTAAGGTGACTGTCGCAGGAAATTATAAGTTGGTTTATACAGATAGATTTAACTGTCCGATTGTTGCGTCGACAAATTTGAAGTTCATCAAGAAACCAGAAACTCCAATTCTTGATGTCAACCCATCATTCAATCTATGTGTCGGAGTCGAGTCTACAGTACATGCTGATGTTGTGGCTGGTGATTACAAGACATCATGGACAATGGTTGGCAATGGTTCAAAATCATTTGGTGATGAGCTAGTATTGGATGTGGCAAAACCAATTTCTGATGGATATGATGTTGTCAGAATAGACACTGTCTATGGCTGTGTGAGTGAGAAAACTCATTTCGATTACAATGTGATTGAACCATTCAAACTTGCTGATAACAGAAATCTTGATATTTGTGAGTATGAGACTATCGACCTTGATTCTGTATCGAGAGCAATGTATCCAGATACAGATTTGAAACTTGAGATTGTTCCTACAATGGCTCTTGATGCTACAATCCCATTTGTGGCGTCTAAAGCATCTGCTGAAGGTGTTTATCTTTTGAATGTCGAGCATCAGGTTTCTAATTGTAAAGCACAGTCTGAAATCAAGGTCAATAATTATAAGAAACCAGAAATCACAATTGTTGGTAACGAGCCAATCTGTAAGGGTGATACTTTGTTGCTAAAAGTTGACGGAGGAGATTTCTACTATTGGAATAATTCTAGTGTTAGTGTCGACTCTGCATTCGTTCCTGGTTTGGAAGATGGTGTCACTCTAGTCAACCTGTCTGTAAGCAAGTTGGTCGGAACAGCTGGAAAGACATGTAAGACAGACAGCGTGGTTAAGGTTGTTGTAAATCCAGTGCCAGATTTGATTGATTCCAAGCTTGATGTTGCATACTGTCAGGATGGCTTGACAAAAGCTTTGTTCTTGCAACCTACAAGTAGTGATGCAAAAGTAGTTTGGTATTCTCCAGAAGACAACTATCAGACAATGCGTCCAAATGGCTCGTTTGCACCATCTGCAGTTGATGCTGGTGAGTTTACATTCAAGTTCAAACAGGTGCTTGGAAACTGTAGCACTAAGCTTCAGAATTTTGTAGTGACAATCGAGGATAAGATCACAGATATTCCAGTTGTTAGTGATACATCTTATTGTGTCAACGAGACTCCAGTAGAGCTTATCGCTAAATGGAATGATTATTCATGTGATGTCAAGTGGACAGACAAGAATATGAATGACGTTGATGTTCTTCCGTCTACAGCCGTTGCAGGTCAGACTTCATATTGCGCACATTTGACAAGAGGAGCTTGTGCAGGTAGAATAGCATGTATGACTGTTTATGTCAAAGATCGTTTCAATACTATTGCTGATATTCAGGATACATTCAGATTCTGTGATAAGACAGGAGTTCATCGTCTAGAACCAAACTCAACTATTCCTGGTGTTCGTTTGAATTGGTATAGTATACACGATATCAAGCGCGCTGATTATGCGGATTTCAATACAGATGGCAACCAGAACAACGATACTTACTTTGTCACTCAGTCTGAGATAGACGGTTGTGAGAGTGACAGTGTTAAAGTTGAGGTCATTAAAGTGCCAGCTGTGTGGGAGCAGAGATTTAAGGTTGATACTTGTAAGGGAATCTCTTTGAAGGCTGCTGACGTGATGGCTGAACATAATGTCGATTACGAAATGAAGTCGTTGGCAAAAGTCGCTGTGGATGGTACAGACAGTATTATTCCGTTAGGTGGAAATATCGGTTTCAACGGCACATATAATCTTACTGTCCAGAGTGAGTATGGTTGTGTTGGAGTACAGCAGATTGCAGTCAACATGTTGGAGCCAGAGAATTTGATATGGCCTAAAGATGGATTCACATCATGTCCTGGTGACGTTGTAGAAATCAACGCTGGTTCTTCTAACTCATGGTTTAAGGTTTTGGAGGATAATACAGAGGTGGCTTACTTATATGGAGTGAACGAATTATTCTCATTTGTGGCTGATGAATACAAACAGTTTGATATCGTCGCAATGGTTAAGGGTCATGAATCATGTATCGCGTCTAAGGTATTGAGCTATGATGTCTTCACTCCGGAAAAGCCTGTTGTGTTTGGAACACCAGGAGTTTGTAAGGGTGATGAGTTGAAATTGAGCGTTGCAAATATCGAAAGAGATTTCAACTGGAATTATGATGGTGAACTTTTGAGTACTACTGATGAGCTGAGATACGTTCCAGAGAAGGGTGGTTATCTACGTGTCAGCGGAACAGACAAGAACGGATGTGCCGTAAGCGATACGTTGGCAATCAAGGTAGTGGATATCTTGACTCCTAAGATTGCATTGCATCCAAGAATTTCGTCTACTCAATATCATATCAATCGTGATACTACAGAGGTTGATTTTGAAGCAAAGATGAATACTGTCGACGATGGAATGTTCACTTATACATGGGATTTTGGAGATGGTTCTGCTCCTGGTATTTCACAGATGGAGAATCATGTTTATTCCGACACCGTTGTTAAGTTGTCTCGCCTAGTCAATGTAGGTTTGACTGTCACTCATGAATTCGGATGTGTAGGAACTGCCATTGCTACACTTTACATCGATCCTTCTATTTACGTGCCAAACACATTTGTAGTTGGAACTGATTTCGTCTTCATGGAGAATTATGATCTTGAAATTTTTGACCGTGTCGGCAATCTTATCCATAAAGGACGTGGTTGGGATGGAACATACGACAAGAATGGAGACTTTGTATTCCATGATACGTATTTCTATTCGTTGACATATTACGTAGGTGGAGAAGAGCAACATAAGACTGGATATATAACTGTTGTGAAATGATGAAGAGATTAGCATTATACATAGCAATGATAGTGAATCTTGTGTTGGCTCAGAATGTGTCAGCGCAGGAAGACGTTCTGTTCACCAATCGTCAGTTACGAATGGCGTACACCAACCCTGCTTATATTCCAGAAATCCTAGAGGCAACTATCACTTTGGGAGGACGAGGACAATGGCAAAATATTGAAGGCTCTCCTAAAACATTTTTTGCAAGCGGTCGTTATTTCTTCATTGGTGCACATTCCCAGGTGGCTCTCTCGATGCTAGGAGATAAGATCGGTTATACCAAAACATCTATGCCAAAGTTGACATACGCATATATGGTTCCGTTTGGAGAAGATAGTTATCTCAACTTAGGAGTTGGAGCTGGATTCGTTTCTCGTCGATATGATTTCGACATGATGAATACGATGGATATAAAGTCGGAGAATGTGGCTATCGATAAACTCGACAATTATACATCTCCGGATGCTGAGGCTGGTTTTGAGCTCTTGTTGCAGAATTTTGAGCTTGGAGCCTCTGTCAACCATTTGATCTCTACTGGTGAAGAGAATCAGAAGATGCATAAGCTGTGGTCGGGATATGTCAATTATTTGATGCAGTCGAAAGAGTGGTGGAGGTTGATACCGTCGTACTCATTTTATAAGTATGAAGATCGATATAAGCATCAGGTTAGCGTTTGCTTCCAGTATTTGTTCGACTTTGAATTCCATCCAAGAGATTTGTTCTACGTGGGTATGGCATACCGTTTCAATTACGAAGGGTCGGTATTGTTCGGTATGAATATGTTCTCATTCTTGTCTGTAGGATATTCTTATGATTATTTCTTTGGTTCCCTGCGTCACGATAACCGAGGCACTCACGAAATTTTTCTGGAATTCAAGATTCCACAGAAATTCAAAGGATGTTTTGCCAACTATGGTAAGAGCCATAAGTACACGAGATACACAAGAATTAAGTAAACTGAAAGAGATATGACGTTGTCGTATCTCTTTTGTTTTTTTGAATAAAAATCTATTTTTGTATGACAATTGATTAAATCAATGAAAGGTTTTATTTTAATTTTAATTTTCTTTTCGGCTGTCTTTGGCTTTTTCTATGGCGTATATAGAATTGTCAAACTCATCTTTAATTTGTTTTTCGGAGAGGATAAGCCCAAGAAAACATCTCCAATACTATATCATGAGCAACTTGTTGTTAAGGCCTTCGTGGCTATGGCTAAACTAACTCCGAACTATCACGTGGATAGAGAATTGACGTTTCAAATCCGTAAGAATGTTAATACTGCCTTTTGCGAGATGTGGAAGATATGTGAGAATTTTCCCCAGGTTGAGTCTATAATGAGAATATATGATGAATATTCCCAGAAAGGCTATAGCATTAAAGTTAGTGATTTGCAGAACGAGTTAGGCTGTTTGCAGACGTATGATTTCCAGTATAAAAAACAGATACTTTTAGGCCTTTTGTCTATAGCTTATGTTAACGGTAGTCTTGATGAGTCGCAGGACAAACTGATCAAAATAGTTAAAGAGGGTGTAGGCATTACTGATTTTAATATCTTTAATAGAATCCAAAAAACATTTTTTGATGGGTTGAAATCAGGTAAGTACGGTGATTATATAAAGTTTGGAAATCGACGTGACGGATCACAATCCAATCAAAGTTATGGCCAAACTGATCAGAATAGTCAACACGAATATAACGATGGACATGATTCGCAAAGAGAAAATCGTAACCATACGTCTGGCAACAATATCTCAAAGGAGTTGGAGAAGGCGTTCTCTATCCTTGAACTTATGCCTGACGCCTCTGAGGAGGATATAAAAAGGCAGAAACGAGATTTGTTGAAGAAATACCATCCGGATTTGTATGTGAATCAGGGAGATGCGGCTCTGGAGGAGGCTACTAGAAAATCACAGGAAATCAATCAGGCATATGATCTTATAAGGAGGTCAAGAGGTTTCTAATTGTCGGATGAGCATTTGTTAAATTTCTTTAACAAATGAATTAATGTTATTTAACATAGATTTTAAGTGTTGGGTACATAATGTTAGCTATCTTTGTAACGTGATAAGAAGGTATATAATTATAGACTAACATTATGAGAAGAATTTTAGAATTACTTTTTTGCTTAGCTGCGCTTATTGCATTGTTGGTATTCACTAAGAATACAGATAATGTGAAAAATGTTGAGACTGACGAAGCTTTAACTGCTATTAGCGTGAAGGCACAACAAAATGCTGCAGCATCTGCTGAGTGTGTTTCTATGGTTGATAATCAGAAATAAGACGATTATAATCTATTTCCACAATGTTTACAGAAGAGAGCATCTCTTCTGTTTGTTTTTTCTCCACAGTGCTTACAAATTTTAGCCTTGGATTTTTCATAACCATCTATCATTGATGACGATACAACTCCCGTCGGCACTGCTATCACAATATAACCGAGTAGCATGACAAATGTGGAGATGATTCTTCCTATCGTGGTGATTGGGGCAATGTCTCCGTAGCCAACAGTCGTCATTGTCACAACTGCCCAATAGATGGATACTGGTATGTTGACGAAGGCTGTTCCTTCCTCGTCACTCTCCACTATATACATTAATGCACCGAGTGAAATCACAACCAAAACCACAAGCGAAAAGAATACAATCAATTTCTTAGAACTGTCGCGGAATGCGTTGATCAGTGTCTCTCCTTCACTCATGAAATAGAAGAGACGGAAGATTCTGAAGATACGTATGATTCGGAAAATTCGTATCACTGCCAATGCGTGTGCTGACGGTGAGATGAGGCTGATGTATGTCGGCAATGTTGATATCAAATCCACAATTCCGAAGATACTGAATATATAGTTCAGTTTTCTCTCTTCGCAATATACTCGCATGATATATTCAATTGTGAAGAAAATTGTGAAAATCCATTCCAACACCTCAAACACAGTGCTGAATCGTGTCGCAACAGCGGGTACTGTGCCGATAATCACAACGATTACTGATAATATGATGATTCCGGTAAGAAGAACATCAAATGTTTTTCCCTCCGGAGAATCGCAATCAAACAATATCTTTCGACACTCTCTTTTTAGACTGCCATCTTTTATATAACTGAACATTTTCCTTGTCTCTACAAATTATCTGCAAAGATAATCTTTATTTTGGTTGTATCATATTTTTGGTTTCAGGTTGTAGAGACGCGAGATCTCGCGTCTTTGAATTAATTATACGTAAATATGTCATATATTTTATTGCCATATGTCAAAAGGGCAGAATTGATGGCCATTTTTTTCGTTGGCACGCAATTTGATTTTCTCTAAGTGTAAAACAGAAAATAAAAAATTTAAGATATATGGCTACAGGTAATATTGGCGTAACGACGGCGAACATTTTCCCCGTTATCAAAAAGTTCCTTTATTCAGATCACGAGATTTTCTTGCGTGAGATTGTGTCGAATGCAGTAGATGCGACAAGCAAACTTAAGACTTTGGCTTCGGTTGGTGAGTTCAAGGGTGAACTTGGTGAGCTTAAGGTTCGTGTCAAGATCGACAAGGAGGCTGGTACACTTACAGTTTCCGACTCTGGTATCGGTATGACTGCTGAGGAGATCGAAAAGTATATCAATCAGATTGCTTTCTCTGGTGCTGAGGAGTTCGTTGAGAAGTATAAGAACAACGCACAGGCTATCATCGGCCATTTCGGTCTTGGTTTCTACTCATCTTTCATGGTGTCGAAGAGTGTCGACATTATTACTCTTTCTCATAAGGAGGGTGCAAAGGCTATGAAGTGGAGCTGCAACGGTGATACAGAATATACTTTGGAGGAGACTACTAAGGCTGGTCGTGGTACAGATATCGTGATGCATATCGACGATGAGAACAAGGAGTTCTTAGATGAGAGCAAGATCAGCGAGTTGCTAAACAAATATTGTAAGTTCCTTCCTGTTGAGATTGCATTCGGTAAGGAGACTGAGTGGAAGGATGGCAAGAGCGTTGAGACTGACAAGGATAAGATCATCAACAATCCAAATCCAGCATGGACAAAGAAGCCTGCTGACTTGAAGGATGAGGATTACACTAATTTCTATCGTGAACTTTATCCAATGGGTGATGATCCTCTATTCAATATTCATTTGAATGTGGACTACCCATTCAATTTGACTGGTATCCTTTATTTCCCTAAGATCAAGAATAATTTCCAGATTCAGAAGAATAAGATCCAGCTTTACTGCAACCAGGTATTCGTTACTGATTCAGTAGAGGGTATCGTGCCTGAGTTCTTGACTCTTCTTCATGGTGTGATCGATTCTCCTGATATTCCTTTGAACGTGTCACGAAGCTATTTGCAGAGCGACCAGAATGTAAAGAAGATCTCTTCTCATATCACAAAGAAGGTGGCAGACCGTCTTCAGGAGTTGTTCAACGCTAATCGTGCAGATTTCGAGAGCAAGTGGGATAGTCTAAAGATCTTCATCGAGTATGGAATGTTGACAGAGGAGAAGTTTGAAGAGAAGGCAAGAAAGTTCGTTCTTTTGAAGAATGTCGACGACAAATATTACACTCTTGAGGAGTATGCTAAACTTGTTGAGGCTAATCAGAAGGATAAGAATGATTCTATCATCTATCTATACGCTACAGATAAGGAGACTCAGTATTCATTTATCCAGAAGGCAAAGGATAAGGGTTACGATGTGTTGTTGATGGATGGTGATTTGGATTCTCACTTCATGTCTATGCTTGAGCATAAGAGTGAAGGTGGAAAACTTCGTTTCGCTCGTGTCGACGCAGACACAATCGATAAGCTAATTGATAAGGGCGACGAGAAGAAGGTTGCTATGTCTCAGGACGACCAGACAGCATTGACAACTGCATTCCAGAGCATCCTTCCTAAGAATGATAAGTTTAACTTCATCGTTACTTTCGTTAATGCCGACGTTGATTCTCAGGCAGTGGAGATCACTCAGAATGAGTTTATGCGTCGTATGAAGGAGATGTCTCGCAACCAGGGTGGTATGAATTTCTATGGCGACATGCCAGACTCATATAATTTTGTAGTCAACGAGAATAGTGGAATCGTAAGCAAGATTCTTCGCAATCTAAAGGAGAAGACTTCTGGTACTTTGACACCAGTGCTTACTGAGATTCGTGAGCTTGAGGACAACATCTCTAACCTTCGCAACCAGAAGGATTCAGAGGGTAAGGTTAAGCCAGAGGCTGAGGCTACAATCAAGGAGTGTGAGGCTCGTTTGACAGCAAAAGAGGCTACACGTGACGCTGCATACAACTCGTTTGCTGCAGAGAGCGATGAGATGAAGCAGTTGGTCGACTTGTCTCTATTGAGCGTAGGTTTGCTTAAGGGTTCTGCTCTCGACAACTTCATTTCTCGTAGCATGAAGATGCTTTAATAAAATGCTAAATTAGAAATGATGAATGCTGAATGGAGCATTCTGATATAACAAAAGGCAATGGATTTGAGTCCATTGCCTTTCTTCAGTACAAAATTGCTCATTTTATTTTAGTGAGCGGAATGTAGAGTTTAGTTATGACAATTGATGATATAAAGGAGCTCATCAAAAACGATGAGACTCGTACTCTAGAGTTAAAGAAAACAACGGGAGAAATAAAAAATGGGATGCATACAGCATGTGCTTT
Organism: Paludibacteraceae bacterium; assembly: GCA_045642085.1. Lineage (GTDB taxonomy): Bacteria > Bacteroidota > Bacteroidia > Bacteroidales > Paludibacteraceae > UBA1723. The sequence continues at coordinate 8,175 of JAZUIF010000117.1, read as the reverse complement.
CCTTAATACAGATGGAGGTTGGCTTATTTTTGGAGTGTCTCCTGTCGGTCTTAGAATTGAGGGGCAAGTAGTGACAGATAACACAAGACAAGAAATTGCAAATGCATTGACAGGTATAGAACCAGTTTATGATGTTCGTGTGGAATATGTAGATATTCCTGAGAGAAAGAACCATCAATTAATAGCAATGTTTTTCGAACCTTTTATTTTTGGAAAACACCCATTTACTTATCATGGATGTCCTTATTATAAAGTAGAAAGTACAACGAAAATTATGCCTAGAGAAATGTATGATAGTCGACTTAAGGATTGTGATCCTTTCAAGTTTGCTTGGGATGCTCAAATTGCAGAAGAATACACTATAGAAGATTTAGATGAAGAACGAATTCGTAGTGCTGTTCGTCTTGGTGTTATGGGAGGTCGTCTTAATGCGTCTGCCGATGGAGATAATGTTGAAATGTTGTTGCGTAAGTTGAATCTGTTGAAAGATGGAAAAATAACTAGAGCAGCTGTCGTCTTATTTGCAAAGAATACAGGTCGTTTTTCACAGATACTTTTACGTATGGCTTATTTTAGAGGCGTTGACAAACGTGAATTTGTTGATAATAAGATGATTGCCGGAAATTTCTTTGATCAGTTGGACGCTGCCATTGAATTCTGTTTTAGACATCTTAGTTTAAGAGGAAAAATAGTTGGTCTTCGCCGTGAAGAATGTTTAGAAATACCACAAGAAGCATTAAGAGAAGGTATAGTTAATGCTTTATGCCATCGATTTTACGAAAGACCGGAATACTCTGTGAGTCTTGCTATTTATTATGACAGAATTGAAATCAATAATCCAGGCCGATTTCCACCGCCATTAAATGCTGAAAATATTAAACAACCTCACGAGTCATATCCTTATAATTGTTTGATTGCTAATGTGCTGTATCTAACAACGTATTTGGAACGGTGGGGGTCAGGTGTGAGTCGTATGGTCGAAATTTGTCGTGAAAGTAGAGTTCCAGAACCCGTATATAAAACGGTTGATGGCATAGTTAGTCTAGTTTTTCCAAAGTTTGAAGTTGGTGATAATATATCTGTCACTCAAAATGTCACTCAAAATGTCACTCAAAAGAAGCTGACGGAAAGACAAATTATGTTGTTGGAAATGATACAGATGAATTTTTCTATTTCTGTATCTACATTAGCTGAAAAAATCGGAGTTTCTCCGAGAACAATACGAAGAGATTTAAAAATAATTGGAGTTTACTGGGATGGCCCTGCAAAATCAGGACATTGGGAAATTTCAGGTATTTAATTTGATATATAAAACAAAAGGCAATGGATTTGAGTCCATTGCCTTTATTTATATAGAATAATAGTGTGTTTACTTCACAACCACTTTAGAGACAGTTGTGTTTTTATTTCCGTTGATTCTTACAACGTATGTTCCTTTTCCTTCAATGTCGAATGCCACGAATTCATTGCCGTTGCCAACCACAGACTCGTTGTGGATTCCGTTGGCTCCGATGATGTCGATGCTCTGGATTCCGTCGGCTGACTTAGCAAAGAATTGTCCGTCTGATATAGTAGGGTAGACGATTGCATTTTCGTTGGATGCCAAAGACTCAACACCTGCACTGATGTTTTTCAATAAAATTGCTTTGATACTCTTTGCCGGTAATGATGTCCTGACAACTCCGTTGGTGATCTTCACTTCTCCTTCTACAAGCGCATTTTCTGTATGGCTTACGAATGTCTCCGACTTTGGTAGGTTGGCAAGAGAAAGTGTCTTGCAGCTTCCGTCTGCAACTTTCATTCCAGACACTGATAGTGTTACGTCTGCAACATCAGTAGTTGAACGGTTGACAATAAGCAATGTCGCTTCTGAATTGTCCTTGTTGACAGTGACATAACTCTCCACCATATTGATATCTGAAGATTTGCTTGGCACGTAATACTCCTGGCTGTATCTGCCCATCAAGTGGATTGCCTCCCACATTCCTGGATACCAGCTCCACGGTGTGAAAAACTCACCGTTGTTCTTCATCAACTCTCCGACGTGACTGATGTATGCTATGGCATGAGTCATTGGTGAGAATTTCTCGTTGAGGTTATATTCCGACACAGAAAATGTCACTCCGTGGTCTTCCCCGATATACTCTTTCATCCAGTCGTCACAACGTCCAAGGATATACTCTTTTTTGATATTTGTATCCCAACCTCCATTTAAGGTGTAAAGTCCATTGGCCTCTGGATTATCGTAAGTGCGGTCGAAATATGTGCGGTGCGACTGTAGATTGACCTCCTCACTCTTCTCTGCACTTGGATAATAATGAATGTCTAGCACGTCAAGTAGTTTGACTCCATGCTTTTTCTGCTCCTGACCTATTCGCATGATGAAATATTGTAGCCATGGCATCTTTTTGCCTTCCCATACTGGATCCTTACCGCTTGTCTTAAACCATGTCCATTCGCTTCCTGCCACTGGTCCGCATAGTTTGATATCAGGGAATTTCTCCTTTGCCGCCAACGCTGCTTTCACATACTGCTGCACATAAAACTCAGGATCAAAATTCGGCTGGACATCCTTGTGTGTCCAACTCCACATCTCTGGCTCGTTATCCATGTTCCAGTAGATAAACTGGCTCATGTCACGCTTCAACTCGTCTTTCCAATATGTTAGGATATCAGTTGTTTGGTCTGTTGTCCACTCTTCAAGATAAAGAGATGTGTCTCCTGCTTTGTATTCCTTTGCGGCAAGATCTATCACTTCTCCTCCACCACACAATGGCCATGAACACCATTCTCCCCATTTGCTCTGGTTGAATTCCCAGTCGTTGAAGTTGTATGCTTTGGAGGAAGCTACATAACCACAAAGCTGGAAGGAATACATTGCCTGGATTCCTGGAAACGATTCGTTCATCACTTTCGACGACATATCCCAGTCGCAATCGTAGATGTTGCTGTACCAGTCTGGATGACAAGTAAGTTTCTTCTGATAGTTGAATTTTGTTGCGTTGTTTCCGTTGTTGAGGCGGACAAACTTGATTCCACTCTCTTTTAACTGAGTCTCAAAAGCCGGGTTGAGAGTTTTGCCTGGCTGAAACGGAATGTCTGATGTGTTGCGGCCAAATAGGTACGGACTGTACTTTTTCGCTCCGCTTTTCATGTCGACAGAAATGTTTACGTCTGCTGCGTTGACAAGTGTTGACGATGCTGCCAACACTGCCATTGATAGTAAGCTGTGTTTCATGGTAATATATGATTGAGTATAACTCTTTTGTCTGGCTACAAATGTAGCAATTTATTTTATAAATCTTTGTGTGAGTCATCTAAATAATCATTCCTCCAATAACCTTGATCCTGTGGTTATATCGTGAACTTCTATAAGAATTCTAAAATAAATTCACTATTTTAGTGAATGTGACGGTAATTTTTTTTATTTTTGTACGTAAATATAAAGCTTATGGATATAGTATACGGTAAAAAATATTTGGAAGAGTTGTATATAGAAGGAAAGTGTTCCGATAAAAAACATAGGTTTCAGCCTTCTGTAGTTCAAAAATATCAAAGACGTGTAGATACTTTGATTGCCGCTACTCGCAAAGAGGATTTGTTTACATTGAAGTCGCTTGGTTTTGAAGCTTTGTCTGGTGATAAACAAGGATTGTTCTCAATAAAAGTAGACATGCAATATAGATTGGAATTTGAATTGAGGGAGAATGGTCAAGAATGTCAAATAACAATTTGTACTTTGCAAGAATTATCAAACCATTATAAATGATTTTACTATGAATTCAACTATAAAAAGATTGCCTACTCATCCAGGAGAGGTGTTAAAGGAAGAGTTAGAAGTAAGAGAAATAACACAAAAACAATTTGCAGAAGTTACTGGGATTTCTTATACAATGCTTAATGAAATCCTAAATGCAAAGCGACCAGTTACAAGTGATATAGCATTGTTAGTTGAGGCTGCGTTAGGTGTAAGTGCAGAATTATTAGTCAATATGCAAAGCAGATATAATATGGCGCAAGCAAGAATGAAACCTTCAATGGAGTCGCATCTTGACCAGATCAGGAAGATGTGTGCTTCGTGGTTGATGTAGTTGGTGCTTATTCAAATCTAATTGCTTCGGCTGGCGAAATATTTTTGATGATATAGGTAGGGGCAATCAGAATCAATGTGCTTATTGCTGCGATTCCGATATTCAATAGGATTATTGTCGACGCTACAAATTCCACAGGAATATGGTCGACGTAGTATGTCTCGGGGTCAAGTGGGATGATGTGGTATTGCATCTGTAGCCAGCATAGCGCGATGCTGACGATGTTTCCAATCAGCATACCTTTGCCTACAAGGAACAGCGATTGGTAAAGGAAGATTTTTCTGATACTCCAACTGTTTTCTCCCAATGCAAAAAGCACACCGATCATGTTTGTTCGCTCAAGAATCAAAATCAATAGGCTCGACGCGATTGTAAAGCCGGCCACACAGATCATCAGTATCAAGATGATTGCCACGTTGATGTCGAGCATCTCAAGCCAGGCGAAGATTTGTGGCGACAATTCTTTGACGCTCTTCAAAATGTATGGGTTGCCATCCTCGTCGAAACGGTTTCCTACTGTGCGGAAGATTTTCTCGTAATGCTCGTCAAGTGTGTTGAAATCAGCAATTTGGATTTCGACGTGAGTCACTTTATCCTCACTCCATGAGTTTAGTCGCTGCAGATGACGCAAATCGGCAACAATTACTTTGTCATCAAAGTCGGTGAATCCGGTGTTGTATAATCCTGTGATTGTGAATGGGCGGACACGTATCTGGCCTCCAAGCACAAAGTAGACGCGCATCTTGTCGCCCACCGAAAGATTCATTTTCTGAGCAAGACGTGATGATATCACCGTCTCCTTGCTTATACTGTCCTTAGAAATTTGCGGTATTCTTCCGTTGACGATACTGCTTTCAAAGAAATCCCAATTATAGTCGCTATCCACACCTTTGAAGAAAATACCTTGTACTTCATCATCGGTTTTGAGAATTGCTCCGTAGTTGCAAACTCGTTGGGCGTGCTGCACTCCGTCGATTCTGTTAATTTTAGAAAGAAGAAGCGAGTCAACACTGATTGGTCTACAATCAATGCTGCCTCGCTCCGAATATCCACAAATCTGGTAATGTGAAGAAAAACCGATTAGTTTTTCTCTGATCTCATTTTTGAATCCTGTGATGACACACATCGCTATGATCATCACAGCTGTACCGATCGCTGTTCCCAACACCGCAATCTTCACTGCGGTTTTTGACACTCGTTTTTTGCCTTTCTGCTCGTAATGAAGTCGTTTGGCAATAAACAGTTCAAGATTCATACGGGACAACGTCTATAAGTCAGTATCAAATAGTGCGTCCTGGATAAACCTCCAACGCCTTCTTCAATACGAACAATGCTTTAGTCAAGTCTTCTTTCTGAAGCACGTAAGCCACACGAACCTCATCTCTTCCTAGTTTTGGAGATGTGTAGAAACCGCTGGCTGGAGCCATCATCACTGTCTGTCCTTCGTACTCAAACTCCTCAAGAAGCCAAGCACAGAACTTGTCTGCGTCGTCGATTGGAAGACGAGCCACAGTGTAGAATGCTCCCATTGGGATAGGGGAGTAGACACCAGGAATACGGTTCAATCCATCGATCAAGAATTTGCGTCGCTCCACATATTCATTATACATCTCAAGCATGTACTCCTCAGATGTGTCGAAAGAAGCCTCAGCGACGATCTGTCCGATCAAAGGTGGAGAAAGACGAGCCTGACAGAACTTCATAACGTTCTTCTTAACCTCCTCGTTCTTTGTCACCAAAGCACCGATACGGATACCACACTCACTATATCTTTTTGAAACAGAGTCGAAAAGAACCACGTTGTTCTCGATTCCGTCAAGATGGAATGCAGAAATATATGGAGCACCTGTATAGCAGAATTCGCGGTAAACCTCATCTGAGAACAAGTACAAATCGTACTTCTTCACCAAGTCGCGAATCTGGTTAAGCTCATTTCTTGTGTAAAGATAACCTGTTGGGTTGTTAGGGTTGCAGATCAAAATACCCTTTGTGCGTGGAGTGATAAGCTCCTCAAACTTCTCAATTGGAGGCAATGCGAATCCCTCTTCGATTGTAGACTCAACTGGCTTCACCACTGCACCACAAGCGATGGCAAACGCAGTATAGTTGGCGTAGGCTGGTTCAGGAACGATGATTTCGTCGCCTGGATCCAAGCAAGCCATGAAAGCGAAGTTTACAGCCTCCGAACCACCACAAGTAACGATGATATCCTTCTCAGTGACATCAATCTTGAAACGGTGGTAATACTCCTTTAGTTTAAGGCGTAGACTCTTGTAGCCGTCAGATGGAGAATACTCCAAAACCTTTCTGTCGATATGCTTAAGTGCGTCAAGCGCGACTTGCGGTGTACGCAAATCTGGTTGACCAATATTCAAATGGTACACTTTAACACCACGTTCCTTAGCTTTATCAGCCAATGGCACGAGTTTTCTGATAGGCGACTGAGGCATCTGCTGGCCTCTTTTTGATGTCTGCGGCATTTTTAGTTTAAAATATTTTGTTCAATTTCAGCATCAGACTGAAAGATTCGTCTCTTTAATTCTGCGAATTTACGCATTTTGTGCGTATAATTACACAATTTCGTGCAAAAATAATCTTTTTTTAGCAATTCTCGTTATAAAAACCGCTTAAATATAATTCATTTTGTCTATTCAAAATGAGGATTGCAAAGGCTCTTGATTATTTCGCTTCGTCTAGCTTAAACACAATCCTTAATTTTCCGTCCGAATAGCTATGGCTCGTAATACGGAACTCTCCAATCTCAGACGTATTCTTCACATGAGCCCCGACGCATAGACACACATCGTAGTCGCCAATATAGACAAGACGGAATGTGTCAGCCCCAGCAGGCAACGAAGCACGGCTCACGTCGGCTGGAATCTGATCCTCAGTGACCATCTCAAACCTCACGTCGACATGGGAATTGATAACATCATTGACACGACGCGTGATCTCATCCACCTCAGCCTGAGTTAGATCATGGTCGATCATATAATGACACTTGCTCTTTTTACGTTCGATATGATTCTCCACCGAACGAGGACAACCATAGATATTCACCATTGTGCGGTTCAAAATATGCTCTGCCGAATGCATCGGAGGATACTCCTCCTTATTATGTACAAATTGTGGTTCTTCCATTGTATTAAATGCTAAATTATAAATGAGGAATGCGAAATGTTTTCCTGCCACAAAGGTAGGAAAAAAATGAATTACTACGGTAATGTCATTGTCTGGCGTAGAAATTCACCACAGAGACTCAGAGCACACAGAGAAAATTCTTGCGGATTTTGATGGAGATTGAGAGAACGTAAAATTTCCGAAAATGATTTGTAAAATTCGATATGGAAACGAACACGAATCATCATGAATTTGCCATGAATTGATTCATAAATTCCTACGGTTATGTAATTGTCTGGCGACAATTACGAACCATAGGCTAATAATTAAACTGACCGTTTCCACGGTCGTTTTTGAATTCAACAAATTCATTTATTTGAATCGTAGGGGCGGGTTTCAAACCCGCCCGTCTTCGTTTTTATTTAACGTAAAAATTTCCGAAAATGATTCGTAAAATTCGACGTGGAAACGAACACGAATTATCATGAATTAACCACGAATTGATTCATAAATTGAGTTTGGATATTGTGTCTGGAAAACCACAAACGTGAAAAACAAAAACGGAGAAAACGTTTTCCCTGAAAGGGATAAATCTCTCAGCCCAGGGTAAAGCGAAGCGACACCCTGGGATTATGTAACCAACAAATTGCAACGCCCTGAAAGGGCAATGCCATATATCCAATTATAATAACGTAAAATTTCCGTAAATGATTCGAAATTTCGACGTTGGTACGAACACGAATTGCACGGATTGTTCCCAATTATCCCGTAGGGATTCAATATTGGTAGGGATTTAATGTCGGTAGAAAATATGATATGGGGATTATAACATTTCCCGTTAGGGTATATATATCATAATTTAATCAAACAAAAAACAGCGATTTTAACGTAAATCAATCGCTTTGAAAACTCTAAATCATTTAGTATACAATTTCTCCTTAATCTCAAAACTTTTATATATTTC